>JBGPHT010000029.1:0-60572 GCA_041484525.1 Bryobacteraceae bacterium | reverse complement strand
CCGGCCTCGGAATTAACATCGCACGACGGCAGCGAGCGGTAACCTTTTGACGAGTGGTGACGTTACTTAGTCATCTCCCCTCGTGCGCGTTTTTCGAAGGTCTTCGCTCAGAAAAACCCACCTTTACCACAGGCTGCTAGCTCTCAAAGATGGCCTTGAGATTTGCCGCCGTGCGGTCGCCTTCCGTCTCATTCTGGCGCTCGACAATTGCCTTATCCAGGACCTTCGCCAGGACGGACTTCGGCGGCTCGTACTCCACCTGCATGGCGAGCCGGGAACCCTCCTCATCCGGCTCAGCCGAGTAGGTAAAGGTGCTCTCGACCCCGGTGGTGGTGCGGAACGCGAAACGCTTTCCCTTCTCGAAAGTCACCGTCTCGGCGCGGCCTTGAATCTCTACGCCGGCCATCAGAAACGTCCAATCCCAGTGCGCGCCGATCTGGAACTGCCGGAGAGGCCGGTCACGGACTTCAGCGCGGATATGAACGCGGGGTGATTTTGCACGTCGGAGATATACTCGATCACCTCCGATGGATGGGCCGGAAGGATCACCGTTCTGGTTATCTTCGCCACGCTCGCCTCCTTTCGGAAAATGGGCCTCTCCTATGCTAAACGAATGCGCGGCCGGGGAAATAGCGGGTCGAAGCGCTTGCGCAATAGCGCCCGCAGCAGGTCTGCCTTGGGTTATCCTCGAGCCTTGCGGAAGCGCAGCGCGGCGGCACGGCACGGACCGGCGCGAAGGTCCAGGTACACCTCGCCGCTGCGTAGCTTCAACGTGTATCCCGCCGAAGTCTTGAGAAACGGGATGAGCAGCCGGCGCGCGGCGCCTTCCACTTCGGCTGCGACGAAATCAGGCGCGTACCAGAAAAAGAACCAGCGCGGCCAGGCTACCAGCGCAACCGCGAGAGCCGCCGACCAGATCGCGATCGTCCACGGCTCGATAGCGCGATTTCGCACGAGGCACTCCACCAGCGCGAGCACCTCCGCGGCAATCGTCAGCAGGAAGAAGCCCCGTCCGCGAACCAGCAGCGTCCTCCTTCTCGCGACTGCACAGCCGAGGCCCGCGATCAAAATGGCAAAGTAAAGCGCCAGCAGTATCACGGTGTCTCTCTACGACCCGCTGCCGGATGCGCCAATCCGAGTCACCTCCCAGAAATCCTGATTCGGCTGGAAGAGGATGCGGACGGCGGCGAGCGCGGCGGCGACCAGGATGATAAAAGTCCGCACTACGGAGGTCAGTCGCTTCACGGGCGCGCCCTCCGGAATCCAGCGGTCCAGCAGACCCACGGCATAGAATCCAACCTGGCCGGCCAATAGTATCGCCATCCAGGGCTGTGGCAGGGCAAACGTCCCGGCGAAAATTCCCATCAGGAAGAAAGGGAGTAACAGCCGTCCTAGCTTGTGCGAGCAGAAATGCACCCACATGCGGTTGCGGAACGGGTTCAGCAGCGCCGGGTAAAAGCGGATCATCTGATAGATGCCGGCCTGCGTGCGGACTTTGCGGCGGTACTCGACGTCGAGCGGCGTCGGGAAATCGAACGCCTGTGCGCCGTCCGTCCACAGGACGCGATAGCCGCGGAAAAAGGCCTCAGTGGGAAGGTAGACATCGTCGAGCAGTGTCTCGGGCGGCATGGGAATCGCCAGGCTGCGGCGCATCGCGTAGATGCACCCGGTGGCGCCGCTGACCGAATCGATATCGCTGTGACGGCGGCGAATCAACTTCTCGTATTTCCAATAGAGGCCGGTATTGACCTCGGAGTGCGTCTTGCCGTCGCGGATAATCAACTCGCCGCTGACGACTCCGACCGATGCGTCGGCGAAATACGCGACCAGGTGGCGCAGACCGCCGGGGTCGAGCGTCTGGCGAACGTCGGTATAGAAGAGGATGTCGCCTGAAGCGCGCTCGAGGCCGGCATTCAGGGCGCGTGCCTTTCCACCGCGCTCGATCCGCACCAGCTCTACCCCGCGCGGCGCGAACTCGCGGACGATGTCGTCGGTGTCGTCTGTGGAGCCATCCGAAATGACCACGATCTGTAGAAGGTCGCGCGGATAATCGAGCGCCAGGATGGACTCCAGTTTTGACCGCAGCCACGGCGCTCCATCATGCACGGGAAGCAGCACGGTGACAGTCGGCAGGATGGGCCGCGGAGAAACGGGACGGCGTCGAGAGAATATTTCGAGAAGCAGAGGATAGAAGCAGAGGACGTACAGAAGCCCGAGCGCGCTCGTGAGGAACAGTATGGTCCCCAGCAGTTGCAAGCCTGGAATCAAACCATATTATAGGGCGGCACGCCTTGCCGGTTCGCGATTAGTGAGCCGTCCTGAGAACCGCCCATGCGAAACCAGCTAACGCAATTACAGCGACCCACAGAGTAGGGGTAAGCCATGCTGAACGTGGCACCCAGGCAACGGTTTTGCGGTATTCGTCTTGCGCACTCAGTCGAATAAACTCTTCCTCGCGGATGCGAGCCTTCTCGTCTTCAGATAGTCCCATGCCTATCTTCGACGCAAGCGTTGGAAGAATTGTTCCCACTCTGCATCGGACGGCAAGCGAGTGATGATGCCGGGCTCGCGTGCTACTGCTTCTTCCCGCCGAGCAATCCTTTCAGCAGACTGCCCGCTACGCTCTTGGCCTTGTCCGCGACGATCCCCTTCACGTCAGGCCGAATGACCGGATCGGAGGCCGTACCTGCGACCGTGAACGGGATGGCCGTGTTGCCGAGCACCGCGGCGCGCACCGTCGCACTCATCTTGAACGCGAGCTCGTTGGCCGGACTCACGGTCCCGTTGCCGCTCAACTGGCCGATCGCCGGGACCACGAGTTGAATGCTCTCGGCCGTCATGCCTTCCGGAGACACGCGCAGGCTGGCGTTGAATGCCTCGATCTCAGTCTGCGGGTTGCTCTTGATCCCCGCCAGGCGCTCGATCGTCGACATTTTCTTCCCCAGGTCGAAACCCGTGAGGCGCGTGTGACTGAGCCCCACCGAACCGGTAGTGACAAGGCGATCGAGCGGACCCGCGAACGCCAGCTTCGCGCCGGCAGTGCCGCCCTCGAGCGCAGCGCCCGCCGGCAGGACGATGCCGAGCGGTGGAAGCATTTCGGCTAGTTCGGGGACTGGCATCTCCGGTCCGGCGAGACTCAGGTTGAGGTGCGTGGACTCGCCCCGTTCTTCGTACGCGCCGGTGAGGCTGGCGGGGGCGCGGCCGATCCGAATGTCACCGCGCGAGAGGCGGCCAGCGTGGCGTTTCAGGTCGTGCTCGGCGGCAAACTCGAATTCGACGGGCCGCCGCGCGGGTGTTCCGTTGCGCGCCAACTTCAGGCGGTCGGCCTTGAGCTTGCCTTGGAACTTGACGGTCCACCCATCGGATTCGGCGGCGCCGTCGAAGGATGCGAGAGCCGCCACCCACGGTGCGGACGCCACTACGCCCGAAGCTGCGAGGTCCAGCTTTGCAATCGCCAGACTTGCGCTGCCGGGCGTCGAGACCAGATCGGCCTGGTTGAGGGGCCCGACCTTCCCGTCCAACTTGATCTCGCCGCCGCCTGCCACCTTGGCCGTGAACGAGAACGGGAATACCGTGGATGCGGAAAAGTCGCGCAGCTCGAGGTTGACGCTTTCGAGTACCAGCGGCTTCGATCGTGCGCCGATATGACCGAGCGAGAAACGGCCGTCGCCGATCCGGACCAGTTTCACGGAGAGATCGAGGTTTCCGGAAGGCGCTGCATCGGCCGGCTTGGAGGGCGCGGACCGGCTACCCATGCTCGCGTAGTTCCACTCGCCCGATGCGGATTGGAGGAGGGCGATCTCGGGACGCTCGACAGTGACTCGAGTGACATGCAGTTGGCGCGAGACGAGCAGCGGCCACATTTCGACGCCCAACTTCAGCGACTTTGCCTGGACGAAGGGCGAGCGGCTGAAAGCAGGATCGTCAGCAATGGAGAGATCGTCCGCCGTAACTCCGCCCGAGAGCAGCGAGACGCGCAGATTCCCGACCTTGACTTCGCGCCCGAGAGCACGCGTCAGTTCCGATTCGAGCAACGGCCGGAAGCGATTGGCGTCGACCAGGAAGAAGACGCCCGCCGCCAGCAGGAACAGAAGGGCGGCAGCGATACCGCACCAGCGAAGGAGAGTTTTCATGGCGTCCCTTGAGTGCATATCGCGCGGGCGGGCGTTCGCGCGTACGCGGCTTACGGGCGGGCTATAATCGTCTTGTCCTCCGCAGCGGGGGTTAAAGGAGCAGTTTCCATGCAGTCCAGGCGCATTTTCATCAGCCGGGTGGCCACTGGTTTGGCGGGTACGTTGGCAGCGTCCAACGTGCTTGGCGCGAACGACCGCGTTCGCATCGGGATCATCGGGCCGGGCGCTCGCGGCAGCGAGATTCTGCGCGAGGCCGTGGCGATCGAGAACGTGGAGTGCGTGGGCATTGCCGACATCTACACGCGGCGTCTGGAAGAGGGAAAGACGATCGCGCCCAATGCCAGGACCTACCTGGACTATCGCAACATGCTCGACGACAAGTCGATCGACGCGGTGCTGATCGCCACCCCGCAGCACCTGCACGCCGAGTGCTTCGTGGCGGCGATCGAAGCCGGCAAGCACGTCTACCAGGAAAAGACGATGGCGTTCACGGTGGCGCACGCCAAGCGCATGCGCGCCGCTTACGAACGAGTCCAGGGGAAGCAGGCGGTCCAGATCGGCCATCAATGGACTTCCACCGGGCCTATGACGGAGGCGAAAGCGTGGGCCAACAAGCCCGAGCTGATGGGAAAAATCACCGCCATCCACGGCCACATGTACCGCAACACGCCGCACGATAAACCGCAGTGGGCGCGGCCGATCTATCCCGACATGACGCCCGAAAACATCTTGTGGAATTCGTTCCTGGGCGACGCGCCGAAGCAGGCGTTCGACGCCAACCGGTATATCAACTGGCGCTTCTTCTGGGACTATTCGGGCGGCAACGTTTACGAGAACATGTGCCACCAGCTTTCCTTCTGGTACAAGCCGCTCAACCTGAGCATCCCGCGCGAGGTGACTATGACCGGCGGCGTCTACCTGTGGAAGGATGGGCGCGAAGTGCCCGACACCATGAACGTTTCGATGGTGCATGAGCCGGAGCAGCTTCTCTACTCATGGGATTCCGGGTTCGGCAACGACCACCTGAACGTCGCCGAGGAGGTGCTCGGCACCGACGGCACCATCTCGCACACGCCGCAGGGAATCCGGTACACGCCGCAGAAGGTCAACCGCAAAGACGGCAACGAGATGATCGGCGCCACGAAGGCTTCACGCAACGCGCACATGGAAAACTTCTTCGATTGCGTGCGCACAGGCAAGGAGCCGAACTGCCCGTTCGAGCTCGGCTACCGCATTTCGATCGCCTGCCGCATGGCGGTCGAGAGCTATCTGCAGCGCCGCACCGTGCACTGGGACCCTGCCAAGGAAGAGATCGTCTAAGGCTTCTCCGTGGACTTCGAGTACACGCCAGAACAAATCCAACTTCGCAAATCGGTCCGGGAATTCGCCGAGGCCGAGATCGCGCCCCACGTGATGGAGTGGGACGAAGCGCAAATATTTCCGCTCGACGTGGTTCGCAAACTCGGGCAGCTCGGGTACATGGGCTCGATCTTCCCGGAGGAGTTGGGCGGCGCGGGCCTGGGCTACATCGAGTACTCCATCATTATTGAAGAGCTGTCGCGCGTGGATGGGTCGGTCGGCATCATCCTGGCGGCGCACACTTCGCTCTGCTCGAACCATATATACAAGATGGGGACCGACGCGCAGCGGCAGCGATACCTGCCGAAGCTGGCCTCAGGCGATTGGCTCGGCTGCTGGTCGCTGACCGAGCCCGAGGCCGGTTCGGACGCCGCGGGCACACGCACCACGGCCGTGCGCAATGGCGATGGCTGGGTGCTGAACGGCGCCAAGACTTTCACCACCAACGCGCACTACGCCGATGTCTGCGTGGCCATGGCGGTGACCGATCGCGCCGCCGCACAGCACGGGATTTCGGCGTTCATCGCGGAGAAGGGCACGGCGGGCTTCCGCGCCGGCAAGAAAGAAAACAAGCTCGGACTGCGCGCCAGCGCCACCGGCGAAGTGATTTTCACGGACTGTCGGCTGCCGGCGGAGCAACTTCTGGGACGGATCAACGCCGGCTTCGTCGACAGCTTGAAGGTGCTGGACGGCGGGCGCATCTCGATTGCGGCGCTGGCGATCGGCATGGCGCAGGGCGCTTACGATGCGGCGCTGCGCTACGCAAAACTGCGCAAGCAGTTCGGTCGTCCCATCTCGGAGTTCCAAGCCATCCAGCACAAGCTGGTGGACATGGCGGTGGAACTGGACGCCTCCCGCCTGCTCAACTATCGCGCCGCCTGGATGCTCGATCGCGGCCAGCGCGTGACGCGCGAATCCGCCATGGCGAAGCTCTTCGCCTCCGAGGCCGCGGTGCGCATCGCCAACGAGGCCGTGCAGATCCACGGCGGCTACGGCTTCATCAAGGACTACCCGGTGGAGAAGTTCTACCGCGACGTGAAGCTCTGCACCATCGGCGAGGGCACCAGCGAAATCCAGCGGCTGGTGATCGCGCGGCAACTGCTCAAAAGCTGATGAACGAGTGGGCGCGTAAAATCCGTGAGGGCGACACGCGGGCGCTGGCGCGCGCCGCCACGGGCATCGAGAATCGCGATCCGCGCGCGCTCGACGTGCTGCGAGAGCTGGCGGAGTTCACGGGGCACGCGCGCATCATCGGCATCACGGGACCGCCGGGCGCGGGCAAGAGCACGCTGGTGGACGCGCTGGCGCGGGCTATCCGGCAGCAAGGCAAAACGGTGGCGGTGATCGCGGTGGACCCGAGCAGCCGCATTTCGGGCGGCGCGATTCTGGGCGATCGCATTCGCATGCAGCAGCATCATGCCGACCCGGGTATCTTCATCCGGTCGATGGCGACGCGCGGAATCACCGGCGGCGTAGCGCGCGCGACCGCCGATCTGGCGCGCCTGATGGACGCCGCAGGACGCGACTTCGTGATCGTCGAAACCGTGGGGGTGGGCCAGGACGAAGTTGAAATTGCGGGCCTGGCGCAGGTGACCGTGGTGGTGCTGGTGCCGGGCATGGGCGACGACGTGCAGGCGATCAAGGCCGGAATCATGGAGATCGCGGATGTCTTCGCGATCAACAAATCGGACCAGCCCGGCGCCGAGCGCGTCGAGCAGGAAATCCAAGGCATGCTGAGCCTGGCACATGGGAAGCAGCCGCCGATTGTCCGCACGGTGGCTACGACGGGCGAGGGCACCGAAAGACTACTTCAAATCGCGAGCGAAGCGAGCCCCCACCGCCTGGCCCCCGTCCCTGCGACCGTGCGTATCGATCACCTCGGGATCGCGGTCAACAACCTGGATCAGTCCATCCCGTTTTATGCGTCGCTGGGGCTTCAAGTCGCGCATCGTGAAACGGTTGACGGCGAGAAAGTTCACGTCGCCATGCTGCCGGCGGGCGAATCGCGCATCGAACTCATCGAGGCCGCTGCGCCCGATTCCCCCATCTCGAAATTTCTCGAGAAGCGCGGACCCGGTCTACATCACGTTGCGCTGCGCGTGCCGGATCTCCACGCCGCGGTCGAGCGTCTGCGAGCTTCGGGGGCGCGTCTGTTGAACGAGCCGCGGACCGGCGCCGGCGGCCATCTCTACGTATTCGTGCACCCCGCCTCCGCCGGAGGCGTGCTGTTGGAACTCATTCAGGAGAGCGAAACTTGAAAGCAGAGATCGGAATCATCGGCGGCAGCGGGCTCTATTCGATGCCCGGCTTCGAAGCCCAGGAGGAGGCCCACATCGAGACTCCGTTCGGCCCGCCCTCGGACAATTACGTCGTCGGCACATTGGCGGGACGCCCGGTCGCATTCCTGGCGCGGCATGGGCGTGGACATCGCATCTCGCCCTCGGAGCTGAATTTCCGCGCCAATATTTATGGCATGAAACGGCTGGGCGTGGAGCGCATTATTTCGCTGAGTGCCGTCGGGTCGCTCAAAGAGGAGCACCGGCCGCTCGACTTCGTGATCCCCGATCAGTTCTTCGATCGCACGCGCGGCCGCGTGTCCACATTCTTCGGCGAGGGCCTGGTGGCGCACATCAGCTTCGCCGACCCCATCTGTCCCGAACTGTCTGAAGTGGCCGCCGGCGCCTGCCTCGCTGCCGGCGTCAGCGCAAGAAAGGGCGGCACCTATCTCTGCATGGAAGGCCCGGCATTCTCCACCAAGGCCGAGTCTAACGTCTACCGAAGCTGGGGAATGGACGTGATCGGCATGACCAACCTGCAGGAGGCGAGGCTGGCGCGCGAAGCCGAGATCTGCTACGTCACCATCGCCATGGTGACCGATTACGACTGCTGGCACCCGGAGCACGACGCCGTCACCGTGAACGATATCATCGCCAATCTCATGCAAAACGCCGGGAACGCTTGCAAGGTAGTTGCGGCAGCGGTGGCCGCGATGCCGGCCGGGCGCGCCTGCAAGTGCGGGTCGGCACTGGCGCACGCCATCATCACCGATCGCACATTAGTGCCGGAGGCCACACGCACGAAACTGGGGATTCTCGTTGAGAAGTACTTCGTGTAGCTCGATCGCTGCGGACGTGTTGGAGCGCGCTATCGCGGGGGCTCCGCCCAAAGAGCTGCCGCGCCCGCTCATGCAGGAGCCCTGCGCGAAATCGTTGTTCGGCATTCTGGTGGAGGGCTTGGCGGACCGTTTCGAACCGGCGCTCTGCGACGTCTACGCGCGCCTGTTTTCGCAGGCCGTAGCGCATGTCATTCCGGAATTGGATGCCGCGTCGCTGGTGGCGCGCTACGAACGCGTGCGTCGTACCCGTGCGATCGCCTGCCAGCCGCGCCGCGTTTTCGTGCTCTCGCGCGTAACTCTGGGCGCCGACATCGCCGTGACCAGCGTGATGCTGGCGGCCGCCAAGCGGCGCTTCCCGCACGTTGAGGTAGTCTTCGTGGCCCCGCAGAAAAATTACGAGCTGTTCGCCGGCGACCCCCAGATTCACCACGTGGCGGTTGCGTACCGGCGCGGCGGCTTGAGCGACCGGCTGGCTACCTGGGGAGAGATGAAGACTCTGCTGTCAGACACCGATTGCGTGACGATCGATCCCGATTCGCGGCTCACCCAACTCGGCCTTCTGCCGGTTTGTTCCGAAGACCGATACCATCTGTTCGAGAGCCGTGCCTATGGCGGCGATACCGGGCGCAACTTGCCAGAGCTGGCCGCGGCATGGGCTGCGGAGACTTTCGGTGTGCCCGGCGCCAAGCCGTACGTGGCGCTCGAACGCGTCCCGGCGCGCGGACCATCCATCGCCGTGAGTCTCGGGGTCGGCGAGAATCCGGACAAGCGCGTCCCCGATCCGTTCGAGGAGGAACTGCTGAAGCTGCTGGCGGCCTCCGGATCTCCGCTCACGATCGACCGCGGCGCGGGCGGCGAAGAGGCAGCCCGCGTGTCCCGCGCCGTGGAACGTTCCGGCGCGAAGGCTACGTTTTGGGAGGGCTCGTTCGCCGGGTTCGCCGCCATCATTGCGAGCGCTCGGCTCTACGTGGGTTACGATTCCGCCGGCCAGCACGTAGCCGCCGCCAGCGGCGTTCCGCTGATCAGCATTTTCGCCGGCTTCCCTGCCCCCCGCATGTTCGAACGCTGGCGTCCGGTGGGCCCCAACTGCAAAGTCATCCGCGTGGATCGTCCGGATCCGGCGGCCGTGTTGGCGCAAGTGCGGGAGGCACTCGCGTAACACTGCCGGCCGATCAATACTGCGGAACCTCCAGGCTCAAGCCATCGATCACGCCAAAATGCCTACGATTCCTGGTCACCAGCGTAAGGCCCTCTTCGATCGCGGTGGCAGCAACAAGCGAATCAAAGACGTGCAGGCCGTGAGATTTCGCGTACAGCTTCAGGAGTTCGTACGCCCGTGCGCCCACGATGAGTTCCAAGGCAGCGACCTGTGAGATCGCCCACCCCTCTGGCAACGCATCAACAAAATCGAGTGCCGCCGGCTGGCCACGCGAAATGTCAATCAAGACATCGCTGTCGATCAGGTAAGGCATGCAAGACAACTATTAGGTTTCGTGGAGGAGGCCGTCAGCCCCGAAGATCGCGCCGAAGATCGCTGATGTATTCGACACTATCGCCGATGTCGGTGCGATCCTTCCACATACCAAAGAACGCAAACTCCCGGACAGGCCGGGACTTGCCCTTGAGGCGGCCGGCGTACGACGGCACGCGCACCTCAACGATGGTTCCCTCGCTGATAGTCACGTTCTCGAGGGGCTTGAAGACGCCATCTTCGAACTTTGCAGAGATGGTCATTAGGCTTCGCCTGCCGACGATGCGTGGTTCCTGGTTTCATCGTAGCACCTGAGGCCGATCGGGCTTCGGCTTGCCTCCCCTCCACGCCTTCCAACAGAACCGGCGCCGGTGGAGCCCTCCGCACCAGTACTCCTAAAGGTCTTACCCGCCCCCGGGGAGTTGACTCCGGCCCTTATCTCTCCTATGTTTGGTTCTGATGGAGGAGTCCCATGTTTAGGTCCAAGAGCGCGGCCTTGCTGCTTTCCCTGACACTCGTGACGTCGATTCATGCCCAGAAGAAGCGCGTCGCCGTGATGAATTTCGATTACGCGACGGTGCAGTCCGGCGTTCAGGCACTGTTCGGTTCCAATCAGGATATCGGCAAGGGTATCGCCGACCTGATGGTGGACAAGCTCGTCAACGACGGAGTCTACTCCGTCATCGAACGCAAGATGCTGGACAAGATCATCGCCGAGCAGAATTTTGGCAACAGCGACCGCGCGGACCCGAACAGCGCGGCGAAACTCGGGCGCATCCTGGGAGTCGACGCCATCATCATCGGCAGCATCACCCAGTTCGGCCGCGATGACAAGAAGACCGACGTCGGCGGCGGCGCGCTGGGAGGCGTCACCGGACGCTTTGGCCTGGGCGGCGTACGACGCAGCGAATCCACAGCCGTGGTGCAGATCACGGGCCGCATGATCGACACCTCGACCGCCGAAATCCTCGCCAGTGTGACGGCCAAGGGCGAGTCCCAACGCTCGGGCACCGGCCTCATCGGCGCCGGCGGCAGTTCTGCGGGGATGGGGGTCGGCGGGCTCGATATGAAGAGCAGCAACTTCGGCCAGACCATTCTGGGCGAGGCGGTCACCAAGACGGTGAACGATCTGGCGAAGCAGCTCGACCAGAAGGCCGCGTCGCTTCCCACCAAGACGATCGACATCAGCGGCGTCGTGGCGGATGCGCAGGCCGACGGCAGCATGATCGTCAATGTCGGCTCGAAGGCCGGCTTGAAGGTCGGGGACAAACTGAACGTGAAGCGCGGCGGGCGCGAGATCAAAGACCCTTCGACCGGCAAGGTTCTGCGGCGCATCGAAGAGGCGCTGGGCTCGGTTGTGATTACCGAGGTCGACGAAACTTCAGCTATGGGCAAGTACACTGGCAGCGGCCCGGCCAAGGTCGGGGACCTGGTTTCGAACAAGTAAGGGGACCCGAAATGGATCTGCAGATCGGCTCGGTCGTCGGCGATTATCAGGTGGTCGGCATCCTGGGCGCGGGCGGCATGGGCAAGGTGTTCAAGGTTCGGAATGTGATTTCCGACCGCATCGAAGCCCTCAAAGTCCTGTTGCCCGACCTCGCCAACGAAGCCGATCTGGCCGATCGCTTCATGCGCGAAATCAAGGTCACGGCCAGCCTGGAGCATCCCAACATCGCCCAGCTCCGCACCGCGCTGCGCGTGGGAAATCAGCTCTTCATGGTGATGGAGTTTGTCGAAGGCGAGACCATCGAGCAGAGGATGAAGAGCGGTCCGCTGCCCGTGGGGCAGGCCGCGGACTATATCAGCCAGGTGCTGGCGGCGCTCGATTACGCCCATGCGCAGGGCGTGATCCACCGCGATATCAAGCCCGCCAACATGATGCTCACGCCGACGGGCGTGGTGAAGCTGATGGATTTCGGCATCGCCAAAGGGGCCGGCGACCGGCGGCTCACCATGACCGGCACCACCATGGGCTCGTTGTATTACATGTCGCCCGAGCAGATTCAGGGCGCGTCCACACTGGATGCGCGGGCCGACCTTTATTCGGTAGGCGTTTCGCTCTACGAACTGGTGACGGGCAAGCGGCCGTTCGATGGAGACAGCCAGTTCGCCATCATGTCGGCGCACCTGGAAAAGACGCCGGTGCCGCCGATCACGATCGATCCCACGCTGCCGCAAGCGTTGAACGACGCCATCCTGATGTCGGTGGCGAAAGATCCCAACAACCGCTTTCAGACCGCCGGCGCGTTTCGCAACGCACTGAGCAGTGTGGCCGCCGCGCACCCTGTCGATCGGATGATGGCGACGACGGCGTCAGCCGCCCCCGGGCCTGGCGGGGCGGCGGGTCAGGCGCAGTATGTCGACAAGCCGGCACCGCTCGGCAAACCGCGGAGCAAGCGCCTGCTGTGGATGGGAATCGGCGCAGTTGCGACGGCGGCCGTGGTGGTCGGCGTCATCCAGTTCGCGCCGTGGAAGGGAACCAAGGCGGCGCTCGATCCGCCGCGGCCGGCGGTTCAGCAACAAGTCGTGCAACAGCCCGCGGTGCAGCCGCCCGTCCAGCAACAGGTAGTAGAACAGCCGGCGGTGCAACCCCCTGTCCAGCAGCCAGTAATGCAGCCACGTGATAGCGATCGCCCGGCGGTCCGCGCCTCGCAAACACAGGGCCAGACAACAACAAAGCAATCGGCCGTCCAGTTGCCACCGGTGCAGCAGCCGGCCACTCAGCAGCCTGTCGTGCAGCAGCCTGTCGTGCAGCAGCCTGTCGTGCAGCAGCCCGCGGCACAACTGCCGCCGGTGCAGCAGCCTCCGCAGCAGCCGGCCGCCGACCTCGCCGGCAAACGCAAAGAACTGCAGGAGGCCCGCGATCAGATGGTGATGCTCGGGGCGCGCGCCGCCACCGTCCAGTCGAGCCTCGACAATTTGCGTCGCTCGAATGCGGCCAGCGGTCTCGGAGTGCGCGCCGACATGCAGGAAGCCGCCAGCCTGATGAACGCCAATCTGCAGGGCGCGAACGATGCCATACGGGCCGGCGACGCGGCCTCCGCTACCACCTTCATGACGCGGGCGGAGCGCCAGATCGAGAAGCTGGAAAAATTCTTCAACCATTAAAATAAAATAGGGACTTGGCAGACACCGATCAAGCAAGGGAATGGCTGGCGCGGGCCACATCCGTGGCGGTGCTGACGGGCGCAGGGATCTCCGCCGAGAGCGGCGTGCCCACGTTCCGCGGCGCCGGCGGCATCTGGAAGGACTACAAACCTGAAGATCTGGCAACCGCGGAAGCCTTCGCGCGCGATCGACGCCTGGTTTGGGAGTGGTACAACTGGCGCCGCGACGTAATCTCGAA
Organism: Bryobacteraceae bacterium; assembly: GCA_041484525.1. Classification (GTDB taxonomy): domain Bacteria; phylum Acidobacteriota; class Terriglobia; order Bryobacterales; family Bryobacteraceae; genus JBGPHT01. The sequence goes on along the minus strand of JBGPHT010000029.1, from coordinate 47,148 downwards.
GGCGCTCCCGAACGCCGCGCATAAGGCGCTGGTCGATCTCGAGATCCGCAAGCCGCGCTTCACTCTCATCACGCAGAACGTGGATGGCCTGCACGACCGCGCCGGCAGCGGCAAAATTCTCAAGCTGCACGGCGACATCTGGCGCATGCGCTGCACCTCCTGCGGCTCCAACTGGCCCGACCGCCGCGCGCCGCTCCCCAAACTCCCCCCGCACTGCGCCTGCGGCGGCCTGGCGCGCCCCAACGTGGTCTGGTTCGGCGAGCCGCTGCCCGACGGCATGATGAAGGAAGCCGAGCACGCCGCCTCTTCCGCCGAGGTCTTCCTGGTGATCGGGACATCCGCCGTGGTCTTCCCCGCCGCCAGCCTGGTGCCCTTCGCGAAGCACTCCGGCGCCAAGGTGATCGAGATCAACATCGAGGAAACGGCCATGACCCCGACGGTGGATTGCCTGCTGAAAGGTTTGGCCGGAGAGTTGCTGCCCAAAATACTACTTGATTAGTGTATTAGTTAACTAGTACAATCGTGTTGGGAGCGGATCATGACCCGGCGAGAATTCTTCTCACTCGCAGCGGCGGCAGTAGTCCCCGCCGTTTCGCAGACGCCGCTGATCGTGCCCGTTCACCTGGTGATGGACGGCCGCGCGAAATGGAGTCCGGATCAACTCCGCCGATTCTGGTCGAGCATCTGGCCGGAGGCGGTGCGGGACTTCGCAAGGTGCGGAATCCGGCTCGCCAGCAGTCTGCGAGCAGGTGAAGTCGAGCGGCCGCCCGGCCGGGAACCCGTAGTCACGGGACTCGATGCGGGCGCGATCAACCTGGTCATCACCAATCAGATCCCAGTGGAATGGGACAGCGGCCGCGCGGTGAGCGGCGTAGCCATACGGTATCGCGGATACGACTTGTGCATGGTCGCGCTGAGCCACGCGCATGGCGACCAGATACCGCTGCTCTCGGTCAACACCTGCGTGCATGAGATCTTGCACGTGCTGCTGCACGACACCTTCGAGCGCCGCCCGCAGGGAGCGTCGGGCCAGGCGCGCGAATTCCGCATCGACTGGTACGCGACGCGCATGTGGCTCTTCCACGATGGCGCCGCTATTCGGGAAGCCGCGCGAAGCTATCTCGAGTACTTGCGAGCCGACGTCACTCCGCGGACTTAATTCGCCCGCAGCGCCGTCATCGGATCGATGCGCGATGCGCGACGTGCCGGCAGATACCCAGCCACTGCAGCCACCGTGGTAAGAATGACCAGCATGCCGGCGAACGTCACTGGATCGGTGGACGTCACTTCTTCGCCGCTGGTGGCGCTGGATGGGGCGCCGCAGTACAGAAGCCCGCGGAAAGCCCGCGCCAGTGCCCAGGAGGCGCCCCCGCCCAGCACCATCCCGATGGCCGCGAGGCCGAGAGTCTGCAGAATAATCCGCGCCTGAAGATGGCCAGCGGATGCGCCCAGCGCCATACGAATTCCGATTTCCTGCGTCCGCTGGCTGACCGAATAAGAGATCACGGCGTAGATTCCCAGCGAGGCGAGAACCAGCGCGAAGAAGGCGAAGCCGCCGAGCAGCCAAACCACGAAGCGGCGCGGCGACACGGATTTGTCGACCAATGTCTGCAGGGTGCGGAAGTCGTTCCCCGCCAGGTTCGGCTCGATCGGTTTGAGCGCCGCGCGAACACTGGAGGCAAGGCCGGCAGGAGGCAGCGCGGTGCGCACCACCAGGTCCACCGAAGTGATGTCCCGGCACTGCCGCATCGGCAGGTACATCTCCATACCGGCGCCCTGTTCGAGCGCCAGGTGCCGCACGTCGCCCACAACTCCTACGATGCGCCGCTCCGGCGCTCCGCAGGAACGAAGAATGAATTCTCCGATCGCGGACCGTCCCGGAAAGAGCCGGCGTGCCATGGTCTCGTTAATCACAATCACCGGATCGGTCCCGGCCGTGTCCCGTTCGGTGAAATCGCGGCCTTCGCGGAGTGGAATTCCCATCGCCCGCACGTAGCCGTCGCTCGCCATGCGCACAAACGCGCTGGGAAACTGCCCCGGCGGGTACACCTGTCCCTTGGCTGCGGCGCCCCAGGTTCGGTTCCTGCCCAGCGGGAGAGCGTCCGTCAATCCCGCCCCCTGCACGCCCGGCACGTCTCTGACGCGACGCAGCACTTCATCGAAGTAGGAATTCTGCTGCGACTGCGTGGAGTAGCGCCGGTCGGGATCCACACGCATCGCGGCGGCACTCTCCGGATGGAAGCCCAGGTCCACGTCGAGCACTCTGACGAAGCTGCGAATCAGCAGTCCCGCCCCCACCAGCAGCACGCAGGCAAACGCGATTTCCGACACCACGAGCACGCTGCGAATCCAGCTCCGCCTCTTGCCTTCGGTGGTGCCGCGGCCGGTATCCTTCAGCGCATCATGCAGTCCGGTGGACGGCACGTGAAGCGCGGGCGCGACGCCGAATATCAGGCCGGTCAGCACCGCCATCGCCAGCGTAAAACCGAGCGCCGTGGCATCCGTCCGGACGCTCTGCAGCAGCGGAATGCTGATGGCATCCAATTGGGCCAGGGCGCGCGTTCCGGCGGCTGCGAGGACCAGGCCGAGCACCGCTCCGCAACCGGCCAGCACCACGCTTTCCGTAAGCATCTGGCGAACCAGACGTCCGCGCCCCGCGCCCAGCGCCGTGCGGATGGCAATCTCCTTCTGCCGCGCCGCGGTCCTGGCCAGCAGGAGGTTCGAGAGGTTGGCGCACACAATCAACATCACCACGCCCACGGCGCCGGCGAGCACCACCAGCGCCAGACGCAGCCGGCCGCTGACATGGTCGCTCAGCAGGGTCACGTGGCCTTCAAGATTGTTGCGCTCCGGATGGGCCTTCGTGATCTGGCCGGCGAGGATGCGCACTTCCGCCTGCGCGCTAGCGACACTATGTGAACGTTGAAGCAATCGGCGTTTTGTATCATGCGCACTTCCGCCTGCGCGCTAGCGACACTTACGCCGGGTTTCAGACGGCCGATCATGGCCATGGTGTTGCCCCAGCGATTCGTCTCGGGCGTCAGCGGGAATGGAGAATAAAGATCGATATGACTGCCGGGAGCAAACACCGACGGGAAATCGAACGACGCCGGGAGGACCCCGATTACCGCCACCGGCTCATCGTTCAGCGTCAGGTTGCGGCCGACGATTCCGGGATCGGAGGCAAAGCGCCGCGTCCACAGGCCATGACTCAGCAGCACCGCCTTGGGTCCGTGCCACTTGGACTCTTCGTCGTTGAAAAGACGCCCGAGCTGCGGCGTGATGCCCAGCAATGGGAAGAAGTTCTGCGAGACCGGCACGTCGCTTAAACGCTCGGGCTCACCTTGTCCGGTCAGCTTATTGTCGCCCACTCCGTAGAACGCGAAGTAGCCGGCTATGTCGGAGAAGGACTGGTTCTGCTGGCGCAGATCGAGCAGGTGTCCCACTTGCGTGGTCTGGCCGGAGAGACCGCTGGTGTCGTGGTTGGCGATCCAAGCCAGCCGCGTGGGCTCGCTAAAAGGTAGCGGGCGGATGAGGAGCGCGTTCAGAATGCTGAAGACCGTCGAGCTGGCGCCGATCCCGAGTCCCACGATGAGAATAGCGAGGATAGTGAACCCGGAATCGCGCCGCAGCGTAGCGAAGATCCTGCAAGAAAGCTCTGGAGCATTAGTTCTTGGACGAATCGCCGGACTGATAGTTAGTGCATAGTTTCGGGGACAGGCTACACAACCTCGAAATTTGGGGTTCAATTTCGAGGTTGTGTAGCCTGTCCCCGAAACTAGGACGCGGGCTTCTCGAGCGCCAGATCCACCACCTCCGACATCGCCTTCACGTAGTGCAGCTTCATCTCACCGATCTGCTCGCTCTTGAGGTCTTCCCGCACATTCACCTCGTTCTCGTACGGCAGAATCACCTCGCGCACGCCGCTGCGTTTGGCCGCCAGCACTTTCTCCTTGATCCCTCCTACGGGCAGCACCTGGCCGGTCAGCGTGATCTCCCCCGTCATGGCGAGGTTGGAGCGCACGCACCGGTCGGTGAGCATCGACAGCAGCGCCGCCGCCATGGTGATGCCGGCCGAGGGTCCGTCCTTGGGAATCGCGCCCGCGGGCACGTGAATATGGATATCGCTGGTCTTGAACAGGTCGGGATCGATCCCGTACTTCGTGGCGCAGCTTCGCACCCAGGTCAGCGCTGCCTGCACCGATTCCTGCATCACCGGGCCGAGCTGCCCCGTCATGATCAGACCCTTGTTGCCGCCCGGCATGCGCCCGGCTTCGATGAAGAGGATGTCGCCGCCCACCGGCGTCCACGCCAGCCCCACCGCCACGCCCGCGCGTCGCGTGCGCTCGGCCAGTTCGGTATCCGGCCGGAATCGCGGAGCGCCCCGGTCCTTTTCGACGATCGCCGGCGTTACTTCCGTCAGCTCGCGCGTTCCCTCGGCGATGCGCCGCGCCTGCTTGCGGCAGATGGCGCCGATCTCGCGCTCCAGGCTGCGCACCCCGGCCTCGCGCGTGTAGCGGCGAATCAGGAAGTGAATCGCCTCGTCGCTGAAGTGAATGTCGGTTTCCTCAAGCCCGTTCTCCTTCGTCTGCCGCGGCACCAGGTAGCGGAACGCGATGATGGCCTTCTCCTGCTCCGTATAGCCTTCGAGCGGGATGATCTCCATGCGGTCGCGCAGGGCGTCGGGAACCGGGTCGAGCACATTGGCGGTCGTGATGAAGAGCACTTTCGAAAGGTCGAACGGCACGTCCAGATAGTTATCGCGGAAGGTGGAATTTTGTTCCGGGTCGAGCACCTCAAGCAGCGCCGATGCAGGGTCGCCGCGGAAATCGCGGCCCAGCTTGTCCACCTCGTCCAGCATGAACACCGGGTCATTCACGCCGGCGCGGCGCAGCGCCTGAATGATCTGCCCGGGCAGCGCCCCGATGTAAGTGCGGCGGTGTCCGCGGATCTCGGCCTCGTCGTGCATCCCGCCCATCGAGACGCGCGCGAACTTGCGCCCGAGCGACCGCGCGATCGAACGGCCGAGCGAAGTCTTCCCCACTCCGGGCGGCCCCACGAAGCACAGGATCGGCCCTTTGAGTACCGGCCGAAGCTGGAGCACGGCCAGGTAGTCCAGAATGCGATCCTTCACTTTCTCGAGGTCGTAGTGGTCTTCGTCCAGTATCTCGGCGGCGCGCTTCACATCCACCTGCGAGCCGGTAGAAACGGTCCACGGCAGGCTCGCCATCCATTCCAGATAGGTGCGTGCGACGCCGTATTCGGGCGACGCCGGCGACATGCGCGTCAGCCGGTTCAACTCCCGCATCGCCTCCGTCTTGACTTCCTCGGGCATGCCGGCAGCTTCGAGTTTCTTCTGCAGGTCCTCGGTGTCGCGCGCCGTTTCGTCGCCTTCTCCCAACTCTTTTTGGATGGCCTTCAACTGCTCGCGCAGGTAAAACTCGCGCTGGCTTTGGGAAAGCTGCCCTTGCACCTGCGACTGAATACGGCCGCGCAATTCGAGCAGCTCCAGTTCGCGCGCCAGGTGGCGGTGGATGTTGGTCAACCGCTCCAGCGAGTCCAGGTCTTCGAGCAACTTCTGCCGCTGGTCATGGTCGAGCGACGGCAGATTCCCGGCTACCCAATCCGCCAATCGGCCCGGCTCGGTGATGTGCACAGCCGTGGAAGCCACGTCGTCCGAAAGGTTGGGCGTCGCCGCCACAATCTGCTGGAACAGCCCCACCACATTCTGCCGGAGCGCTTCGACTTCGGGCGTCGACGCGGGCTCGGTTTCGACCAGCCGCTCCACGCGGGCGCGCAGGAACGGCTCCGTAGCTGTGAATTCATGCGTGCGGATACGCGTCACACCCTCGCAGAAGAGCAGCAGGTTGTCCTTGGGAACGCGGATCGCCTTGTGCATCACGCACACCGTGCCGATGCGGAAGAGGTCCTCGGGGCCGGGCGAATCCACGCGCGGATCGAGCTGCGAGACGATCGCCAGCAGCCGGTTTTCGCCGATCGCCTGCACCAACGCCACGGAACTAGGACGGCCGACCGTGATGGCCTGCATGGCTCCCGGGAAAATCACCGTGTCGCGAACGGCGAGAATCGGAAGCTCTTCGAGCGAAGCCTCGGTGACTACGTCAGCGGGCGCGGCGGATTCAGGTTCGGCAGCTTCCGGTTGGGCAGGTTCAGGTAAAACGGACATGTACCCACAGTGTAACCTTAGCGTTCGGCGGTCCGATCAAGAGAACGTGAGCTTTCACGCGCCTTTCGGATAGCACCCCAGCACGCGCATATAGTCCGCCAGCTCGCGCAGGTGATTGAGTGCGTTCTCCACGTTGGGCGAATCCACGCGGCCGAAGAAATCGAGATAGAACAAATACTCCCAGGGCTTGCCGCGCAGCGGCCGCGATTCGATTTTCGCCAGGTTCAGGTCGCGCAGGGCGAATGCACTGACTACCCGGAAAAGCGCCCCCGGCACATTCCGCGTGCTCAACACCAGCGACGTTTTCCACGCCGCATTCCTGGGCGCGCGTACCGGGTGGCGCCGCGCATATTCCGGCGTGCGCAGCAGAAAAAAGCGCGTGAAATTCTGCCGGTCGTCCTCGATCGAGCGCCGCAGGATGCGCGCACCGTAGATCTCGGCCGCCACCGCGGAGGCGATCGCGCCCGCGTCCCTCACGCCTTCCTCCGCCAGCATTTTCACGCTTCCGGCAGTGTCATAAAAAGGAGTTTTTTCTATTTTCGGATTATTTTTAAAGAAATCCAGGCACTGGTTTAATGCCACCGGATGCGAATAAACCCGCCGGAGACGTGCAAAAGTCACGCCATCGAGTGCGATCAGATTGTGCACAATGCGGACGCTCGTCTCGGCCACGATCGGCAGATCGAAATGCTGCAGGTGGTCATAATTCTCGTGGACCGAGCCGGCCAGCGTATTTTCGATCGGCACCACGGCGCCGTCGGCGCGGCCTTCCGCCAGGCTGCGGAATACGTCTTCGAAGCGCTCGCACGGCAGCACGGCGACCCTCGGCCCGGCCAGTTTGCGCGCGGCCTCTTCACTGAATGCCCCGCGCGCCCCTTGAAACGCAATCACTTTACCCCCTCCCACCGCCGCGCCTCGGGGTCGGGCAACCCGATCAGGTCGAGCACGCGTTCCACACTGTGATCCACGATGTCCATGACAGTTTTCGGCTGGTGGTAAAAACCGGGAACCGGCGGCGCGATAATCGCACCCATTTCCGCCAGCGCCGTCATACTGCGCAGATGGCCCAGGTGAAGGGGGCTCTCGCGGACCAAAAGGATCAATTTACGCCGCTCCTTCAGCGCCACATCGGCTGCCCGGATCAGCAGGTTCGAGCTGATCCCGGAGGCAATGGCCGACATCGTGTGGATCGAGCAGGGCGCAATCACCATAGCATCGGTGGGATACGATCCGCTGGCCAGCCTGCAGGAGATATCCTCTATGGGGTAAGAGTAGTCCGCCAATTGCTTGAGGTCGGCGGCCAATTTACCACTTTCGAGGAAAAGAGTTTTTTCTCCCGATCTCGTGACAATCAGGTGAATCTCCACATCGCGGCGGCTGCGCAAGCGTTCCAGCAATCGGAAACCGTAAATGGCGCCGCTAGCTCCCGAGATTCCGACCACTACGCGCACAGGGTTTCCCCCCAGTGCGGCAGGTCTGTTCTGAATTCAGAACAAAATTGGGGTTCCGGCGTTGCCTCGATTGCCCCAGCGGGATATAATGCCGTTCGGCGTAGGCGTTGCATCCGTGGAATCCCGGCGTATTCATCCGGGCAGGAACACAGCGAGGATCATAGCATGGAGAGGCCCGGCGGGAAGCTGAAACGCGCGCGCGAGGCATTGAAACTGACCTACCGCGATGTGGAGGCGGCCAGCCAGCAGATCGCCGCGCGGCGCAGCAACGACGAATTCTCGATCGCGCTGAGCCGGCTCGCCGACATCGAGAACAAGGGCACGGTTCCCACCATCTACCGCCTGTACACGCTCTGCGCCATCTACCGTCTCGACTTCCAGGAGGTGCTGCGGTGGTATGGCGTCCCCTTGGAAAACATGCCTTCCGACGGCGCCCAGATCGGGCTCGATGAAACCCATGCCGTGCACTTCACGGCGCAAAGTACGGTTACTCTGCCGCATGGCATGGACGTCGGAATCGACCTGAGCCGGACCACTTTCCTGAGCCAATTAATCCGCCGTTGGGGAAAGGTGCCGCTCAGCCTTCTGAACGGCCTGGATATGCGCCAGTATCGCTACGGATTTATCGGCCTCGAAGACTGGTCCATGTACCCGATTTTGCACCCTGGTGCGCTGGTGGCTATCGACCAGGGACGCCGGAAAATCGCGTCCGGCGGCTGGACCAGCGAGCAGGACCGGCCCATCTATTTCCTGGAGCACCGCGGCGGATATGTCTGCAGTTGGTGCACGCTGGTGGGCACGCGACTGCTGCTGCAGCCGCATCCTTCGTCCAACCACAAGCCGGAAATTTTCGAATATCAGACGGGAATTGACGTCATCGGCCAGGTGGCCGGAGTGGCTATGCTTCTCGAATCAAAAAAACGCCGCCCTGCTCGAACTTCAACAATTCGAGCAGAGTCTCCAAATCCGTAAGGTAGAGTTGGCGCTCAATATCGCGTGCCGTGGGTGGCGCCAGATGGCGGTAATAATGTGCCTCCCGCGGACGCCCGGTGGCGCGCAAATACTCGTCCAGATCCGCCTTCTGGTCCGCCAGACTGAAGCCCAGCCACTGCGAAAAAACCTGGTGATGGCTGTGCCGCAGCGCCCGTTCGGCGTCCTCTTCTCCCAGAACATTAGTTAGTGCGGCATGGGAGTACCGGCCGGTGGATGAATCGCGCAGCGACGTGAGGTAGGCGAGGCGTCCGAAAACCGTGGGGATCTGGGCGAGCGTCCTTCGCCATAAATCGGCTGCCGGCCCGCGCCCCGCTGGCGATTTATCACCCAAATCAGGCAGGAGTGTCTCCCTAACCTTGCCGGTCGCGGCCGACGGCGCGCGTCCGGTCCAAATCCCGATTCTATACCAGCCGACTGTGCGAATCCGGCCCTGACGGCCAGGTCCGCTCCCCAACCAGGGTACTAGCAAAGGCCCTAATTCGAGTCGCAGAACCCTCTAGGAATGTGGTTAATGTTCCAATTTCAGAAAAAAACTAAGAGGAACCCCCTACGACGGTTCGGTTAGGCCTAGTATAGTACTCAGCTTACTAACGTAGGTTAACACACACAAGGAGACGAACAATATGAAGAGACTCGTGGTGCTGGCAGTGATGGCTCTCGCATTCCTCGCGACCGGAGCAAAGAATCGGGCCGAGAACCCGATGCCTCAGTGCGACCCCTGTCCGTTCGTGCGTTAGTTGCAAAAGATAACGTAAACAAGCGCGGCGCTTGATGTTAGAATCCTCGTGATGTCAAGCGCAGCGCTGGTGTTCTGGCTGCAAATCGCGGCGATTGCCGGGTGTGGCCTGACCGGTTTTGCACTCTACCGGACACATTTGTACACACGCTATCGTTGGTTCTTCTGGTATTTCCTTTTCCGTGTTTTCGACAACATTGCTGCCACGTGTTTCATCCAGTTCATGGGTGTAAAGTCCACTCAATATTTCTATTTGTGGGTCATAGTGACTCCCACCTGTTGGATCTTCTACGTGGCAGTCGTGCTTGAGCTGTACCGGCTGATTCTGGCGAAGCACCCCGGCCTATACACCTTGGGCCAATGGGGAATGTACCTCGGGATGACCGTATCTGTGGCATTTTCACTCATCACCTTGCTACCGAGAATCAGTAGCACGCTGCCCGCCCGCTCGCAGAGGATGTACCAGATCCTGGCGGTCGACCGCGGTGTGAATTTCGGACTGGCGGTTTTCCTCCTGCTGACGGTGTTTTGCCTCACCTTCCTGTACCCTGTTCCGCTCAGCCGCAACGTCAAGCTGCACGCCGTGCTCTACACGCTGTTCTTCCTGGGGGGGTCCTTGGGATCGCTGCTGCACACGTTCTTCAATCTCAGGTACGCCGATTCGATCGACACGGCATTTCTGGCGTTCAGCTCGGTTTGCACGTTCATGTGGTTCTTCCTGCTGACTCCTAAGGGTGAGGAAGTGCATGTCCGGCTGCCCAAACTGGGCCCGGAATACGAGGCGCGCCTGCTCGAGCAGATCGAGTCCTTGAACACCACTCTGATGAAGGTCTCGCGAAGTGAGGCGAGGACCACGTCCGTTCGCTGAGCGCCGGCGTACCCGCCGGGAGGCCGGTACAAAAGTAATCTCACAATTTAAGGTGTTATCCTTCGTTAATCTAGTACTGATTTGGCGGAAATCGGATTGCACCGCGCTCGCTTTTCCCGTACTATCTTTGGTGACGGAAGTGTAGCTCAAATGCAAATGGCTATGTTGGTACCAGTCTTGATGTGCTTTGGGGTGGGCGTCGGGCTCTGCCTCCTGATTCGCAACACGGCAGCGGCGGGTGGCTCCTTGCCCGTGACGCCGGAGTGGATCGATGAGCTGTCCGTCGAGCGGTATCGTCCCATGATGCGGCTTTTGGATGGGAAGGATCTCGAGTTCCTGCGATCCCAGCCAGGCTTCACGCCGAAGATGGCGAACAAGTTGCGCGTCCAGCGCTGCCAGATTTTCCGGGGTTATCTGCGCTGCCTGCACAACGACTTCGGCCAGGTTTGTGCGGCTATCAGGATCCTGATGATGCATTCGCGCGACGACCGCCCGGATCTGGCCCGCATCCTGCTTCACCAGCAGGCGATGTTCGCCCTGGGGATGTCGATGGTGCAGGTCCGCCTGTTCCTCTATCGTTGGGGGGTTTGTAGCGTGGAGGTCGGCAGCCTGGTCAAGATCTTCGAAGGGATGCGCCTGGAACTCCGTACGCTGGTTCCCGCCGCTCTTCCGATGAGCGCCTGAGGGCCGGAAATTCAACCACAAATTTCCGCTCACAGCTTTTTTAGTATTTCTTTTGCTTCCTTTAATTGCGGGAACTTTTTCTCCGCCTCGCGAAATTCCCGCGTGTGCACGCGCCGCCGGGCGCCTTTGTGGTCCACCGGATACCGCAGGTGCAGCATCTCGTGAAACATCACGTACTCGAGCGCCAGCAGGGGCGCCTGCAGGCGGTCGAAAATGCGGCTCACGATGATGGCGTTATGCGATGGATCGAAATGTCCCAGCATGCTGCGCGACACTTGCCGGCTCCAGCCTAGCTGCGGACGCCCCATTAATCCATCGAAAAACGATGCGTTCAGACGCTCGAAAATCTCTTCCAGATTGCGGTGTTCTCCCTGCGGACCGGATATGAATTTGCGCCCGCGGATCTGACGCACCAGGTGCGCCTGCCGCCGCATGTCCCGCCGGTTCAAATAAAGGCGGTAGCGGTGCGCATAGAGGCGCGGCACGGCCTTCCGGTACAGTTTGCCGAGCAGAATGTACGCCAGCGCCTCGGTGACCGGCGCGGGCGCTCCCTCGAGCAGATCGGAGATCCGTACGTGGAGTTTTCCCTCTTTGAGCTGGATGAAGCTGTCCGCATTCGCGAAGCGGCAGAATTCTACTCGCAGTCCAGGCACAATGGTCCGCGGCTTCAGCATGCTGAATACGCGTGCGTAGATCTCCTCGGGCGTCTCAAAAAAGAGGGAAGCCTGCAGACCTTGCATATCGAGCAGCCCCTCGGAATCGCTCATTCGTATCTAGCGTAACGCGGATTTGAACGGCTGGAGACATTGCGCTTGCGCGTCCACCACGCGGATGCGTTACTCTGAATTTTTACAATGCTCAAGGCTAAAATCACTGCGCTGGGGTGCTACACGCCGCCCGGAGTGCTCACCAACAAGGACCTCGAGAGACTGGTCGAAACCAGCGACGAGTGGATCATGACGCGGGTTGGAGTCCGCGAACGCCACATTGCGTCCCCGGAGATGGCCACCAGCGACATGGCCATCGAGGCCGCCCGCTGCGCCCTGGCACAGCGCGGCCTCGCGGCCAGCGATCTCAACGCCATCATCGTCTGCACGGTCACGCCCGACCATTTCTTCCCCTCCACCGCGTGCCTGGTGCAGAACGCCCTGGGCGCGCGCAAGGCGTGGGGCTTCGACCTCATCGCCGCCTGCTCGGGATTCCTGTACGGCATCACCACCGCCGCGCACCTGGTGGGGGCCGGCACGCACCGCCATGTGTTGGTGATCGGCTCCGATACCATGAGCCGCATCATCGATTACACCGACCGCACCACCTGCGTGCTGTTCGGCGACGGCGCCGGCGCCATGCTGATCGAGCCGGCGGCGGACGGGGAAGACGCCGGCTTCATCGACTTCGTGGGCGAAATAGACGGCTCCGGCGGCGATTGCCTGAAGATGCCGGCCGGGGGCAGCCGCATGCCCGCTTCGCACGAGACCATCGATAAACGGCTTCACTATGTGCAGCAGGATGGCGCCGCTGTGTTCAAATACGCCGTTCGCAAAATGGAGGAAGTCTGCCGCGAAGTGCTGGAACGCAATGGCAAGACGGTGGACGATGTCTCCATCATGATCCCGCACCAGGCCAACCGGCGGATCATCACAGGAGCCGCCGAGCGCCTGGGCATCGCACCCGAAAAAGTGCTGATCAACATCGAATGCTACGGCAATACGACCGCCGCCACCCTGCCCCTGGCTACGCGCGACGCCATCCAGCAGGGGAAGCTCCACAAGGGCGACCTGGTCCTGTTCGCGGTGGTGGGCGCCGGCTTTACCATCGGCGCCGGCCTCTGGCGCTGGGCGTATTAGATTCCGGGGCTGGCTCTCGCAAGGGAGTGGAAGTTCAAGTCCTATCATCCACACCATGACATCGGCTCCTCAGCGAACAGTGGGCGCCGGAAACGCCCCGCTTGCTCACGTATCCAAGAACTGCCGAAACCGCTTCTGGAGCTTCCCTTGATCGATTAGCTGGCACTCCCAGACCGTGAGCACTTTCCATCCGAGTGCTTTGAGCTTCGACAGAGTCTCAGCGTCACGTTCCGTGTTCCGTTCTAGTTTGGGCAGCCAGTAGTCGATTCGGGAGTTTGGGACGTAGGCATCGCTGCAACCGCGGTGCTGATGCCAGAAACAGCCGTGGACGAAGATCGCCTTCTCCCGGCTTGGGAACACAATGTCCGGTGTGCCGGGTAAGGTCTTGGCGTGTAGCCGGTACCGATAGCCCATGCGATGGAGCAATCGTCTGACAAACAGTTCAGGTTTCGTGTCCTTCGATCCGATATGTCTCATCAGGAGACTTCGCTGGTCTTGGCTCAGCCTGTCCATAGCCCATTCTCGGATCCGTTCCAATCGGATCAGCCCATCTCTCAGACTCTACCAAGCCTTTGCGGGGGACACGTCAGAATGCAACAATATGGGGTCGGCACAGACGAATTCCAAATGGCACAAACGTTCGCTCAAAGGATCAACACGCTTCTTCGGCCCAAACCAAATGGGGAGCCGCTTGTTTTGGACCTGTTTGCGGGTTGTGGTGGGCTTGCGCTCGGATTTGAAGCCAACGGCTTCGCCACGCTCGGCTTCGAGATGGACGCCGATGCCGCTGCCACATACAGGAAGAATCTTCTCGGCCACTGCGAACAAGTGAGGCTTACTGTAGACACGCCACTGCCAGAAGCCAAGGTCATCATCGGTGGGCCACCCTGCCAGCCCTTCAGCGTCGGTGGACATCAGCTTGGCTTGCATGACACCAGAGACGGCTTTCCGATGTTCATTTCGGCGGTTGTGCGGCTGGACCCTGACATCTGGATCTTTGAGAATGTCCGGGGTCTGTTCTATCAGAATCGGTGGTATCTGGATGAGGTCATTCGAGTCTTGGAGAGTCTCGACTACGTTGTTGAAATACAGCTTCTCAACGCAGTGCAGCACGGAGTGCCCCAAAATCGGGAACGAATTGTTGTCGTTGGGCATAGGGGGGAATTCAAGTATCCCGAAAAAACCCTGAAAGCGGTAACTGCGGGTGAAGCTCTTGGTGAGCTTGCTTTCTCTTGCCCACCGGAGTCGAAGTTCCTGACGCCTAGCATGGACGCTTACGTGGCGAAGTACGAAAAGGCTTCAAAATGTATCAATCCGAGAGATCTGAACCTTGATCGACCAGCGAGGACGATCACTTGCAGGAACCTAGCAGGCGCTACAGGCGACATGATGCGCGTGCGCTTATCGGATGGGAGAAGGAGGAGGATGCTAGAAAGAGAGGGCGCCAGGCTCCAGTCTTTCCCCGATTGGGTTGAGTTCGTGGGAAATGAAACCAGCCGTTTCGATCAGATCGGGAATGCCGTTCCACCGCTTTTGGCATATGAGTTGGCTTCTAGAGTCAGATCCTACCTAGAATCCGACTTCCGGCTTTCCAAAGGTGAGATTGCGGCACGTAGAAGACCCACGCAAGCGGCTCTCTTTGCCTGATACAATTGGGACGCTTTCTGTTTCATTACGGGAAGGAACCTGATTGACCCACGAATACATAAGCGGCGCGAATGGTCCGAAGAGCTTCGTTAGCAAGTCACCCGACTTGCAGAAGCTCATCAACGAAACCATCCACCTCCTGTCCGCTCTCGGTCTACCCATTCAGGGCAGGACTGCAAGACGTTTGGAGAGAACCGCTCTGGCGTTCTTGGCTGTAGTTGATCTGTCAGCTTCCGGTAGATGGAAAGAAGCGAAGGATCTGGACACACCAAGAAAACTCCTGACCAGAGAGATCATCCGGTATTGGCGAGAGCACTTCGATGAAGATGTTTCCGACGGTTCATACGATGACATCCGCCGAGAGGACTTGCTTCATCTCGACTTGGCTGGAATCGTCTCTACTGATGATGCCACCAAGGATCAAAACGATGGGACAAGGGGGTTTGGCCTGAACCCAGAGTTCTCGGAGATCGTTCGTACCTTCGGCTCCAAGAGATGGGAAACCAACGTTCAGACATTCGTCGCCAAGCACGGGACTTTGCAGGAACGGCTAGTCCGACCAAGGAATCTGGCTACTACCAAGGTGGTCCTGCCGTCAGGAGAAGAACTTTCGTTCTTGGGGGGGCCGCACAACCAATTACAAAAGGCCAGCATCGAAGAGTTCCTTCCGAGATTTGGCAACGCGGCCGAAGTCCTTTATGTCGGTGATACAGCGACCAAGTACGCTTTCCTGAACAGGAAGCGTCTAACTGAACTCAAGTTCTTCGACATTCAAGAATCGAAGTTGCCGGATGTGATTGCCTACTCCTCTTCCAAGAATTGGATCTTCCTCATTGAAGCTGTCCATAGCGCTAATCCAATCTCTTCGGAGCGGCGGCATATCCTGACTCAACTGCTAGAACCGTGCACAGCGTTACCTGTCTACATCACTGCGTTCTTGGACAAGGCCACGTTCAGAAAGTTCTCCTCTGATATCGCATGGGAAACCGAAGTCTGGATAGCGTCGGACCCTGACCACCTGATTCACTTCGATGGTGAGAAATTCTTGGGACCGTACTAGATCTCTCGATTCGTAAGCCTTCAAATACGTGAGCGAAATACCTTAGATCATCGCTCCGAAGTTGTCCGGTCGATCGGTTTGCGGGCTACTTCATCATCGGGCACAGACGGCGCTGGGAGAGTCACGTCTCCGACCAAGGCAGGTACGCCGCGCCGTACAACCCTGCTTCATTGCCCAACGTCGCCTGCGCCACGCGCGTCTCGTCTTTGGTGGCGCGGTAGGTGTACGAGCGCTGCTCCAGTGTCCGCAGCATGGCGGGCGCGAAGAATTCCCACGCCGGCAGCATCCCGCCGCTCAGCAGGTACAGCGGAAAATTAAATGTATTCACCAGAATGGCGAGGGCAATTCCCAGCGATTCGCCCATCACGCGCCAGATGTCGCGCGCCTTCTCGCCGACCTCGCCTGCCTCGCGCGCCAGAGCGCAGACGTCCTTCGAACTAACGTTCTCTCCCAGGTGCAGCATATGCGCCATAGCCACCACCGCGGTGGCCGAGGCGTGTTTCTCGAGGCAGCCCTGGTTGCCGCATCCGCACGGATTGCCGTTCGGAACCACGGTGATGTGGCCCAGCTCCCCCGCCATCCCCACATAGCCACGCAGCACGCGGCCGTTCGAGATGATGCC
This sequence comes from Bryobacteraceae bacterium, assembly GCA_041484525.1. Classification (GTDB taxonomy): domain Bacteria; phylum Acidobacteriota; class Terriglobia; order Bryobacterales; family Bryobacteraceae; genus JBGPHT01. Next base: position 31,053 of record JBGPHT010000029.1, on the reverse strand, counting down.
GCCGCCGATGCCGGTGCCGAGTGTGAGCAGGACGAGATCCGTCACGTCGCGGCCGGCGCCGATCCACTTCTCGCCGAGGGCGGCCGCGTTGGCGTCGTTCTCCAGGATCACACGCGCGCGCAGCCGTCTTTCAATTTCATCGCGAACCGGAAAATTCTCCAGATATGGCAGATTGTTGGAATTAGTGATGAAGCCTTCCTTGATACGGATGAATCCCGGAACGCCCACGCCAATGCCGGCGAGTCGCTCGGCGCCGAACCGGTCGCGCAGCTTGGCGATGGAGGAAACGATATCGCCCAACACGGCGTCGCGCCCCTCGGTGAAGTTCGTCGAGCCCGCGATCTTGTCGAGCATCTTGCCTGATTCGTCAATCGCGGCGGCGCGCAGGTTGGTTCCCCCGAGGTCGATCCCGATGGAGTATTGGGCCATATCGACCGGCATGATAACACGGCCGCGAGCAGCCTTTGGCTGCCCTTTTGGCGGCACGCTTAGCAGCCAACGCGCCCGTCTGCTAAGGGTTCCATAACCTTTGTGGATTGTCGTAATTGAAACTTTTTAATATTCAGAACGGCCCGGTTCGTGCTACAACATGAAACACAAGTGCCCGTCTTTGACGTCAAATAGACGGGCGAGGTCTCACGCCATGCCGGACGAAAGGTATATCGAGATACCAGGAAGTAAGACGCATGAGCTCCCTCCGCTGCTCGTCCACGGGGCCGCCGAGTATGCGCCTGCCGAAAGTGCTGAGCTGAGTTCAGTGCTGATCGAGGCTGAAGATATGTTGGCCCCCATCGACGCCGATCAGGGCGTGCTCGACCAGCGCCGGTACGATCTCGCGCTGCAGCTCAGGGAGCAATACAAGGGGTTGGTTTCGCACTGGCTCTGGGGCGATTCGGTGCTCGAGTGGATCCGGCAGTGCGAAATCACGTTCGAAGGTGAAGCCACCCTGCGCACGCTGCTGCATCCGGATGTGTGGCCGCACTCCGGCCGCGCCAGCTTCGTTACGCTGCTGGTGGAAAAGCAGGTGCCGACGCACGGCGTGGCGCTCGAGCGCGCGGTGGGTCTGCGTCTCACCTTTCGCCAGCCGCCGCCGATCGACTGCTTCTCGAACCAGTTTCTGTTTTACTTGAATTCCCCTGTCGCGGACACGGCGTACCAGACGTGGTCGCATCTGGTGTCGCCGCACGCGCCGGCGCTCTTTCCGCCCGAGCGCTTCCACTTTGACGTAATCGGGAATTAGTCGGCGCTACCTTCCCGGCAGGCTGGGCGCGTGCGCTACCGTCACCAGTCTGCTGGCCGCGCGCCGCCGGATCAGCGGCCTCATCACGGCCATCCCGATCAGCACCAGGGCGAACGTGCATACGATGGTCGCGCCTGTCGGCAGATCGATCTTCAGCGAGAGATACACGCCCAACGCCGACACCAGCGTACCCATAGTCCAACCGATCGCCAGTCGTGGACCGACGTTTTCCGCGTACAGCATGGCGCCGACCGAAGGCACGATCAGGTAGCAGAACACCAGCAGCACACCCGCGATCGCCACCGAAGACGTCACCACGAAACCGAACGACGCGTAGAACAGGAAGTCCCAAAACCGCACCGAGATGCCCTGCGCTTCGGCGGCCTCGGGGTCCATCGAGATCATCAGGAATTTCTTGCGGAAGATGTAGTGGAAGAGGCCGATGGCGCCGTACAAGGCCGCCGTCTTGCCGACTTCAAACCACGACACCGTCAGGATGTTGCCCACCAGCATCTCTTTCAGGTGCTCCGTCTGCTCCGCCGACTTGCTCATCGCCAGGATGGCGGCGGCCGAAGCGACCGCGTAGCAGATTCCGATGATGGCCTCTTGTGGGATGCGCGCGCGATGCCCGCGAATCGTCGAGAAAACCGCCGCGCCGATAAACGTGAACAGCAGGCTGACCAGGTAGGCGGTACTGCCGTGGGGCTCGATGCCGTAGAGCACGGCGATGGTGGTGCCCAGCGCGGCGATCTGCGCCAGTGAGAGATCCACAAAAATCACGCCGCGCTCCACCACGTGGACACCCAGATAAGCATGAATGCCGGTGAGGATCAGGCTCGCGATGAAGGGAGCAAGTAGAAATGAGAATACGCTCATCGTGTGTCTCCTATTTATTCTTCTGCAACAGGCCCACCAGCAGATTGATGTCGTAATCGAACAACTGGAAGTAGTCGGCGATCTGCTTGTTGCCGCCCACCGAAGGCATCAGCACGGCCACGTCGCCGCCCACGGCCGAAGCGATCGAATTGGGCGTCCGCAGGTCGAAATAAGGCTCCACCAGGATCAGCTTGATGCCGTCCCTCTTCATGAGGTTGATCAGCTCGAGCGTGTGGCTGGGCGTGGGCGGGATGCCGGGCCGCGGCTCGACGTAATCCACCACCACGAGGCCGAACCGCTCGCAAAAGTTGGGCCAGGAGCGGTGGTACGTCACCACCTTGCGGCCCTTGAACGGCGCCATCTTCGCCTCCCAACCCTTCTCCGCGCCGGTCAGGCGCTTGTCGAAATCGGCATAGCGTTGCTGGAAGTAAGCGGCGTCGGCCTGGTCCATCTGACCGAGCTTGTCGGCGAACGCCTTGGCGATGCGGCGCCCGTTATCCGGGTTGAGCCAGTAGTGCGGGTTGCCGAGCGGATGCACATCGCCCATGGCGCGTGTCACGGTTCCGGTGGGAATCTCCAGAATCTGGCAGAACTGCGACATATCCAAGTATCCCGTGCCGCCTACCTGGATCTTGGCGTTGCGGCTCTGCGTCTGCAGCGGTGGCAGCCAGCCGATCTCCAGTTGCAGGCCGACTACGGCCAGCATGTCAGCCTTCTGCAGTTTCAGCAGGAAGCTGGGCTTGGGCTCGACGAAGTGCGGATCCTGATACCCCTTGGCAATGGAATCGGCGTTGATCTTATCCCCGCCGACCTCACGCGCAATCGCGGCCAGGTCCTCCGTCGTGGTCATCACGTTCAATTTGCCGGCGGCGCTCGAAACGCCCGCGGCTGCCAGCAGCAGCGCGGCGGCTCGATACAGTCTCTTGCGTGTGTTCACTAAATTACCCCTCGTCTTTCAGGACGGCCAAAGTCACGGTCCGGGTTACGAAAGCATTTTTCATAATCAGAACGGGTGCGCACCATGGGCGCCCATCGAGAATATGAACTGGAACAGGATCTCATTCGCGGTAATGCCCCCGCCGTACTGGGAGCGGCGCACCTGGGCCCGGACCTGGCTGAATTCACTCGGCCAGTAAGTCAGAGCGATGGAGCCGCCGAGATCCCGCACCAACTGCGTCGCGACATTCACCGGGTTGGCATTCAACGGCAGACCGCAAAAGGTCGTGGTGGGCGGATTGGTCGGCAGGCACAAGCCGCGCTGCGAATTGTCGTAGCGCCCTCCCAGAAACCAGCGGCGGCCGAATTGGTAGTCGCCGGAAACGTAAAAGCCGAACGGCTTCACGGTCTGATTCGCGACCAGGCCGGGAACCGGCGGACCCGGGAGTGCGATCAGGTCCGGCAGCACCAGCGCGGGCGAAACCTGCGTGCGCGCCCACACACTTTCGAAGTGGCCCACGAACGAGCGGTAGATGGAACGCCGCAGCGGCTTCCAGCGCACCGTGGCGTCTATTCCTAAGAGCTGATTGATACCGTCGAACGCGAACGGACTGTGGCCGCGCGCGTACGACACGCCGAGATCGATGTTGGTGGAGTCGCTAATGTCGTGGTAGGCCCGCAGGTGCTCGACGGTGGCAACCTGGCTGCGGCTGCGCGCCAGGAAAATGTTGTCCGTGTCGCCGCGGTAAAGCTGCGCGGTGCCTTCGAGGAAGAGGCCCTTGGGCGCCGGTAGAATGCGGCTGAGCGACAACCCGGCGTCATCGATGCCGTCTTCGCCGCCCACCAGGTTCTGGGTCATGAGGGGCCGGTCAACCCACGGCAGCACGTGGTTGTGCAGCGTATTCACCTTGCCGAACGCCGCGCGCATTTTCCCGACTTTCACCTGCAAACCGGCGGGGAGCGAGGTAAAGGTGAGGTAGCCTTCTTCCAGATCCACGCCGCGCTCGCCGAACGTCAGGAAGAAATCGGCGCGCGCATAAGGGTCGATCACCTCCTGGAACCCGACCTCGCTCTCGTGCATTTCGAGCGACGGAGTGGGACGGTTGCCGGGGTAGCCGATGGCGCCGACGAAGTCTCCGATCACGCTGATATCCGGGTTGAGCGCCTTGGCTGCGGCCGCGCCGGCGCCACCGAGGCGGACGGGTTCCTGCGGCGCTGCCTGCGCGGGAACAGGCAAGGCGGCGGGTGCGACCGCGGATACCACCGGCGCAACGGCGGCCCCGGTCTGCTGTGTCCGCAGCGTCTGCACCTCAGCCTCGAGCGACTTGATGCGGTCCTCCATGGCCTTCATCCGGTTGAGCAACTCGTTGGTATCCTGCGCCGGAAGCGCGGCCGCCCAGACGCAAGCTAGCGCGGGCGCATACAGGAATCTACGCATAACACCTCTACTGTTCAAGACTTTCCCCTCCAGACTGAAAATGTCAGGCCAGGGCGCCAGTGGACACACCGGACCCGAGCCTTCAACAAACCGCGGGGGAATCAAGCAGGCGGTGCGCGCGAATGGGATGCAGCCAGCAGGACGTCGTGCGGCGTATCCAGATCTCCGGCCCAGGAGATCCAGGCCAGAGCGACAACGGGCACGAAGCCGGTGGACACCGTCGCCGCCAGTAGCGGCATCGGACCCACGTGGCATAGGCCGCAGCAGTGTTGCTGAGAATGCTGGTGCGAATGTTCCGAGGCAAGCAACGCCGTCTGCGCGCAAACAACTGCGCACATCAGCAGCAGGATGAGCGTTGCTCTCCCGGCCGGCAGCTTGTGGAACATGTACTTTTTATTATAGAACGCGCAACGGGCTATGCGCGCAAAACAACAGCTACACGCGGTTGACGTTCTCGGCCTGCAAACCCTTGGGCCCCTGCTTGACCTCGAACTCCACCTCCGAGCCTTCATCCAGAGTCCGGTACCCGTTGGTCTGGATCGCGGAAAAATGAACGAACACGTCGTCACCGCTCGATCGCTGGATAAATCCATAGCCCTTGGCGGCGTTGAACCACTTCACTACACCTTTTTCCTTCACTAACTTCTTCTCCTGAATCATGGTTGGCTGTGCTCTTGGGTCCCGGACAAGGAAAGCGGAAACTTTCGAGACTTGCGAGGACTTTTCGAGGCGCTTCCCAGCAACTGTTTCAAACTGCGTACGGTATTCTCTCAGAAGACGAAAGTATGGTCAAGAGCACAGGGATCTCCTTGAGTGAAGTGGAAACGATCGAGCGAATCCGGCGCCGGACTGCCATCCCGCGCGGCTCCGGAGTGGTGCGGGGGATCGGCGACGATTGCGCCATTTTCCGCCCGCGCGGCAGTGCGGAAGACCTCCTGTTCACCACCGACCTGCTCGTCGAAGACGTGCACTTCCGCCGCTCTACCCACACGCCCGAGGAGGTGGGTTGGAAAGCGCTGGCGCGCGGCCTCAGCGATATCGCAGCCATGGGCGGCGAGCCGCGATTCTGCCTGCTTTCACTGGCGCTCTCGCGGCACGTGGGGACGCGCTGGGTGGATGGGTTTTACCGCGGCCTGCTGCGTCTGGCGAAGCGCGAGGGCGCTCCGCTCGCCGGCGGCGATCTGGGTCGCGCGGAGAAAGTGACGTGCGACATCGTAGTGTGCGGCGCCGTGCCGCGTGGCACCGCTCTCGGTCGCGACGGCGCGCGTGCGGGCGACGCCATCTACGTTTCGGGCAAACTGGGCGGATCGGCGCTCGGGCTTGCTCGAGGCACGGGAGCGGCATGGCGCCGCCACGTCCATCCCGAGCCGCGGATCGCGCTCGGGAAATTCCTGCGCGAGCGTCTGCGCGCCACCGCAGCTATGGACCTGAGCGACGGCATCTCGCTCGACCTGCGCCGCCTTTGTCTGGCGTCGGGATTGAGCGCCGAAATCAGTGCGCCGCCGCTCTATGCGGGCGCTACTCTGACACAGGCACTGCACGGTGGCGAGGACTATGAATTGCTGTTCACGGTACCACCGCGCCGCTCGGTGCCGCATCATTTCAAGAGATTGCCGCTGACGCGAATCGGCACCATGCGCAAGGGACGACCGGGCGCGGTCGAGCTCGATGGCGTCGCGCTCGCGCCTCTCGGCTACGACCATCTACGCTGAGACACGGCGTCCCGATCCTGCGTAAGATAGGGGATTGATTGTCACACTCACGATCAATCCGGCTATCGACCGAATTATCAGTGTCGACCGGCTGGCGTTTGAAGACCGTTCGTATATCAATTCCAGCCGCGAATCGGCGGGCGGCCGCGGGATCAACGCGTCATACGTGATCCATTCATTCGGAGGCGAAACCATCGCGGTTCTCCCGTCGGGCGGCGATACCGGAAAGCGCCTCGAGCAGCACCTCAGCGGATGCGGTTACCAAATCTCCGTTGTGCCCATCCAAAACGCCATCCGGACGAACCTCACCATCACCGATAAACACGGCCTCACGGTCAACCTAAACGAAGCCGGGCCGGCGCTCAGCAAGGTCGAAGTGAACAAGCTGGAGCGACTGGTTCGCGAGACGCTCGACAGCGCCTCCTGGCTGATGGTCTGCGGCAGTCTGCCGCCGGGTGTGCCGTCATCGTTTTATGGAAAGCTGATCGCCGCGGCGCGCCACAAGAAAGTGAAGACGCTGCTGCACGCCGAGGGCAAAGCGCTGAGCGAAGGCATCGAAGCGCGTCCCACCGTGGTGACGCCGAACCAGATGGAGGCGGAGCGCCTGCTGGGGCGCACGCTGCTGACGCGCACGCATTACCTCGAAGCGGCCGAGCGCATTCGCAAAATGGGGCCGGAAGGCGTGGTGCTCTCGCTCGGCAGCCGCGGCGCCGTCGGCGCTTTTCGCGACGGCCTGATCGAGGCGCTGCCGCCGCGCGTGGATGCCGTCTGCCCGATCGGCGCCGGCGACGCGCTGAGCGCGGCCTACACGTGGTCGATGAAGCGCAAGGACAACAGCGCCGAAGCCCTGCGCTGGGGCGTGGCCGCCGGAACGGCTTCCGCCCTGCTGCCCGGCATGACGTTCGCTACGATGGCGCAGACGCAGGAGATCTACCGCCAGGTGGAGGTCCGGCGCGCCGAGTAACGTGGCCCACAAGCACGCGTTCTACCGCGCCGCCGGCGTAGTCTCCGCCGCCGTCCTGTCGAGCCGCATCACCGGCCTGATGCGCGAAATCGTAATGGCCCGCCTGTTCGGCGCGGGCGAGGCCTATGATGCCTTCCTGCTTGCGGTGCGCATTCCGAACCTCACGCGCAACCTGTTCGCCGAAGGCGCGCTCTCCTCCGCCTTCGTCCCGGCGTTCACCCACAGCCTGGCGACGAAAGGCAGGAGCGCAGCGGCCGCACTCTCAAATTCCGTGGCGACGGCCCTGCTTCTGATCGTGGGAGCGGTTTGCGGCCTGGGGATGATTTTTGCCCCGCAGATGGTGCGTCTGCTCGCCCCCGGGTTCGCGCTGGTGCCGGGGAAGTTCGAACTGGCGGTGCTGCTGACGCGCATCATGTTCCCGTTCCTGCTGCTGGTCACGCTGGCCGCGCAGGCGATGGGCGTGCTGAATGCGTGCGGCCGCTTCGGGGTGCCGGCGCTGGCCTCGACGTTCTTCAATATCGGGTCGGTCGCGATCGGCCTGGCGCTGGGCTTCACGCTCGGCCGCGCGTCCGGCAACGGGCCGATCGTCTCGATGGCCTGCGGGGTGGTGGGCGGCGGCGCGCTGCAACTGCTCTGGCAGGCTCCCAGCCTTTGGCGCGAGGGCTTTGCGTACCGGCCGCGCGTCGACCTTCGCGACCCCGGCGTGCGGCGCATCTTCGCACTGATGATTCCGGCGCTGGTGGGCAACGCCGCGCTGCAGGTGAACATCACGGTCAACACGCGGTTGGCTTCAGGCCTCACGGATGCCGCGGGACACGTGGTCAACGGCCCCGTAAGCTGGCTCGGATATGCGTTCCGCTTTATGCAGTTTCCGCTCGGCCTGTTCGGTGTGGCGATTGCTACGGCCACGCTCCCGTCCATCTCGCGCAGCGTCTCCGGCGCGCGCATGGAAGAATTCCGCTCGACCCTGGCGCACTCGCTGGGGACGCTGCTGCTGCTCACGATCCCGTCCTCGGTCGGCCTGGCACTGCTGGGTGAGAGCATCATCGGCGCGCTCTTCGGGTGGGGGCGCTTCACCGCATACGACGCGCATCAGACGGCCGTAGCGCTGGCGTGTTACAGCGTCGGCCTCACGGGATACGCCGCAGTCAAGCTTCTGGCGCCCGCTTACTATGCGTTGAACGACGCGCGCACCCCGATGCTGGTCAGCGTGCTTTCGGTGGCGGTCAACTATGCCGCCGCATCCCGGTTGGTGGAGCGCTTCGGCCATGGCGGCCTGGCGCTGGCCACGTCGGCCGTGGCACTCGCGGGCGCGGCGGTCCTGTACACATTCCTGGGCGCTCCCGGTCTTCGGCATCTCGCTTCGAGCACGCTGCGGATTGGCGGCGCGTCCGCCGTGATGGGCGCGGCGTGCCTGCTGTCGAGCCGCGGCGTGCACGCGCTCGCATCCGGCAAACTGGCGCAACTGGCGGACGTCGCGATCTCGATTCCGCTGGGCGCCGCCGTCTTCTACGCAGCCGCCCGCGCCTTCCGCCTGGATGAAGTGCAGGCGCTGAAAAACGCGTGTTACACTGCCATAAGGAATGCTCCCCGACCTGAAGTTGGTGATCCGTCTGCAAGAAATTGACAACCGTCTTGCGGACCTGGCGCGCGAGATTGCCGCCCTGCCCAGGCACGTTGCCGAAATCGAAAAGAAGCTGGTCTCGCACGAGCGCAAGCTCGAAGCCGACCGTGCCGCACTCCTCGCTAATCAGAAGGAGCGGAAGAAGTGCGAGGGCGATATCCAGCTTCAGGAGCAGAAGATCTCGAAGTTGAAAGACCAGATGGGCCAGGCGAAGACCAATGAGCAGTTCCGGGCCTTTCAAAGCGAGATCGATTTCTGCCAGGCGGAAATCCGCAAAGCCGAGGACCGCATTCTCGAACTGATGTCGGAATCCGAGTCGCTGGATAAGAACGTCAAGGCGGCGGAAGCGTCGCTCAAGGTAGAGAAGGCGCAGGTCGAGGGGGAGAAGGGCCTGGCTCGCGACCGCACCGCCGTCGATCAGAAGGCCGCCAATGAATTGAAGACCGAGCGCGCGGGGATCGTAACGCAGATGACGTCCGCCGTCTATCAGCGATACGAGCGCGTGCGGGCCGCCCGCCATGCCATCGGCATTGCCGAGGCCGTCGACGGGCGCTGCAGCGCCTGCAACCTGACGCTGCGCCCTCAGTTCTTCCAGGAACTGAAGAGGGGCGACCAGATCATGTCCTGTGAAAACTGCCTGCGCATCCTCTACTACAATCCGCCCGAATCCTTCGAAGACATGGCCGCTCAGCCCGCGCCCTCCGTTCAGCAATAGCGCACCGCAGCGTCTCCCATTACAATGAGCAGTGTCCATGCTGCTCCGGTCGATTAGCCTGACAGATCTGCTGTCGTTCCACGAAACCACGCTGGAGCTTCGGCCGCTCAATGTGCTCATTGGGCCGAACGCTTCGGGGAAGTCGAATCTGATCGCAGCCATCAGCCTGCTCAAAGCGGCGCCTGACGATTTGCTTCGTGCCCTCTACGAGGGTGGTGGCGTGCGCGAGTGGATAGGCAGGCGGCCAACGAGTTCCGGCGTTGCCAAACTAACGTGCGAGGCTACACTCCCGGAGACCGAACACCCGTTGCGGTACTCCCTTGCGTTCACCGAACCCGGCCTTCAAATCACCAACGAAGGCCTCTATTCCGCGGGTGGTCCCGCTGAGAACGGCTCCGGACGGGTGTTCTTCGAGAGGAATGCAAGTGGCACGAAGATATTCAGGCAGCAGCCCGAAGGTTCCATCATGGAGAGTCAGATATCTGACCCGAGGTCGATACTGGCGATGTACCGGGACCCGCATGGCTTGCCAGTAATGACCGCCTTCGGCAAAGCGTTGAGTTCAATCCGGCTGTTTAGAGGCTTCAATACAGGTCCGACCGCGCCGTCGCGAATGGGTATTGCGTCTGATGCGCCAAAGGACTTCCTTCAGGAGGACGGCTCCAATCTCGCTCTCATTCTTGACGAGATGGATTTTCACAACCGGATGGGCATCGTGAATGAGTATCTTCAGAGGTTCTGGGAAAGGGCCGAAAGCGCTCGCAAACGCTTGGGCGGCGGCATTGCCCAGACCTACGTCAAAGAGCGCGGGATCGATCAGCCAATCTCAGCAGTACGGCTCTCAGACGGCACTCTGAAATTCCTCTGTCTGCTGGCCGTCTTATTGCATCCGGAACCGCCTCCACTGCTGTGCATCGATGAGCCCGAGGCTGGATTCCATCCGGACGGCCTTTCCATAGTTGCAGACCTTCTCAAAGAAGCGTCGGTGCGGTCGCAGTTGATCGTGACCACTCATTCGGAGGCTTTGGTGAGCGCGTTGTCCGATCAGCCGGAATCAGTTGTAGTCTGTGAGCGCTACGCTGAAAGAGGGACCGAATTCACGCGACTCTCATCCGCAGACTTGGATAACTGGCTCGATCGCTATCGCCTGGGTGAGATTTGGAGGAAGGGTGAAATCGGTGGCAACCGATGGTAACCGAGATGCGCATCTACTTCGAAGGGGACGATGCGCTAAGACAGGGGTTTCGCGAGTTCTTCCGTGAATTGCCGCTGCCGATCGGATGCCGGGTCCAATTCATCGCGGGCGGTGCGACCGCTACCGCAGACTTTCTGGACGGGTTGAAGCGCCATCCTGACGCATTCAATGTGCTGCTCATCGACAGCGAGGAACCCTACACTGACGGACTTTTCGAATCTGTGTGCCAACGGCAAGGCGTGAGCCCCCGCTCGAAGGATTCCGTGTCTGGATGGTGCAGTGCATGGAATCGTGGTTCCTGGCGGACATTGAGATGATAGAGCCCTTCTACGGCCAAGGGTTCCGCATGGCGGCACTGGCTGGCGACGGGCACGTGGAGAATGTTCGAAAGAAAGATGTCCTTGACCGGTTGAGAGAGGCGACCAGGCACACTCAAAAAGGACCTTATCACAAGACCAAGCACGCTCCCCATCTTCTGAAGAAGATCCGACCCGAGCGGGTGAAGGACGCTTCTCCGCGTTGCCAAAGATTGTTCGAGGCGTGTTCCGAGCAATCCGAGTAGCCTACCTCTTCTGGCACTTGGGACAAAAGTGCGACGATCGTTGCGCCACAATCACTCTCTGAATCGGCGTCTTGCACTTCACACAGGGTTCGCCGGTTCGCTGGTATACGCGGTGGCTGAGCTGGAAGAAGCCCTTGCGGCCCTCCGCATCCACGTAATCTGAAATCGACGACCCGCCGGCGGCGATGGCTTCCGTCAACACCTTCACCATGCCGTCGTACAGCCGGCGCGCGCGGTCGCCGCGGATGCGCGACGCCATTGCCTGCGGATGAATGCCGGCGCGGAACAGCGCTTCATCGGCATAGATGTTGCCCACGCCGCGCACGAACGTCTGGTTCAGCAACAGCGCCTTCACACTCGTCTTGCGGCGTTTGAGCCCGGCGGCGAATTCTTCGAACGGCACTTCGAGCGGTTCCGGGCCCAGCCTCGCCACGCGCGCCGGAAATTCTTCGCTGAACTGGAAAGAGCCGAACTGCCGGCTGTCGTCATAGAGAAGCAGGCCGCGGTCGAGCGTCAGGATGGCGTGCGTGTGCTTGCCCTGCGGACCGCCCAGCAGCAGGCGGCCGGTCATGCCAAGGTGGATCAGCAGATAGCCGCCGCCTTGCAGCGAAACGGTGATGAACTTTCCGTATCGCTTCACGCCCACGATCTTGCGGCCCTGAATGCGCGCCGCCATGTGGTCGGGATCGCCGCCGCGCAGCACCCGCAGACAGCGAAATTCCGCCGACACGATGCGCCGCCCCACCAGCGGCGCGATGGACCGCGTTACCGTTTCGACTTCGGGAAGCTCGGGCACTCAGGGCACCTGCAACAGGATGTCGTCACCCTGCACCTGGATTGGATAAGTAGCGACGCCTTTGGTGGGATCGTAATCGTAGGCGCCGGTGCGGCAGTCGAAGGCCCACATATGATACGGGCAGACCACGCGGCCATTCTCGATCTGGCCCTGCCCCAGCGGTCCGCCGCGGTGGATACACACGCCGTTCAGCGCGCTGAGGCTCCCTCCCACGTTGCAGATCGCATAAGGCTGCGCGCCGACCATGACCTCCAAAACGGAATCGGCCGGCACGGCGGACACCGTCCCCACCTTGATCAATGGCATATCTTCCAGTATGCCCCAGCCGGAGAATCTCGAAACGCAGCGCCATGCTTCTCGCGTCAGGAGAGCAGAGGGTTATGAAACTCAGACTGCTTGCGACCGCCGCGGCCGCGATGCTTCTTTCGGCTTGCGGCGCCGTCAAAATCGCGCGGATCAACGCCGATCCTTCGCACTACCGGAACCGGACGGTACGGGTCACCGGAACCGTCGTCACATCCGTCGGCGTGATGAACACCGGCGGCTACCAGGTGGAAGACGATACCGGCAAAATCTTCGTAGTCTCGAGGAGCGGCGTCCCACCTCGTGGCTCGCATGTTACGGTTACCGGCACCGTGGTCAGCGCCGCACAGGTGCTCGGCACACCTCTGGGCACCACGATTCGGGAGCAATCCCACCAGGTCAGGTAGTCCGGAGTCCCGGCGCGGGAGCCTCGGTCTCCAGTTGCGAGGGTCTCGGTTCGGCGATGCGCGGGCGGGCGGTGCGGCCGATTCCGGCGTAGTCGAACCCGGCTGCTGCGGCGGCTTCCGGGTCGAACAGATTGCGGCCGTCCACCAACAGCCGATTCGCCATCACGCGCGCCAGTTGCGCCAAGTCCAGGGCGGCGAACTGCCTCCATTCGGTCACCAGCACCAGCGCGTCGGCATCCGTGGCCAGGTCGAGCGGCGATTCCGAGTACCGGATCTTCAGATCGCTGCGCTGCGCCCGGCATGCGTCCATGGCGATCGGGTCATAGGCTTTCACACGGGCGCCCAATTGCAAGAGCCGCTCCGCAATGTGAAGGCTGGGAGCGTCGCGCAGGTCGTCGGTATCGGGCTTGAACGCCAGGCCCAGCAGGCCGATGGTGCGGCCCTTCAGGATGAAGAGTTTTTCCTGGAGCTTCTGGATCACCATCAGGCGCTGCGCGGTGTTGACGTCGAGCGCGGACTGCAGCAGCCTCGAATCGTAGCCGTATTCGCGCGCCGTATGCAGCAGCGCATGGACGTCTTTACCGAAGCAACTGCCGCCCCAGCCGATGCCGGCGTTCAGAAACTTGGCGCCGATGCGCGAATCGAGCCCGATGCCCGCCATCACTTCCGGCGCTTCAGCTCCCACGCGTTCGCAGATATTGGCCATCTCGTTGGCGAATCCGATTTTCATCGCCAGGAAGGCGTTGGCGGCGTACTTGATCATTTCGGCGCTGGTGAGCGTGGTCGCAAGCAGCGGCACCTGTTCCATGCCCGCAGGCCGCGGCAGGCCGGATGGCGGATCGAAGAGCTGCCACACCAGCGGGTGGTACAACTCGCGCATGATCTCGAGTGTGTTGGCATCGGCAGCGCCCACCACAATGCGGTCGGGATAGAGCGAGTCGGCAACGGCCGAGCCCTCGCGTAGAAATTCGGGGTTGCTGGCTACACCGAAGCGGATCTTGCGTCGCTCGTCAGGATTGGCGTCCGAGATACCCTCGCGCACCAGCGTCTCCACCAGATTCCCGCAGCCGACCGGCACCGTGGATTTGTTGACGACGACGCGATAGCGCGAGCCGTCCATGGCCGCGCCGATGCCGCGCGCCGCAGCTTCGAGGTAACAAAGATTGGCCTCCCCGCTGGGTAGCGACGGCGTGCCTACCGCGATGAAGATGACGTCGCTCGCGGCCGCCGCGGGCGCCAGCTCCGTGGTGAATTCAATTCCGCCGCGGGCAGCGGCGAGCGCCAGCATCTCTGGCAGGTGGGGCTCGTAAATGGGCGATTCGCCCCGCTGCAGTCTGGCGATCTTGACGGCGTCGGTGTCGACGCACGTCACTCGATGCCCGAAGAATGACAAACAGGCCCCGGTGACGGTTCCGACGTAGCCCGTTCCGATTACCGTCACCCGCATAGATGAGTTCCCACCTCCTCGCACCCCGTTGAGTATAACAATTCAACCGAATAGCAGGCTCAGTTAGCTTAGGTAAGTACCGTACGGTCACGGCTCTATATCCGAACAGGAGTACTTAACAGGATTGGGTACAATCAAGAAACCCATGCAGACGATTCTCGTGATTGATGACGATGAAAGCCTGCGCGACACGATTGGGGTCATGCTCGAACAGGACGGTTTTCGCGCGGTCCTGGCGGGCGACGGAAAAAGCGGTTTCGATAAAGCCATCACGGTGAAACCGGACATGGTGCTGGTGGACCTGCGGCTCCCGGGCATGAGCGGCATCGAGATCTGCAAGAATTTGCGGGCGGCGCACGTCAGTACCCCGATCATCGTGCTGAGCGCGGTAGGAGATGAGGTCGACAAGGTCCTCCTGCTCGAGATCGGCGCCGACGATTACGTCGTCAAACCGTTCGGCACCCGCGAACTGATGGCGCGCATCCGAGCCGTGCTACGGCGCGCCTCGCCCGACGCGCGCAAAGTAGTCCATTTTTCCGATACCACCATCGATTTCGAGCGTCGCGTCGTGACTCGCAAAGGGGAAGATCTGAAGCTCACCCCGGCGGAATATAACCTGCTTTGCTATTTCCTGCATAATCCCGACCGGCCGTTGACGCGCGACATGATCCTAAACTCCGTGTGGGGCTACGAGTTCTTTCCCAACACGCGAACGGTGGACGCGCACGTCGTGAAATTGCGCCAGAAACTGGAACCCGACCCGAATTCACCCCGTCATTTTCTTACTGTGCATGGAGTCGGATATCGCTTCATGCCATAAAGGGCTTGAATTTTACACCTTCGATGGGGTGATGCGGCGTTACGACGCGGCCGATTCGGGGGACAATAACAGAATGCCTGTTGAGGGGCAGCGGTCGGACGGGAATTCGGTACGGGTGCTGATTGTGGAGGATTCCGACAGCAGCGCCACCCCCCTCGAAATTGCCCTCCTCGGCATTCCTGGACTCTCGGTGGTGCTGGCGCGGTCCGCGATCGAGGCACTGCGCATTCTGAACGACGGGGGTCCGGGGGTGCAGGCGATCGTAACAGATCTGAACATGCCTCGCATGGACGGGTTCGAGTTGATCCGCCGCGTCCGCGCCGACCAGCGGCTCTCCTCCACGCCCGTCATCGTAATCAGCGCCGATACCGACCCCGAGACGCCGCGCCGTGTGGCCGAGCTCGGTGTCAGCGCATTCTTCCCCAAGCCGTACTCGCCCGCTCAAGTGCGACGGAAACTGGAGCAACTTCTCAATGTCACGACTCAATAGGCTCATCGGTCTGGTAGCCCTGGTTTGGCCGCTGGCCGCCGGCGCCCAGACGCAGCCGGAAATCACCCGCATCATGGAAAGACTCGACCGCCTGGAGCGTGAAAATCAGGCGTTGCGCCAAGACGTGAAGGCCCTTCGCGCGAGGCTGGACGGAGAGGTTCCGGCCGAGCCCGACGATTCCGTGCCGGACGCCAAAGTTCCCCAACAGCCCGCCACACTCGACGAGAAGGTCGAGATCCAGGGCCGGCGCATCGAGGAGATCGCGCAGACCAAAGTCGAGTCATCGCAGAAGTTCCCGATCCGGCTCACCGGCCTGGTGCTGTTCAACGCGTTCGTGGATTCCAAGCAGAACGGCGGATTCGATTACCCGACGCTGGCCGCAGCCGGCACCGGCCGCGCCGGGGCCACCATGCGCCAGACCATCATCGGACTCGAGTTCCGCGGGCCGCAGACGGTGGCCGGCGGCAAGGTGCAAGGCTCCGTCTACATGGACTTCTTCAGCGGGAGCGCACCGCTCAGCCAGACCATGCGGTTCCGCACCGGATCCGTCGAGATCAAATGGAAGACGCGAAGCATCATGGCCGGAATCGAGAAGCCGATCTTCAACCCGCGCGAGCCCAGCTCGCTGGCGCAGGTCGGCGTGTCTCCACTCACCGGCGCCGGCAACCTGTGGCTTTGGCTTCCGCAGGTACGGGTCGAGCAGGACATCTCGCTAAGTCGCAACACGGGAGTGCGCGCGCAACTCGGCGTC
The DNA here is from genome assembly GCA_041484525.1 of Bryobacteraceae bacterium. Taxonomy (GTDB): domain Bacteria; phylum Acidobacteriota; class Terriglobia; order Bryobacterales; family Bryobacteraceae; genus JBGPHT01. The sequence goes on along the minus strand of JBGPHT010000029.1, from coordinate 14,777 downwards.
GTGCAGACCCGCGAGCAGCCCCCCTATGATGCCACCAACTTTACCGGGACGCTCGAGGCCTCGCGGCCCGCGCTCGAAGGCCGCTTCGAATTCTCCCACCGGCTTGACGACGAGCGAAGGATCGAGTTCGCGCCCGGATTTCATGTCAGCACGACTCATGTCAACGGCTTTGCGATTCCTTCCAGCTTGTTTTCGTCGGATTGGTTCTTCAACCCCTGGAAGCGCGTGGAGCTGACCGGCGTCTTCTTTACAGGACAGAACGTCGCGCACCTGGGGACAGGCGGCATTCGCCAGGGATATTACGTGTATGGCCGCCGCGCCGCCGCTATCCACAGTAAGGGCGGTTGGAGCCAACTCACCATCCACGCGGCGCCGCGCGTCGACTTCCACGTGTTCTCCGGAATTCACGACGACGCCAACACCGAGTTGACAGCCGGCAGCATCGGCAGGAACCTCATGTTTGGCGGTAATGTATATTTCCGGGTGGCGCCCAACGTTCTGATGGGCTTTGAAACTTCGCAGATTCGCACCGTGTACATCGGCCAAGGGACCCGCATCAACAACCACTATGATCTGGCGTTCGGTTATCTGTTTTAGCCTGGGGCTGGCGGTGGTTCACGCGGGCACGGTGAGCGGCGAAGTAGAGCTCACCAACTCCAAGGACCTCGCCGTGCGCAAACGAAAGGACTATTCGGGCGTGGTGATCTGGCTCGAACCAGTAGACCGCGCGGCTCCGGCAGCCCCGCCCATGCGTGTGAAGATGCTCCAGAAGGAGAAGCATTTCGTACCTCACGTGGTGGCCGTCTCGGTCGGCAGCACGGTCGATTTTCCGAATCTCGACCCCATCTTCCACAACGCTTTCTCGAATTTTAGCGGCCAGCCATTCGACCTCGGCCTGTATGCTCCAGGCACCTCGAAGCTGCAGACGTTCCGGCACCCCGGCATCGTGCGCGTGTTCTGCAACATTCACTCCGCGATGAGCGCCATCATCGCGGTACTGCCCACGCCGTGGTACACGCTCACGCAGGCCGCGGGAAAATACACGTTGGGCGATGTGCCGCCGGGCGAATACCAGATGCGCCTTTTCCACGAGCGGGCGCTGCCCGAGAACCTGAAGTTTCTGGAGCGCCGCATCACGGTGCCGGAAGCCGGCCTGGCAATGCCCCTGATTTCGATTTCGGAGACAGGCTATATCGCGGCGCCGCACCTGAACAAAATGGGGAAGGAATACCCGCCCGTCGCCAACGACGGCACGTATCCCGGAGCGCAGAAATGAAGTGGCCGCGCTTCTCCCGCCTCTCGTTGCTGTGGAAGATCCTGCTTTCCACGTTTCTGGCCATGACGGTGCTCTTCGCCATCACGGGCGAAATCGTGCTGCGCCATATCACGGCGACGATGCAGGACAGTCTTACGGAAGAGGTGCGCGCCAGTTTCCAGGCGTACAATTCGCTGCTGACGGGCCGCACCGACATGCTCGCTTCCATCAGCCGCATCCTCAGCTCGATGAAGGAGGTCCGGGCGGCATTCGGGACCAACGATCGCGCCACCATTCAGGATTTCGCGGGAGAGCTGTGGTCGAAGATTTCCAGCTCCAACGCCATTTTTCTGGTGACGGATTCACGCGGGAAAGTGCGTGCCTCGCTGGGCGGCGTGACTTCCCTCTCGCTACGCGAGCCCATGGACGTGGTGCAAACCGCCGCGCGCAATTTCCCGCAGCAGTCCACCGGTTATTCGCTGCTCGACGGCGAGTTGTACCAGATGGCGATCACGCCGGTCTACGTCGAGTCGTCGCAGGCAGTGGACGGCCAGCCGCTGATGGGCCTGGTGAACGTGCTGGTGGCGGGCTATCACGTCGATCCCCTGGTGGCGCAGTCATTGAAGGAGGCGACCGGCGGCAGCGAGTTCCTGTTCCTGACCCCGGGTCGCGTCATCGCCTCTACTCTGAACCCGCGCGCCACCCAGACGGTGGTGGCGGATATTGCGCGGGCGCGCGGCGGAGACCGCGTGAGCGACGGGGTGGTGGAGTATGCGCGCTTCGAAACGCCGCTGCTCGATATCGCGGGCAATGAAGTGGGCCGCCTCTGCATTCTGCGCACGTTTGAAGGCGCTCGCGGCCGCATCGCCAGCTTGAAGACCAACATTATTCTGCTGTGGCTGGTGGCGGTTTGCGCGGCATTCGTGCTTACGTACCTGCTGGCGCGGCGCATCGTGGAGCCCGTGGAGCAACTGGACCGGGCCGCCGCCGAAGTGGCGCGCCAGAACTACGCCATCGAAGTGGACGTGAACAGCGAAGACGAGATCGGCCGCCTGGCCGGCACGTTCAACACGATGTGCGCTTCCATCCGTCAGGCTCGCGAAGACCTGATCCGCCAGGAGCGCATTTCGACCATCGGCCGGCTGTCGGGTTCCATCGTCCACGATCTGCGCAACCCGCTGGCGGCCATTTACGGCGGCGCCGAGATGTTGGTGGATGCCGACCTGCCGCCGGCGCACGTCAAACGTCTGGCTGGCAACATCTACCGCGCATCGCGGCGCATTCAGGAACTGCTGCAGGACCTGCTCAACGTCTCGCGCGGCAAGAGGGGCGTACCCGAAATGTGCCGCCTCCGCGAAGTGGCGGTCGCGGCCTGCGATTCGCTCGCGTCCGCCGCCGAGGCCCAGGGCGTTCAGGTGAGCCTCTCGATCTCCCCCGACATTGAGCTGCCGCTTGAGCGCAGCCGCATGGAGCGCGCGTTCGTCAATCTGATCGGCAACGCGCTCGAGGCCATGCCGGATGGCGGCGAGGTTCGGATTTCAGCCACCATGGACAACGATTCGGTGCTGGCGAAAGTGGAGGACAACGGACCGGGCATCGCGCCCGAGATCCGGTCGAATCTCTTCCAGCCGTTCGTCACGGCGGGCAAGCGCAACGGTCTGGGCCTGGGCTTGGCACTGACCCGGCAGACCGTGATCGAGCATGGCGGCGACCTGTGGGTGGAGTCCGAACCCGGCCGCGGAGCGTGCTTTCTCTTCCGCCTGCCAGGCGCCCATGTGGCCCAGCCGCAGGGCTTGCACGCGTAGCGGTGGGAACGCGAAACCTTAGTTCCGCACAAGGGCGAATGCGTAAAGAGTGTCGCCGGCGCCGACTACCATGTACTGCTTGCCGTCCAACTGGTAGGTCATGGGGCCGTTGCTCACGTTCGAGCCCGTGCGGAAATGCCATAGGATGCGGCCGGCGGCGGGGTCGTAAGCGATCAGGTTGCCCGCCGGGTCGCCCGTGAAAAGCAGTTTGCCCGCAGTGGTCAGAATGCCGGCGCCGGCGTTGCCAAAGTTGCCGGTAGGATACACGTGGCTCCAGACTACCTTGCCGGTTTTGTAATCGAGCGCTTCGAGCACGGGCTCGGAAAAACCGCCGCCTCCACCCCCGCCGTAACCTTCGGGGTGGTCGTCGGTATCGGTGAGGTAGGCGACGCTGTAACCGCGGCGCGCATTCACGTAGAACAGGCCGGTGTCCGGTGAGAAACTCGGCGGAGGCCAGTTGGTGCCGCCGCCACCTGGAGTGTTGATTATGGAGCCATCCACCTTCGGCTCTTTCGCGGGATCGGGGATCGGCTGGCCCTTCTCGTCGATGCCCTTGGCCCAGTTGACGCCGACGAATCCCTTGCTCACCAGGCTCTTCCCATTGGTCCGGTCGAGCACGAAGAAAAAGCCATTGCGTGCGGCCTGCGCCAGCAACTTGCGCTTCTGCCCGTTCACATCGGCGTCGAACAGGACAGGGGTTTCGATGTTGTCCCAGTCGTGCGTGTCGTGCGGCGAACCCTGGAAATGCCAGACCAGTCTTCCGGTATCGGGGTTGAGAGCGACGATGGAGCAGGTCCAGAGATTCGCCCCCTTGCGGCCTTGCCCGGCGAAGACCGGATTCGGATTGCCGGTGCCCCAATAAATAAGATTGAGATCCGGATCGTAAGTGCCGGGCAGCCACGTCATGCCGCCGCCGTGTTCCATGGCGGCCTGGTCGGGCCATGTCTCGGAACCCGGCTCGCCTGGCCGCGGCGCAGTGTTCCAGCGCCATTGCAGCTCGCCGGTTTCGGGGTCGCGCGATTCGAGAAAGCCGGGGACGTCCATGGCGTCGCCGCCCACCCCGATGATCACGTGGTTCTTCACCACCAACGCGGCCGTAGTCGTGAAGTATTGCATCTTTTCGTCGGCGATCTTTTTGCGCCAGCGCTCCTTGCCGTCCTTCGCGTTAAGCGAAATGAACCAGCCGTCGGGTCCGAAGAAATAGAGCCATTCACGGTACATTCCCACGCCGCGATTGCCCACCAGGTGTCCGCCGTGGTCCACCCACGAGTAATGCCAGAGCTCTTCACCGGTGCGCGCGTTGACCGCCCAGACGTGGTCGGGGATGGTGAAATACAGGATGCCGTTCACCAGCAGGGGCGTCGATTTGATCTCCGGATTTCCCACGCCGCGCTGCGGGCCGATGTTGGCGATGCGGTACATCCAGGTGAGCGACAGGGAGCCGATGTTGGACTGGTTGATCTGCGTCAGCGTGCTGTAGCGCCGTCCCGAATAGTCGCCGTTGTAAGTGGGCCAAGTGTCGGTGGGCGGCTGCAGCAGCTTCGCGGGATCGAGGCCTTGCGCAGCGAGGATCAGTGGCAGGAACGCGAGCGCGAGGGCCCTCATTTCAAGGTCACCAGGTAAGCGGTCAGATTGTGCATGTCGGCATCGGTGTACTGAGGGAGCAATTCTCGGTGGCCTTTGAACCGGTCGTCGACGTCGACCTTCACACTCTCGCGCGACCAGGCGTGATAGTTGCCGGCGGCGTCGTACAGGGAGACATTGAAATCGTCGAGACGCTTGAGGGTGCCCGCGATTGCCTGCCCCGAGGGCAGCGTGACGGTCACTTTGGGAGCGCGGGCGGCGGGTCCGCCGAAGCCACCGCCACCGGGCCAGACAAACCGGTTCTGCAACTGATCGGGCTGCTGGAAGCGGGACGCGATGTGCGCCAGGTCGCCCGTGGCCGAGTGACAGGTGTGGCAGCGGCCGGTGCTGTTGAAGTACTCCTCGCCCTTCTTCGCATCGCCCGTGACGATGTTCAGCCGCTTGTAGGTGCCGCGGTTGGCCGCCAGTTCCACCTGCAGGTGGAGGAACTGCGCGACGTCGTAGCGCTGCGCTTCGGTGAGGCCGGGGAACGCGGGCATGCCTTTGTCGAGGCGTCCCTGCACGAGCAGCGGGCCGATGAGTTCGCCTTTCTCATCGTGCAGCACGAGGGCCGAGCGGATCAGGTTGGGGCCTTCCGCGCCGCGCGCTTTGTCGCCGTGGCAGAAGGCGCAGTTGGGCGCGTACAACTTAGCGCCGCGCTCGGCGGCAGCGGCATCGGGTGCGGGGCCGAGCCCGAGGAAATCGCGAATGTTGCCGCGTCCCCCGCGGCCGCCGCGGCCACCTCCGCCTTCCGCGGGCGGGCCTTCCTGCGCAGCCAGCGGCAGGAGACCCGTCAGAAACAGAATGGCGATCCGATGTTTCATTGCAGTTTCTTTTCCGCGGTTATCTTCCGCATCAGCTCGATGGTGGGCTTGGGGGCCTCAAAATCGGCCTCTTCGAGCGGGTTCCTGCCGAAACCGTCCTTGATCGTCAGGTCGGCGCCGTGATCCACCAGGTACTGAATGATGTCGTTCGAGCCGAAGCGGATGGCGGTATGCAATGCGCTGCCGCGGCCTTTGGGAGCGTCGTTAACGTCGGCGCCCTGCTCGACCAGGAACGTTACGGCGTCCAGGCGGCGGCTGCTGGTGGCGAGGAAGAGCGCTCCGGAACCGTCGGGCGTCTTCTCCTTGGGGTCGGAGCCGAGCGCGATCAACTCTTTCATGACGGCGATGTTGCCGGTCTGGGCAGCTACGAGAAACGGTGTCATCCCACCGCCGCCCCCGAAGGGTCCGCGGACCGCGGCGCCCTCGGTGCGCGCATGCAAATCGGCGCCGCGCTTGACGAGGTCGCGAACGAGCTCGATCTTGCCCTGCCTGACGGCTTCGATCAGCGGCGTACCCCCGTTCTTGTCGCGCGCGTTCACATCGACGCCGTAATCCAGCATCATTTGCGCTACGGATTCGTTGCCGCGCGCGAGGGCGACGAGGAACGCGGTGCTGCCATCGGGCGCCTTGAACTTGGGATCGGCTTTGGCGGCCAGCAGAAGCTTGGCGGTGTTGGCCTCGCCGCGCTGGGCGGCGAACAGCAGCGCGTTGTAACCGCTCTTCGACACTGCATTGACGTCGGCACCGTGGTCCACCAGCAGGCGGGCGATTTCCGTGCGGCCGTCGGCCGCGGCCCACATAAGGGCCGTCTGGCCGAGTCGCGATTCGGCGGCATTTACTTCCGCGCCGCGCTCGAGCAGGAGTTTCACCAAGTCCAGAGTTCCCGCATTGATGGCACCCATCAGGGGAGTGTCGCCGCTCCAGCGCCGGGCATTCGGATTAGCCTTGGCATCGAGCAACTGGCGGGCGATGGCGAGATTGCCGGCGGTGCAGGCCAGGGTGAGCGGAGTCTCACTGTTCTGGTCGACGGCATTGACGTTGGCGCCGGCGCGGATGAGCGCGGCGACGATTTCGGCGTCCTCGCGATTCACGGCCCAGAAGAGCGGGGTGGAGCCGTCGGGGCGGGCTGCGTTGACGTCCACGCCCTGCTTGAGCAGCCCAAGAACGGCTTTTTCATCCCGATTGCGGACGGCGTCGAGGAGGCGGGCGTCGGCAGCCAGTATGGGTAACGACAGTCCTAGAACTAAGAGCCAGATTCGTTCCGCTCTGCGCATATGCCTGGATGATATATTAATACAGGTAGCAACTGGGCAATCGCACGGAGGAAAAGCTGCGAACTGTTGTCTGTCTGTTGGCCGCGGCGACGGCGCTTTGCGCGCAAAGCATGGAGCTTGCGTCCGCCCAAAAGCTGTTCACCCAATACTGCGTCGGCTGTCATAACGATAAGCTGAAAACCGCGGGCGTGTCGCTCATGGCGGTCCAGACCGCGGACGTCGGTGCAGGCGCCGCCACCTGGGAACGGGTGCTACGCAAATTGCGGACCGGCGAAATGCCGCCTCTGAACCTGCCCGCGCCCGACGCATCCACGCGGGCGGCGCTGGTCGACTGGCTGGAGGCGCAACTCGACCGCGCCGCCGCGGCCAAGCCGAACCCGGGCGCGCCTGCCATCCACCGCCTCAACCGCGTCGAGTACAGCAACGCGATCCGCGATCTGCTGGCGCTTGATTTCGACCACGCCGCGGGCCTGCCGCCGGACGATTCCGGGTACGGCTTCGACAACATCGGGGACGTGCTGACAGTGTCGCCGCTGCACATGGAGAAGTATATGAGCGCGGCGCGGCGGATCAGCCGGACGGCGCTGGGCACCAGCAAAGCGAGCGCGGCGATCGAGAAATTTCCGGCGGGGCGCGGTTCGGATTGGATGGACGAATTGCCGCCCAACGAGCGCGGCGGAATTCTGGTGCGCCGCTATTTCCCGCTGGATGCGGAGTATTCGATTCTGGTGCGGGTGCGCGGAAATCCGGCGCCCAATGCTCCGGCGGCCAAGCTCGATCTGCGGGTGGACGGCAAGCGTCTCCATCTCTTCGACGTCAACGTCAACAGCGCCGAGGAAGCGCAGGATACCCGGAATTACGAGATGCGCCTGCCGGTTCCGGCGGGAATGCGGGCCGTGGCTGCGGGGTTCCTGACGGACTACCAAAAGACCGAGGGTGGACAGACGGGCGGCCGCCGGGGCGGTGCGCCGCCGCCGCAGGCAACTCCGGTTTCAGTGGAATCGGTCACCATTGCCGGTCCATTCAAGGCGACCGGACCTGGCGATACGGAGAGCCGCAAACGCATTTTCGTGTGCCGGCCGACTGCGGGAGCGCCCGAAGAACCGTGCGCCAACCGAGTCCTGACGGCACTGGCGCGGCGCGCCTACCGGCGTCCGGTGGCGCCGGCGGACCTGGCGCCGCTGATGAAACTTTTCGCCATGGGGCGCCAGGACGGCGGCAATTTCGACGCGGGAATCGAAACGGCGCTTCGCGGGATTTTGGTTTCTCCCGATTTCCTGTTCCGCGTGGAACGCGATCCGGCGCCGGCTGTGGCCGGTGCGGTGCATCGTGCAAGCGACCTGGAACTGGCGTCGCGACTTTCGTTCTTTCTGTGGAGCAGCATACCGGACGAGGAACTGCAGCGCCTGGGCGAACAGAAGAAGCTGCATGAGCCGGCGGTGCTGAACGCGCAGATCGTCCGCATGCTGGCCGACCCGAAGGCGAAGGCGCTGGTGGACAACTTCGCGGGGCAGTGGCTGGAACTGCGCAACATCGCGTCGTGGCGTCCCGATCCCGAGAAGTATCCGAACTTCGACGATCCGCTGCGTGAGGCTTTGCGGCGCGAGACCGAATCGCTCTTCCAGTACATCGTGAAGGAAGACCGCAGCGTGCTCGATTTTCTGGACGCCGATTACACTTTCGTTAACGAGCGCCTGGCGCGGCACTACGGGCTGACGGGCGTGCGCGGCACTTATTTCCGTAAGATCGCGCTCACCACGCCGGAGCGGGGCGGCATTTTGACGCAGGGCGGCATCCTCGCGGTGACTTCGCAACCCACCCGCACGTCGCCGGTGCTGCGCGGCAAATGGATTCTCGAAAACGTGCTGGGCGCTCCGCCACCGCCGCCGCCGCCGGTGCCGGTGCTTGCCGAATCGGCCGCCAACTCCCCCAAGAACCTCCGCGAACAGATGGAGAAGCACCGCGCCAACGCCGAGTGCGCCTCCTGCCACGTGCGCCTGGATCCGCTGGGGTTCGCGCTCGAGAACTACGACCCGACGGGGCGATTCCGCAGCAGCGAGGGCGGCGCGGAGATCGACGTATCCGGATCGCTGCCGGGCGGCATCGTGTTCGTGGGTCCCGCCGGCTTGAAGAAAGTGATACTCGACCGGCGGGACCAGTTCATCGAGTGCCTGGCTGAAAAGCTGATGACCTACGGACTGGGCCGCGGACTTGAGTATTACGATTGGCCGTCGGTGCGCCAGGCCCGGCGCGATACTGCAGCTAAAGAGTATCGATTCTCGGCAATGATTTTATCGATTGTGAACAGCGTCCCATTCCAAATGAGGAGAACCCCGGAACGATGAACATCACGAAGAAATTCCTCGAGCGCCGCACGTTTCTGCGCGGGCTCGGCACACTCGTGTCGCTGCCGTTCCTCGATGCCATGACGCCGGCCTTCGCCGCGCCCGCCCGTACCGGTGGCGCGCCCGCCACGCGCATGGCCTTCCTCTATGTGCCGAACGGCATCATCATGAAGGACTGGACGCCGCAGGCCGATGGCGCCGCCTTTGCTTTGCCGCGGACGCTGCAGCCGATCGAGCCGTTCCGCGAGAACGTGCTGCTGCTTTCGGGCCTGGACCACCACACCGGCTTCGCGCTGGGCGACGGCGCCGGCGACCACGCGCGCGCGGGCTCTACGTGGCTGACCGGCGTGCATCCGAAGAAGACGCAGGGCGCCGACATCGAGTCCGGCATTTCGGTGGACCAGATCGCGGCGCGCGAGATCGGTAAGCAGACCACGCTGCCCTCGTTCGAACTGGGCCTCGAAGACGTTCGCCTGGTGGGCGGATGCGATTCGGGTTATAGCTGCGCTTACAGCAACACGATTTCCTGGAGCTCGCCCACGACGCCGCTGCCGCTCGAATCCAACCCGCGGGCGGTGTTCGAGCGCCTGTTCGGCGACGGCGAGACCACCGACCCGGCGGCGCGCGCGATGATGGCGCGGCAGGACCGCAGCATTCTGGATTTCGTTTTGGGTGACGCCGCGCGGCTAGGCAGCAGCCTGGGGGCTTCCGACAAGCGCAAGATGAGCGACTATCTGGATTCCGTCCGCGAGATCGAGCGGCGCATTCAGAAGGCGGAAGAGCAGAGCGCCGCCGCAGGACCGCTGCCCGCGATGGACCGGCCGGCCGGCATCCCGCCGACGTTCGAGGAGCACATCCAATTGATGTTCGACCTGATGACGGTGGCGTTCCAGACGGATATGACGCGCGTCATCACGCTGATGATCGGGCGCGAAGGCGGCAACCGGACGTATCGGTCGATCGGCGTGCCGGACGCGCACCACGGCCTCTCGCACCACTTCAACGATGCGGCCAAGATCGAGAAGCTGCAAAAGATCGACCAGCATCACGTGGAGATGTTCGCGTACTTCCTGGGTAAGCTGAAGGCGACGAAGGACGGCGACGGCACGCTGCTCGACCACTCGATGATCGTCTACGGCAGCAGCCTGAGCGACGGCAATCGGCATCAGCACGACAATCTGCCGGTGGTGTTGGCGGGCGGCGGCAGCGGCAAATTGCGCGGCGGTCGGCACCTGCGATATCCCAAGGCCACGCCGATGACGAACCTGTACATGACGATGCTCGACGGGCTGGGCGTGCGTCCGGAGAAGATCGGCGACAGCACCGGGAAGGTCGAGCATTTGAGCGACGTGTAGGGCGGAGGCGATCAGCCCTGGCCGATCTGCTTCAGTGCGCGATCGTGCGCCCGGCTTAATAAGAGGAGCGCGAACGTGGCGCCGATCAGGCAGCACGTCATGTCCCATTGCGTATCCCACGGGTCGCCCTGCGAGCCGAGGAAGGCGTCGGATGCGCTGCCGCTTAAACGCGCTACCGCGAACTCCACCAACTCGTACATCGCACTGATGGCCATACAAACTGAGAGCACCAGGAACAACAGCAGTTTTCCGGGTTCGAGCGGCGTGCGGCGCAGCAGCACTTCGCGCGCGATCAGCGCCGGCACGAAGCCCTGCGCAAAGTGGCCCAGGCGGTCGTAGTAGTTGCGGCTCAGGTGGAACGACTGTTGCAGCCAGCCGAAGAACGGCTCGCGTTCGTAGGTGTAGTGTCCGCCCACCATCAGGATCATGCAGTGGACCGCAATCAACGTGTACACCATGGTGGTGAAACGGAACCGCGGGTAGATCCAGATCAGCACCGCGATGCCAATGATGGCGGGCAGAACTTCGAGGAACCAGGTGAACAGATCGTAGCAGCCGACGACCGACCAGACGAAGACGGCGGCCACCGCGCCCAACAGCCACAAGTGCGATCGCATCCCCGTCAGTTTAATATCGTTCTTGGCACCAAGGGAACCGGGTAGTTCATACAAGTGGGCGGCCGTGGGGATGCTGTGGAGCATCGCCTTCTTCAATTACGCCGACCGGCAGGCCATCTTCGCGGTTTTTCCGCTGCTCGAAAAAGAGCTGGGCCTTTCGACTGTCCAGCTCGGCTTGCTGGGTTCTTCGTTCGCGGTGACCTATGGCGTTTGCGCCGCGTTCGCGGGCGCGCTGGTCGACCGCGTGCGGCGCGTCTCCGCCATTCTGTGGGGCCTGCAGATCTGGAGCGCGATCTGCGTCGCGACCGCTGCGGCGCGCACCTTCCCGCAACTGCTCGCCTTCCGCGCCGCCGAAGGCTTGGGCGAAACGCTCTACTTCCCCGCGTCGATGTCGCTGATCGGCGCCTATCACGGCGCGGCGACGCGCTCTCGCGCCATGGGCCTGCACCAAACCAGCGTCTACATCGGCACGATTGCGGGCGGCTTCTTCGCGGGCCTGATCGGCCAGTATTACGGCTGGCGCTGGTCCTTCATCGTTTTCGGCGGCGCCGGCGTGCTGTTGGGCATCGTGCTGCGGCGCTTCCTGATCGAGCCGAAGGTGGCTGTCCCCACTGGTCCACGCGGGGCTCCCTGGCCCGGCCTGTTCCGGAATGCCGCGCTGCGCTATTTGCTGGCAGCATTCCTGTGCGCCAACTTCGTCGCAGTCGTGTTGCTTTCGTGGATGCCCAAATTCCTTTACGATAAATTCCACATGAACCTCGCGATGGCCGGCCTAACCGCTACGCTGTTCGCACAACTCGCGAGCCTGCTGGGCGCGCCGGTGGGCGGCTGGCTCGCGGACACTTTACGCCGGCGCTCCCCTGCCGGACGCGCCATGGTCCAAGCCTTCGGAGTTCTCGCGGGCGCACCGTTCGTCGTGCTCTGCGGTCTCACGAATTCCACGGCGTGGCTGGTGGTCGCGCTGGCGTTCTGGGGTTTCTTCAAGGGCATCTACGACGCCAACATTTTCGCCTCGGTCTACGACGTCATCCCCGTGGAAGCGCGCGGCAGCGCAGCGGGGCTGATGAACACGGTGGGCTGGCTGGGCGGCGGCGCGGCGGCGCCCGTGGTCATCGGCCTGCTGGCATCGAAATATGGACTGAGCACCGCCATCGCCATGGCCTCAGCCGTCTACATTCTGGCCGCGGCGTTCCTGATCGCCGCCATCTTTCATCTTCGGAAACTACCCGTATGAAACTCGCTGTCCTTCTGACTCTCGCTAGCGCGGTCCACGCGCAGACCGCGGAATTTGTCGCCGAGACCATGCCCACGCCATCGTGCCACGCGTCCACTATCGTCGAGCTGCGCCCCGGCGAGCTGATGGCGGCTTGGTTCGGCGGCACGGCCGAAAGGAACCCGGATGTCGCCATCTATGGCGCGCGCAAACACGACGGCCGCTGGGACCCGCCGGTCCAACTGGTGCGCGAGCCCAATATCGCCACCTGGAATCCGGTGCTCTTCCGGACGGGCGATGGGCTGCTGTGGCTGTACTACAAGTTCGGCCCGTCGCCGCAGCAGTGGACGGCCGGCCGCCTGTTCAGCCGCGATGACGGCCGCACTTGGTCCGCACCGGAGCACCTGCCGGCGGGTATCTACGGCCCTATCCGCGCCAAGCCGCTGGTGCTGCCGGGGCTGATCGTGAGTGGCACGTCGGTCGAGAGCTATCAATCGTGGGCGTCGTGGATCGAACGCAGCACGGACAACGGAAAGACGTGGACGCGGCACGGTCCGATCACCGTGCCGAACGCCGGGACGGGTGGCATTATTCAGCCGGTGGTCGTTCCGATGGGCGGCAAGCGGCTGCGGTTCTTCGCGCGTTCCACCATCGGCCGCATCTGCGTGGCCGATTCGGACGACCTCGGCATCACGTGGACGACAGCGCGCCCTACGGACCTGCCGAACCCTAGTGCCGGAATCGACGCCGTGCGACTGAAGGACGGCCGCTTCGTGATGATCTACAATCACACCGAGCGCGGGCGCACGCCGTTGAACCTGGCGGTGAGCAAGGACGGTGAGCACTGGACGATGTTCCACGCGCTCGAGACCGACCCCGGCGAATACTCGTACCCCGCCATGGTGCAGGGCGCCGACGGGAGCCTGCATATGACGTACACCTGGCATCGGCAGAAGGTGAAATACGTGAACTGGCCGTTGGGAAAGGTGGGGGTACAGTAAGGGATTGTTCACCGCCGAGACGCCGGGAACGCCGAGAGCACAGGGAAACCAATCTTGTTTGCTTCTCGGCGGTCTCGGCGTCTCGGCGGTGAATTCGGTACGGTAGAATACTCGCGATTGGAAATCCTTGAGCTTGACGTTCTACGCCGGACGTTGGTCTATGGCGATGTCATCGGTTTGATGCGCGAGGCGCTGCTGGCGCAGTCGCGCGGGGAATGCGATACGCCCATGCCGATGCACCTCGAAATCGCGCCGGTCGAGGGCGAGGTCCACATGAAGGCGAGCTATCGGCGCGGCGGCAGGTATTTTGCGCTCAAAACGGCTACGTCGTTTCCTCGCCAGACGCCCTCCGGGAACGGGATGATGCTGCTGTTCTCGGCCGAGACAGGTGTACCGGCGGCATTGCTGGCGGACGCCGGTCATCTCACGGACGTGCGCACTGCCGCCGTGTCGGCTATGATGGCGCGCGAGTTGAAACGCACCGATACGGTGCTCGGAATTCTCGGCACCGGCATCCAGGCGCGGCTACAGGCGCAGATGCACGCCGCAGTGCTCGACATCCACACGATCTGGATCTGGGGACGCAATCCGGAACATGCTGAGGATTGCCGGCGTGATCTCGAAGGGCTGCTGCCGGGCGCTGAAGTCTGCATTGCTCGGACGCCTGCCGAGGTCGCACAGCATGCGCGGCTGATCGTGACGTGCACGGCGTCGCGGTCGCCTCTGCTCGACGAAGTGCAGCCGGGGACGCATGTGTCGGCGGTCGGCGCGGACTCACCCGGCAAGCAGGAACTGGCGTTGGATATTCTGCGCAGGGCCGATCTTCTGTTGGTGGACTCGCTGCGGCAGTGTGAGAAGCTGGGGGAATTGCAGCATGCGCCCGACCAGTGCGCGCGGGCGGTCGAGATGGGAATGTTTCTGGAACAGGCCACTTCCTGCCCAACGTCGGTGGGCGATTTTACCGGACTGGGAGTGGAAGACCTCCTTATCGCTGAATACTGTTATGAAAATCGAAAAGTTTGAAATGGAGCGGATGCAATCGACGTGGGAGAACCTCGTCGAGATGGACATGAGCGAGAGCGGCGTCCGCCCCGTCAGCCTGCGCGAGCTCGAAGCTATGGGCCTCGACATCGCGTCCCTGCTCGACATGCCGCTCGGCTACAGCCAATCGAACGGCACCATCGAGCTGCGCGAGAATCTCGCGGCGCAATACGCCGGCGCGACGGTGGATCAGATCGAGGTCACCAACGGGACATCCGAAGCCAACTACCTGCTGGCGCTGGCGATCCTGCGGGAGGGCGATGAGGTCGCTTTCCAGGTGCCCAGCTAAACACTGCGACATAAGTAATTGCGCATGTTGTGGCGATGTGTTCTCATCGAAACATGAGACCTCTCACCATTGCAGACTCGGCTACGATCATCCTCGGATTGCAGGATGAGATTCGCCGGTCGGAAGAATCCCGCT
>JBGPHT010000028.1:0-60805 GCA_041484525.1 Bryobacteraceae bacterium | reverse complement strand
TCCGAAAACCAACGGGCAAAAATGAACGAAGATACCCGTCATGCGTGCACGGACAGCGGCTGTCCTGCAATTATAGAAAGTACTTTACATTTCAGAGTATGCGTCTGGCAAAAACGCCTAATACGGGACAAGCTCTAGATACGCGACATCGGCGAACCAGTATTGCAAATTGAGACCGGGCCGGTACGGAAACTCGATCGTAACGACTCCGCGGTCGCCCGCCAGCGTTTCGAGGAGACGCTCGATTCGCTTCTGCAATTTGATGTGGAGCGGCCGGGCAGGCGGCATCAGAACAACCTCGCCATCGTGTAGTTCATAACGCTGGCCTGTCTCGGGGCGCTCCGGCAGCCGAAGAAACTCGGCCCACGTTACCAGCGAATGCGTGAGGCTGCCCAATTTACACTCCTTCCCATCATCTTAGCGGAAACGCGCTGATGAGGCCGGCTTGCCTTCTTGAATCCTTTTCGTTGCGAGCCGTATCGTATACCCGTAGAAAGGTGGATACGTGCCTCGTAAAGTATGGATGATCACAGGTGCGTCGCGCGGATTCGGAGCGCAGATTTCAAAAGCGGTGTTGGACGCGGGCGATAAGCTGGTCGCCACCGCGCAACACACAGGGCCTCGAATACCTCGGAACGCATGACGACATCCTCACAGTCGCACTCGATGTGACTAACGAGTTACAAGTGAAAGCGGCAGTGGACGCGGCGCTGAAGCACTTTGGCCGCATCGACGTCTTAGTGAACAACGCGGGCTACGGACTGCTCGGCGCGGTCGAAGAGAGTAGTGCAGATGAAGTCGAGCGCCTCTACCGCACCAATGTTTTCGGTCTGCTAAGCGTGACGCGCGCGGTGCTTCCCAGCATGCGAACGCAGCGGGCGGGACACATCGTCAACATCTCTTCTATTGGCGGGTATGGTTCCTATCCGGGGTGGGGCGTGTACTCTTCGACCAAGTTCGCCGTGGAAGGCATTACCGAGGCCCTTCACGGGGATCTGGCGCCTGTGGGAATTCACGTGAGCGTCATCGAGCCGGGATTCTTCCGCACTGACTTTCTCGACAGCAGTTCACTCGCCGCGACGAAGGCACGCATCGCCGACTATGCCGGCACGGTGGGAAAGATGCGCGATTTTGCGGCCGGGCGAAATCACCAACAGCCTGGAGAAACAGGCAAGCACCGCAGGCTCTCGGAGCTGCAGGGATCCGATCCGACAATCGTGGTGCTGAGCCGCGGCGGCTTTTGTCCGAAGGATCGCCGTCAGGCGGAGGGGCTCGTCCAGCTCCATCGCGAAATCGAGGTCGGTTACTGCCGGCTCGTCACGATCAGCACGGACAATCTGAGCTGTTGCCTTCCTTGGGATCGGAGTTTCCGCCGCTCAACAACGAGCCCAGGAATAAGTTTTCGATATCCGCCTGGTCCTTGAGCGCATCCTGCTCGGCCTGCGTCATCTGCCCGATCTTTTCGTCGAGCGTCATGCGCGCCAGTACCGCCTTCACCTGCGGGCCGAACGAGGAGAGTGCTTTGGGAGCCGGCGCACCCGTCATCCAGACGGCCGCCCAGAGCGCCGCAGGCAGCAGCAGGGAGATTCTTCTCATGGTCACGGTTTTATCACGTTAAGGCGGGGCAAGTGTTCCGGTACCCCGCCCGCGATGCCCGCGAAGCCGAAAAAGGGCGGCGCCTTTTCCCAGCAAAGCACTTAGCGCGGATCGGAACGGGACGTGAATGGCCCGCTTCACTGGTGTATCATAGGGGTTTCTTCATGAAGGCTTTACTGGAATCGCTCCAGCCCGGTGACGCAGATTGGGAGCTGGCGCATGCTATCGACCCGGCCCGGTTGCCGGAGCACATCGCCGTCATCATGGATGGCAATGGCCGCTGGGCCGGCAAGCGCCGCCTGCCGCGAGTGGCCGGACACAAAGCTGGAATCGGGCCGGTGCGCTCGTCGGTCGAGAGCTGCGCGCGGCTCGGCATCAAGGTGCTCACGCTCTACGCCTTCTCGATCGAGAACTGGAAGCGGCCGCGGCACGAAGTCGAAACGCTCTGGCGCCTGCTGCGCTACTACCTGAAGCAGGAGCTCCCCGAACTCCAGAAGAACGACATCCGGCTGCAGGCGATCGGCCGGCTGGACGCTCTTCCCGCACAAGTACGGCGCGAGTTGGAAGCGGCGGTCGACGCCACGTCGGCCAATCGCGGACTGCTGGTGAATCTGGCGATCAATTACGGCGGACGGGCGGAAATCGTGGACGCCGTCAACGCCATTCTGGATATGGCGCGACTCGACGGCCGCCTCGACTCGTTGAAGATCGACGAGGACCTGATCGCGACCAGCCTGTACACCGCCTCCTGCCCCGACCCCGACCTGCTCATCCGCACCTCGGGCGAAATGCGCATCAGCAATTTTCTGCTCTGGCAAATCGCCTACGCGGAGCTATACGTCACGGAGACGTTGTGGCCGGATTTCAAGCGCACCGACCTGCTGCAGGCCATCCTCGAATACCAGAAGCGCGACCGTCGATACGGCGGCCTGAGCGCCGGGTTGAAGAGCGAGGCCAGCGCTGACGCCAACGCCGACGAAAACCTGATCGAAGCGCTCCGCTCGTCATGAAGCGGTTGCTTACCGCGGCGGTGCTGATCCCGATCGTCACCTACGTCGTCCTTTGGGCGAACGTGTGGGTCTTCTTGGCAGTGTTGGTGACGTCGGCGTTTCTCAGCTACCGCGAATACGACGGAATCGCCGGGGGCTTCGGTTGGGGACGGCCCGGGCCTGTGGGATATGCCGCCGGTCTGGCGCTCCTGCTGTGGAAAGACGATGTCTGGCTCTTGATGGTGATGGTGTCGCTGCTCGGCCTTGGGTTGGCGATGCGCGCCGGCGATCTATCGCAGATGATGCCGCGCGGAGCGTTGTGGATTGCCGGGATGGTGTACATCTTCGGCTGCTGGCGGTGCGCCATTCCGCTGCGCGAGGCCAATCCGCATTGGCTCATGTATGGGCTGATGTTGAACTGGATTGGAGATAGCGGCGCTTACTTCGTGGGCCGCCGTTTCGGGAAGCACAAGATGGCGCCGCGCGTGAGCCCGCAGAAATCGTGGGAAGGAGCGGCGGCTTCGGTCGCGACCTCGGTGCTAGTCGCTGGAACCTATTTGTGGTGGTTCGCGGGAGTGGCACTAGGGCCGGCGATCGCGCTGACGGCGGTGGCGAATGCGGCGGGCCAGCTCGGCGACTTGGCGGAATCCGCCATGAAGCGTAGCGCCGGAGTTAAGGACAGCGGCGCCATCCTGCCGGGCCATGGCGGTTTCCTGGATCGCGTCGACAGCACCCTATTTGCGCTGCCGGTAATCCTGGTGTACGTCCGGCTTGCCGGTTAGCAGATCCGATTGCCGGAACACTTGCCCCGCCTTAACGATCAGCTCGATGCGCTCCGTATTTGAGATGGCATCGAGAGGATTCGCTCCCAACACAACCAGGTCCGCCCGTTTTCCGACATCGATGGTGCCGATGGTCTGCTCCTTGTGCAAGGCGAGAGCGGCGTTGTACGTCGCGGTTCGCAATACAGCCGATGTGGGGAGGCCAGCTTGCGATAGCAGCCTGAGTTCCTCGTGAAAACTGACTCCCGGATGATCCACGGAAATGGCGTGTCGGTTCCGGCAGTGAGGAGCACGCCTTTATCGAACAGCAGTTTTACAAGGGCTAAGAGCTTCGGCCACTGGGCTTTTGCCGCACGATATTGTTCTGGTGTCCAATCGGCTGTGTTACTCCGCTGCGGCCAACCAGCCCAGAGCTTCGGAGGCGCGAGCGAGCGATTGGGGCTTTGCGTGTAGTGCGCATCATCGCCCCAGAACTTGGTTCGAAACGCCATTAGAGTGGGATCCACCGAAACGTGATTCCGTGCCAGGACTTCGGCCATCTCGAATCGCTGACGACGAATGGAGATCCAGGCGATCGAGCCAATAGACGCGTCCCCACATCGTTTCCTGGTAGGCCGCACGGGCCTCAGGTGGAAGATATTCTTTCGCCCAGGGAGCCGCGTGGCAGATTGCGCTGATTCCCATGAGCGCGGCTTCGGTCCATGTGGTTGCCTGGAGATGACCGATCGCCGGTACACCGTACTTGCGCGCCTCGTCGATAGCCGCTCTAACGAAACTCGGAGGCATATCGGCGTAGACCTTTACGAAATCGACCCCCGGCCTTCGCCTGCCACCTGACCTCGTTTCGGACCTCGTCCTCCGTGGTCACGGGCGCATAAATCGCATGCTGCATGGGCGCGGTCGTCAGAATCCGCCCAGCCGTGAGCATCGCCGGTCCAGTGACTTTCCCATCTGCTAGGAGCGATCGCATCGCCACGGCTGCTTCCGTGGCATCCCCCGTGTCTCGCACGGTCGTGATGCCGTATGCGAGTAAGCTTCGGAGCATTTGAAAAGCCGTCTCACGATCGAAGCTGGGTAACGGCCGGCCGTCAGGGTCTAACGGTGGAAACAGCACATGAGCGTGCACGTCGACGAAGCCAGGTACCCACGTATCGGCCGGGCAGGTCCACAATCGTGGCGCCGTCCGGGGGCCGGTATGATCTGGCTGGGGAAATGGCTCGTATTTTGCCGGCGTCGATCTCAATCGCGCGCTCCTGCAGAACAACGCCGTCGATCACATCGACCACGGCGACGTGCTGCAGAACAAGAAGGGCTACGGCGAGCATGCACTAATGCTACAGTACCTCGCGAGCCCCAGCAGTTAGCAGAGCGCCGCCATCAGCGCGCCGCGAGCGGTTGAATTCAGCGGATCGGCAGCCAGGCGAACGTCGGAAAGCCGCACCGGAAAATCGGGCACGCGCAGGGCGTTGGTGAAGTATTCGAGAAAACCCTTGGGCATGGCGGTGCCTCCGCTGAGGACCAGCGGAACCGACTGGTCGAGCTTGGGCAGCCGCTGCGTCGAGGCAATGCGGGAGCGCACCGAGTCCGCCAGGTGGGTAATCATCTCGTGGTAGTAGACGGTCAACGCGTCGTGGACGCGGTCTCCCGACAGACCGTTCAGCGTCAGGGACTGCTCCTTCTGCACCCGCAAGCGCGTGGCCAGTTCGCCCGTGACCATGGCGGATTGCGTATCGATGAAGTCTCCCGCCTTGGGGACGCTAAAGCTGATCACCGGTACGGATAGCACCGCCAGACAGACGTTGCACAGACCGCTGCCGCAGGAAATCCCAATCCCCGTGAAGTTGTTGCCTGCCAGCTCGCCGAAGATCACGGCCAGGCCTTCTTCGATAGGCGCCGCTTCATAGCCGAGCTCGGTCAGGATCTGGCGCACCGAAGCCTGATGGTACGGGATGCCGGGATCGCCCGAATCCACCGCCGCTGGCACGCTGAACAGGACCTTCTGCCCCTCGGCCGCGGCCTTACCCATGAGCTTGCCGATAATCTGCCGGACCACCGCCAGGCTGTGCGGCTCCTGCGGGTTCAACACCCCGTTTTGCATGGGCCGCCGGGTTTCCACGTGGAAGATTTCGGCGAACTTCTGGGCGTCGTTGCCGGCCACCACGATGTCCGGCCCGCGCACTTCGTGAAACACGTTTTCGCGCTGCAGCAGGCTCTCCGCCAGCTTCGAATAGGGCAGCGTCAGAAAGGCGTTGAGCTGCGCTTCGTACTCATATTTTTTTCCGGTGCTTCGAGCCACAACGATGCGGCTCGTACCCACGTCAAGGCCCAGCGGTTGAGTGTACTGCTGTTCTGCGTTGCTCATGAGTCAGTCTCCTCTTTGGCCCTAGTCGAAGGGCAGATTGTTTTCCCGTTGATGCTTGTCCGCGGCCTGCTTCAGCCATCGAATCTCTTCCCGATCGAGCGGCCGTTCCCTGCGGTGAGGCCAGGCCAACGCAATCAATGACAGAATCGCGGCACAGATAAGGGCTGTTAGCATGTTGGTCACCTACCGGCGCGACAGGGACGCTCGCTCGAGCACCGACGCCAGGCTCAGGGTGCCGCCCGTGGAGCCGGTCGGGACACAGCAAGTGGCCGCATCGGTGATCCGTTGCGCTTCCTGTTGTTTCCGCTTCTGCCACGCGCGGAAGCTGTCCTGCTGGTGCGCCACTTCTTCCAGGTTGGCCTGGATGCGCGCCATGAACTGGTTGGTGAACCGGTCCAACTCTCCCTGAATCGCCTGGTTCTCGTCCGTCTTAGCGGATTCGTAGCGGCGAAGCCTGTCCTCCTGGGCTTCTTCGAAATCGTTGAGCGCCCGCTGGCGCACCACGGCGTCCTGCAGGAGGTCTTCGATTTCGGCCCCGGCCGCCTCTAGCGCCATCAGCAACGCGGAGCGCCGGGCTTCGGGCGCCATTCCGGAAAGATGAGGGCTGTTCATCATATCAGCCACCTTCAGGATGCTGTAGGAGGCGGGACGCGGCTTGACCGTGGCACACTGATAGATCTGTTCGAATGCACTCTGGCCAGGGGCCGGACCGTCCGTTGCAGACAATCCGTCGTTATCCGAGGGCCGCTCAGACTCCGCGGCTTCCTTCAGGCCGAGCCCTACGTTCGCCGAGCCGTTATTGCGCCCGGTGTTGTTTTCGATACCGTTCCCGCTGTACACGAATTGGAACCATCGTTTGATCATGTGGAACTCCAGGACGCGGCACCAATGCGGCTGCCAAGACGACGGGGAACTGCAACGAGACCCCGCCTAGACCACCGAGC
Organism: Bryobacteraceae bacterium; assembly: GCA_041484525.1. Classification (GTDB taxonomy): domain Bacteria; phylum Acidobacteriota; class Terriglobia; order Bryobacterales; family Bryobacteraceae; genus JBGPHT01. The sequence continues at coordinate 54,132 of JBGPHT010000028.1, read as the reverse complement.
CGGTAGTTTGTTGGTGTCAACTTGATTAGTACACGGCATCGGAATTTTCTCTCAAGAACTTCTATCGGCGGCGTATTCCGGGAGCAATAGGGCAAAAGACCTCTAGCCCTAAGGATTTTTGAAGTTCCGCCGATCATTAGCATCAAGATGGTAATTGAACAGCAGCCTCCGCCAGTCAGCCGGCCGCCGGTCGAATGGATCGCGCGGCACATCGGCGATCCGGTTCATCGGCTCCGCTTCTTGAAGACCGTTGTGCCGCTTGTGGCAACGCCTCTGGACGCCCCGTGGCGAAAGTGGCGCGCACCACGTATCTTATTCATCCTCTTACTGCTTACACTTGGGACAACGGGGCTTTCCGTGGTCCTGCTACGCGCTAAGACAGTAGCTGTCCCCGCGCCAGCGCCGATGGCGCGAACGGTTCCCCTTCTGGCGGCGACTACGGTGACGCACCAGCCGGAAGACATCTGGCTGGTCGAGAAGGACGCGGATTCCGAGGTGTACAGTAACGGCCTGAGAATCGATAGCCGGTCCGTGATTGCCACCCACCCGCGCTCCTACCTGGCGTTTCCCGCCGGCAAGGCGAATTCGGCCCCGGTGGCGCGATCCTTGCCTGCGGGTATCGTTTTCCATACGACGGAGAGCCGGTTGGTCCCGTTCGAGCCCGGGCAAAACGGCGCTCTCCAGCGGATCGGCGAATCGCTGCTGGATTATGTACGCCGGAAACACGCTTATCACTTCCTCATCGACCGGTTCGGGCGCGTGCACCGCGTCATCCGCGAGACCGACGAGGCGGACCATGCCGGTTATTCGGTCTGGGCGGACGAAAAGTGGCAATACATCAACTTGAACGAGAGTTTTCTCGGCGTCTCATTTGAGGCGCGGACGCGTCCCGGGCAGGTGGACACGGACATCAGCCCCGCCCAGTTGCGCGCGGCCACCATGCTTACCGACCTGCTTCGCCACCGCTATAACATCCCTGCGGCCAACTGTGTCACCCATGCCCAGGTGTCGGTGAACCCCTCCAACATGCGGGTCGGCTACCACACGGACTGGGCGTCCGGATTCCCTTTCGAGCAGCTTGGATTGCCGGATAACTACAGGCAGCCGCTTCCCGCGCTATGGGCTTTCGGTTTCGAGTACGATCCGACGTATTGGAGCCAGGCGGGAGAGCGCATTCAGGTAGGAGTGCGGTTCGCCGAAAGGACGCTCCAGCTAGAGGCCGAGGCCTCCGGCCGGACGGTCGGGGCCTACCGGCGGCTGCTCCAACAAATGTATCGGGAGCGGCTCGTCCAGGTGCGGCGCGGCAACGTGAGTGAGCGGGAAGAGTCGGAGTAGGTGCAACGACCAACCGCTCCGCTGAAGACGCGGCGCAAATCATGGTAATAATATACTTGCTGGAGACGAATGAATTCCGCACCGGCATCGGGGCGCACTGGCCGTTCCTCTCCGATCCGGGGCGCAAGATCCAGAAGGACCTGGACATCGCGGAGTATACCGACCCCACGCACAATCCGATGATCCCGCACACCATCGTCCTCGAACCCGGACTGGTCGTGATCCGCATCTACAACGCTACTGGTATTTCGGCCGCCCGACGATCGAGGAGCTGCGGCACGATCTGCGGAGCGTGTTGCAGAAGTGCCGCCCCGATTGGGACATCACCCAACCTGACCTCAAAGCTGCCTGGGAGCGTGCCGACAAGGCGCGATTCTATCCATACGGCAAGAGTTATGTTGAAGTATTCGCCAGGCAGGAGTGACGGCGCGAGTTCCTAACTATGAGCGAAAACAATCTTTGGTCGGTCGCATTCCCGACCCTCAGTGAGGCGCAGATCGATCAACTGGCGAGTTGTACGCACGCCGATGCCAAGTTGTACCGGGATGGGCAAACACTGTTTTCGGTCGGCGAAGTAAACTTCAACTTCTTCATCGTCAAGTCGGGCGAGATCGAGATTATGGACTACTCCGGCGACCAGCCGAAGTCGGTCACGATCCACCCCAAGGGCGGGTTCACAGGCGATGTTTCGCATTTGACAGGCCTCCCTGCCATCGTCAGCGGCATCGCCAAAGGCGACTGCGAGGTGTACGAGATCACGGGCGACGCACTGCGGCGAGCCTTGAATCAGTGCCCGACGATCAGCGATATCATTCTTCAGGCGTTCATTGCGCGGCGGCAGCTTCTGCGCGAATCTGCCAACTTCGTCGGGCTGCGCGTGATCGGGTCGCGCTATTCGCCGGATACTTTCCGGGTGCGTGATTTTCTATCCAAGAACCGCGTGCTCTTCACATGGGTCGACGTGGAAACCGAGCCCAACGTTGACAAGTTGCTCAAGCAATTTGGAGTGACGGAGCCGGATACGCCCGTGGTCGCCTGCGCCAGGATGTTGCTGCTGCGCAATCCTTCCAACCGGGAACTCGCCGACGAGATCGGCATCCGGCAGCCGATCGAAGATGTCGTGTACGACCTCGTGGTGGTGGGCGGCGGTCCGGCCGGGTTGGCGGCGGCTGTCTACGGCGCATCCGAAGGGCTGCGAACGGTTGTGTTGGAACGCACAGCGCCTGGCGGGCAAGCCGGCAGCAGCATGCGAATCGAAAACTACCTCGGGTTTCCGACCGGCTTGACGGGGGACGAACTGGCCAACCGGGCCATCCTCCAAGCCAACAAGTTCGGAGCCCATTTGTCGGTGCCCACTCCGGTTGACCGATTAGCCTTCGAGAACGGGTACACGGTTGTGCATCTCGAAGGAAGTGAGAAGGTCACCGCCAAGTGCCTGCTGATCGCAACCGGCGCCCAGTACCGCAAGCTCGGCGTTGAGGGGTCGGAGCAATTCGAGGGGACGGGCGTCTACTATGCCGCGACGCTCGCCGAGGCGAATTTGTGCAAGGGGGCACAGGTCGTGGTGGTCGGCGGCGGTAACTCTGCCGGCCAGGGGGCTGTATTTCTCGCCGGGCACGCCCGCCGCGTCTTGCTGCTGATCCGGGGCGATGACCTGTACAAGAATATGTCCAGCTACCTGGCACATCGGATCGAGCAGATCCCCAACATCGAACTGCTGACAAACACGACGATCCGGCGAATGCACGGCGACACTCACCTTCGCTCGGTGGATATCGTCAATGGCAAAACCGGACAGGAGCGGATGGAGGAGGTCGCGGGCGTCTTCAGTTTTATTGGCGCCGATCCGAGAACCGCGTGGCTGCCTCCCGAAATCGAGAGAGATGCCAAAGGGTTCGTCGAGACCGGAGCCGCTTTAGCGCAGTCTCAATATTGGAGCGCCGCTCGGCAGCCGTTTCTGCTCGAGACCAGCCGTGCCGGTGTGTTCGCCGCCGGGGACGTGCGGTCCGGCTCGGTCAAGCGTGTCGCCTCGGCTGTGGGAGAAGGCGCGATGGCGGTTCAGTTCGTGCATGAGTGCCTTAAGCACATGTGAAAACAGTTGGTCCTGATGAAACAGGAGAGCTCATGTCCATCTACGTTTTGGCGTTTCTGATTGGCGTGGTTTGCGGACTTCGTGCCATGACCGGACCGGCTGCCGTAAGTTGGGCCGCCCGGCTTGGCTGGCTGCATCTGGAAAACACCCCGTTGTCCTTTCTGGGCGCCGCAATTACGCCCTGGATTTTTAGTGTGGCGGCGGTTGGCGAGTTGATCAACGACAAGTTGCCGAAGACGCCCAGCCGGAAAGCCCCGCCACAGTTTGGGGCACGGATCGTGATGGGGGCGCTATGCGGAGCCGCTATGGGCGCACCCGGCGACGCATTGATAGCCGGCCTGCTGGCGGGTGCGGTGGGCGCGGTCGCGGGGACGCTGGGCGGCTACGAGGCGCGGCACCGTCTGGTACAAGCAACTGGTGGAAACGATCTTCCGATCGCGCTGCTTGAGGATGCGATCGCGGTTGGCGCCGCGCTATTCATCGTCTCTCGATAGCGTCATCGTCATGACCGCAACCTACGACGCAATTTTTATCGGCACTGGCCAGGCAGGGCCGTTCCTGGCGCAGCGGCTGGCTGCAAGCGGCATGAAAGTGGCCGTCATCGAACGCAAGTTATTCGGCGGTACATGTGTCAATACCGGCTGCATACCGACCAAGACCATGGTGGCGAGCGCCTATGCCGCCCGCATGGCACGGCGCGCCGCGGAGTTCGGTGTGACCATCGATGGCGGCGTGACGGTCGATATGCGGCGCGTCAAAGCGCGGAAGGATGCCATATCGGGGAAGTCGAGGACGGGCGTCGAGAGCTGGCTGAAGGAGATGAAGAACGGTACGGTCTACCAGGGCCATGCGCGTTTTGAATCTCCTCGCGAAGTCAGCGTGGGTACGGACAGACTCACCGCCGAGCGCATCTTCATCAACGTCGGTGGACGCGCGGTCGTGCCTCCGATGCCGGGAATCGAACAAGTCGAATACCTCACCAACAGCTCGATGATGGAGGTCGACTTTCTTCCGCGGCACCTGGTGATCGTGGGCGGCAGCTATATCGGTCTCGAGTTCGGGCAGATGTTCCGGCGATTCGGAAGTGAAGTCACCATCATCGAGATGGGGCCGCGCCTGATTCAGCGCGAGGACGAAGATGTCTCCGCCGCCATCAAGGAAATCGTCGAAGCCGAAGGTATTAACGTCCGCCTGAACGCGAAGTGCATCAGCCTTTCGAAGCGCGGCGAGGAGACGATCGCGCGGGTGGATTGCGAGGCAGGCTCGCCCGAGGTCAGCGGGAGCCACCTGCTGCTGGCCGTTGGCCGCCGTCCGAACACCGAAGACCTGGGCCTCGAAAAGGCCGGCGTCAAGACAGACAAACGCGGGTACATCCAGGTCGACGATCAACTGCGCACCAGCGTCCCCGGCATTTGGGCGCTGGGCGATTGCAATGGGAAAGGCGCGTTCACCCACACGTCCTTCAACGATTCGGAAATCGTCGCCGCCAATCTTCTGGACAACGACCCGCGCCGCGTCGGCGATCGCATCACCGCCTACGCGCTCTACATCGACCCGCCGCTCGGACGCGCCGGGATGACGGAAGCGGAAGTTCGCAAGAGCGGACGGCGGGCGCTAGTCGGCAAACGGCCCATGACGAGAATCTCGCGCGCCATCGAGAAGGGTGAGACGCAGGGCTTCATGAAGATCGTGGTGGATGCCGAAACCCACGAGATTCTGGGCGCCGCGATTCTGGGCACGGGCGGCGATGAGGTCATCCACTCGATCCTCGACGTCATGTACGCCAAGGCGCCCTATACGGTCATTCAGCGCGCCATGCACATTCACCCCACCGTTTCGGAGCTCATCCCTACGATGCTCGGGGAGCTGCAACCGTTAGCGGGCTGACGTTCAGGCCGCAGCGATCGGGCCGTCGAACTCGAGCTTCACCACCAGCACCGTATTCGCCATTTCGTTGACCGGCAGACCGTGGATACGCAGATAGGCTTTCTGCTCGAGGTGATCGCTGGGCAGCATCTCGACCGACCACCCGACGGGCTTGCCAGTATTCAGCAGCGTCGCGCGCACCGGATGTGCGGTCAGCGGACGCAGCTTCACGGCTTCGGAGAGCGGGTCTTTGTGAAGGTGCACATACAGGTTGTTTCCCTTGCGCGTCAGAAGCACGTTGCGGTTCGAGGTCAGGTGAGACGCAGGCGTGGTTCCCACCAGCGACTCCTTCACGGCGCCATGCCATTTGCCGATGCGGCGCAAGATCGCCGCAGGCTCGGGCGCGATGGTGCCGTCGGCCATGGGCCCGACGTTGAGCAGATAGTTGGCGTCGCGCGCCAGGTATTTGTCGATGCTGCGCAGCAGGTGGCGGTCCGAGTAGTAGTCTTCGTTCTTGCGGTAGCCCCAGCTCTCCAGGCCGACGGACTGGCAGGCTTCGGTGCGGCGCTCGAACGCGATCAGGTCTTCGCCGCTCTGGTCCATGTCGCGCTCGGGCGTGCCGTAATCGCCGTCGTCGAAGCCGCGGTTGTCGATCGCGGCGTTCGGCTGCAGGCGGCGGATCATGGCGTTGATCGAAGGGTCCACGTGCTTGTCGACGTTCATGTCCCACCAGAAGCCGTGGATCTCGCCGTAGTTGGTGCACAGCTCGCGCACCTGCGCCTTGAGAAATTCGAGGTAGCGCATGAGGTCGGGCCGATCGCCGGCCTGCGGCGGGAGTTCGTGGTGGCGGCCCTGGTTGGGATAGTTGGGATGATGCCAGTCGGCGATCGAGTAATAGAGACAGAGCGGCACGCCGCGGCGGTGGCAGGCGTCGGCGAGCATCTTCAACACGTCCTTGCCATAGGGCGTGTTCATGGTGTTGTAAGCGGTCTGCCGCGTGTCCCAGAGACAGAATCCATCGTGGTGCTTGGTAGTGAGGCAGATGTATTCCATGCCGGCGCCGGCCGCTAGATCGAGCCAGCGATTGGGATCGAACTTCACAGGATTCCACTGCCCGGCTAGCTTGACGTATTCGGCGCGAGGCACGCGGAAACGCCACTGCTCCTGCTCATGGATGCCGTGGATGGCGTACAGACCCCAGTGCACGAACATGCCGAAACGTTTCTGAAACCACCAGTCGCGGCCATCGCCGAAGCGCGGAGCGGGGTGGGGGGCCTGGGGCAGAATAGGCGCCGGCGTCTGCTGGGCGGCGGCGAATCGGGGCAGCAGGGGCAGTCCCGCGGCTTGAATAAATGTGCGTCGTAGCATAGTTCTGGGGGCAAGATTACCACTGTGTAACGGGGCGCATGGAGCATACGTCCCAACCAATGTGTCCGTTCGGATTTCAAAACTCCATGCGTTAGTTCTGCTCGCGGGAGCAGGCCTGTTTACGGGAACCATCTTCGCCGCCGATCCAACGGCGGCCGGGGTTCCGAACTTTCATTCGGTGAACGATCAGGTGTACCGGGGCGGCCAGCCGACAGGCGCGGGCTTCGCCAGTCTGTCGAAACTCGGGATCAAGACCGTGATCGACCTTCGGCATAGCGGGAACGCGGCCAAAGAGGAAGAGAAGGCGGTGGCCGCCGCGGGTATGCGCTACGTGGCCGTGCCGCTGAATGGTATGAAAGCGCCCAGCCCTGCGAACGTGGCCAAGATCCTGGCTGTGATCCAGCAGGATCCGGCGGGACCGGTATTCGTACATTGCCGGCGCGGGGCGGACCGTACTGGAACGGTGGTTGCCTGCTACCGCATCGAGCACGACCGCTGGGACAACCAGAAGGCTCTCGCCGAGGCCAAGTCGCTGGGGATGCACTGGTGGGAGCGTGCGATGGCGCACTATGTCCTGCGATACAAGCCGTCAACGGCGGAGTCCGCAGTCCAGCCGGCAGCGATCTCGCAGTAATTGCGGCATAGTAGTTCTGATGAACTACTTTCTCGCCAAGACGGATCCGGAAACTTACTCCATAGACGATCTCGAGCGCGAAAAGCGCACAGCGTGGGACGGCGTCACGAACCCTCAGGCGGTGCGCGCCATCCGCGAAATGCGCCCGGGCGACCGCGTGTTCGTCTACCACAGCGGCGGCGTTTCAGGCGTGGTGGGGCTGGCCACAGTGCGGTCGGAGCCGCGCGACGATCCCAAGAACCCGAAGTCCGCGGTGGTCGATCTCGAATTCTCAGGACGGCTTGACCCGCCCCTCACGCTCGCGGAGATCAAACAATCCAAGAAGTTCGATGACTGGGCGCTGGTGCGCCAGGGGCGCCTCTCGACCATGGCGGCGCCGGCGAAATTCGTCGAGTGGATGAAGACGCGATACCCGAAGGCGAAGATCTGAGATCACTGCCCCGCGGATATCCACGTTTGCAATTCGGCGCACGGGCGATCGTGCGTTTCGCCGAAGAGACGGCGGAACTGCGGATCGAGGCAGACGTACTCGATCATCATCTCGTGGCTGACGAGGCCTGCCCGGATCTCGTTGCGCGCGTCCTGATTGCGGCGCGCGTCGAGGGCGAGAAGCGCGCGGGAGTAGTGCCGGGGGAACTCTTCCGCCCGATCCGGCGCGGCGGTCAATCGCGCCAGAGACGCGCGGCAGTCGAACGGCCAGCCTTTGCCGGGGCCGCACGCTTCGAATTCGGCGCGCGCCTCAGGCAGATCGCCCGCGCGCTCGGCAATCAGGGCCAGCACAAAATGGGAGAGCGGGTAGTTCTGCGAGATGGCAAGAGACGCTCTGGCAAACTCCTCGGCCTTGGCCATGCGGCCCGACTGCAACTCAATGCGCGCCATTTCCCCGAGCAGTATCTCAGAGGCGGGACTGACCATCAATCCGTATTCCACCTCGCGCCGGGCGGCGTCCGGATGGCTGCGTAAGCCGGCGGCAAGGGCGAACCAGCGGATGCTATTGGACGCGCCGGGGTCCAGTTCGATGCCCAGTTGCAGTTCGCGCTCGGCGGCGGCGAAGTTCCAATCATGTTCCAGGTAGAGATTGCCAAGGCGCACGTGGGCCTCGGCGTTGCGGGCGTCGAGCGAGAGAGCTTTCTCGAGCGCGTTGCGGGCTTCGGCGTACCAGCGGTCCGCACGCTCGGGGTCGAGGTAGGCGAGGTAGAGGGTCGAGGCTCCGAGCTCCGCCCACGCATCGGCGTAAGCGGGGTCCTGGTTCGCGGCCTGGTGGAAGAGGCGGACGGCATTTTGGACGCCTTCGCGAGTCTGGGTTTCCCACTCCTTGTGGCCGCGGACGAAGAAGTCGGCCGCAGCCTGATTCCGCGGCAATGGTTTCACCGACGCGGCCAGCGGGCGTCCGCCGAAGCCGCGGTTGAGGGTGCGGGCGATGAGCTCGGACGCCTTGTCTTGGAACGGCCCGGGCGCGAGGCGGCGCGAGTAGAGAGTCTTGGACCAGACCTGACTGCCGGCGGCGTCATCCAGATGTACGACCAGGTGCGGGTGACCGTCGCCCGATTGCAGGCTGCCGCTGAGCGTAGCGCCGGCGGAATTGTGCGCAATGGTTTGGATCCCGGCGGCCGATGCCGGCGCGGGCGCCACCCGCTCCACCCGAATGCCGGGTTGATCGGAGAGCCGCACGGCCACCTGGTCGGTGAAAGCAGCGGCGTAGGCATCCTGGGCGGGATTGCCGGTGAAGTTGGAGAAGGGAATAACCGTGACGGTGAAAGTAGCGTCGGTATGCCGGGACAGGCGCCAGACGGCGAGTGCGATGATGACGGCGGCGGCGATGAGGGCAACCGCCGGCCAGCGTGGATGCGGGGCTGATGCCGATGGAGCGGCGTGGGCAGCCGCCTCACTTTGTACGGTAAAGACGGGGACGTAGGTGCCGCTGGGGAGATCGATGCGGACGGTATCCGCAGATCCCGGCCCGGCGTAATACTGCTTGAGTTTGCTCCGCATGCGGGCGGCTTCGACGCGGACGATGGCGTCGGCCTTAGGGTCGTAGTCGGCGCCGCGCTGGTAGATGCGGACGCCGATGGTGTATTCCTTTGATCCGATCGGCGCGGCCGGCGAGACTCTCCTCCACGATGTAACGCAGGAACTGAGACAGGCGCGTGGAATTGCGGAAGAGACTGTGCGCTAGGATACGTTCCAACGTTGCGAGGATTGGCGCGGCTTCCGGCACAGCATACTTACACTAACGCGGGCCCGGGTGTCTGGCAAGACGCATATACTTCCTGGGCTTATTGGTCCGGGTACACGTTGACGCATTTCTTCATTTAGCCCAAGTACCTGAACCGTTGCACGTCCAACCATTGTCAACCCTCGGATCTCGACGCCGAGAGGGATGAGGGTACCGATCAGTGCAGAAAAATGTTCCACCCATTCGTCCTTGCGCGGATGGAAGAGTGCCATGATCTGCCCGGTCTGCGGGTCTACTCCCGACAAATTTGGACCTTTTTTCAAATTGCAGTTCCAACAGGCGAACGCAAGGTTGTCAACGCGAGTCGATCCCCCGTGTTGCTTGGCGAGAATGTGCTCAATGTGAAATGCGCGGCGGAATGCCGCTTGGGGAAGGTGGCAATACTCGCGACTGCCGGCGCGCCTCCGAACTGCGTCCCCCGGCTCACTCATGCTGGCGGCTGGAGCGTCTGACGAGCCTTCGACTGCCAATAGGCGAGGAGATCATTAACATTGATGTACGTTTCCAACTCAGCGTCTTCCTCCTCCGTGAGGTTACCTTCGTTGGCTTTGACGTTGAGTCCCTCGATACGGGCGGCATCCCCCTCAGGGAAATCGAGGGCCAAAATGCTTTCAGCGAGCGCCCGAGTCATCCCACGTCTCGGCAAGTCGAACACCCTTAGCAGAAGATCAGAATGAGGTTTGGGACGATACATCGTTTTGCCCATCTTCCTCTTAGTTTACGCCTACTGGAAAAGCTTGACGAAATCTCAGCTTCCCTTCGCCTGACACTCAGGGCGGCGGCTCTGTGGACAGTAAGGCTACCGGGAACTCGTGCAGCAGGTCGGAGAGTTTCGAACTTGCGGGGATCAGTTGCGTGACGGCGTCGATCCACGGGTGCTCGGGCAGCACGATCCCGGTGTCCCCCCAATCTGCTACGCGCATGGTCCAGCGCGGCGCCACAACCACGGCCCACTGGTCGCCTAAGCGCCGCGCGAACGCACATACGTGCCCGGCGTGCAGGCCGCGCACCTCGATCGGAATATACGCGCCGCGCGAGAACAAGTCGCGATGCGCCTTGCGAAATGCGAGTGCCTTGTAGGTTACGAAGAGCTTCATTTCTTCTCGCTCGGGCTCGCTCGCCAACTCGCGGACGAGGCCGATGCGGTCCTCGGCATCGCGCCTTCGCAGCGACTCCAGCATGGCGATGCGCCGCTTATAATCCACCGGCCGCCGGTTGTCCGGGTCCACGAGGGTGAACTGCCACAACTCGGTGCCCTGATAGAAGTCGGGCGCACCCGGCGACGCAATCTTGAGCAGGAGTTGGCCCAGACTGGCGCGCACCCCATGTCTCTGAATGGCCTGGCGGAATTCATGAAAGTCCGACACAAACTCGGAGCCTGGCGCCAGAATCCGGTCGACGAATTCCTGCGACGCGCGCTCGTACTCTTCCTGCGGCGCAATCCAACTGCTGTTCTCCTTGGCCTCGCGCAGCGCCTTCACCAGGAATTCCTTGACCCGCTCCGGGAACGCGGCCTCTTCTTCGGGATTCAGCGGCCACGCCCCCAGCATTGTCTGGTAAATGAGAATCTCTTCGGAGGCGCAGGGCGCAAACGTGCCGCCGGCCACTGCCTTCTTTCGCTGGTTCAGAGCCGTCCACCGCTGTAGCCGGCGCTCCCACTCTTCGGGAATCTCGGTCAGGACGTTAAGCCGCGCGCGCACGTCCTCGCCACGCTTGGTATCGTGGGTCGCGGTTGTATTCATCGTATCGGGCCACTCTTCCAGCCGGCGGCGATTGAACTCGTGAAACTCTTCGAGCGAGAGCGGCGGCCGGTCGCGCAGCGGATCGCTGCCCACCTCGTTCAGCGACAGCAGGCTGTTGTGCCGGTAGGCTGCCGTATCCTCCAGACCCTTCGCCATTAGCGGGCCGGTGAACTGCTGCCACCGCATGACGAACTCGATCCATTCGTGCTTGCGGTCCTCCAGGTAGTACGGCGGATCGAGCAGCAGCACGGACCGCAGGAAATCGAATGCCGCATCGCTCACCCGTTCGAGCGACGTCCGTCTTCTCGCGAGTGCCAGTGTGCGCTCGATGTAGCCGCGGTCGCTGGGGGAGATGTGGAAGTCGTGGATATACGTGCGGTACACCGGCAGGCACGCGCTCACTTCCACCAGCAGGTCCGTCAACTCGGACAACCTGATGTCGCGTGCCTGCCGGTGCCGCGCCGCGAGCGCGCCCAGGTGGTGTCCGAGCGCGTTCACGTCGCCCGTGAACAGATTCTGCATCACCAGCTTGTTGCACTGGTAGCACAGCTCCGCGAATGGAAGATGATTCCCGGTGTAGCGCGCGAAAATCTCTTCCAGCTTCGCCAGCCCGTCCGGGTCCACGAAAACTCCATTCACAGCGTTGAGGAATTCGTATCCGGATGTGCCGCTGATCGGCCATTCGCGCGGCAGCGGCTCGTCGCGGCTGAGGATCTTCTCCACCACGACGTACAGTTGTCTGCCCGCCGCGCTCTGCAACCGTTGCAGGTAGCAGGATGGATTCCACAACCCATCGATGTGATCGACGCGCAGTCCCGTCACTTTGCCGGAGCGGACCAGCTCGAGCGTCTTCTGATTGCGGTTGTCGAACACCTCCGGTACTTCGATGCGCAGCCCCACCAGCTCGTTGATATCGAAGAAGCGCCGGTAATTAATCTCCTCGTATCCGATCTTCCAGTACGCCAGCCGGTACGCCTGGCCGGAGAGCAGACGATCCATGTCGTCGACCGATCCGCTGACCGCGGCCAGCACGTCGTCCACCGCGCGCTTCACTTCGGCATGCTCCTGGTACGCTCGCCACAGCCGCTCCTTGACGCTCTCCTTGTCGCGCCGACGTTTGAGAAGTTGCTCCCCAGCGGCCTCGTCACGCGCGGGCATGCGCTCCAGATCGGCGACGATGCCGGGAATTTCGGGGACGCCATCGCAGCGCCGCAGAATCTCCGCATACGACTTCGGGTCGAGCGGCAGCCGCGTGTCTAAGTAGCGCACGTGGATGCCGGTATCTTCGATCTTCAGCGTGAACTGCCCGGCAGCCAGCGCGTTGCCGTACAAATCGCCGAGGATCGGCAGCAGCACGCGGTTCTCCTGTAGAAACGCCGCCTTGCTGGTGGCGGGGTGCCAGTCGATATCGAAGTACGCGGCGTAGGCTGACGCCTGGCCGTTTTCGAGCACGTCCATCCACCACGGATTCTCGTAGCTGGCGGCCATGTGGTTGGGCACGGTATCAAGCAACAGACCCATCCCGTAATTGCGCAGCTTGTCCGCCATCTCATCGAAATCGTCTTCTGTCCCCAGCTCCGAATTCACCCGCATCGGGTTGGTGATGTCGTACCCATGCGAACTGCCGCGCCGCGGCTTGTACCGCGGGGAAGAGTACAGGTCCGTGATTCCCAAGTCGCTCAGGTAAGGGACCAGGTCGCGGGCGTCCACGAAACGGAAGCCCTGGTGGAACTGCACCCGATAGGTTGCGCCGGGCGCTGTCATGGAGCCTCCACCAGTTCCACGATGGCGTGGGAGGGCACGCGGATACGCTCCGGTGCGTGCGCCAGTTCGAAGGAGAGCTTGCGCAGCGCGAGGTCGATCAGGTAAAGCCGCAGCAGCGCGTGGATCTGTTCGCGGCTGGGCGGCAGGAGATCGGCCGTGCCCGGCACTTCGAGGTAGGCGTCCAGGAACGCGCGGCCCACGGAGCGGGACCAGAAATTCGCCCAGGCCTCGAGCGCGTTGAGCGACTCGGGTTTCGGAATCACGCCCGGGGCCTCGCCGAACAGCACGGTGTGCGATGCGTGGTTGAACGAGTCCAGCATTCCGGCCACGTCCCGCAGCGGAGAGCGCTTGATGCGGCGCTCGCTGAGCGGCCTTCCCGGATCGCCCTCGAAATCGATGATCGCGAAATCCTTGCCGGTGTACAGAACCTGGCCCAAGTGATAGTCGCCATGGATGCGAATGCGCACCGCGGCGATCCGCTGGTCGCGCAAGTAACGGAGCCGCTCGCGCACTGCCGATTGTTTTCCGAGGGCGTCCCGGGCGGCCGGCTGCACGCTCTCGGGCAGCCGGTCCAACTGCGCGCGCAATAGCTCCATGGCGCGCCCCAGCCTCGCCAGCATTCCATGATACAACCCGGACCGGTAGAAGTCGGTGAACGGTTCCGGCGCAAACACCGGGTCATCGACGCGAGAGGCCAGCGCCACGTGCAGCTCGCCCGTGCGCGTGCCCAGCAGGCGCATGGATTCAAGGTAAGTCCCGATCAGCTCACGGGCCAGCTCGGCGGCTGCGGGCCGCTCGGGCGGGCCTCCGGGCTGCCGCGCCAGCGCGTTTTCGTAGAAGATCCCGAGATGGTCAATGGTGTAATTCCACGCGTCGGTGGAATGGCGCACGGACCCATGCAGCAGCGCCACCGTCATCGACTCGCCCGCCGCGCCGCGATAGGTGATGGAGCCCGCGAGCGGCGGCACGTAGGGAAATCCAGCCTGCGTCAGCATGGCGCCGATCTCGAGCTCCGGATGCGGCCCTTCTTCCAGCTTGCGCAGGAACTTCAGCGCGAACCGGTCGCCGAAGAATACGGTGGTGTTGCCTTGGTCGGCCTTGGACACCGCCGGCTCGAGTGCCGGCCGGTCAGGGCCCCAGGCGGCGGGGAAGGCGCGGGTGTGAGCGGCGAGCAACTCGCCCTGCTCGCCCGCGAATCGCCGCCGCCGCAGCATGGCGCCCAGCAGCTCTTCGCAGAATTCGCGATCGCGCAGCGCGCTGCAGAGTATGCGTTCGCTTTGGTCGGGCGCGCGCAACCGCGCCAGCACAAGCTCTTCCGGTGGGCCATGCCCCGAGCAAAGCGCGAGCGGAAGCGTGTAGATCTCCGGGTCGCCCTCGCCGTATTCCACCCGGATCAGCAGCAGGTACGCATTCGACTTGGGAAACGGGACGACCTCGAAAATCTCAGCCGAGCGGATGGGCCGCATCCCGCTGCGGAACCAGCGGCGCCCCCGCAGGAATGCCGGAAGCATTCCGCCGAGGGTTTTCCGCAGCGGTTCGTCAAACACCTCATCCCACGACCGCACCGGTAGCGTTGGAGGCTCGCCCGTGCGGATACGCAGCGTTTCCTGGCGGGCGTCGGTCGAGGTTAGGCCGAACCAATAAAAGGCGTGCGGCCCGAGCGAAAGAGAATACGGCTTCTCGGTGATGACCGGGAACTCCGCCTTGCCGAACAATTCGAGCGGAGTCGAGCCCCGATATTTCGTGAGGTCCAGGCCGGCGGATTGCGCGAAACGCGAGAGGTTCGCGACCACCAGCACGTGCTCGTTCTCGTAGCTGCGCACGAACGCCAGGACGCGACGGTTCTCCGGAAATAGAAACTCGAGCGTTCCACGCCCGAATGCGCGCGTCTGGCGTCGCAGTGCCAGCATCCGCTTCATCCACCACAGCAGCGAGTGCGGATTATTCTGCTGCGTCTCCGCGTTGATGGCCTCGTAATGGTATTCCGGATCGATGATCGCCGGCAGATACAGACGCTGCGGATTGGCGCGCGAAAATCCGGCGTTTCGATCGGCGCTCCATTGCATGGGCGTGCGCACGCCGTTGCGATCGCCCAGGTAGATGTTGTCGCCCATTCCGATCTCGTCGCCGTAGTAGAGCACCGGCGTGCCGGGAAGCGAGAACAGCAGCGCGTTCATCAGCTCGATGCGGCGGCGGTCGTTCTCGAGTAGCGGCGCCAGCCGCCGCCTGATCCCGAGATTGATGCGCGCCGTTCGATCCTGCGCGTAGACGCGGTACATGTAGTCGCGCTCCTCGTCGGTCACCATCTCGAGCGTCAGCTCATCGTGGTTGCGCAGAAACAGGGCCCACTGGCAGGTGTCGGGAATGGGCGGCGTGAGCTCCAGGATTTCTGTCACCGGGTAGCGGTCTTCCATGCGGGTGGCCATGAACAGGCGCGGCATCAGGGGAAAGTGAAACGCCATGTGGCACTCGTCCCCCGCGCCGAAATACGATATAGCGTCTTCCGGCCATTGATTGGCTTCCGCCAACAGCAGGCGGCCGCGATGCCGCTGGTCGATGTGCGCGCGCAATTCCTTCAGGAACTGGTGCGTCTCCGGCAGGTTCTCGCAGTTGGTGCCCTCGCGCTCGTAGAGGTACGGCACGGCGTCCAAGCGCAGACCGTCCACTCCCTGGTCCAGCCAGAAGTCCACCGCGTTGAACATGGCGGCGCGCACTTCGGGATTGTCGTAATTGAGGTCGGGCTGGTGTGAATAGAAGCGATGCCAGTAGTACGCCTTCGCCATGGGGTCCCACGTCCAGTTCGACGTTTCGAAATCTTTGAAGATGACGCGTGCCTCCGAATACTTGTCGGGCGAAGCGCTCCACACATAGAAACTCCGCCAGCGCGATCCGGCAGGCGCGCGACGCGACCGCTGAAACCAGATGTGCTGGTCCGAAGTGTGGTTCAGCACTAACTCCGTGATGACGCGCAGTGTGCGCGCGTGCGCCTCGCGCAGAAAATTCTGGAAATCGCGCAACGTTCCGTACGACGGGTGCACATTGGTGTAGTCGGAGATGTCGTAGCCGTCGTCGCGCCACGGGGAAGGGCAGAACGGCAGCACCCAAATTGCGGTCACGCCCAGGTCCTGCAGGTAGTCCAGTTTCAGCGTGAGCCCGGCGAAATCTCCCATCCCGTCACCCGACTGGTCGAAGAACGCGCGTACGTGCACCTCATAAATGACAGCGTCTTTGTACCACTGCAGATCGCCTTCGAACGGCACGGTTGTACGGTCTTGTGGCATAGCGGCGCAGCGTCTTCAGTGCAACTGGCATTCCCAAGTACCGCCCGGTTTTGGTATAACGTGTGATTCAGGACACTATGCCGCACGCTTGTGGACGAACGCCCACCCGCCGCCATCGCCGCCCAACTAACATGGCGAATGGAGGTGCCCAGATGAACTCCACCAGGTTGCTCGATGACGAGCCCGGCGAGGTGCCGGTGAGCGTGATGCAAGCTTATGACGAGTTGAGTGCGCCCACGCACGCTGACATCGCGGAACTGGCTTACTCGTTTTGGGAAGCGCGCGGCCGTCGCGGTGGATCGCCGTGGGAGGACTGGTTCCACGCCGAGGGCGAGTGGAAAGAACGCGACCGCTAGCCTGTGCCGCACGCCGGCCAGGCTCCGCACAGCCCGTGCTAACCTGAACCCGTGCAAGGCGTGATCGCCGCTGCCATTACTCCGCGGACTTCCGAGGGGGACGTCAATCTCGGCGCCGCCTTCGATCTCATCGATTTTCTCGGCGCCGCCGGCGTTGAGGGAATCGCCCTCTTCACCACGCATCGCGATGTGTGCGCCATCCCGCCCGCGGAACGCATCCGGCTTGTCTGTCTCGGCCGGAAGCGGAGCCGCGTTCCTCTCCTGGTGGGCGTGGGGAGCACGTCGCTCGACGTCTCGGCCGAGCTTACCCGTGAAGCGCGCAACGCCGGCGCGGCCGCCGTTTTGCTGCCCCCGATTTTCGATTTCCCGTCGGGCGAAGACGATCTCCGGGAGTTTCATATCCAATTCGCCGCGCAAGCCGGAAGCGGGATCGCAACGTTTCTCTCGAACGTCGCGCTCGAGTGTGCCATCGAGAGGATGACTGGCGGGCGCTTCGGCGGCGTGGCGGTGTCCGGCGAAGATCTCGCTCCCTGGGTCAGCGCCAGCGCCGCGAATCGCTTCAGTGTGCTTTCCGCCAACGATGGCGCGCTCGCTTCGGCTCTTGCTTCCGGTGTCGCCGGCGTGATTTCGCCGCTGGCCTGTGCCGTTCCGGAACTGGTTGTCTCTCTCGATCGCGCGACGCGCGCCGGCAATCACCGCGAGGTCGAGCGCCTGGATGGTCTGGTTCGCGAGTTCCGCAATTGGTTCGCCTCGATCCCGGAGGTTGCACTGCTCCACGCAGCTACCAGCCTGCGAGGAATGAAAATCGGTCCCGTTCCCGCGCCGCTCTCGGCCGCCCGCCAGCAGAAGCTCGACGAATTCCGCGAGTGGTTCAAGGGCTGGCTGCCGGCGATCAAGAAGCTGTCCGCCAATGCATAGACTCCGGGTCGTTTCAGTTGCGGTCGCCGCGGCCGTGGCCCTGTGGGCGCAGGCGCGCCCCGAACCAGTCAGTTCCGGCGCGCAGTTGCTGACGTTCCACTCGAGCGTGGACGATTCGGACCAGCCTTACGCCGTCTATCTTCCGGAAACGCCGGCGCCGGGCAGGAAATATCCGCTCGTCATCAGCCTGCACTCGGAGGAATCCAGCTACCTGCTGAACCTCCGGCAGGCACTCGGGGTGTCGCGCCCCGGCGCCGCGGTTCCTGCGGACATGCGACTGTTTCCGGCGGTGCGCGGCATCGATTACATCGTCGCCTGCCCGAGCGCTCGCGGCTCGATGGGCTATCGCGGCATCGCGGAGAAGGACGTGTACGACGTCCTCGACGATCTGGAGCGCCGCTTCCCCATCGATCCCGCGCGCATCTATCTCACGGGCGTCTCGATGGGCGGCGCAGGCGCGCTGCGGCTGGCGCTGACGCGTCCCGATGTGTGGGCGGGCGTCGCGCCGGTTGCCGCATACGACCCGCCCGGCGCGGACGAACTCGCCGGCAACGCCCTCAATCTTCCGGTCCGCCTCTATCAAGGCGAGCATGATCCGCTGGTCCCCGTGGAGATCGCGCGCGCGTGGCAGCGCCGTCTGCTCGATGCCGAAGCCCCGGCCGGTTATGTCGAGTTTCCTACTGTGCGCCACAACGCGTGGGACTTTGCTTACCGCGCCGACGCGGTCTACGCCTGGTTCGACAAACAGCGACGCAATCTTTTCCCGGAGCGTGTTCGGTTCACCACGCGAAGCTACCGATACGCCGGCGCGCACTGGGTTCACATCGACGGCCTGACGCCGGGCGAGCGCGCGTCGATCGATGCCAGGCGTTTCGGCCCCACCGAGGTCCGCGTGGAAACAGAGGGCGTGGATGGTTTCACGCTGGCGCTGGATCGCGTTATTTCGACGGTCACCATCGATGGCTCTGCGCTGCGCCTGCGCCCGGCCGCTACGATCTCATTCCAGAAAATCGCCGGGCGCTGGCAGCGAGGGAACTTTACGCCGGCGGGTAAGCGCCCTGGCGCCGAGGGCCCGATCGCCGAAGCTGTGGCCGCGCGGCACATCTATGTCTACGGCACCGTCGGCGCCAGCACCGCGGAAGAGTTGGACGCGCGAAGGCTGGTTGCGGAAACGGCATCGCGGTGGTCCACGCCGCCCCGTTCGCGCCTTGCGCTCACGCTGCCGGTGAAGGCGGATAGCGCGGTCACGCCGGAAGATCTCGATTCCGCCGACCTGGTTCTGTTCGGCACCAGCCAGACCAACCAGATCATCGCGAACCTCGCCCCCAGCCTGCCGCTCGCGCTCGACCCCGGGGCCGCCGACTACGGCCTGCTCTTCATCGCACCCGCGGGCAAGCACTATGTACTGGTCAGTTCCGGGTTGCCCTGGTGGACCGGCGCCGACGAATCCCGCGGCGGCGGCGACCCGTTTGCCCCGCGCCAGCTTCGACTCTTGCAAACTTTCAGCGACTACATCCTGTTCAAGGGTTCGCTTTCGAACGTGGTTGCTGAAGGCCGCTTCGACCGCAACTGGAAGGTTCCTACCGCCGCCGCGTCGAAGCTGGGTTGCAGGTCAGCCGAGTCGCCGGCACACCCGTTATCATGCATTCAATGACTCCTGACGAATTCCGCCGCTATGGCTACGAGGCTGTCGATTGGGTTGCCGACTACCTCGCGCACGTCGATCGCTACCCCGTGCTCTCGCGTGTGAACCCCGGCGATCTCATCGACGCCCTACCCGCCGCCGGTCCCGAACAAGGCGAGTCGATGGACCGGATTCTCGCCGACTTCCGCGAGCTCATCATCCCCGCCATCACGCACTGGAACCACCCCGGCTTTATGGCGTACTTCGCCATTTCGTCCTCGCCCCCCAGCATTCTCGCGGACCTCCTGAGCGCCGGCCTCAACGTGCAGGGCATGCTCTGGAAAACCTCTCCCGCGGTCACCGAGCTGGAACAGGTAGTGCTGCGCTGGCTCCGGCTGTGGACGGGGCTGCCCGAAGACTGGTTCGGCATCATGTACGACACGGCATCGGTCTCCAGCATGCACGCCATCGCGGCCGCGCGCGAGGCGGCCGATCCCGAATCGCGCGCGCGCGGCGCCGCGCCCGGGCTGGTGGTTTACACCTCCGAGCAGTCGCACTCGTCGATCGAGAAGGGCGCTATCGCGATCGGCATCGGCCAGCAGAACGTCCGCAAAGTGCCGGTCGATTCCGAATTCCGCATGCGGCCTGACGCGCTGCGCGATCTCATCGCGCGCGACCGCGCGGCCGGCCTGCGTCCCTGTCTCGTCACCGCCACCGTCGGGACCACGTCCACCACTAGCGTGGATCCGGTGCCCGCCATCGCGGACATCGCCGAAGAGAATCAACTGTGGCTGCACATCGATGCCGCCTACGCCGGCTCGGCGGCGGTTGCTCCCGAGTTCCGCTGGGCCTTGGCCGGGTGCGAGCGCGCGCAATCGTTCGTCACCAACCCGCACAAGTGGCTGCTCACAGCCGTCGACTGCAGTGTCCTGTACACCAGCCGTCCGGACATTCTGCGCCGCGCGTTTTCGCTCGTCCCGGAATATCTGCAGACCACCGAGAACTCGCGCGCGGTGAACATGATGGATTACGGCGTCCCGCTGGGCCGCCGTTTCCGCTCGCTCAAGCTTTGGTTCGTGATGCGATCGTACGGCCGCGAGGGCCTCGCCGATTTCATCCGGCACCACGTACGGCTGGCGCAGGAATTCGCCTGCAAGGTGGACGCCGATCCGCGGTTCGAGCGCGTCGCGCCCACGCCTTTCTCTGTCGTATGCTTCCGCTACAAAGGGAGTGACGACGAGAACAGGCGCATCCAGGAGAAGGTGAATGCTTCAGGCGATATCTTCATTTCGGGAACGGTGTTGAACGGGCGGTTCACACTGCGCGTCGCAATCGGCAACCAGGGTACTACTGCGGCGCATGTGAATCGGGCGTGGGAGTTGATCGCCGAGGCAGCACTAATTGCCACGTGAGGCGTTGCGCGGCGCGGCCATTGCGTACAGAATGTTGCTATGAACCGCCGCCAGCTACTTCGCACAGCCGCCGCGCTCCCCATCGCCGGCGCGGCACTTCGAGCCGCCGCCGTACAGGCGAAGACCCTCAAGATCACCGGTCTCGAGACCGACGTTTTGAAGCGCCCTCCGGGCACTCCCTACTACGACGCGATCCACCCGTTCGGAACGGAGAGTGGGTCGGTGGTGCTGCGTCTCCGCACCGATGCCGGCATCACCGGCTGGGCGTCCAGTTCCTTCGGCATGATTGCGGGCGGTCCGCGAGTGGTGCAGACGATCCTCGAACAGGAAGTCAAACCGGTGCTGCTGGGGAAGGACCCGGCATTTCCGCGCCGTATTCGCGCCGACCTTTGGAAGGCGCTCGAGTATCAGGGAGTCGGCGGCGCCACGCAATTCGCCATTGCGGCAGCGGATATCGCCATCTGGGACATCCTCGGCAAGAGCGCCGGCCTGCCCGTCTACAAGATGCTGGGCGCGTATCGCGACCGCATCCCCGTGTACTCGATGTGCGGCTGGTATTACGACAACGATGCCGACCTCTCGCACTTTCGCCGTGTGGTGAGTGAAGCGGTGGAGCAGGGCTACCCGGCGGTAAAGATGAAGGTCGGCCGCGATTCGCTGGATGACGACGTGCGGCGGATCCGCGCGGCGCAGGACATCCTCGGCAAGAACCGGCGCGTGATGGTGGATGCCAACCAGGTTTTCAACCGCAACGAGGCGCTGCGGCGTGGCCGGGTCTACCAGGAGCTGGGCTGTTTCTGGTACGAAGAACCGCTACCGCCGCAGGAAATGGAAGGGTACGCTCAACTGGCGCAGGAGCTCGACATCCGCATCGCCACGGGCGAGAATCTGAACACCAAATACGCTTTTGCGGACCTGATTGCGCGTCGCGGCGCCGACGTGGTCCAGCCCGACAACCGCCGCGCGGGAGGCGTCACCGAGTGGATGGAGATCGCCGCGCTGGCCGACGCGTACGGCCTGGAACTAGCGAGCCACGGCGGCGGCGCCACCAATCTCAACATGCTGCTGGCGATGCCGAACGCCATCTACATGGAAACCAGCGGCGCGCAGAAGGGGCTGAAAAACGGCGAGGTCTCCGGCCCCGAAGAGCCGGGAATGAGCAGCGAAGTTTCTGAAGCGGAGATCAAACGGTATCGGGTGTAGGGGAGCGCCATGCTACGCCGCGCACTCCTGCTGCTGCTTTGCACGGTCGCGCTTGCCTGTGCCGCGCGCACCCCGGTTCCAGCGATCGAATCGAAGCCGCACGCTTGCCGTGTGCAGGGAATTCCGGCGGATATGCGCTGCGCCACGTATCCGGTTTGGGAAGATCGCGAGCGCAAAGCCGGACGCAAGATCGGGCTCAATATCGTGATCGTGCCGGCGCTCGGTCCGGAGCGGCTGCCCGACGCTCTGTTCATCCTCGCTGGCGGACCCGGCCAAGCGGCTACGGAAACCGCCGTCGGATTTTCCCGGTCCCGGCTGCGCGACCACGGCGACATCGTCCTCGTCGACCAGCGCGGCACCGGCGGGTCTAATCCGCTGGATTGCGATTTCTATGGCGAGCTGCCGGACTTGGCGCGAATGGTCCGGGAGTCTTTTCCCCTGGGTGCGATTCGCGACTGCCGGGAGCGGCTTTCGAAGATCGCCGATCTGAGGCTCTACACCACCGCGCCGGCCGCACCGCTCGCGTTTGTCCCAGCGTCTCCGGTTTTGCCGAGGGCATCCGCCATTTCTTGTACTACGATGACGGCGGCTCGTTCCCGGCGATGGTGCATCGCGCCGCCATGGGTGATTTGGCGCCGATCGTCCAGACGGCCGTCACGGCTGAGTTGGACATTTACGGCGAGCTCTCCATGGGAATGAATCTCTCCGTCACCTGCGCCGAGGACCTTCCCTTCATCGATGACACCACGCTGGCGCGCGAAACCGCCAGGACGTTCCTCGGCGACATGCGAGTGAAGGAGCAGCGCGCGGCTTGCGGCGAGTGGATGCGCGGCCCGGCGCCACCGGATGTGCACCGGCTGGTGCGGTCCGATGTTCCCGTGCTGCTGATCTCGGGTGAGCGTGACGCTGTGGTCCCGCCGGTCTTCGCGGAGCGCGTGGCGAAGAGCTTCCCAACAGTTTGCACGTGATTTTCCCGGAGGCGAGCCACGGCAACTGGGGCCCGTGCGGCAGTCGGATCACGGCGCAATTCCTCGACCTCGGCACAGTCCGCGGCCTGGATACGTCGTGCGTGGCGCAGCAGCCGCGCACACAGTTTGTCACCCGCCCGCTGCCGTAAGCAACGCCCGCCCGCCGTTTGAGCTATCCTGATCCATTATGAAAAAGTTGTTCCTCACCCTTGCTTTGGCCGCCACCTGTCTGGTTCTTGCGCAGGAAAAAGTCGACGGGCCCATCAGCGCCCGCATCCGCAGCGAAGAGGCGGAGCACTCCCAACTCATGCACACGCTGCACATGCTCACCGACCGCTACGGCCCGCGCGTAACCGGCACGCCGAACCATGAGGCCGCGGCCAAGTGGATTGTGGCGCAGTTCAACCAGTGGGGCTTCAAGAACGCGCACCTCGAGCCGTGGGATTTCGGCCGCCCCGGCTGGCTCAACGAGCGTGCCTCCGCGTTCCTAGTGGCGCCGGTGCACGAGAACTTGAAGTTCGAAGTGCTGGCGTGGACGCCCTCGACCAAAGGCACGGTGACGGGTTCCGCTATCCAACTGATTCCGCCGCAGGGGCCCATGCCGCCGGCTACTGAAACCGACGCGGCGGCTGGTGGGGGTGGTGGATTCGGCGGACGCGGCGGGCGCGGTCCGGTGCGGCTCGGTCCCACAAAAGACGAGATGGACCAGTGGGTGGCCGCCAACCAGTCGAAGCTTCGCGGCAAGATTGCGCTGATGGGTAAGGCGGCGGTCGTCCCGGTGAACTTCAACCCACCGCAGAAACGGCGGCCGGAGGATCAGGTGAAGGCGCAGTACGATCCCAATAATCCGAATGGCGGCCGTGGTGGCCGCGGTGGCTTCGGTGGACGTGGCGGCCGTGGAGGCGAGGCCGATCCTAACCGCCTCACGGCCAACCAGGTCGGCGACCGCATCGATGCCATGCTGCTGGCGGGTGGCGCCGTGGTGCGGATCAATGACGCCGCGCGCGGCGAGGGCATCATCGTGGCGCAGCAGCATCGCGCGTACGACCCCGCCAAGACGATCCCGACCATTGTCCTGCGGAACGACGATTACGGCCGCATCGAACGGCTGCTGGCTGATGGCGAAGACGTGAAGGTCGAGTTCAACATCGTCAACCACGTCTATCCCGAGGGGAAGACCAGTTACAACGTGGTGGGCGAGATTCCGGGAACAGACAAGGCCGACGAGGTCGTCATGCTGGGCGGCCATCTGGATTCCTGGCACGGCGGCACGGGCGCGACTGACAACGCCATCGGTTCGACCATCATGATTGAGGCGGCGCGCGTCATTCAGTCGTTGGGATTGAAGCCGCGCCGGACTATCCGGGTGGCTCTGTGGTCGGGTGAAGAGGAAGGGCTCCTTGGCTCGATCGCTTATGTGAAGCAGCACTTCGGTACGGCGGAAGATCCCAAGCCTGAATGGTACAAACTGGATTGCTACTTCAATGTGGATACGGGCACAGGGCGCCTACTCGGTGGCAGCGTCTTCGGTCCGCCCGAGGCCGCCGCGGTACTGCGGCCCGTATTCGCGCAGTTCGCCGATATGGGGATCGCGGGCGCCGGCACGACCACCAGCCGCGCTACAGGCGGGACCGATAGCACGTCATTCAACAACGCCGGTTTGCCGGGTATCGGCATGCAGCAGGACCCGATCGAATACAACAGCATGACGCATCACACGAACCTCGACACGTACGAGCGGATTATTCCCGAAGACGTGACGAAGGCGGCTACGATTATCGCGGCGTCGGTGTGGCACGTGGCCAATCGTGACGAGATGGTTCCGCGGTTTGCGAAAGAGAAGATGCCGCCGCCGGTGCCGGCGCGGTAGAATAGCGCGGGGCACGATAGCCGTCCGCTCGCGTCGCTTAACGAGCGTCAACTCGCTCCGGATTCATCCAGAAACGAAGCCCACTGGTTGTTCTGTTCATCTTGCCAGTCATCGGTGAACTTCCAGCCGAGCGGGCGTGGATTCTTGTCGTTGCAAGAATCACAGTGTCTCTGCACAAAGACGTCGTAAATCCCATGCAGATTTGGCCAAGTAACTGCATATTTATGAAGCGTACAATGCAGAGTCTTTCGGCCCGCAGCCTGGAGGCCTAGCCTGTCAAGCATCGGATTGTTGCCCGGTCCGGCAGAGACGAAAGTGTAGTCACAGCCCTTCTCTTGACGCCTGGCTGCAGCTATGGCGGGCCAGGCGGTCCGCACCACAATCTATTAAAGGCTATTTAGTCAGTGAGAAACACTTTGGCGTGGGTTACTACTTCTTCTTACCTTGTGCAGCGACGGCGTCCATGGCGGCTTTCACCTTCACGGGATCGCCGAGGTAGTAGCGGTTCAGCGGTTTCAGCTCGTCGTCCAATTCGTAGACCAGCGGCATGCCAGTGGGGATGTTCAGCTCGACGATGTCCGCCTCGGAGACATCGTCGAGATATTTCACCAGCGCGCGCAGGCTATTGCCATGCGCGGCGATCACCACTTTTTGGCCGCCCTGGATGGCGGGCGCGATGGTCTCGTGCCAGAGCGGGAGGAATCGCTCCACCGTGTCCTTGAGGCACTCGGTGAGCGGCAGTTCCTTTTTCGTCAGGTTGCGATAGCGCGGGTCATGGCCGGGGAAGCGCTCGTCGTCGGGCGTCAGCGGGGGCGGCGGGATGTCGTAGCTGCGCCGCCAGATCTTCACTTGATCCTCGCCGAACTTCGCTGCGGTCTCGGCCTTGTTCAGACCCTGCAGCGCTCCGTAGTGGCGCTCGTTCAGGCGCCACGCGCGATGGACCGGAATCCACATCAGGTCCATCTCGTCGAGAATCGTCCACAGCGTGCGGATGGCGCGCTTGAGCACCGAGGTGTAGGCCAAGTCGAAAGTGTAGCCTTCGGCTTTCAAAACGCGACCGCCCTCGGCGGCTTCCTGGCGGCCCTTTTCGGAGAGGTCGACGTCGGTCCATCCGGTGAAGCGGTTTTCTTTATTCCATGTGCTTTCGCCGTGGCGGACCAGCACCAGTTTCGTCATTGGCGGAAAGCCTTTCGTCCCGGGAATTGCGCGGCAGCGCCCAGCTTCTCTTCGATGCGCAGCAACTGGTTGTACTTGGCGATGCGGTCGGTGCGGCTGGCGGAACCGGTCTTGATCTGCCCGGCGCCGGTGGCGACGGCGAGGTCCGCGATGAACGGGTCCTCGGTTTCGCCCGACCGGTGCGAGACCACCGAAGTGTATCCGGCGTTGGCTGCCATCCGCATGGCGGCGAGCGTCTCGGTGAGGGTGCCGATCTGGTTCACCTTGATCAGGATCGAGTTGCCGATGCCCTGGTCGATGCCGCGCTGGAAGATCTCGGGGTTGGTCACGAAGATGTCGTCGCCCACCAGTTGGATCTTTTTGCCCAGCGTATCGGTCAGCAGCTTCCAGCCCTTCCAATCCTCTTCCGACATCCCGTCTTCAATGGATACGAGCGCCGGATACTGCCGCACCCAGTTCGCCCAGTATTCGACCATCTGCTCGGAGGTGCGCTGGCTCTTGTCGGACTTCTTGAAGACGTACTTGCCGTCCTGGTAGAACTCGCTCGACGCGGGATCGAGGCAGATACCGATCTGCTCGCCCGGTTGATAACCGGCCTGCGTAATGGCTTCGAGGACGCTCTCGATTGCCTCTTCGTTGGACTTGAGCATGGGCGCAAAACCGCCCTCATCGCCGACCGCGGTGGAGTAGCCTTTCTTCGCCAGCACCTTCTTGAGCGTGTGAAACACCTCTACACCCATGCGCAGCGATTCGGAGAATTTCGTCGCGCCGAAGGGAGCAATCATGAATTCCTGGACGTCCACGGAATTGTCGGCGTGCGCTCCGCCGTTGATGATGTTCATCATCGGAACGGGCAGGATGGAAGCGCCGGCGCCGCCCAGGTAACGATAGAGCGGCGTGCGCTGCGCCACGGCGGCGGCGCGCGCTGCCGCCATCGAGACCGCGAGAATTGCGTTGGCGCCGAGCCGGCCCTTATTGCCGGTGCCGTCGAGCGCGATCATGATGCCGTCGATTTCGCTCTGCTGCGCGGCGTCCTTTCCGTGCAGCGCGGCGGCGATTTCGCCGTTGACGTGGGCGACGGCTTTCTGTGCACCTTTACCGAGGTAACGCGCCTTGTCGCCGTCGCGAAGCTCGACCGCTTCATGCTCGCCGGTGGATGCGCCGGAGGGCACGGCCGCGCGGCCCATGCTGCCGTCCGTGAGGTAAACGTCTGCTTCAACGGTGGGGTTGCCACGAGAGTCGAGGATTTCTCTGCCGAACACTTTTGAGATGGTTGTCATGTTGATAAGAGCCTTTTGGGGAAGGGGGCCGGGGCCCTCTTCTTACGCCACCACTACGATGCCGCACTCGGTGACGGTGTGTCCTTGAGCGCGGTCGGCCGCCAGGTCGAACCCGATCGACGTGGATTCGGGGACCTTTACTCCGGTGTTGATGATGGCCCGCCGGATGCGGCTGTAGCGCCCGATTTCCGCATTCGGCATCAGAATTGAATATTCTACTTCACAATAGCTGTTTACCCGCACGCCCGGGGAGAGGATGCTGTGCAGCACGCGGCCGCCGGATACGATACAGCCGGCGCTGACCACGGAATCGACGGCGACGCCCATGCGGCGGCCCTCCTGCGCGAAGACGAATTTCGCGGGCGGCTGCTGCGTCACTTTGGTGCGGATGGGCCAGCGGCTGTCGTAGAGGTTGAACTCGGGAACGATATCGACCAGGTCCATGTTGGCTTCGTAGTAGGCATCGAGCGTGCCCACGTCGCGCCAGTAGCGCACTTGCTTGGCGTTCATGTCCTGGAAGTCGTAGGCGATGACGCGCGCCGTGTCGAGATGGCGCGGGATCACGTCCTTGCCGAAATCGTGGGCGGAGTTGGGATCCTGCGCATCGCGGTGTAGAGCGCGCAGCAGCACTTCGGTATTGAAAACGTAAACCCCCATCGACGCGGCCACCATCTCGGGATCGAAGCGCGAGCGCACCGCGTTGCCGTGTTGCGGCTTTTCCTCGAATCCCGTGATGCGATAGTCGGGGCCGATCTCGGCCACGCCGAAGCGTCCGGCTTCGCTGGGGTGCACCTGGATGGTGGCGAGCGTGATATCCGCCTGGTGCTGCCGGTGCCAGGCCAGCATCTCCTGGTAATTCATCTTATAGATGTGGTCGGCGGAGAGGATCAGCGTTTCGGGGGGAGCTTCGGCTTCGATGCTCTCGAAATTCTGGAAGACGGCGTCGGCGGTGCCTTGATACCAGTTCTCGTGAACGCGCTTCATGGGCGGAATCACTTCGATGTATTCGCCCAGTTCGGAGGAGAGGACATTCCAGCCATCGCGTACGTGGCGGGTGAGTTCGAGAGATTTGTACTGTGTTAGGATGAAGATTCGACGGACGTCGGAGTTGATACAGTTCGAGAGAGTAAAATCGATAATCCGATAGGCGCCTCCGAATGGTACGGCTGGTTTGGCTGTGTCCCGGGTGAGGGGATAAAGGCGCTCGCCGGCGCCACCTGCCAACAGGATCGCCAACACATTTTCCATTTCAGCGTAACTTCCTGAAAAGAAGGTAATTTGGGACGATCAGGCCGGTTCGTCCGCGTCCGGAAAAAATTTTAGGCTTGACTTTATTCGTCAACCACCTATGATATCAGTACCTTCTGTGCGAAGCGCAGGTATTTTTGGGGTTCGGGGCCACACTTCAGGCGACCAAGAGTCTCGGAAATCACAAAAGCAGCGCACGGAAATCAGGTCTAGTTGGGAGGTGTTATTCGTTTGGCTGAAGTAAAGCTTCAGGAGGGCGAAACATTAGAAAACGCCCTTCGCCGCTTCAAGAGGAAGGTCCAGCAAGAGGACATCATCAAAGAAGTGAAGCGCCACTCTTTCTACTTGAAGCCAGGAGAGAAGCGCCGGGCCAAGCAAGCGCTGGCCCGCAAGCGAAACCGGAAGAAGACACGCCGGGAAATCGAGTAACGTGGTGGCGGGACCGCTTGACCGGAACGCGGTTGTGCGAGGTCCCGCCGCCTTATCCGACACCAGTTCAGGTTGATTACGGGGCACAGTTGCTATGCCGGAGTTTCAGGACCGCGTCCTTAAGTGCGTAGACTGCGGAGCGGATTTTGTGTTCACAGCGGGAGAACAACACTTCTTCCACGACAAGAATTTTAAGAACGAGCCCAAGCGGTGTAAGGCGTGCAAGACGAAGCGCCAGGGCTCCGGTGGCGGGGGATTCGCCAAGACCGAGACCATGACCATGTGCTCGCAGTGCGGTCGGGAAACTACGGTGCCCTTCAAGCCGACACAAGGCAGACCCGTTTATTGCCGCGAATGCTTCTTAAGCCGTAAGGCATCGTCCACGGCTGCCGGCGGCGGAAACCACTAGAATCCAAGAAAGCGATCGGCACTCAGCGATTGGCTGTGCGCCGAAGGCTGATCGCTTCCACTCTTCACTGGCCCGAAAGGGCTAGCGGCCGGTGCTTCCCCGGCGTCATGTGAAAACCCCGCCTTTCCGTTATCATAAATCCATAGCCCCTACCCCATGTGGATTGTCCGATTAGCTTTACGACGGCCTTATACGTTTGTCGTAATGGCCATGTTGATCGCGATTCTTGGCGCCAGCGCGATCGTCACGATGCCAATCGATATTTTTCCGTACATCGATATTCCTGTCGTCAGCGTGGTGTGGAGTTACGGCGGCCTGTCGGCCGAGGAGATGGAGAAGCGGATGGTCACCATCTTCGAGCGCGCCATGACCACCACAGTCAACGACATCGAGCATATCGAATCGCAGTCGTATTCCGGCGCTTCGGTGACGCGAGTTTACTTCCAGCCGAACGCCAAGATCGAAGTGGCGCTTTCGCAGATTACCGCGATCTCCCAGACCTTGCTGCGCCCGTTCCCGCCCGGCACCACGCCGCCCGCCATCATTAAATATGACGCCTCGAGCGTCCCCATCCTGCAGTTGGGCCTGGAAAGCAAAACGTTAAGCGAGCAGGAGCTGTTCGACCTCGGGCAGAACTTTATCCGCACGCAGTTGGCGACGATACAGGGCGCATCCGTGCCCCTGCCTTATGGCGGACGCTTTCGGAGCGTGATGGTGGACCTGAATCCGGAGCAGCTCTTTGCCAAGGGAATGTCGCCTGGAGACGTGTCGACGGCCATGGGCAATCAGAACCTGATTCTGCCCGCCGGCACCGCCAAGATGGGCGACAAGGATTACCAGGTGAGGCTCAACGCCAGCCCGCGCCTGATGGATGAGTTGAACAACCTGCCGATCAAGGTAGTGAACGGCGCCACCGTGTACCTGAAGGATGTGGCGCAGGTGCGCGACGGCTATAACGTGCAGACCAGCATCGTGCGCACCAACGGCAGCCGCGGCGCGCTGCTGACGGTCCTGCGCAACGGCAAGGCGTCGACCCTGGCAGTGGTGAACAACGTGAAGGCGGCGCTGCCGAAGATCCTGGCGGGCCTCACCAGCGAGCTTCAGGTGCGGCAGTTGGGCGATCAATCGTTGTTTGTGCGCGCCGCCATCAGCGGCGTGGTGAGGGAGGGAGTGATTGCGGCGCTCCTCACCGGGCTGATGATTCTGCTCTTCCTGGGGAGCTGGCGCAGCACCGTCATTGTCTGCACGTCGATTCCACTTTCGATCCTGACGTCGCTGACCGTCCTGAGCATGCTCGGCGAAACCATCAACGTGATGACGCTGGGGGGGCTGGCGTTGGCGGTCGGAATCCTGGTAGACGACGCCACAGTGGAAATTGAAAACACGCACCGCAACATGGCGATGAAAAAACCGCTGGTGCGGGCGGTGCTGGATGGCGCACAGCAGATTGCCGCACCGGCGTTCGTATCCACGCTTTCCATCTGCATCGTGTTCGTGCCGGTGCTGCTGCTGACGGGCGCCGCCAAGTACCTGTTCACGCCGCTGGCGATGGCCGTGGTGTTTGCCATGATGGCTTCGTACCTGCTTTCCCGAACCATCATTCCGACCATGGTGCATCACATGCTGCGGCAGGAAGTGAAGCTGTACGTGCGTGGAGAGCATGGGGAATCGGCGGGGGGAAAGGGCATCATCTGGCGCGCTCATTACCTGTTCAACCGGCGCTTCGAGATGATGCGCTCCTCTTACGCTTCACTGCTCCACTGGTGCCTGGACCACCGCGGGCCGGTGCTGGTGCTGTTCGCGCTGTTTGTAGCCGGCTCGCTTTGCCTGATCCCGTTCGTCGGCCGGGACTTCTTTCCCACCGTGGATTCCGGCCAGATGCGGCTGCACGCGCGGGCTCCCTCCGGCACCCGCATTGAGTCGACGGAGATGATCTTTGCGAAGATCGAAAGCGAGATTCGCAAGGTGGTGCCGCCGAACGAAATCGCCACCATCATCGACAACATGGGCATACCGAACGGCGGCTTCAACCTGGCATTCGGGGATAGCCCGACCATCGGGTCGGGCGACGGCGACATTCTGATTTCCATGACTCCGGGACATGGTCCGACGGCCGAATATATCGATAAGCTGCGCCGCCACCTGGGTGAGAAATTTCCCGACGTGACGTTCTTCTTCGGGGCCGCCAACATCACCAACCAGATTCTGAATTTCGGCCTGCCGGCTCCGATTGACGTGCAGGTAGTGGGACGAAGCACCGCGGTAAACTACCAGATCGCGCAAAAGCTGCAAGCGGAGATCTCGAACGTTCCGGGGGCGGCGGACGTCCACATTCACCAGGTGGTGGACTATCCCGAGATCCAGGTGAATGTGGACCGCAGCAAGGCGGGGCAGGTCGGACTGACGGAGAGGGACGTGAGCAGCAGCCTGCTGATTTCGCTCACCGGCAGCGGCCAGATCGCGCCCACGCAGTGGCTGGATTGGCGCACCGGCGTCAGCTACCAGGTGGCGGTGCAGACGCCCCAATATCGAATCAATTCGATGGACGCTCTGCTGCGGACGCCCATAGGCACGCCGTTCAACAACGTAAACACAGCCACAGCGACCTCGCTTACCGGTTCGTCGAACGCGGGGAATGCGTCGGTGAGCGCGGGCCCGAGTCAAGCGACGATGGCATATGGGAACCCCGGCGCCACGGCCCCCGGAACGCAGTTGCTTTCGAATGTCGCGGGCATCAGCCGCGGGATCACTCCCGAGATCGTCAACCACTACAACGTGCAGCCGGTCTACGACATTTACGCCAACGTGGACCGCCGCGATCTGGGCGGCGTAGGCGCTGACGTCAAGAAAATTGTGGACCGGATGGTTCCCAAGCTGCCACGCGGCACCACCATCGAAGTGCGCGGCCAGGTGGCCACCATGGACAGCTCGTTTTACCGGCTGGGCATGGGGATGATCTTCGCGGTGGTGCTGGTCTACCTGTTGATGGCGATCAATTTTCAATCGTGGCTGGACCCGTTCATCATCCTGATGGCTCTGCCGGGCGCGCTGGCGGGCATCGTTTGGATTCTGTTCGTGACGCAGACGACATTCAGCGTACCTTCGCTGATGGGATCGATCATGTGCATCGGGGTGGCGACCGCGAACAGCATTCTGCTGGTGGTGTTTGCCAACGACCAGCGGGTGGAGGGTCTGGACGCGCGCTCGGCCGCGCTGTCGGCGGGCCACACGCGCATCCGCCCGGTGCTGATGACGGCCTCCGCCATGATCATCGGCATGCTGCCGATGGCACTAGGGATGGGAGAGGGCGGCGAGCAGAATGCGCCGCTTGGCCGCGCCGTGATCGGCGGCTTGGTGCTGGCTACCGCGACCACGCTTTTTGTGGTTCCATTAGTTTACAGCCTGCTTCGCAAGCAGGCGCCGGTCGACTTCGAGCGTCGAATGGTAGAGGAGGAGCACGAATTTTTGCGGGATGAAATGCTGCTGCGCGAGGACCTGTCATGAACGAGATCAAATCCACCGAAGAGCAGCTACGGTTGGAGATCGAGGGGCTGAGGCGCCAACTGGAGGAGCAGGAGAAGTCGCGGCACAGTGGGGGCCAGACGAAAGGGCCGTCGGCGATCACGCTAGTGCTGATCGGACTCGGTTTGGCTGCGCTGATCGCGATCGGTTTCTTTGCGGGCTACGTGCCGCGGCAGCGCCGCGAGCAGGTGCTGGCGGCGGAATCGAAGGCCGATTCGGAGGCGCTGCCGACGATCACCGTCACACCGGTGCGGCGATCCGAAATCAGGGGAGAGCTGGTGCTGCCGGGCAACATCCAGGCGATCGCCGAGGTACCGATTCTGGCGCGCGCCAGCGGATACGTAAAGCAGCGGTACGCGGATATCGGCGACCGGGTCAAAGCGGGGCAGGTGGTGGCGGAAATCGAAGCGCCGGAACTGGACCAGCAAATCCGCCAGGCGAGAGCGACGCTCGACCAGGCGAACAGCATGGTGCAGCAGGCCGAGGCAGCGGTCGAACAAGGCCGGACCAATGCCAACTTGGCGAAGGTGACGGCGCAGCGCTGGGAGAATCTGTTCAACCGCGGCGTAGTTTCCCGGCAGGATAATGACACATATCAGGCGCAGTTCGCCGCCCAGCTATCCAACGTGCAGGCGCTCGAGAAGGCGGTGGCCGCGGCCAAGAGCAACGTCGGCGCCGTCGAAGCGAACCTGGCGCGACTGAACGAGCTCAAGGGTTACCAGACGGTGCGGGCGCCGTTTGCGGGCGTGATCACGGTGCGGAATATCGATAGCGGCGCCCTGGTGAACGAGGGCAGCACGCTGCTGTTCCGCATCGCGCAGACTGGCACGCTCCGGACGTACGTGAACGTGCCGCAATCGGATGCGGATTCGGTGCGCGCCGGCCAGGTCGCCACGCTTAGCATACCCGAGCTGCCAGGACGCAAGTTCCGCGGCGCCGTTACGCGTAATTCGAATGCGTTCGACCCGACCACCCGCACGCTGCTCACGGAAATCCAGGTTGCGAATCCGGATGGCGTGCTGGTGCCCGGCATGTACGCGCAGGCGAACCTGCAGGTGGAGCGTAGGAATCCACCGCTGGTGATTCCGGGCGACACGCTGGTGGTGCGCAGCGACGGGCCGCAGGTGGCGGTGGTGAATCCCGATGGCACGGTGCATTTCACGCGCGTCCAGTTGGGACGCGATTACGGCGACCGCATCGAGGTCCTGTCCGGCCTGGAAGCCGGGCAGCAACTGGCGACCAATCCGAGCGACGCGGTGCGCGAGGGAGTGAAGGTAAAACCGGTAGTGCAAGAGAAGGCGGCGCCGCCCAAGCGGTAGCCGGATTTCACGATGTACAAACCAATCTTGAGTGTATTGCTCGCGGGCTCGCTGTGTGCCCAGACCGGCCTGCCCCGCATTTCCCCGACGGTGAGTTTCGATAACTCGCCGCGCGTGCATGAGCTGATGCGCGCGGGGAACCTCTATCTATCGCTGCAGGACGCGCTGGCGCTCGCCATCGAAAACAATCTCGATATCGAGCTGCAGCGCTTCGGGATGCGCGTGGCCGAGACGGAACTGTTGCGCGCCCAGGGCGGCGGCGTTACCCGCGGTCTCAACTTCACGCTGGCCGAAGTACCAGCCGGTGTGGGTGGCCCGCTCAGCCCGGTGGTCACCAGTCCGGCGGCGTCGGGCCGTGCCACTGCGGGCAGTTCGGTAACGACGAACGCGCTTGAGCTGGGCGTGCTCAGCGAGCCCCAGACCAACCTCTCGGTGCAGGGCACCGTTCCGCAATCCACCGGCACGCTGGTCCCGATCTTCGATCCGGCGATCGTCGGCCAATTGAACTGGACGCACCAGACCACGCCGCAGACCAACATCGTCACTACCGGCACGCCTACGCTGGTCACGAACAACTCGTTCGCCAACGCGGGCATCCAGCAGGGCTTTGCTTCGGGCGCAATGGTCGGCGTCAATTACAACAACAACCACCAGGCTCTGAACTCGGTGCGAACGACGTACAGTCCGTTCACGGCATCGAGCCTCGGCGTTACCGTGACGCAGCCTCTGCTGCGCGGATTCGGCAGCGCGTTGAACCGCCGATTCATCCGCATCGCCGGCAATGAGCAGAGGATTTCGAGCCTGCTGTTCCAGCAGCAATTGACGGCGACGGTCTACGGCGTCGCCCGCCTCTATACCGATTTCGTGGCGCTCTATGAAGACGAGAGGGTGAAAGAAGAAACGGTGCGGCTGGCCGAGAAGCTGCTGGGGGACGTGCGCGTGCAGGTGGAGGAAGGCACGCTCGCCCAAATCGAACTGACACGCGCCAACGCACAGGTACTCTCCACACGCCAGGACCTGATCAACGCGCGCGGCCTTCGTGAAGAGGAGGAAGCGATCCTCAAAAACGTGCTCACGCGCACCGGCAATCAGGATCCGGAGGTCCGCGCGGCGCACGTCATTCCCACCGATCCGCTCACCATTCCGGATCACGACGACGTCCGGCCGATTCAGGACCTGATGGGTGACGCGTTGCGCGATCGCCCCGATCTGGGCCAGGCGCGGCTGCAGATCGAGAACTCGCAAATCGGTTTGAAGGGTGCGAAGAGCGCCACGCTGCCGCAAGTCGACCTGGTCGGCATCATGCAGAACAACGGCCTGGCGGGCAATCCCAACCCGTTAGTACCGAATCCCGATCCGACCTTTATTACGGGCTACGGCGGCGCGCTCGGCCAGGTCTTCAGCCGCAAATACCCGACCTACGGAGTCGGCGTGCAGGTGACCTTGCCGATCCACAATCGCATCGCCGAGGCCGATCTGGCGCGCGACGAGCTGCAGGTGAAGCAATCGGAAATTCGTCTGCGACAACAGGAGAACCAATCGCGCCTGGAGGTGGAGGACGCGCTGATTGCGATGCGCCGTGCGCGCGCGTCGAATGAGGCCGCGACTCAGGCGCGCAAGCTGCAGGAGGAATCGCTCGCCGCCGAGCAGGCGAAGTTCGAAGTGGGAGCCTCGACCAGCTTCTTCGTCATCCAATATGAGAGCATGCTGGCGCAAGCGCGCTCGACTGAAGTGGCAGCGAAGAGCTCTTATGGGAAGGCGCGCGTCGCCTTGCAGCGTGCCACGGGGAGCATTCTGACCGACAACGGAATCTCGCTGGACGCGGCGGTGAAGGGGAAGATGTAGGGCGGACCTACTGCGGCCAGATCTCGGCTACAGGCACTTGAACCGACGAGAAGTGCCGGGGCTGCAAACTGCCTTCAGCGACGATAGCGTGTCGGCGTAGACGGCCGTCTTCCAGATAGAGCACCTCAACGGTGCAGCCTTCGGGGGACACGACCCACACTTCGGGAACGCCGAGAGCAGCGTAGTCGGCGAGCTTCCGTTCCATGTCCTTGCGCGTGTTTCGCGGGGACAATACCTCTATGAGCAATTGCGGTGCGGAATGAACATAGCCGTCCTTTTCGACCAGGCTTGCCAGTTCGAATACCGCAACGTCAGGGGTTCGGGAAGTCAACGGGGCCTTTCGGATGAGAAGGCCGAAGCTGCTGTTCAGAATGATGACCCGATCGGGATCGAGTTGGCGGTCAAGTGCCCTGGAAAGCTGGCGCACGATGAACGCATGCTTGTACCTGGCTGGTGGCATGAGGCGGATTTCGCCGTCAACTACCTCTTCGATTCGATCGGTCACTTCAGGCATGCAAAGCCATTCTTCGTACGTGACCGACTTCGGATTGGGAAGAGTCGCCATCCTGCACCCATTCTACCTTGTGAATCTACTGCGGCCAGATCTCGGCTATGTCGACGTGAACCAACGGGAAATGCCGGGGCTGCAAACTGCCTTCGGCGACGATCGCGTGTCGGCGTAGACGGCCGTCTTCCAGATAGAGCACCTCAACGGTGCAGCCTTCGGGTGAGACGACCCACACTTCAGGAACTCCGAGGGACGCGTAGTCGGCCAGTTTCTCCGCCCGTTCGGCGCGGGTGTTACCAGGCGAGAGTACCTCGACAACGAGTTGCGGAGCGGAATGGATGTAGCCGTCCTGCTCGACAATTGTGTCGGCCTGGAAAACGGCAAGGTCGGGCACTCTCGAAGTAAGGGGCTGTCGCCGGATGATCAGCCCGAATTGCGAGGGCTTTACTCTGACTTCGCGCTTGTTGACTTGCGCCTTGATGAGGTCAGCGAGATTGTCGACGATCTCACTGTGCCTCCATTTGGGGGGCGGCATGACGCGGATTTCGCCGTTGAGGACTTCTTCGATAGCATCGCCAACTTCGGGCAGACGAAGCCACTCTTCGTAGGTGACCATCTTCGAATTGGGAAGGCTTGCCATGCAGCATTCCTGCTGCACCTATTCTATCTCGTGAACCGAGTTGCCTTTTTCTTCCGGTGCCGATCGAGCGCCAGCTCGATCAACTGGTCGATCAACGACGCGAACGGAATCCCGCTGTGCTCCCACATCTTCGGGTACATACTGATGCTGGTGAACCCGGGGATGGTGTTGATCTCGTTGATGTACAGCTTGCCGGTCGCGCCTTCCATTAGGAAGTCTACGCGCGCCATGCCCTCGCATTCCACGGCGCGGTAGCATTGCACGGCGAGGCGGCGCAGCTCCTCGGTTGTTTCCGCAGGCAGGTCGGCCGGCACTTTCGTCTGCGCTTTGTCGAGCAGGTACTTGTCTTCGTAATCGTAAAACTCGCGCGAGGGCAGTATTTCGCAGGGCAGGGAAGCGATGGGTGACTCGTTGCCCAGCACCGAGCACTCGAGCTCGCGGCCGTCGATCCCGCGCTCGATGATAATCTTGCGGTCGTATTGCGCCGCCTTCGCCAATGCGGCTTCGAGCTCGCTCCGGTTGCGCGCCTTCGAAATCCCGACCGATGACCCGAGATTGGCCGGCTTGACGAACATCGGGAAGGGGAGCCGGGAGCACGCTTCCGTCAGGTCGGGATGTTCGCGCGACACGGTCACGTAGTCTACAATCGGCAACATCCGTTCCGCACAGACACGTTTCATCATCTCCTTGTCCATGGAGACGGCGGACGCCAGCACGCCCGCACCGACGTAGGGCAGGTCAGCCAGCTCGAGCAGGCCCTGCACCGTGCCATCCTCGCCGAAAGTTCCGTGGAGCACGGGAAAGACGACGTCGATATCCGGATGCGCGCCGGGCTCAGGGACGATGGCGCGCGGGCTCCACTTGCCCTGCTGGTCGATAAAATACTCGATCTTCTCGTACTTCGCGGGGTCCATCGCGTCAAGAATGGCCCGTGCCGAGCGCACCGACACGTCGTGCTCGCCTGTGCGGCCGCCATAGATGACGGCAACTTTCAGTTTCATAGAATGCGTTTTCCCAATCCGGACATCACCAGCTCGACGGCGAATTCGGCCGTACGGTTCACCTCGTCGATGACGGGGTTCACCTCGACCACTTCCATCGAAACCATCTGCCCCGAATCACAGATCATTTCGAGTGCCAAATGCGCTTCGCGGTAGGTGGCACCGCCGCGCACCGGTGTGCCGACGCCCGGTGCGTAGGTGGGGTCGACGAAATCCATGTCGAGCGAGATGTGGAATCCGGCCGTACCATCGGACGCCAGACGGATCGCCTCCTCCATGACGGAGCGCAGGCCGCGCTCGTCGATATCCCGCATGGTGAACGCGCGCACGCCGGAGTCGCGCACGTGCGGCTTCTCCATCTGATCCACGTCGCGCAACCCGACAATCACAGTGTTTCGTGGATCGACTTTCGGTTTGTAGCCGAACAGCTCGGATAACTCGGGCGGGCCCATGCCGGCGATGCAGGCGAGCGGCATGCCGTGCACGTTGCCGCTGGGGCTCGATTCGGGGGTGTTCATGTCGGCATGGGCATCGAGCCAGATCAGGCCGGTCTTCTGCTGCCGCTCGCGGAAGAACTGCGAGACGCCGCTGACGGTTCCGACCGCGACGGAATGGTCGCCGCCCAGCACCAGCGGGAAGGCGTTGCGCGCCAGTGTCTGGCCCACCAGCACGGCGAGCCGCTGGCAACTGGCCGCGATCTGCGACAGATACTTCGCATGCGGACTGCCTTCGGGCGACGCCTCCGCCTGATCCACCGCCACGTTCCCCAGGTCCTCCACCACGTAGCCCATCGACGCCACTCGCCCATTCAAGTTTGCGACACGCATGGCGGACGGACCCATATCCACGCCGCGGCGGCCCTGCCCGAGATCGAGCGGCGCCCCGATGATCGCGATGTGCGACAGCCGCATTGCGCCTCAGGGATGCAGCCGGTTGAGCATGCGCGGGAACGCGATGGTCTCGCGAATATGCTCCAGGCCGCAGATCCAGGCCACGCAGCGCTCGATGCCCATGCCGAATCCGCCGTGCGGCACGGTGCCGTACTTGCGCAGATCGATGTACCAGTTGAAAGCTTCCTTCGGAAGATGGTGCTCCTCGATCCGCTTCAGCAGCAACTCGGGATCGTGAATGCGCTGGCCGCCGCCGATGATTTCGCCGTAGCCTTCGGGCGCGAGCACGTCCACGCCGAGCACGACCTCGGGACGCTCCGGGTCCGGCTCGAAGTAGAAGGCCTTGAAAACCGCGGGAAAGCGATCCACCATGACGGGCCGGCTGCGCTCCTCGGTGAGCAGGGTTTCGTCGGTGCCGCCGAAATCGCCGCCCCACTGGATTTCGCTGCCTTTGGCTTGCAGGATCTTCACCGCTTCGTCGTAGCTGATGCGGTCGAACGGCCTCTGGATGGCTTCGAGCTTGCTCACATCACGCTCCAAACGCTTCAATTCTTCGCGGCGATTTTCGAGCACGCGGCCGACGATGAACAGGAGCAACTCCTCGGCGACGCGCTTCACGTCCTCGATCGTGGCGTAGGCCATCTCCGGTTCCACCATCCAGAACTCGGTGAGGTGCCGACGCGTCTTTGACTTCTCCGCTCGGAAGGTCGGACCGAAGCAGTAAACCTTGCCGAAGGCCATGGCGGTAGCTTCGTTGTAGAGCTGCCCGGACTGCGCCAGGTACGCTTTGGCGTCATCGAAGTAATCGACTTCGAACAGCGTCGTGGTGCCCTCGCAAGCGGCCGGCGTAAAGATCGGAGTATCCACCAGCGTGAAGCCGTGCGAGTCGAAGTAGTCGCGCACCGCCTTGATCACCTCGTGGCGCACGCGGATGATGGCGTGCTGCCGCTGGCTGCGCAGCCAGAGGTGGCGATGGTCCATCAGGAAATCGATGCCGTGGTCTTTGGGCGTGATCGGGTAGGGCTCGGTCTCGGGAACGCGCTGCACCACTTCCAGGGCTTCGACGTCCATCTCGTATCCGCCGGGCGCGCGCTGCTCGGCGCGGATTTTGCCGGTCACGATGATGGAC
Source organism: Bryobacteraceae bacterium (assembly GCA_041484525.1). Classification (GTDB taxonomy): domain Bacteria; phylum Acidobacteriota; class Terriglobia; order Bryobacterales; family Bryobacteraceae; genus JBGPHT01. The sequence continues at coordinate 14,067 of JBGPHT010000028.1, read as the reverse complement.
GATTCCTGCGTCAGATTCTTGATGGTCTCGAACAGCTCTTCGGGCAGGTTGGCCTTCACCGCCACGCACTGCATGAGCCCGTAGCCATCACGCAAGATCGGGAAAGCGATCTTGCCCGAGCGCCGCAGGTTGTAGAGCCAGCCGGCTATCTGTACCGTTTCGCCGGCGTGCCCGGCGGCTTGGGCAATGGTGATTCTGGGTGGCATGTGTATGGCGCGATCGCTTACAAGTCCTCCAAACGTTCGAACACTTCTTTCACGCGCTCGAGCGGGCTGGCAACATCCGGCTTCTCTTTCAACTCCAGCAGCAGCGGAAACTGGCTTTCGCGGCTGCGCAGAAGCTGCATCGTGTTCTTCCAGTCGATGGTGCCGCCTTCGCTCACCATTGGGAACAGGTGAACGTCGTCCTTGCCGTTGTTGTCGTGGACGTGCGTCGAGCGGATCTTCTCCTTCATCAGGTCGAACGCCTTCTCCACGCCTTCGTTCATGTGCGCGTGGCCGGTGTCGAACGCGAAGTTCAGGTGGAGGTGGGTCAACTCCTCGAACATCAGCAGGCGCTCCGCGCTCGAAAGCTCGTTGGGGATGTTCTCGAGCAGGATCTCGACGCCGCGCTGCCCGGCGAACAGGCTCAACTCCTCGATGGCCGCAAACGCTGCGTCGACTTTGCGCAGGTCGAACTCCTCGCCGCCCACGCCGATATGCTGGATCAGGTAGCGGAACGGAATCACCTCGGCAATCTCGAGGGCACGCTTGATCTCATCCACCATTTTCAAGCGCTGCCCCTTCAACGGCTCCGTGATGGTGATGACGGCGTGCGGTCCCGACCGGCCCCAGATCTCATCGTTATACATGGGCGAGTGCAGCGAGTGGAGCTTCAGGTCGGAGTCGCGGAACCAGTGGCCCAACTCCGCCACCTGCGCCTTGTTGTAGTAATCCAGGTGCTGCCGCGCGCAGAAAATCTCGACTGCCGGGATACCAACCTGCTCGATTCGCGTCAGCAGCGCCGTCGTCAGCCGGTGGTTGACGAACAGGTGCGTGGATAGTGCGTGATTCATCTGCGCGTCAATGTCCTTCCGCCGTGCCTTCGGTGCGGGGGTCCGCCGCGCCTTCGAGCCACCCATTGTTGAACCGGATGGCCGCCACTTCGCCCTGCGCGTTCACGCGCTTCACGGTGTATCCGCGCTTTTCGAGCAGCGCCACGGTATCCGGCGAATAGCCCGGCTCCATGCGCAGCTCATCCGGCAGCCACTGATGATGGAACCGCGGCCAGTTTACCGCATCCTGCACGTTCATGCCGAAGTCGACCACGTTGACGATGACCTCGAGGACCGAATTGATGATGGTCGGACCACCCGGCGAACCCAGCGCGAGATATGGCTTGCCGTCGCGCATCACGATGGTCGGCGTCATCGAGGAGAGCGGCGTCTTCCCCGGCGCGATGGCGTTGGCCTCGCCCTGAACCAGGCCGTAGGAATTGGCCTCGCCCGGCTTGGGCGCGAAATCGTCCATTTCGTTGTTCAGCAAAAAACCCAGGCCGGTCGCCGTCACCTTACTGCCGTAGCCGCCGTTCAGCGTGTACGTGACGCATGCGATGTTGCCTTCCGCATCGGCCACGGTGTAGTGCGTGGTCTCGTTCGATTCGTGCGCCGCGAATACGCCCGCCTTCACTTCGCTGCTGGGTGTGGCGCGCTCCTGGTCGATCGACGCGCGCAGTTTGCTGATGTACTTCGGATCGAGCAAAGACGTGAGCGGCACCTTCACGAAGTCGGAATCGCCCAGGTGTTCGGCACGGTCGGCGAAGTAGCGCCGCATGGCTTCCGTCATATAGTGGACGACGGCGGCGGAACCGGCGCCGGCCTTTTGATACTCGGTGCCTTCGAGTACGCCCAGCATCTGCAGGATCCCTACTCCGCCCGAACTCGGCGATGGCGCTGTGATGATGTCGTAGCCGCGGTACTTTCCGACCAGCGGCGGGCGCTCCTTGACGGCGTAGTTCTTCAGGTCCGCGAGTTCGATCATCCCGCCATGGGCGGCCATGTCCTTGGCCAGCAGCCGTGCCGTCTCACCTTCGTAGAAATCCTTCGCGCCCAACCGCATGATCCGGTCGAGCGTGCTCCCCAGCTCGGGCTGCACGAACGTGTCGCCAGCCTCGTAAAACTTTCCCTCGCGCAGAAAAATGCGATTAGATTCGGGGAAGCGACTGAGGTTGCGCGCGCCCGTACGCAACGATTGCGCGGTGCCGTACGACAGCGGGAATCCCTTCGACGCCAGTTCCACCGCCGGCCGAACCAGCTCCGCCCACGGCTTCTTACCATATTTCTGATTGGCGTATTCCAGCCCCCGCACCGTGCCCGGCACGCCCGACGCGCGGTATCCGATGGTGCTCTCGTCGGTAGCCTTGCCGTTAGAATCGAGATACATATTGCGCGACGCCTTCTGGGGGGCGCGCTCGCGGAAATCGATGAACGCCGTGCGGCCGTCGGCCATCCGCACCAGCATGAATCCTCCGCCACCGATGTTGCCGGCCGACGGGTGCGTCACGGCCAGCGCGAAGCCCACGGCCACGGCGGCATCCACCGCATTCCCGCCCGAATCGAGCACCTTGAGCCCGGCTTGGGTGGCGTGGCGTTCGCGTGTGACCACCATTCCTTGGCGCGCGCGCACCGGCTGCGCGGCCCATTGTGGAACAGCGGCCGCAACCAGCAGGACGAGCAGTGAGCGGCGCATAGATCTAGATTTTACTATGAGGACTTCCCGCGCCGTCTTCTCCATTCGAACAGGACGATGCCGGTAGCGACGGAAACGTTAAGCGACGAGATCTTTCCCGCCATCGGAATGCGCACCAGCACGTCGCAATGTTTGCGGACCTGTTCGTGGAGCCCCTTGCCTTCGCCGCCCAGGACGAAGGCGGATGGTACGTTGTACTCGACGCTGTCGTACGCTTCGCTACCGCGCTCATCGAGGCCGTAGATCCAATAGCCGCGGCCCTTGAGCTCGTCGAGCGTGCGATTGATGTTGGTGATCCGTACCACCGGCAGGTGCTCGATCGCGCCCGCCGCGGCCTTCGCCACCACGTCGGTGACACTCGCCGCGCGGCGCTCCGGGATGATGACCGCACCCGCTCCAGCAGCGTGCGCGGTGCGGATGATGGCGCCCAGATTGTGCGGGTCCTCGACGCCATCGAGCAGCACCAGGAGTTCCGACTGCTCCACCGATTCGAGCTCCGCGTATTTCTTAGCGGCTGCCAGCGCCACCACACCCTGGTGTGCCGAGGTGCCCGCCAGCCGGTCGAGTGCCGCCCGCGGTTCGAATCGCACGGGGACCGAAGCTCGCCGCGCCAGGTCGATCACTTCCTGGAGCCGAGGACCGCCCGCGCCCTGCGCGATCAGCAAACGATCGAGCGAGTGCCGCGCACGCAAGGCTTCGACTACCGGATGTATGCCGCTGAGGATGGCCAATTACGCCGATTCCTCCGGCATCACGCCGAGTCCGTTGTTCAAGCGGTTGGTGAAATTCGCCATCGCCGCCACCAATGTGAGCTCGACGATTTGTTCGTTGTTGAAGTGCGCGAACAGCGCCTCACGGTTTTCAGCGCCTGCGGCCGTCCGGGTCAGCTCGCGCGCGTAGCGGATCGCGGCCTGCTCGGGATCGGAGAATCCCTGATTCTGCTCGGCCTGTAGCGCGCGCATTTCGTCCTCGGTGATGCCGGCCTTCTTACCGCTGGCCACGTGCGCCGCGGTGCAATAGGCGCATTTGTTGGCGTAGGAGCAGGTAAGGTAGACCAGTTCCTTGATGCGCCGCTCGACCGCGCCGGGGCCCGTGACCGCGCCGTAGAACGGCACGAAAGTCTTCAGGACTTCGGGCTTGTTGCCCATAGTGCGGAAAAAATGATTCGCGCGTTTGGTCTTCGCTTCCAGGCTGGCGAGAAATTCATTCCCCGCCGGGTCTGCCATTTTGATTGCGGTTGCCATGAACATCCAGTATAACGATCACGCCGAAAACGTCCGCAGGAAATCGCGGTCGCCCTCGACGAAATCGTACTCCGCGAGACGCAGGCGCGGCACCCAGCGCATCTCGTGGAAGACCAGGTTTTCGGGTGCGCCCTGGAACGCCGTCACGCGAAAGAAGATCAGGAGAATCGGATTCTTGCCGGGATAAGTGTACTCGTAGCGAGCGATCTCGGTGCCTGTAGCGCCGCGGATGCCGAGCTCCTCCTCGAGTTCGCGGGTCAACGCCTGCTCCGGTGTCTCGCCGGGTTCGACCTTGCCACCGGGAAATTCCCATTTGAGAGGGTGCGATTGTTCCGGCTTGCGCCGGCAAATGAGAATCCGCGCGTCCCGCTCGATAATCGCCGCCACAACCTGAAGCATTTCCACATTGGAGCATATCGGCGATGGGAGCCGTGAAAGAATACGGGGACGCCCCCACTTTGTGGATAGGTTGCGGATGTCGTGTAGGTCGCCCGGAGCATCCCCGGATTCTTTCCCGGAGGGTCGCGCCCCGCGCTATACTACCGGCTCAAGGAGCGCCAATGGATCTGATTGTCGGAATGATAGTCGGCATCGCTGCCTGGTTCTTGGTTCGCGTCGTCCTGGTCGGGCTTTACACGGTGGACCAGAACCAGCGGGCAGTGAAGACGCGGTTCGGTAGAGCGGTCCGGCTTCCTGGCGGGAAGACGACGCTGGACGATCCGATCGCGCAGTATCTCATGCCGGAGGAGCGGCCGCGCTATGCCTATCCGCAAGTGCGCGTCATTCCGCCGGGTGGACCGTACTTCAAGATGCCGTGGGAGAAGATCTACAAGATCTCGATCGCCACCAACACCGTGAACATTGCGCTCGATCCCGAGGATCGAACGGCGAATGACAATGGGACGCGGCTCGAGGCGGTCACGAAGGATCAGCTCAACACCGGACTCACCGGGCAGATCCGGTTCCGCGTGAGCGAGAACAACCTTTACGCCTACCTGTTCGGCATCAAGCGGCCGTTCGTGCACGTCATGGGGTATTTCGTTTCGGTGCTGCGGCAGAGGATCGCCAACTTCGAGGCGAAGCCAACACCACTCGCCGCTCCAGCCGATGGCGCGCCCGCCGTGACGCAGGCCGCGGCCGCCATTCCTGGCGCTGAAATGACGGGCGTCTCCATCAACGACCTGCGCAAGAATCTGCGCGACCTGAACGAGTACATGGACGAAGAGTGCCGGTGCGCGCCGGCGCGGTACGGCATCGTGCTGGACGCGTCGCTGATCACCGGGATCGATCCGCCACCCGAGGTGGAGTCCGCGCTGGCGGCGATCAACACGGCGCATAACCAGGTGTCGAGCGACATCAGCCTGGCGCAGGCGTCGGCGGATCAACGCGTGGTGCTCTCGAGGCGCGCCGTCGAAATCGAGACCCTGAAAGCGCAGGCCGAGGTGGAGCCGATCAAATCGTTGGCGGGTGAGCTGAAGGCGTTGAAAGCCGCGGGCGGCGACACGCTGCGCGCCTATCTGCGCAACGTGAAGCTGGTGCTTTACGACAAGGCGCAGCAGATCTACCTGGAGGAATCGAAATGAGCTCGACGATTCTATTGGCGGCCATCGTTTTCGTCACGCTCCTTGTGGGCGAGTTCATCCTGCGGATTCTGACGAGATTGTTCGGACTGTTTGCGGTGGTTCAAGAGCGCACCTGCCGGGTCTATGTGCTGTTCGGGAAAGTGCTGGGCGTGCTGGATGAGCCGGGTCTCTATTTCCTCCCGGCGAAGATCGGGGCCTCGGCATTCATCATCAATCTGCTGGGAGATTGCCACGTGCTCGACCTGCGGCTCGACCAGGAATACCGTCGCAGTGAGCCGGTGAACTCGGAAGAAGGCGCGCCGATGGGGATCGGGATCTGGTACGAAATGTGGGTCAGCGACCCGGTGTCGTACCTTTTCAAGAATACGGACCCGCGCGGATCGCTGCGCGCCAACGTCAGCAATGCCACCGTGCGGTGCCTGAGCAATATGCCGCTAGGGGAGATGCTGGGCACGCGCCACAAGATGAGCCAGACGGTGCGCGACGATGTCTCCACGAAGTCTCAGGAGTGGGGATACCAGCTCGGATCGGTCTACATCCGCAAGGTACATTTCCGCGATGCGGGGATGATCAAGCAGATTGAAGAGAAGGTGGTGAACCGGCTGCGCCAGGTGACGGCGGCGATCACGCAGGCGGGCGCGAACCAGGTGAGCGTCATTACCAGTTCGGCCGAGCGCGAGGCAGCGGTGGAGTTCGCCAAGGCCGCGGCCGTCCGGCCAGCGACACTGGGCGCCGCGTTCCGCGAAATCGCGAGCGATCCGGAAGTGGCCGCGGTGCTGTTCGAGATTCTGGAGACGCAGCGGATCTTGAAGGGAAACGCGAAGCTGGTGCTGCTGCCAGGCGGACCGCACGGCCGCATGGTCGCCAACCTGATGGCGGCGGCCGGTCAATAGCTCACCGAAGGCAGTATTGAAATTTCCCGGCGGACAGTCAAATCTGTTTAGATGGGAAAAACCGTCGGGCTATTCGTGGCGCTCGCCGCAGCGCTGTCCGCGCAGCAGGACCAGCAGGGGCCCCGGCCGGAGTGGCCGTGCGTGCCCGGTCGAGCCGTGGACCCGGTGTACATCGAAGCCAGCGAAAGTTCGGGCGGACAGCTTTTCCTGTTTCAGAAAGGCGAAGTGGCGCAGTCTGGCGTGGTGATGGGCGCCAGCTTCACGCATCCGGTGACCGTATTGCGGGCCGTCGGACAGCTCTCCGGCCAACGCGACTTCGAGTTCCCCATCGATTCGACAGTGGAGAGTGTGATGGTAATGGCCTCGCTGCAATGCCGCACTGCGATCGGATTTTTCCGGCCGGGCGGCCAGGAGATGACCGCCGCCAACAGCGCGCAGAGCATCGATCTCCAGGCTGGCCGGATCGTGCGCGTGGACGCACCGGAGCCGGGCAAATGGAAAGTGCGGATGTCGGGGACCGGACTGTTCGTGCTCTCGGTAGTGGCGAAGACCGGCCTGCGCCTGGGATCGTTGAGGTTCGTCATCGACGGCCAGCGGTTGCGGGACCCGCGGCTCGGCGTGCCGCAGACCATCGAAGCACGCTTCGGCGGCGAGGCTTCCCAGCTCAAGCTGCAATTGATCGCGGCCGACGCGCAACCGCTGACTGAGGCAGAAACGGCGGAAGCAGTCGAGGGCGGGACGTGGCGCGTCGCGGTGACTCCGGCGATCGAGCGGCTGCGCGTCGTAGTAAGCGGCGTGGATGCCGCGGGCTGGCCGTTCCAGCGGACGGACCCGGTGCTATTCCGGGCGGGACATTAGGTCGGACAAGTGCGCCGTTACTGCCGCGACTCAGTGGTCGGGCGGTCAGGATGCAGGTAGCCGGCCAGGAATTTCCAGACTTCGCGGCGTGAATCCTTCGCAGCTTTTGTATCGATGCGATTAAAGTAGTGGCCGCCCGGCGCGTTGTCGTAGATCTTGTACTCGAACTTCTTGCCTTCGGCCTTCAGCGCGTCGATCATGTGCTCCACTTCCAGCACGTTCACATCCTCGTCGTTAGTATTGGTGTGGATCAGCAGCGGAGTCTGGAGATTCTTGGCGTAGAAAACCGGCGAGCGCCTCCGGTACTCCATGATGTCCTCCCGCACCGTCCTGCCGATGTGGTATGGCGCCGAATAGAGCGACTGATATCCCGGGCCTTCATAGCCGATGCGCGCCACCAGATCGGTGACGGGGACGCCGGCGTAGGCCGCGGCGTACGTCTGCGGATGCTGCAGGATGTTCATCAATGTGATGAGACCGCCATGACTCCAGCCGATGACGCCGACCCGCTTCGGGTCGATGAACGAGTGGTTGTCGAGCATCCACTGCATCCCGATGTAGACGTCGTCCACTTCGCGCCCGCCGTAATCGATCTGCTCCCAGAACGAACGGCCGTAACCGGAGCTGCCGCGATAGTCGGACGAAACGATCGAGTAGCCCTGCTCGAGCAATTCGCGGAAGACGTGCACGTCGCGCGTATCCTGATTGGCGTGAACGCCCTGATGGCAGAAAACGATGAGCGGCTGCTTCTTCGATTTGTCGAGGTTCTTGGGGATGAAGGTGTAGCCGCGAATGATCAACGGGTTGGTGGCGCCGGGCGCCTTGGGGTTCGAAACGTGCGCCGGCGGGAGGCTGGTGTATTCGATCTTGTCGATCTCGGCGATGTCGCCGAGCAGCATGTGCCACATCAGGTCGTCGACTCGCTTGAGGACCTGGTCCAGGTTGTTGGCCTCGGCGGCGGGTGTGGGCGGGGCGGTGGATTCGGCGGGCGGGCGCTGCGGCTGCGACTGCTGTTGGGCGAAGAGAGGGAGAGCTATGGCGATGAGCAGCGTCGAGCGCATACGGGGGATGTTATCACGGTCACTCGTACCGCAGCACGCGAACCGGGTCGTACCGCGACGCGCGGCGGGCGGGCAGATAGCCGGCTAACAGCGCGACCACGGCCAACAGCAGAGTGGCAGCGGCGGCGATCGACACTCGGCCGGTCGGCTCGATGCCGTAGAGTTGCGCCTGCACGAGGCGCGTGAGCCCGATCGCGGCCGGGAGTCCGATGGCGATCCCGACTTCCACCAGCACCAGCACTTCGCGCATCACCAGCCAGACCACGCTCCCCGTTCCGGCGCCTAGCGCCATGCGGATGCCGATTTCCCGCGAGCGGCGCGTCACCATGTACGCCATTACGCCATAGAGCCCGAGAATGGCGAGGGCGGTCGCCAGAATTCCGAAGAGGCCGGAGAGCGTGGCAATCAGGCGCTCGGTGACGAGCGATTCGTCGAGCTGCCGGTCCACCGTTTTCAGGAACAGAATCGGCAGGTTCGAATCCATCTCTCGCACCGCGCCCCGAATCGCGCCGAAGGCGCTTTCCGGATCGCGCAGCGTCTTCACATAGACCACCATCGAACTGAGGTACCGGCTCTGATACGCGCAGGTGTACACCTCGAGCGGGATTTCATCGCGCAGGCTCTCATAGCGGATGTCCGCCACCACGCCGACGATTTCGGTATCAGTGCGGGTGCCCGGGTCGCTGCCGAACCCGATACGATGGCCCACGGCCGAGCCCTTCCCGAAATACCGTTTGGCGAAACTGGCGTTCACAATCGCCGCTTTGGGAGTGTCGACGCCGTCCTTCGCTGTGCAATTACGGCCGTCGAGGATGGGGATTCCCATCGTCTCGAAGTACCCGGGCGTGACATCATTGCGATGCGGATCGATGTCTTCGCCGCGTTTCGCCTGGTAGCCCTCAATGGTGAGGCTGTTGTCCCACTCGCCGCCGCCGAGCATCGCCATTTGGGAGAGGCCGGCGGCGCGGACGCCGGGCATCGTCTGGAGGCGCTGCTCCAGCTTCTGGTAGAAGGCGCGCGTCTGCGGCACGGTATAGCCGATGGAGCGCGGCGACAGCGAGAACTGGATCAGGTTGGCGGTCGAGAATCCGGGGTTGAGCGACTTGAGATTCGCCAGGCTGCGGACGAATAATCCAGCGCCGATCAACAGCAGCAGCGACAGCGAGACCTGTGCCGCCACCAGCGCCTTGCGAAAGCCGACTTGCGCCCCGCCCATGATATTGCCCGCCTGGTCCTTCAGCGTGGGCGCGATGTCGGGGCGCGTGGATTGGAGCGCCGGCACCAGGCCGAAGGCGATTCCCGTAAGCAGAGAGAGTCCGAAAGTAAACGCCAGCATGCGCACGTCGGGCGTGCTCTGGATGTTGTAGCCGGTGAGGCTGGCGGGCAGAAACGCGAGCAGGCCCTTCACCGTCGCGATGGCCAGGAAGATGCCGGCCGCCCCGCCCACGGCGGCAAGCAGGATGCTCTCGGTGAGGAGCTGTTGGATCATGCGGCCGCGGCTCGATCCCACGGCCAGGCGGATGGCGATCTCTTTCTGCCGCGCGGCGGCGCGCGCGGTGAGCAGGCCCGCCATGTTGGCGCAGGCGATCAACAGCACCAGGCCGACCACGCCCATCAATACCAGCAGCGGTGTTTCGTACTGGCGGCGCAGGTTGGTGTTACCCTGCGAGCCCGGCATTGCCTCGAGCCACATGCGCAGGAATTGTTCTTTGTCGAAATCGGTGGCGCTGCGGAAGGCCGGCTGGCCCACTTCCATTTCGATGATCTGGTGGAACAGGGGCTGAAGACCGGCCTTCGCCTGCGCGATCGAGACGCCCGGTTTGAGGCGGCCATAGACGTTGACCCAACGCTGGCGGCGGTCGAACATGTTGGTGAAGCCCGGGCGCACGGCGGCGGCCATCGACATAGGCACGAAGAATTGTGCCGGCAGTCCCGGTTCAAGGCCGTCGAACCCGGGCTGCGCCACTCCCACGATGGTGAGCGGATAGTTGTTGGCGCGGACCGTTTGGCCGATGACGGCGGGGTTGCCCGCGAAGCGCGTCTGCCAGTACGCGTAACTCAGGACGGCGTAGGGATGCTCGCCCACACGGAGGTCGTCGGACGCAGTGAAGAGGCGGCCAATGGCAGGGCGGGTGCCGAGCAGCGGAAAGTAATTCCCCGAAACGAGCTCGGAGCTGACGGCCTCGGTCTGCCCGTTGATGGCGACCGTAGTGTTGGTGCGGTAGCGGCACATCATCGCGCGGAAGACCTCGTTGCGGTCACGCAGGTCCTGGTACATGGGGTAGGCGATCGCATTGCGGCCGTTGTTCCCGCCGTAGTGGCGGCCCCTGCCGGCCAGGAGGACGACGCGTTGCGGGTCCTGTATCGGGAGCAGTTTCAGGATGAGCTGATCGACCAGCGTGAAGATGGCGGTGTTGGCGCCGATGCCGAGGGCGAGCGAGGCGATGGCCACCACGGTGAAGACGGGGGTCTTACGGAAAGTGCGCGCCGCAAAGCGCAGATCCTGGGCGAGGTTCATCAAAAGGTTATACTGCCGCGCGGCGGAAAAGTTACGGAGAAAGATGTGGGTAGAGTCACCTACCTACTTCGCGAACCTCTTGAAGAAGCTCTCGTCGTACCAATGCGGTTTCGCCGGCGCATCCGCGACGCGCTCGAGCAGGCCCTGAATGACGCGGTCGAACTGCGCGGCGGCGGCGGTGTCCACGGGCTGGCCAAGGTCGTCCGACGGACGGTGATAGCGGTCGCGCACCCAGTCCTTCCGAATCTTCTCTTCCGGGGACCCGGCGGCGTAGCCGAACTTGAACGCCAGCGCAGGCACGCCGCGACGGATAAAGCTGTACTGGTCGCTGCGGATGAAACGGTTCTGCTCGGGTTCGTTGTCGGCCTGGACCTCCACTCCGAGCTCCCTGGCTGCGTCGCGCACGGTAGCACCGAGTGTCGACTCCGCCAGGCCCTGCACCTCGAGGTACTTCAGCGGGTAGAGCGGCAGAAACATATCCAGATTGATATCGGCCACGATATGCTTCGCCGGCACGGTCGGATGCGCCGCGAAGTAGCGTGAGCCGAGCTCACCCTTCTCCTCGGCGGTGACTGCCAGGAAAATAACGGAGCGCTTCGGCTTGGCGCCGGATTGCTTCAGCAAGCGCGCGACTTCGAGAATGGTCGCGATTCCGGAAGCGTCGTCCATGGCGCCGTTATAGATGTTGTCGCCGTTGACGGGCCGACCCACGCCCACGTGGTCCAGATGCGCCGAGAGAATGACGTACTCGTTCTTCAACTTGCGGTCCGAGCCCGGGATCATGCCGGCCACGTTGGTCGATTCCAGCGGTTCGCGTTTCAGAGTGGCCTTGGTGCGCAACGTTCCGGCGAGGGGAAAGTGCGGCAGCGGCTGATTGTCCCGCGCCAGTTTCTGGATCTCTGCATACGTGTGGCCGGAGCCGGCGAAAAACTTCTCCGCGCCCCGGGCCGTGATCGTCACGGCCACGGACTGGCCGACGGTCTCCTGGAGCGCAACATCGGCGAGGATGACGGCCGGCTGCGCGGGACCTCGGCCGCCGCCGCGTCCCTGGCCTGCGCCTTCGCCAGCTTGTTCGGTGCCCGGACCGCCGCGGCCTGGCGCCGGCATGCGCGGGTTCGGAATTGTGGCGATGCCGATAGCGCCAGCTTTGCGGAGCGTGGCCCAGCGTTCCACGGCGGAAGAGTAGTGAGACTTCAACGGGCCCGGTGCTTCGGCCGGGCCGGGGCCGTTGACGTATACCGCGATCTTGCCCTTCAGATCGAGGCCGGCGAGATCGTCGTAACGCGCCTCGGGGATTACCATGCCGTAGCCGGCGAACACCATCGGCGCTTCGACAGATGCCGCCAGATCGGCGCGCGGATTAAGGTTGGCCTCGGAGCCCAGCGCCAGCTTCTCTTCTGTGCCATCGCGCACCAGCGTAAGGCTGGACTGGTCCTCGACGAGCAGGCGCGATTCGAACTTGATCGGCTGTAGATACCCGGCGGTGCCGGCCGGCTTGAGGCCCGAGCGCTCGAACTCCGTGCTCACGTATTGCACGGCTTTGTGGAACCCTTCGGTGCCGACGTTGCGCCCTTCGAGCTTGTCGTCGGCGAGGAATTGGATGTGCACCCACCAGAGCTTGCCCTCGGCGGCGAAGTCGAGTGCGGACGCGGCGCCGAGCAGGCCGGCGGCGGTCAAGAGAAGGACGGGCGTTTTCATACAGGCTCGTTCTTTATAGGAATAGCATGGGTCGGCTAGCCCTTATGGCCTACCGTGCGATGGCCGGAATGCCCCTCGCGGGACGCGCAACCGGCGGCCGGCATCAGGGTTGAATTGAGTAGGTGCATTTGGTCGTGTGCCGAGTGAGCACGTGGCGCCCCTTCCAGGCCGCGCGCTCACTCTCTCGTAGTGAGTTGGGCGAACTTGTCGAGATCGATGTTCCCGCCTGACACGATGGCGACGACTCTTCCCGAACCTGCGCGGCCCGACAGAGCCGCGGCCACGGCACAAGCCGACGCCCCTTCGATGATCACGCGATTGCGCCCGGCGACGAGTTTCATCGCCGCCGCCGCCGCTTCGTCCAGCGTGACCACGAGCGAGCCATCGAGCAGCCGGCGGGCGTGCTCGAACATGTTGGGAAACACGGTCTGGCTGCCGATGCCATCGACAAACGAGGGACGATAGTCGACGGTGCGCGGTTCGCCCGCGGCCAGCGCGGCAGCCAGCGGCGCCGCGGTTTCGACCTCCGCCGCGTAGATGCGCACGTGCGGCGCGCGCATGCGCAGCACGGCGGCGATACCGCACGACAGGCCTCCGCCGCCCCAGGGAATCACGACCGCCTCGAGCGACGGCAGGTCTTCGAGCAGCTCGAGCGCGATGGTGCCGTTGCCTGCCATAACGTCGAGGTCGTCGAAGGCGTGGATGAACGTGGCATCCACCCCGGGGTAGCTGCGAGTTTCGAACGTGCGCCACCATTCGGCGAACGGGACCTGAATCACGCGACCGCCCATGCGTTGGACCGCGCGGATCTTGGTTTCGGGTGCGGTGTCGGGCGCGACGATGGTAGCCGGGACGCCCAGGCGGCGCGCGCAGAAGGCCACGCCCTGCGCCATGTTCCCGGCCGAGGCGGTGAGCAGTCCCCGATCGAGGCGTTCACGCGGCGTGCGTGCCGTCACGTTGGCCGCACCACGGATCTTGAACGAGCCGATGGGCTGGAGGTTTTCCAGCTTTAGCCAGGTCTCAGGGCCGGAATCGGCGTTGCATCGCACGAGCGGTGTACGAATCGCGATGCCAGCGATGTTGCGGCCTACCCGATATTGGTCGATTTGCATATTTGGCCGGCGCGATCTGCAACGAGAGGAAGGAAGTTGACGATTCAGTCAATACGATCCTGTCGCTCTGGTTGACCTGCGACCACTCTCCTGATGTGATTCGATCATTTAAAGAGGCCGCTCGGTTTCTGGAAATCGCCCTCGGTGTTGGGCCGGACGCCAAAAGCGACCAACGTCTCAGGGTAATAGCAAAAGCAGCTTCCCTGAAGAAGGCGCGCCGACGCCAAGGCTAGATTAGAGCTTGTCCCGTATTAGGCGTTTTTGCCAGACGCATACTCTGAAATGTAAAGTACTTTCTATAATTGCAGGACAGCCGCTGTCCGTGCACGCATGACGGGTATCTTCGTTCATTTTTGCCCGTTGGTTTTCGGACT
>JBGPHT010000027.1:0-62940 GCA_041484525.1 Bryobacteraceae bacterium | reverse complement strand
CTTTCACGGATTTCGCGTAGGTCGCCCGGAGCGTCCCCGGATTCTTTCACGGATTTCGCGTAGGCCGATCGGAGCATCGCCGGATTCTTTCACGGATTTCGCGTAGGCCGATCGGAACGTCCCCGGATTCTTTCACGGATTTCGCGTAGGCCGATCGGAACGTCCCCGGATTCTTTCACGGATTTCGCGTAGGCCGATCGGAGCATCGCCGGATTCTTTCACGGATTTCGCACGGGCCGATCGGAGCATTCCCGGACTCTTTTACGCCACGTCGCTCGCGGTGGATGCAAGATGGAGGCCGCGGTGATTACGGTAGGCGGCTAGCGCGCTCACGCGCACCCGCGCCGCTTCCTCCGCAATTTCCTGCAGCGCCGGGATGGTGTCGGACTCGTGGCAAAGCCGCGCCAAGTCTATGCGTCCGACGGCTTGCAGATGGCGGACGGCGGCCGCGACAGCCTGATCCAGCAGTTGCTTGCAGTCCTGACAGCGGGCCGGCATGAGTGATGCTGTTGCCAACGCGAGTGCTACGGTAGCACGGGCGCGGCGGGCGCGTCTGTTATCTTGGAAACATTTCGACGCAGGCCCAGGACGTCGAGAACGCCCTTCCACTTGCGCAGGATCAGTTCCACCAGGTTCAACAGGATCGCGAGGCCGAGCAGCACCGGCCAAAGTTGCATAGCGGAGCGGATGGTGCGGCCGCCCGCCTCGAACGCCTGGCGCGGATTTGGATGAAATCGTCCACCCGTGGCCGCGGCGATCTGCCGCAGCAGCGGCTCATTGTTGCCGTACTCCAGCATCTCGTCTTCCTGGCGGTAGAAACCGACTTCGGGGAAGGCGCGCGAATCGGCCACGGGGCGGATGCGGAACAGGCCCTGCGTCTGGCCGATGGCGAGCCGTCCGCGATAGTGACTGGCGGCCACCTTGGTCACCTTGAGCGGCGCGTGGAAACCGCCGGGTCCGAAAACAAACACATCGGGGGCGGCCTGGGGCTCGGGCACATTGTGCGCGAGGCGATAGTCCACCACCAGCTCATTGCCGGCGCGGTCATAATCCGCCGCGGTCTCGCTCTGCGGCGCGTGCGGCAGCAGGTCGCGGAAAGTATTCGCCCACAGACGGTCGAAGCCGGGCCAGGTAACCCAGTTCACCGCCCACCGGTTCTTGGCGTCCGACGTGAACACCGCGACGCGCCCGAGTCCGTACTGCCACCGCACCAGCAGCGGATCTTCGCGGTCGGCCGCCAGAATCGTATCCGATGTGGGGCGCGCCTGGAAACGCACATACCCGCGCAGGGCCGGCGCGCTTTCCATTCCCACGCCTTCCAGAATCTCGGCTTGCTTCACGACGCGCGGATTGATGGTCTTCTCGACCGCCGTGTTGCCGGTGTGCTCTTCGACGTCGCGCAGCAGGATCTGTTCCAGACCCGAAGGATCGTTGAGGAAGTACGCTTTGCCAAGCGCCGAGGTCGCGACCTTCTCGAGAAACGCGCGATTCACGTCCTGTCCCAGGCCCACGGTCGAGATGGTCACGCGGTTGGCGACCGCCTCCTTCGTCAGGTTCATGCTGTCGCCCTCTTCCGAGATGCCGTCGGTGAGCAGCACGATGTGCTTGTAGACTGCGTTGGCGGGCAGAATCTTCTGGTAGGCTTCGCTGAGCGCGGGCGCGATCTGGGTTCCGCCGTCGGGCGTGATGCCGGAGATCAGGCGCTTGATGGACGCGCGGTCGTCGGCGCGGCGGATCGGCACCGCCCACTGGAACGAGTTGTCGAAGATCAGGACGCCGACCATGTCGATAGCGCGGAGGTTTTCCACCACGCCGATGGCCGCGAGGCGCGCCAACTCGATCTTGCGGCCTTCCATGGACGACGATTTGTCGATGATCAGCACCACCGCCGTGCCCTCGGGCGAGCGCGGCGGCGCGAGCTTGGCGGGAAGGGTGCGCTCGAGCGCGTCCTCCTCCTGGCCTTTCTTGTCGACGTAAGTGTTGTGCTCGCCCGAGATCCAGGCGAGGCCGCCGCCGTTCTTCACGAAGGCTTCGAGCGATGCCTTGGCGCCGGCGGGAATCGACTCCATATCCCAGTTGTTGATGATGACCAACTGGAAATCGTCGAGCTTGTCCGGAATTCCGTTGAGCGCGTGCTGCACTTCGAACTGGTTGGCTTCGAGGGTGCGGAGGAGGTGCTGCTCGCTCGAAACCGGGTCGCGCGAAACCAGCAGGACGCGCGGCCGCCGCAGCGTCACGGCATCTTCGAAGCGGGTCTCGCCCAACTCGGGAGCGGCGATCTTTCCGGCCAGGTCGATGGCGCCCACCGAATTCACGCTGGCTTGGAGGCGCAGGTGATTGGCGCCGGGCGTGAGGTCGACGCGGTTGACGCCGAGTGATTTTCCTTCGGCGATCATCTCGACAGTGGAGTGCGCGGCGCGCGGCGATTCGAGCGTCACGTCGATGGGAAAGCGCTCGCCGCTGAACACCTGACCCGGGAACGCCACGGACTCGAGCAGCAGGCCGGGCTTGGGACGGCCCGCCAGCGGAATGGTGTCGATGGGGATTCCCAACTGCTGCGCCTGCCACATGGCGCGCGCCGCGCTCCCCAGATTTTCGTTACCGTCGGAGACCAGCAGAAGGCGCGGAACCATGCCGGCGGGCAGGGACGCGGCTCCGTCGCGAATGGCCGCCTCGAGGTCGGTTCCGTGGGCCGCGGCGCCGGCGGTGTGGCGAAGGCGCCATCCATCCTTGGGGATCTCTTCGCGCGCGGCGTTGCGCGTGGCGCGGGCGAACGGGATCACGCGCATCCAGTGGCGGCCGCGCGCGCGTTCCACCTGGTTGGCGATGGCGGATTCGGTCTGGAGGTCCTGCGCCGAGACGCTGGACGAAGTGTCGGCCAGCACGGCCACCGCCACCTTCGATTCGAAGACAGTGACGCGCGGCTGCGCGAGGGCGAGGCAGATGGCGGCGAGCGCGCCCGCCTTGAGGAGCAGCGCCAGGCGTCGCGAGTTAGTGCGCCATTCCCAGGCGGCCCAGGCGATGGGCAATAGGACCAAGAGGGCGAGCCAGGGGTGGTCGAACGTCATCGCGCCACCTCAGCGGTCTCGCGCACGCGGCCGCGAACGGTTACCGGCGCCAGCGCGCGCTGGCGGCGGAAACGTCCGTAGAGGATCCACTCGGCCAGCAGACCCATGGCGCCGAGGAGGGCCAGCCACGGCCAGAGGTCGCTCGATCCATCGAGAACGGGAGCGAAGTGCGGAATCCCGACGCGCGCCTCGGCCGGCGGCTGCCACTTGCTGTCGCCGAGTTCGGGGAGCGTGAGCGAATAGATATATTCGCGGTCGCTCGCCAGCACCCGCACCGACCCCGGTGCGCCGGCGAAAAACTGCAGCGTGCGGTCGCGGAATGTAAACGGAATCGGCGAGCCGTCCGCGGCGGTCACCTTGATATCTTTCTCGGCGGCGTCCTGATCCATCGCCATCTTGACCGCGCCCACACTGCCTCCGTTGATTTCCCAACGGCGGAAGATTTCAGGCGAGACCCAGCGAAGCAGATTCGCAAACAGGAGCGGCATGGTCAATTCGTAGCGCAGGGCCGAGGTCCCCGGATGAAATCCGAAGACTACGATCTTGGGAGTGCTGTTGCGCGCCACGATCACCGGCCCCGCGGCCACTTCGCCGATCCGGCCATCATCCGGCAACACGGAGAAGACCGACGCGCGATCGAGTTTGAAGTCCTTGGCGCGCAGACCGGCGGCGGCGGGATGCGTCGAGTCCCAGTGCTGCAGCGCCACCTGTTCGACGGTGGTGCGAATGGGAATGGGCGAGCCCTGCACCGGCGGATCGATCCAGATGGAATCGGCCGCGGGACGCTGCGGGGGAATGAAGCGGTCGAGGATCACCAGGCCGGCATCGTTCGGGCGATATTCCTCCGGCTTGCGGAAGGAGGCAGCCACGCGCGGCATA
Organism: Bryobacteraceae bacterium; assembly: GCA_041484525.1. Lineage (GTDB taxonomy): Bacteria > Acidobacteriota > Terriglobia > Bryobacterales > Bryobacteraceae > JBGPHT01. The sequence goes on along the minus strand of JBGPHT010000027.1, from coordinate 58,993 downwards.
GAGGAGAGCACGGGGCGCAGCAGATCCGGCTCCGTGGTGTAGACGGTCACGGGCAGGACGGGTTGCGCGGGAAGCTCGAGCTCGGCGTGGTCGTCGGCGGGAAATGCGTCATGCGGCGTGAGGTTCACGCTTAGCACGCCGGCGGCGGCGGTGCGGTACTCGAAGGTGATCTCGGCATCGGCGCCGGGCTTCAACGTGATGGCGTGCGAGCCGACGGGAAATCGACCGGCGTTGCCGGGAGGTCCGAAGGCAATCGCCAGCATTACGTTGCGCGTGTCGACGCCATAATTATGCGCCGAGACATAAATCTCCCAGAGGCTGGAATCGCTGGTGGAGCGGCGCATGCCGATTTTGCGCAAGCCGCAATTGGCGATGTTGTCGGCCACCAGCAGGGTCCGCAGATTGCGCGGGGCGGGGTCGGTGTTCGAGGGGTCGCGCTCGGTAGTTCGGCCGGGACCGATGTAGGCGATCTCGCCGGCGCGCCGCCCATCCTGCGATTGAATGTGGCGCGCGAAAGCCATCGCCTGGTCCAGATTGAGCGCGGTGGCGCCGGGCTGCGAGGCGGCGATGGCGGCTTCCACCTTGCGGCGATCCGGCTCGAAAGCCGTGGCGGGAGTCGCCATGGCGTCGGCGCGCACCAGCATGACGCGGTCGCGGGCCGGAAGCGCGTGCAGGTATTGGCGCGCGCGCTGCCGCGCCAGATCCATCAGTGTGCGGTTGCCGGAACGGGCGCCCATCCACGCGGAGGTGTCGAGAAGGATGACGTGGTCGCGGCCGGCCTGCGCCGGCGTGCCCAGTCGCAACTGCGCGATGGCCAGCAGCAGGAGCGCCATGCTTGCCAATTGCAGAATCAACGACCATGGCTGTTGGATATGCCGCCGGCGCGCCGCGACCGCGGGCTGTTCGGCGGCGGCCCAGAAGCGGAGGGTGGAGACGACCTGACGGCGGCGCGACCGGTCGAGCAGATAGAGCGCGACGGAGACGGCCGCGATGGAGCTGAAGACAGCGGCGAACTGAAGGAACGAGAGGTTCAGAAAGTACATGGATTATGCCCGTGGCGCCAGGATTCTCATGCGATGCCCCTCACTCTGATCAGGTCGCCGAAGATTACGCTCTCGATCGGTTGCGACGTGGCGACTCCGGCGTAGCGGCCGTTGCTGCGCATCGCCATGGTTTGGATTCCGGCGCAGTATTCGTCGAAGGATCCCGTATACCGCTGGCGCGCCGCTTCGTCGAAATCCAGTTTTAGGGCGGCGCCAGTCTCGGCGTCGCGCAAGTCGAGCTCTCCCGTCCACGGCGGCGAACGGTCCTCGTCGGCCCAGATCTGAATCAGCATCAGCTCGTGGCCGAAGTCGGCCAGGTACTGCAGGGCGCGCTCGCAATCGTTGTCGTCCAGAAAATCCGAAATGATGATGACCAGGCCGCGCTGCGAATAGGCGCTGATGAATTCCCGCACCACCGCGTGGTAATCGGTGGCGCCGCCGGGCTGCATGTTCGAGAGACCGTCCATCACGCCCGCGAAGCGGTGTCGCCCGCCGCTCGAGAAAATCCGGTGGCCCAGCCGGTCCGCAAAGGAGTGGATCTCGATGGTATCGAGGCGCACCAGGCCGACGTAGCACAGCGCGCCCGCCAGCTTGCGCGCATACTCGAACTTTCCGCCGTCGTGCGCCATCATGGACGCACTGCAATCGAGCAGCAGGCGCACCGGCACGCGCGGCTCCACCTGGAACATCTTCAGAAACATCTTCTCGAGGCGGAGATAGGCGCGCCAGTTGACGGCGCGGAGATCGTCGCCGTGGTGGAAATTGCGGTGATCGAGAAACTCCTGCCCTGCGCCGGCGAAGCGCGAGCGGTTATGGCCGCCCACCAGGCCGGCAAAAGACTTTTGCCAATGGATGGTGAGGCGCTCGAGTCTCTCCAGAAACTCGCGGTCCAGCAGGGGGGCTGCGGCCATATAATTCCTACGCCACCGAAGCCTGTGCGGTTACGCCTTTGATAATGGCTTGGAGAATGGTCTCCGGCGTCTGCCCGTCGGCGTGAGCGTCGAAATTCAAGATGATGCGATGCCGGAGCACGGCGGCCGCTATCGCCTGCACGTCTTCGAGCGCCAGGTGGAACCGGCCGCGCATCAGCGCGTGCACGCGGCCGCACTCGACCAGCGCCTGCGCGCCGCGCGGCGAACTGCCGTAGCGCACGTACTTGCGAGCCATCTCGTGCGCCTCCTTCTGCTCCGGCTGCGTGGCCATTACCAGGCTGATGGCGTACTCTTGCACGTGCGGCGCCACCAGCACTTCGCGGCACACCTCGCGCACTTCGAGGATCGCATCGCGGTCCATCACCGGGACGGGAACCTCTTCCTGCCGCTGGATGGTGCGCTCGACAATCCGGTTCAACTCGTCGCGGTTGGGATACGTGACCAGGATCTTCATCAGGAAGCGATCGAGCTGCGCCTCCGGGAGCGGGTACGTTCCCTCCATCTCGATCGGGTTCTGCGTCGCCATCACAAGGAATGGAGGTTCCAGCTCGTGCGTGGTCGTGCCGCTGGTCACGGTGCGCTCCTGCATGGATTCGAGCAGGGCGGATTGCGTCTTGGGAGTGGCGCGGTTGATCTCGTCCGCCAGCACCAGGTTGGCGAAGATGGGGCCGGGCTGAAAGCGAAGCTGCTTCGAGCCGCCTTCGCCGCCATCGATGATCATGCTGCCGACAATGTCCGCCGGCATCAGATCGGGCGTGAACTGTATCCGGGAATACTTGAGTTGGAGCGTGCGTGCAAGAGTGCGGAGGAGCGTCGTTTTGCCAAGTCCGGGAACTCCTTCGAGGAGCACGTGCCCGCTCGAGAGCAGGCAGGTCAGGACGCCCTCTACGACATCGTCCTGTCCCACGATGATTTTCGCGATTTCTCTACGGACTGCGTTCAGCCGGTCCACGGCCAGTTGGAGAGTTGCTTCAGATCCCACGGTTTCTATTCTATTGCAGACGGGCGGCCGGTACGAGACGGCGCCTGCGGGTAAACGCACGAGGGGCTTCATCGGCATGTAACCGTGATGCAATCGGGGGAGAGAAAGACTTCAGATTTAAGCTTCGGACTGGAGGCCGGCCGAGTTGCCCATCTTCTGAACGAGAACGGCCAGGATGGAGGCCATTTCGGAGAGGGCTTCGCGGGCCTGCTGCGGAGCGGCACCTTTAGTAAGCCGGTACCGGCATTCCATGACCTTATAATCCAGGACGAGAAGGCGATCTTCGAGGGAACCCAAGCCGAGACTGGTGGCGTGATCGAGCAGGTACGTGAGCACGACGTAATCGCGCTGCAGCGATTTGTGCAGCGGGTCGAGCGACTGGCTTGTCTTCAGGAGCGCCTGAACGTTGCCGAAGCTAAAACGACTGTCGGCACTGCGAAGCGGCGCTGCCTGCGAAGATTGTTCCCGCAACAGCAACAGGCAACTGTAACGGAACCAATACATCAAAAGAACTAGCGAAAAGCCAATGATGAGTACGCTTGCAAGCATCGAGTTAAGGCCGGTACGGTACTAGGCCAACCATGACGAGTCTAACACTGTAAAGTAAGACACGCAACAGTTTTTTCACCTAGTTATTGTATCCGTTATCCCCCGAAACAGTGGTCCAATAATTGGGAGGCCTGTGCGTTTTCCGCCCTTTCCACGGCTCCCGGGGCCCGCAGGTCCGCGTTGCGGCGTCCCTTTTTACACAGGCTTGCGGAGGGAACTAGGTGAGGCAACTGTATCATTACAGATTGGTACCTTGGCTCCATTACCGGGACCGGATAGGCTAATACCGGGGAAAACACTGAGCCGGATGGACATCGCCCGCAGGCCAGCGTCGGGTAACTCGAAACCGCTATACTGCGTTTCATCACCTATAGAGAGGAAGAATATGCGAGTCCGTTTCACCCTTGTCGCGGTTGCGCTGGTCGCCGCCGCCCTGCCTGCCGCTGCTTTCGATAAGCGTGGCGTCGCGGCTGAAGACTACTACGCCTTCGAAAACATCAGCGATGCGCATATCTCGCCTGACGCGAAACAGGCGGCGTACGTACTGACCACGGTCGACCAAAAAAGGAACCGTCGCAACGCGTCGATCTGGGTTGTGAGCCTCGACGGACGCTCGGCTCCGCGCCGCTTGACGGCCGAAGGCGCCAACGCCACTTCGCCGCGCTGGAGTCCGGACGGCTCGCGTCTTGCCTTTCTCTCGGCGCGCGGCGCGACTGCGTCCGACGCCGCGTCCGCCGAAGCGCCTCGCGCGCAGATCTGCGTCCTGCGACTCGACGGCGGCGAAGCGCAGGTCCTCACCAATCTGAAGAACGGCGCGGGCGCCTTTCAGTGGTCGCCCGACGGCCGGCGCTTCGTGACCGTGGCGCGGACCGGTCCCAGCGATAACGTGGCACCGACGGCCCGCAAGAGCGACGTCCGGCACTACGCCCACATTTCGTACAAATTCAACGACACGGGCTGGTTCGACGACAAGCGCAGTCATCTCTGGACGATCGACGCGGCCACCGGCGCCGGCCAGCAGATCACTTCGGGAGACGACTGGAACGATACCGACCCGCAATGGTCGCCCGATTCGACGCGCATCGCATTTGTATCCGATCGCACCGGGCAGGAGTATGATGGCGGACACAACAAAGACGTATGGACCATCTCCGCCAATGGTGGTCCGCTGACGAAGATTTCGGATCACGAGTTCGACGATACGCAACCGCGCTGGTCGCCCGACGGCAAGCAGATCGCCTTCGCCGGCCAGACCGAGCGGCGGCAGTTTCCGAAGCTGTACGTTGCGGCGGCGGCAGGTGGGGCGAAATCCACGGCGGCGGTGAACGGGCTCGATCTGATCCCCACCGACCTTCACTGGGGACCGGGTGCGCGCGAGCTGCGGTTCGAGACCGGCGTGAAGGGACAGTCGCACGTTTTCCGCGTCGATCTGGACGCCCACCGCGTGGCGCAGGTGACGTCGGGCGAGCGCGCCGTCCGCGGGTTCGACATGAACGAGAAGGCCGGTGCGATGACGTACCTGGCGAACGATTTCCAGCACCTCGACGACTTGTATGCATCCGCACTCGACGGCGGCGGCGAGCGTCAACTGACGCATCTGAACGCGGCGCTCTGGCCGGGGCTGCAACTGGCGGCGGTCGAGCGGTTGCGCTACAAGAGCACGGATGGTTGGGACGTGGACGGCTTTCTGGTGAAGCCGATCGGGTTTGAGGCGGGCAAGAAATATCCTATGGTGCTGAGCATCCACGGCGGCCCGGCGGGGCAATACGGCGTGGACTGGTATCACGAGTTTCAGGTGTACGCGGCCAAAGGGTGGGCCGTGTTCTTCTGCAATCCGCGCGGCTCGACGGGCTACGGCCAGAAGTTCGAGAGAGGCATCGTGAACAACTGGGGCGGCATGGATTATCAGGACGTGATGGCGGGCGTGGACGCGGCGCTCAAACAGAATCCGTGGATCGACGCGGACCGCCTGGGCGTGACCGGCGGCAGCTACGGCGGCTATCTGACCAACTGGATTCTGGGCCACACGACGCGATTCAAGGCCGCGGTAACGCTACGCAGCGTGTCGAATTTTATCAGCGACGATGGCACGCGCGACGGCGCTTACGGTCACGAAGACGACTTCAAGGGATTTCTGTTCGACGAATTCGACCAGTACTGGAACGCGTCGCCGCTGAAGTACGCGAAGAACGTGAAGACGCCGACGCTGGTGCTGCACTCGGACAACGACTATCGGGTTCCGCTCGAGCAGGGCGAGCAGTGGTTCCGCGCGCTGAAGCATTACGGTGTCAACGCGGAGCTGGTGATTTTCCCGCGCGAGAACCATAACCTGACGCGCACCGGCGAGCCGAAGCACCTGATCGAGAGCTTGAACTGGCAGTGCTACTGGTTCGACCGCTTTCTGAATGGGAATGCGAAGGCGATAGCGCCGGACGCGTTTTGAGGTATCTGCGGGCGTGCACCGAGACCCGGTCGGCGAGTCGAGCTGGACAAAGTAGGACACCGCGTCCCGAAATCGGACACGTGAGACGGCGCGGCTCGCTGACAACACAGCCGTTTTTCCGGGCACCAAACGTGCCCCTCTACCGTCCGTTACTATGATGTCTCTGATGGATGCCGCTTCCACTCACACCGCCCCCGCCAAGCCGTACCGCGTCCTGGTCTGCGACGACCAGGTGGATGTTCTCGAAGCCATGCGCTTGCTGTTGAAGGGGCACGGGTACCAGACCGTAACGGTGGAATCGCCTCGAGAGTTGCTGGCGGCGGCGCGCGCCGAGGCATTCGACCTGATCCTGGCGGACCTGAATTACACGCGCGACACTACGTCGGGGCAGGAGGGGCTGGACCTGCTGGCGTCGCTTGAAGCTCAGGGCAACAACGCGCCCATCATCGTGATGACGGCGTGGGGCAGCGTGGATCTGGCGGTGGAGGCGATGCGCCGCGGCGCGTGCGACTTCATCCAGAAACCGTGGGACAACGACCGCGTGGCGGCGGCGGTTTCGAAGCAGGCCAAGTCGGAGCGGCGGCGCAAGTCGGAGATGGAGATCGCGGCCAATGTCCAGCAGAAACTTTTTCCGCACAAGCTGCGCAGCCTGCAGACGCTGGATTACGCGGCGCACTGTGTGGCGGCGCGCGAGGTGGGCGGCGACTATTATGACTTCCTCGAAGTGGGCGACGGCAAGCTCGGCTTCGTGCTGGCGGATGTCTCGGGCAAGGGTGTTCCGGCGGCGCTGCTGATGGCGAACCTACAGGCCTGTTTCCGCAGCCAGCCGCCGGGCGCGCTGCTGCGGCCCTCGACCGTGCTCTCGGCGGTCAACAAACACTTTTACGATTCCACCGCCGCCGAGCGTTTCGCCACGCTGTTTTTTGCGACGTATGACGAACGCACGCGCAAACTCAAATACGTGAACTGCGCGCACGTTCCGCCGCTGCTGCTGCGGGCTTCGGGCGACCTGGAGCGGATCGACAGTACGGCGACGATGCTGGGTGCGTTTCTGGCGTGGGACTGCACCGAAGGCGAAGGCGAGCTGCGGCGCGGCGACACCCTGCTGCTGTACTCGGATGGCGTGACCGAAGCCTTCTCCGCCGCCGGCGAGGAGTTCGGCGACGATCGCCTGGAGCAAGTTTTCCGCGAGCATCGCCATCGGCCGGCAGCGGAGATTGTGCAGGCCGTGGTGGACGCGGTCGCGGCGTTCAGCGGCGGATCGCGCACGGATGATGTGACCGTAGTGGCGCTTCGCGGCGTCTAAAGTTCCATGTCTCACAACGCACTCGCTCTAGCGCTAGCGCTGGCTGGCGGCTTGCCGGCTCCGGCCCAGGTGACCACGGCGCAGTATGACAACGCGCGTACCGGCGCCAATCTGCGCGAGACCATCCTCACGCCGGCCAACGTCCGCGCCGAACACTTCGGCAAGGCTTTCCGGCTGGCGGTGGACGGCGATATCTATGCTCAGCCGCTGTACGTGCCGAATGTCGAGGTTCCCGGGCAGGGGCGGCACAACACGATCTTCGTGGCCACGGAGCACAACAGCGTCTACGCGTTCGACGCCGAGGGGCGCCCCACCACACCGCTCTGGCAGGTGAACCTCTCCGGAAAAGATGAAGAGCCGCTGACGCCGCGCGATGTGGCGTGTCCGTTTATTACGCCGGAAATCGGCATCACTCCGACGCCGACGATCGACCTGCCGACCGGCACCATCTATGTGCTGGCGCGAACCAGGCAGAACCAGGGATTCGCGGGCTCGTACCGTTATGTGCAGAAGCTTCACGCGCTGGCGATCACGACCGGGGCGGAGAAGTTCGGCGGGCCGGTCGAGATCAAGGCGTCGGTGCCGGGGTCGGGAGATGGCGCGTCGGGTGGGCGTGTACCGTTCGATCCGCGGCGCGATCATCCGCGGGCCGCGCTGCTGCTGGCGAATGGCAACGTGTACTTGACGTGGGCGTCCGCCTGCGACGTGGCTGATTATCACGGTTGGGTGATGGCCTACGACGCGGCCAGCCTGCAGCAGAAGGCGGTGCTGAATGTTTCCCCGGATGCGCAGGAGGGCGGTATCTGGCAGGGCGACGCGGGGCCGGCCGCGGATGCCGAGGGCAACATTTACGTCGCCACCGGCAACGGCAAGTTCGATGCCGACACGGGCGGCCGCGACTACGGCGACACGCTGCTGAAGCTCGGGAAGGACTTGACCATCCGCGACTACTTCACGCCCTACGATCAGCGGGAGATGAATGCGAAGGACGCCGACCTGGGGTCGGGTGGGCCGGTGGTGCTGCCCGATCAGGCGGGGGCGCATCCGCACCTGGCGATCGTGGGAGGGAAGAACGGCGTGCTGTACGTGGTGGATCGGGACAAGATGGGGAAGTTTCACGCGGAGAGCAATAGCCACGCGGTGCAGACGATCCGGTTCAAGGGCATGCTGATGGGCGCGGCGGCATATTGGAATCGTCACGTGTACGTGCTGGGCAGCAATGACGTGCTGCGCGATTTCGCGATTAAGGATGGGCAACTCGTGGAGGCGGGAGCGGGCGCCGATTCTTTTATTGACCCCGGGGCAACGCCTATGATTTCGGCGAACGGCACGCGGGATGGGATCGTGTGGGTGATCGAGCAGAAAGGATGGCGCTCGCCCGATCGGCCGGCAGTGCTGCGAGCGTACGACGCGAGTAACGTGGGGAGGGAGCTTTACAACAGTGAGCAGAAGAGCGCACGGGATCGGGCGGGATTGGTGCTGCGATTCAGTATGCCGCTGGTGGTGAACGGGCGCGTTTATGTGGGGACGAAGAAGGGTGTGGATGTGTACGGCTTGATGTAGTTGTTAGGCCGGTTTCAACTTGCGGATGATTTCGTCGGGGTCGAATACGCAGCCGCCCCAGGTGCCACCGCTGGCGTCTTGTAAGGCGGCCCACAGGCGAGTCGGCCCGGGCAGTAGTGGGTCGGGGGCGAGGTCTTCACGTAGTGGGCGCGTTGCGGGATCGACCATCAGGTTTACTGTACCCTCGAGCCTCATGCGGTCGATCGTGATCTCGATCATGTCGCCCTCGCGCACCTTGCCGATCGGGCCGCCGGCGAGGGCTTCGGGCGTGATGTGGCCGATACAGGCGCCGGTGGAGACGCCGCTGAAACGGGCGTCCGTGATCACGGCCACGTGCTTGCCGAAATCCAGATAGCGCAGCGCGGACGTGATGCCAAAAATCTCTTCCATGCCGGAACCCATTGGGCCGCGGCACATCAGCACGAGCACGTCGCCGGCGTGAATGGCTCCCGTCTTGATGGCGGCGACGGCGGTCTTTTCGGAGAGGAATACGCGCGCGGGACCGCGCATGCGATAGACGCCGTCGGCATCCACGACACTCGGGTCGATGGAGGTGCTCTTGATGACCGATCCGCCGGGCGCCAGGTTGCCTTTGGGAAATGTGACGGTCGAGGTCAGGCCGCGGCGGCGCGCGCTATCCGGGTCCATGATCACGTTGTCCGGGTCGACGCCGTCGCGGTCGAGCAACACGCGCCGCAGCGCTTGGCGCCGTTCCGATTGCTCCCACCAGTCGAGCACGGCATCGAGGGTTTCGCCGCTGGCGGTGAGCGCGCTGGTCTCGAGCAGGCCCGCACGCCGCAGGTGCAGCATCACTTCCGGAACGCCGCCGGCCAGGAACACTTGCACCGTCGGATGGCCCTTGGGTCCGTTGGGGAGCGCGTCGACCAGGCGCGGCGTCTCGCGGTTGATGCGCGTCCAATCATCGACGGTTGGGCGCTTCAAGCCGGCGGAGAAGGCGATGGCCGGCAGGTGCAGGATGAGGTTGGTGGATCCGCCAAACGCGGCGTGCGCCACCATTGCATTGCGTACGGCGGCGTCGGTGAGGATGTCGCGCATCAGGACGCCGCGCTCGAAGACGGCGCGAGCAGAGCGGCGCGCCATGTCGATCCAGATGGGATGGCCGGAAGGCGAGAGCGCGGAGTGCGCGAGCGACATGCCGAGGGCTTCGCCCACCACCTGCGACGTGGCGGCGGTTCCGAGAAACTGGCATCCGCCGCCGGGCGTGGCGCAGGCGCGGCAGAGGTCGCGCGCGGCGTCTTCGAGGGTCATCTGGCCACGCGAAAATCGTGCGCCCGCGGACTGCACTTTGCCCGCGTCCTCGCCCTCTTCGGCGAGTAGCGTCACTCCGCCGGGCACCAGGATCGCGGGGAAGTCGCGCGCGGCTGCGAGCGCCATCATCATGGCGGGGAGTCCCTTGTCGCAGGTCGCGATTCCGATCACGCCGGTCCGCGTGGGCAGCGAGCGGATGAGGCGGCCGAAGACGGACGCGGCGTCGTTGCGGTAGGGAAGGGAATCGAACATGCCGGTGGTGCCCTGCGTGCGGCCGTCGCACGGGTCGGTGCAGTAGGCGGCGAAGGGGACGGCGCCGAGGGATTTCAGTTCTTTCGCGGCGGCGTCCATCAGCAGCCCGACTTCCCAGTGACCGGTGTGAAAGCCGAGTGCGACCGGAGTGCCGTCGGCGGCGCGAAGGCCGCCGTGGGTGCTCAGGATGAGGTACTCTTTGCCGCCGAGCGCGGCCGGGTCCCAGCCCATGCCGGCGTTTTGGGCCCACCCGAAAAGGTCGCCCGAGGGGCGCTGCAGCAGCATTTCAGGTGTGATGGGGAGTGAGCCGGACGGGCCGGGGGCGTGGGTGTGGATGTCGTACAGGGGATTTTCGGGCATGGTGTCCAACCGCTTCCTTACGGTCGCGGCTCTGTTTGGGCGGCGGCCTCTTGGGCTAGTTTATCGAAGAAGCGCTTGATCAGCATTTTCGTGGTGCCGTCGATCAGGCGCTGGCCGACCGCGGCGATGGTGCCGCCCACTTGCACATCACCGCCATACGCGACGCTGGTTCCGCCATCGACGGGAGCCAGCACCAGCGTGCCTTCGCCCTTCATGAAACCGATCTTGCCCGAGCCTTCCACGATCAGCTTGAAACTCGAGAGCGGGTTCTGCTCGGTGGTGCGCACCTTGCCGTCGAAGAGGCCCGACATTCCGGCGAGCGCCATCTTCATTTTCATCCGGTACTCGTTCTCGCCGATCGGTTCCAAACCCTCGCAGCCGGGCATGCACTTCGCCAGCATCGCGGGGTCCTGCAGCAGATAATAGGCGCGCTCCTGGGGCAAGGGCAGCGTGTAGCTGCCCGCGATTTTCACGATGCCCTCGAAAGGGCTGCGGCGATGGCGCGCGCCGCATAGACCTGCGCCAGGTGCCGCCGGTAAGCGGAAGACGCGTACAGGTCGGCATTGGCCTCTTCGCCTTCGCCCACCGCGGCCGCGGCCTTGGCGACGTCCGCGCCGCTTTCGAGAAGCGCTTCCGCGGCGCGCGCGCGGAAGGCGCGGCTGCTCATCCCGGTGACGCCGATGCGCGCCATCGTGACCTTGCCGCCGGTCTTCTTCACCCGCACGGCTACGCCGACCACGGCGAATCCCGACGCGGGATGCGGAACTTTCTCGTAGCGGTAGCCTTCGCTCTTGTCCTCCACCGGCACCTCGACATCGAGCACGATCTCGCCGGGCTCGATGGCGGTGGTGAAAGCTTCGAGGAAGAAGTCGGACGCGGCCACAGTCCGCTCGCCACCGGCCGAAACCAGATGCACGCGCGCCTCGAGGGCCACTAGCGCCGCGGGATAGTCGGCCGCTGGGTCGGCATGCGCTACGCTGCCGCCGATGGTGCCCATGTTGCGAACCTGGATGTCGCCGATCTGGCTCGCAGCCTCGGCCAGGAGCGGACACTTGGCGCGAATCAGCGGCGACGATTCGACTCCGTGGTGCGTCGTCATGGCGCCGATTTTCACCGAACTGCCCGCTTCCGAGATTCCGTTCAGACCGGGCACGCGGCTCAGGTCGACGACATGTTCCGGCAGGGCCAGCCGCAGCTTCATCATCGGGATCAGGCTCATGCCGCCGGCGAGGATTTTGCGCTCGCCGCCTGCGATAAGCTGCAATGCCTCCTGGAGGGTCGCCGGCGAGGTGTATTCGAATGTCTGGGGAATCATGCCTGGCCTCCTTGAATCAGCTTCCAGATCTTTTCGGGCGTGAGCGGCATATCGATGTGCCGCACGCCCAGCGTGGAAAGCGCGTCTACCACCGAGTTCACGACGGCGGGCGAGCAGCCGATCGTGCCTGCTTCGCCGATGCCTTTCACGCCCAGCGGATTCACCGGCGAGGGTGTGGTGGTGTGGCTGCTCTCGATGAACGGCATGAAGTGCGCTTTGGGAATCGCATAGTCGGTCAGTTCGCCCGTGAGCAGTTGGCCGTTGTCGTCGTACACGGCCTCCTCCCACAGCGCCTGACCGAGGCCCTGCGCCACTCCGCCATGCACCTGCCCGTCGACGATCAGCGGGTTGATGATGTTGCCGCAATCGTCTACCGCGATGTAGCGCCGGATGTCGATCGCGCCCGTCTCGCGATCCACTTCCGTGACCACCATGTGGGCGCCGAACGGGAAGGTGAAGTTCGGCGGTTCCCAAAAATACGTTGCCACGAGCCCCGGCTGCGTGTTCGGAGGAAGCTGGATACCGCGATAGGCCGCAGTCGCGATCTCGGCGAACGATACCGATTTCCCGCTGCGTTCATCACGGCAAGTGCCACCGGACAGCGTCACGTCATTTGACGCAAGCATGTGGGCGCCGAATTTTTTCACTTTGGCTTTCAATTCCTGGAGCGCAAAGTACAGCGCCGTGCCGCCGACCGACAGGCCGCGGCTGCCGAACGTGCCGATGCCGTACTGCACCAGCGTGGTATCGCCATGCAGCACCACCACGTCGTCGATGTCGACGCCCAATTCGTCGCCCACGATCTGAGCGAACGAAGTTTCTTCGCCTTGCCCGTGCGGCGAAATGCCGGTGAGCACGGTGACTTTGCCGGTCGGCTCGACCTTCACGGTGGCGCCTTCCCATCCGCCGACGGGGAGCGCCGGCGATGGACCGGCGGCGCAGAGCTCGCCATATGTCGACATGCCGATACCCATCAGCTTGCCTTGTGCCCGCGCATTCGACTGCTCCTGCCGCAGCTTCCGATACTCCACTTGGTCCAGCGCCTTCTGAAGCGGCGCTGCGTAGTTTCCGCTGTCGTAGGTGAGACCGGTTGCGGTGGCATACGGAAATTCGGCTGGCTGGACAAAATTCTTGAGACGGAGTTCCGCCGGGTCCATCTTCAGTTCGGCGGCGAGGATGTCAACCATGCGCTCGATGCCGTGCGTGGCCTCGGGCCGGCCGGCGCCACGGTACGCGTCGGTCGGCACGGCGTTGGTGAACACGCCCACGATGTCGGCCGAAATACTTTTGCACTTGTACAGGCCGGGCATCATGATTACGGAGAGCGTGGGAATGGCGGGCGTGAGTAGTTGATGATAGGCGCCGAGGTCCTGAATCAGTTTCAGCTTCAACCCCAGCATGGTGCCGTCGCGCTTGGCCGCGAGTTCGTAATAGTCGACGTGCCCGCGCCCGTGGATGGTGCACAGGAAATTTTCGCGGCGCGACTCGATCCACTTCACCGGCTTGTTCAGCCGCATGGAGATGTGGGCCATGAGCGCCTCTTCGGCGTAGACGTTGAGCTTCGACCCGAAGGCGCCGCCTACTTCCGGAGCGATCACGCGAAGGTGATTTTCGCGCATGCCCAGGATGCCCGCCACCAGCGTCCGCAGGAGGTGTGGAATTTGCGTCGAGGTATACAGCGTGAGCGCCCGGTCGCCCGAGTGCCAATCGGCTACGACGCCGCGCGTCTCCATGGCGGTCGGGATCAGGCGCTGGCTGGTGATGCGCTGCTTCACAACAACGTCGGCTTCGCGGAAAGCCTGCGCGATGTCGCCGCCATCCTGGTGATACGTGAACGCGATGTTGTCGGGCCACTCGGGATGCACGGCGGGCGCACCAGGCGCCAGCGCCTTTTCAGGATCGGCCACAGCATCGAGCGGCTCGTAATCCACTTCCACCAGATCCGCCGCATCGCGCGCGATGTATCGATCGGTGGCGACGACTACGGCGACCGGGTGACCCAGAAAATACACGCGGTCCTGCGCCAGAAGATGATGGTGCGGCACGCGCAATCCGGGCAGAGACGCGCCGCACGGCACCGGACCCAGGTCCTTGATGTCGGCGCCGGTGAATACGGCGGCGACGCCGGGATGATCCAGCGCGGCCTTAGCATTCAGACCCTTGATCTTCGCGGCGGCGTGCGGGCTGCGCACGATGCACGCATATTGCATCCCGGGAATTTTCACGTCATCCACGTAGGTGGCGGTGCCGGTAATCAAGCGCGGATCTTCGCGCCGCCGGATCCTCTTGCCGACGAGTGTTTCGGGCTTGGTAATTGTGGTCGCCATTGCCTATGCCCCCGCCTTGGCCGCGGCCCGGACCGCGTTCACGATGTGCTGATAGCCGGTGCATCGGCACAGATTGCCCTCGAGACCGTGGCGGATTTCCTGGTCGGTGGGATTCGGATTGTCTGCCAAAAGCTGCTTCGCGGTGAGAATCATCCCCGGCGTACAGAAGCCGCACTGCAGGCCGTGCTCGTTCCAGAACGCCTCCTGCAGGGGATCGAGCTTGCCATCGCCGGCGAGTCCCTCGATCGTCATCACCTGCCGTCCGTCCGCCTGCACGGCGAACATGGTGCACGCCTTCACCGCCCTGCCGTCGAGCAGGACCGTGCAGGCGCCGCAGATGGAGGTTTCGCAGCCGATGTGCGGGCCGGTGAGCCCGACGATCTCGCGGATGTAGTGGATCAACAGAAGCCTCGGTTCGACTTCGTCTGTATACTGTTTGCCGTTGATCGTGAGTGTGATTTTTCGTTTCATGATTCACCCGGACGGTTGTTGAGGTTATCACAGAACCGCGCCGGTGAGGGAGCGGATGCCGCTGGCTCGCGGCGCTGCGACACCGAGTATAGCGCTACAGTGTGACCTGTTAGAATCGTTTCCGATTGCCATGAGCACAAACAAGAAGGGCCTCTTCATAGCCGAGGACGGCAGGAACCTGATGTTCACGTTCATCCTGGTCAGCTCGCTGTTTCTCCTTTGGGGATTCTGCAACGGGATGATCGACGTAATGGACAAACATTTCCAGGAGGAATTGGGCCTGAGCAAGTCGCAATCCGCCTGGGTGCAGTTCGCTCACTATCTCGGCTACTTCTTAATGTCGCTGCCGGCGGGATGGCTGGCGAGCAAGCTGGGGTACAAGGGTGGAATCGTGGTCGGTCTGCTGATTGTCGCGGTGGGCGGATTCTGGTTTATCCCGGCCACCAATATCAACGCTATGGTACATGCCGGCAGCGTGTCGTCCACCACCGCGTTCGTGGCGTTCCTGGTTGGAGTTTGCGCCATCGCCACCGGCCTCACGTTTCTCGAAACCATCGCCAACCCTTACACGACTGTGCTGGGCGATCCGCGGTATGCGGCCACGCGCATCAATCTGGCGCAATCCTGCAACGGTATCGGCTGGATTTTCGGGCCCATCGTGGGCAGCATGTATTTCTATTCCAAGGACGCCGCGGGCCGCAGCACCGGCAGCCAGACGCTGTACATTCCTTACGTGGGCGTCGGGGTCGTCGTCATCGTGCTGGCGGCTGTTTTCTACTTTGCTAATGTTCCCGATATCAAGACCAAGGACGACTATTGTCTCGACGATGCGGCGCCGGGCGTGTCGCACTCCATCTGGGGGCACCCGCATTTTGTGATGGCGGTGGCGGCGCAGTTTTTCTACGTGGCCGCGCAGGCCGGCATTTTCAGTTTCTTCATTAATTACATGACTGCCGAGGTCCCCGCCATCCCCGCCTCCTGGGATGCGGCCATCACCCGCCTCGGCGCCAGTTCCTCCTTCTTGCACGACTGGCTCCTGGGGTGGTTTGAAACCAATAAAGACGGACTTCTTTCGATCAGCAACAAGGGCGCCTCGAACCTGGCGTCGCTGGGCTTTGTGTTCTTCCTGGCAGGCCGTTTCACGGGCGCCGGTTTGTTGCGGAAATTCGCCGCGCACCGAGTTCTCGGGCTCTATGGCGTGCTGAACGTGGTGATGACTCTGCTGGTTTTCTTCAAGCTGGGCTGGCTGTCGGTGGCGTGCGTGTTCCTCAGCTATTTCTTCATGTCCATCATGTTCCCGACCATCTTTGCGCTCGGGATCTACGGGCTGGGCGCGCGCGCGAAAAAGGCATCGGCGTTCATCGTGATGGCCATCATGGGTGGCGCCATCCTGCCCAAGCTGATGGGTTACGTGGCCGACAGGTTCGACATGTCGCGCGGTTTCATCGTGCCCATGTTTTGCTTTATTTTCGTGGCGTTCTACGGATTCAAGTGGCCTAAGTTGAGTAAGGCAGAGTCGCTGGATGGCGCCAGGGCCTCGATCGGTCATTAGGGGCGCGCGGTTTTTTCGATGGCAGACTTCCATTCGGCGGCGTAGGTTTCGGCGAGCTTCGCCAGTTGGTCGACGGTCTCGTTGGCGCTGGGCTCGAGGGCGGTGCGCTCGTAGACTAGGCCGACGGAGGTCTTGTCGTCGATACGGGTCAGGCGAATGTCGATCTTGGTTACGATCGCGTGGTTTAGGAAGTTCACGTACTGGATGCGGCCGGCTGGGAGATCGAGCTGTGTCGTGATCCAGACGGCTTGGTTTCCCGGACGATTGACCAGGAACACGGACCCTTCCCGGTCTGTGGCGGGAGTGGGATAGATGAACTGCGGATGCCAGTCGGGGTCCCACTTTTGCTCTTCCAGCGCGCCGAAGAGCGGGGCTGCGCCATCGTAGGGCATGTCCAGCGTGAACTCGAACTCGGTGCGCGTGTGCGCGTTCATTCGGTCTCCTTTAAATTAATGATAGACTCCCTCCCAAACGGAGACTGAATGCTGAGCTATGCGCGCGGGCCCGAGGTGCCACTTCTCGAAAGCCCGATCTACGAGATCTTCGCCGCTACCGCCGAGCGTTCTCCCGACCGGCCCGCCCTGATCGTCTGCCATCAGAACGTCCGTCTCACCTGGGGTGAGCTTCGAGGGCGGGTCGAAGCGGTGGCGCGCGGGCTCGCAGGTTTGGGGCTCAGGCCGGGCGACCGGGTCGGCGTCTGGGCCTCTAACTGTCTCGAATGGGTCCTGCTCCAGTTCGCCTGCGCGCAGGCTCAAATGGTGCTGGTCAATATCAACCCCGCGTACCGTTCGCACGAACTCCGCTACGTGCTGGCCCGGTCCGGCATGCGGGCGCTCTTTCTGTGGGAGTCGGACGACCGTGCCGACTACCGTGCGATTCTCGACGAGGCTCGCGAGGGCCAATCGCTGGCGCTCGTGCACGTCGTGTACTTCGGCCAGGATTCGTGGAGCCGCATGCTCGAAACTCCAGGCACACTCCCCGCCGCCCCTGCCGATCCGCACGACGTCGCCAATATGCAGTACACCTCCGGCACCACCGGCCAGCCCAAAGGCGTACTGCTGACGCACCACAACCTGGTCAACAACGGGATGGCTTTCGCTGCGGGCCTGTGCGTCACTGAGCAGGACCGCATATGCGTTCCAGTGCCGCTCTACCATTGCTTCGGCTGCGTCATCGGTTCGATCGTGTGGATTGTCAGCGGCTGTGCCATGGTTATCCCGGCGGCACGCTTCGACGCGCTCGCCACGCTGCAAGCCGTCGCATCCGAGCGCGCCACCGCCCTCTACGGCGTCCCCGCCATGTTCATCGCGGAGCTTGAACACCCCGATTTCGGCAGGTTCGATCTGACCTCGCTGCGCACCGGCGTCATGGCCGGGGCACCGTGCCCCATTGAAGTCATGAAGCGAGTGATGACCGACATGCACTGTCCCGGGATCACCATCGCGTACGGCCAGACCGAGAGCTCGCCCGTGGTCACCATGTCGCACATCGACGACGCTATCGAGAATCGTGTCTGCACCGTTGGCCGCCCCCTGCCGAATACCGAAATCCAGATCGTGTCGCCGACGGGCGCGCCCGTTCCCATCGGTGAGCCGGGTGAGGTCTGCGCGCGCGGGTACATGGTCATGCGGGGCTACGACCAGGACCCTGAGGCCACGAGCCGAGCCATCGACTCCGAAGGATGGCTGCACACCGGCGACCTCGGGGTCATGCGCGCCGATGGCTACATCAAGATCACGGGACGCGCCAAGGACATGATCATCCGCGGCGGCGAGAATATTTCACCGCGCGAGATCGAAGAGTTCCTGCACACGCACCGCAAGATCGCCGAGGTGCAGGTGGTGGGTGTGCCTGACCTGCGGCTGGGTGAAGCTGTCGCCGTCTGGGTGCGTTTGCGGACGGGCGAGTCGGCAACTGAAGATGAGATTCGCGAGTTCTGCCGCGGTAGAATCGCGCACTTCAAGATCCCGCATTACGTGCGCTTCGTGGATGCATTTCCGATGACCGTCTCGGGCAAAGTACAGAAGTTCCGCATGCGGGAGCAGGAAATCCGGGCCCGTGGTTTGGAAGGTGCGGCCGATGTCAGAACGGCGTAGTGCGGTTTGGATAGCCGAGTGGTCTCTGGCAAGGCCGACAATCATTTCAAGCCCGGGTAGGCCGGGGTTGCAAGGCTTGTTCGCGGGCCCAGAACATTGTGGGTTCAGTTTTGAGACGATGAGCGTCGATAGCCCGCTCGACCGTAAGACAATCTGGTTTTTCGTGATGACCGTCAGCCTTTTCCCGCAGGTGGACAGGTGGCTCGCGGCGCATCATCCTCAGGCAAAGTGATTCCGATTCGAACTGTTTCGGATGCAAGCACCTGAAGTTTCTGATTGGTAGAATTCACCGGTAGTGTTTTTTGAGATCCGAGGCGAGGTTGCGGACGTGGAAACGTTCGCTATTGGCAAGGCGATTCGCGAGCTTCCGCGTCTGCGCAAGCTCTATGGCAAAGGCAGGTGGCGGAAACGAAAAGGCTACGCTGATGTGAAGCTGCCGAATGGATACGATACGGAAAGCGGAGCTTCACTGGTATGAAGCATCGGGTATAGGCAAGAAGGAATTTAAGATCAAGCGCTTCGTAGACTAGCTATGCGGTCTCGTCGAATGAAAACTCAAGGCTTTGCCGTTTGCTTACGAAATGCCGGCTTCGGCGCCTCACTTGAGGTCAGAAAGTTGTATGCGGTTGTGGACGACCCTGACGCGAAGGCGAACGATCTCATCCGCGTGATCGATGAATCGGGTGAAGACTACGTCTATCCAGCCCGCCTGTTCCAGCGCTCACTCTACCCGGCGAAGTTCAGCGGGCCTTGCGCTTAGCGTCGTAAGCCGGTCAGGCTAAGCCCTCGGAATCGGCGAATCGGGCCGACGGATGGACCACTCCGGCTCGCTTGGTTCGCCGCCGAGTTTGGCCAGTCCCGCCGCGTGAATGAACGGTCGAAACCTCACACGCAAGTACGAGCGGATGGCCGGGATCCGCGAGTCTTGCACTGCGAGGAAACCAGGTAACCCAATTCGCCGCCGCCCGGGGAACAGAAGCGCTTCGCGGCCGGATTGTGGACGGCACTGATAGTGCCAACCCAGGCAGACGATGCCCCCGCCGGCGCCGGTTGCTGGTGAGTGGTCAATTGCTGTAGATCTATACTCGCCCAGACCGGAAACTGAACCGTGTAACTGTCGTCGCCCAGTCGCGTAAGACCTTTACGGTCGCACCCGCTTCCGCCTTTCCATACGCCTCCAACGCTGCTTGAGCGTACTTTGCTTCCGCCGAATCGGGCGACTGGTTCACGTGGGCTTCAAATTCACTCAACGGGGCGGACTCCGCGCAGTTCGCCAGAAACGCGAGCATTCCCAGTGAACTCCGCGGCGCGCCGGTCACAATGGCAAGCAGCGCCATCGCCGCCCGGTACTCGCCCTGGCTTCCTCCCTTGACCACGAATGTCTCCTGCTGCAGCTTGTCGAGCGAGGCCTTCAGGATCCGATACGTATTCACAAAGCGCTTCAGCCTTCGCGGCGACTTGCCCACGGCTGCAGCCAACTGGAGCATGAAATTCCGCTCCTCCGGCTCGATGACGAGCGACTGCGCATTTGCTCCCGCCTCCTCCACGGCCGCCCGGCTCGACTCCGCCGCGTGTTCCGTTTGCCCTTCCTGACCCGGAGACAGTTCCTCGGAATCTACAGCAGCCTTGCCGCTTTCTTTCGTGCCGGCCTCCACCACTCGAGGCACCATCTCCGCAATCATGTTGCGGCTCGCGTCCTGTTCCATCGGCGGCAGCCAGAAAGGAATCTGGAAGATCTTCTCGAGATAGTCCAGTGCGGTCACACCATCCGGGCCTGCTCCGTTGGACTTGCCGCCCTCATAGACGCCTGCTGTCAGATGTTCCGGATACTTCTCGACCAGCGACCTTGCGGCCCAGCGGATGTCCACTCCCACTACGACAACGAATAGGTCGAAGGCGAGCAGCAAGTGAATCGCCTCCAGCACCGCGACGACTTTATCGGCCGGGCAACGGTCCAGATCATCTATGTACAATACGATGCGATCCACCGGTTGCAACTTGCCCACATCCACGCCACCGTCGGCGCGCATGCCCCTCATTAAATCGCTCAGTGTCTCGAAATCCGCTCGAACCGCGGCGACAATTCCGAGATAGCGCTCATAGCTCTTGCCGGTAAGCCGGTCCTCGAGTAGCTTCGCGATGCGGCTGATGGATCGGCTATCCCGCACATCCTGCTCCGCCTTCGCTATCGCGATCTGCGCCTCCCTGAGACGCACGTCTGCCTGCTCCACCTTCGCCACCGCCGCTTCGTGCTGGCTCTGCGCTTTCGTCAGATCCACCTGTGTCTTAGACCGCTCCTCCACCAGCGCCGCATCGATCTGGCGACGGATTTCGTCGAACTGGTCCAGGCCCTTCGATACTGTGCTCAATTGCCGTTTCGCCCACCGCGCCCCCAGTGCGGCGACGCCTGCGATGTTGATGGCAAGTCCATAAAAGGCCGGCCACGACGCGTGTAGCCGGATCGCTGCTGCCACTCCGACTGCCAACAACACCAACACCGCCGCCACCCACAGCCGTAGCTCGCGCCAGGGCACCGGCGCTCGCAGCAGCCAGTCCCACGCACATCGTGCACGAGCGGACGTCACGCGCACGTCGTTCACGACCGCCATGACTTCGCCCGCGGTTTTCTGCCCTTGCTTTTTCAACCCCCCGAGCCCTTCGAGGCCCAAATACTTCTCTGCGACGGCGACCGCATCGTCCACCGTCAGGTTCGGAAGGAGTACTTTCCGAACGGCGCCTACGACATCCCTCAACTCCACGGTCTGCACAGCGGCCGCTTTCTGCTGTGCTTCCTGCCGGGCCTGGTCGAGTAATCCGGCGCTCTCCTGTTGCTCCACCCTGGCGGACGCGAGACGCTTCTCGGCTTCGTTACGCACGACTTTCGCGATCTCGAGTTTCGCGAGCACCGCGTCCATGAGTTCCGAATCGCCACTACTGCCGACGATTGCGCTCCGCAGCCCCAGCAGGATCGCCTGCACCAGGCTGGCTAACAGCTCGCTTTCCGCATAGTGCCAGGCGTTAAATCGAATGGGCACCACGGACTGGCAGAAGAGTCGCTTGCCATCCTCGCCTTTATCGGCAAGGGCGCACAGTTTCTGTGTGTGCTCGCTCATGAGCCGCATGAAGAAGCTCTTGCCCGATCCCCAGTCGCCGAAAATTCCCACAGAGAACGGCGGATTCACCCGCTGCGCCGCGATTACGGTCGCGAACGCCCGCGCGTAGCGGCTTACATCCAGCCGATCCTCGCCCCGGTCCGCCGAGTCGGTATAAATCTGGACGATCGTCGGGAGCGTCGAGCCCACCATGATCGACTGCCACTGCGGGCCGTCATCGTTCAACCAACGGCGGGAGAATACTTTGAGTAACCTCTCCCGCACCAGCGGCAGGCTCACTCCGGAACGTACCAGCTTCTGATTGGCCGTCGAGTCCGGATCCACCAGGATGGACGCGATCATATGGCGTACTCCGATAGTCTCCGTGCCGGTGGTGGACAGCGCTAGCGATCGTGCGCGGCCCAGGACATTCTTGAAGCCGTGCGAGGCTGCGAACGAGCTGCCCGAATCCTCGAAAGGCACGGCGTCTTCGGGCAACGTGACTGAGCTCGTGATTCCGAGCCGGCCGGCAGCCAGATCTGCGAACGCTGCGCAGTCGGGTACGGCGCGCGCTGCGACGAGCACTTCGAGCAAACCTACGGAATCCAGGAGCGGCGGCATTTTGGATTCGAGCGCGCGCAGCAATCCGACAGCTTCTGCCTCGAACCTGAAAGAGCCGAGCAGCGTCCCTGGCACCCGATCGGATTCCGGGCCGGTGGTGGGTGCATATTTGCCCAAAACCGGCGACCAGGCTGGAGCCTCTTGCGCATAGTGGCTCGCGATGAATTGCGAAAACTCCCGCCGCCATGCTTCCTTGTCAAATCTCCACTCTACATGGAATTGCGTGTTGTGCCCAGGCGGGTTTCGAAAGAAGTAGACGGCGGCGAGATGCCGCGTACCCAGAGCTTTTTCTGCCGGCAGGCCGGTCTCTGTTGCCAACGACCGCGCCTCGCTCAATACCGTCCGAGCCGATATGCTGGTGGGATCTGTCCGCGGTGACGCCGGCTCGCCAGAATCGACCTTCGCCAGAATCGGCGCGCGCTGGCTCTCCTCCATCTTGCGCTGCGCATAGACCGCGGTTTTCCGGGCGCCTAATTCATCCAGTTTTCCTTGGATACAGGTCGAAACCCGATCGTTACTCCACAAGAGTCCGATGAGGAGGGATGTGTAGCTAACGTTGACATCGTCGTTGCTGGCTGCTCCGACATGGCTGGCAATATCGAGAACCCTCTGAAGTTCCGGATCCGCGTTGATGGCTGCGGCCTGCACTGGACGAGCGGCGCTCATTGGGCTCTCCCTTGTCTCAAGAGTCTACCCAAATCCAACTGCCTTCTACCAGATTGGTGTCCCGCTTGCGATCCACTCATCAAATATTAACGGCGTTCGTTTATCATAATCAGTCTGGGCTTGGACTCAGGCGACATTATGAAAACACAAGGCCCTTCCGATCCTTGGACCAGTCCAGCGAAAATGACTCGCCGCCGGCTATTGAAAGGCGCTGCAGGCATTGCGGCCGCAGCGGCGGCGCTCATGCCTCCGAACGTACGGCGCGCGCTCGCGCAACAACAGCGCG
The DNA here is from genome assembly GCA_041484525.1 of Bryobacteraceae bacterium. GTDB lineage: Bacteria > Acidobacteriota > Terriglobia > Bryobacterales > Bryobacteraceae > JBGPHT01. The sequence goes on along the minus strand of JBGPHT010000027.1, from coordinate 35,868 downwards.
GTCGTAGTTCACTCCGAGACATCAAACATGTCGTCGTGCTGATGCAGGAGAACCGGTCTTTCGACCATTACTTCGGAACATTGGCGGGCGTGCGCGGTTTCGACGATCCGGCAGCGCTGAAGCTTCCCAACGGCCAATCTGTGTTCTACCAGCCGGACGACGAGAATCCAAAAGGGTATCTGCTGCCCTTTCATCTGGACACTCATGCCAGCAGCGCTCAGAAGATTCCGTCCACCAGCCACGCCTGGGCTGTGCAGCATCACGCGTGGAATGGAGGCCGGATGGATCAGTGGCTGCCCGCACATCGAAAGGCGGATGGCGTGAAGGGTCCGTATGTCATGGGTTACTACAAGCGGGCGGACATTCCGTTCCAGTTCGCGTTGGCGGAGGCATTCACCATCTGCGATGGCTACCACTGTTCGGTTTTCGGACCCACGTGGCCGAACCGCATGTATCTGATGACAGGCACCATCGATCCGGACGGACTCAATGGCGGGCCGATCCTCAACAACAGAGCTTCCGCTGGCGGGTATACCTGGACGACCTACCCGGAACGGCTGCAGGAAGCCAGCGTCAGTTGGAAGATCTACCAGCAGCGGGACAGCTATGGCTGCAACATGGCGAAGAATTTCAGGGTATTCCAGCAGGCGGAAGTTGGCTCCGCACTTTATTCGAGGGCGATGCAGGTCGATCCGGAGGGCCAGTTCGAGTACGACGCCATGCATGACAAGCTGCCGGCGGTCTCGTGGATCATTCCGACGAGTTTTCAGTCCGAGCATCCGGATTACATGCCTGCCGATGGAGCCGCGTTTGTCGCCAGCAAGATCGATGCGATTGCGGCCAATCCAGACGTGTGGGCGAAGACGGTCTTTGTCCTCACCTATGATGAGAACGACGGACTCTTCGACCATGTCCCGCCACCGGTTCCACCGGAGAGTACACCTCACGAATTTGTAGGCGGCCTTCCGATCGGCGGAGGATTCCGGGTTCCCTGCATCCTCGTCTCACCGTGGACTGCCGGAGGCTGGGTGTGCAGCCAAAAGTTCGACCACACATCAGTGCTCCAGTTTCTGGAGAAGTTCACCGGTGTGCGTGAACCGAACATCACGGACTGGCGCAGGCGCACCTTCGGCGATTTGATTTCGGCCTTCCGCTTCGGCGAGCCGGGAAGAAACCCACCGGCACTACCCGATACGAGCGGTCACCTGACTCTGGCCCGGTATGGGGCGGCCAATCTGCCCAAGCCGGCTTTTCCGGAGGCAGATCAGCAGCCGCCAAAACAGGAGAAAGGCCAACGCAAGCGAGTTTCGACCAGCTCGCCTCTCTGAGACATCAACACTCGATCCGCTGCCGGCACTTAGAGAAGCAGAGCCTCGACGCGGTGTGCGTGAACCATCGCCTCGCACGACGACCATTCAAAAATGGTGAAGCGCCCGTCCTGCGAGGCCACCAGCGCAACCGAGTCGCGCTGGTCGTGGACAAATTGTGCCGCCGAGAGGTGCCGCGTGCCGCCGAGTTGTTCGGGATGCACAATGGCGGCCACCGCACCTTCAATTGGCTCCGTCACCGTGACTTGTTCGACCGGCTCCCAGCCGCGCCGGCGGACGATCTTGGCTCCAAAACCGTGCATCGCATAACCATCGGTAAGGATCACGGCGCCATCGACTGCGGTCAAGCCGGCTACCCAGTCGATGGTCCGGCCCAGTTCTTCCTGCCACACGCGCTGCCGATTCTGGTCCGGTTGCTCCTGACTCAGCCGGGCGAGTGCGGAGAAGGGCGGCGACGCCGCGTAGGATATGGGCTGCACAATCGATTCCCGCCAAGTCTCCGCGCCTGCCGGAACGGCGAGAACACATCCGCCACGCCCATGCGCCCGCATCGAGACCGCCAGTTGAACCATGATGTTGACGGAGTGGGCCCACAACGAGACCGAGTCGAAACCGAGTAGCGATGTGACCAGCGCCGGGCATTCCGGCAGGTTCGACGCGTGCTCGTCCACGACTTTGATCTGGTCTCCTTGAAGCACCGCGACATTGGCGAACTTGCCCATCTCGTCGCCGCCGTGATGCTTGACGACCAGCAGTCCCGGCGCCGCCACTTCGAGCACGAAACAGAGTCTGGGAATGGTACGCGTCGTCCCCCATACGTACAGCTCGTCCCGGTCGCGCCAGACGCCAAGATGAATCCCCGGGCGCTCAACCGCGGGCGCCACTCGCGTGAGGGCAGCCGGAGTCAGCGGCAGAGGCCGCTCCAATAAGAGCGGCTGCGCGGCCTCTTCGGGCGAGAGAAACGCGAGCGAGATCGTCGGCGTATAGCCTTCCTCTCTCCGCAGGCTCGCCCAGAATGCGGCGTCGATCAGGGTTTCGATGGTTTCCGCCTCGGGCAGGGAAGCCAGGTGGTCCTGACCCCGGCTGAGAGCCTCCGCGCGACGGCGCTCAAAGGACGCCCGAACTCTTGGGGAGACGGTTCGAGCCGCTGCGTAGGCCTCGCGTTCCATAAGTCAGATTATCGCGTGTTGCCGGCTTGATAACATGAATAACCGAAATGCATCGTTCCGAAACGGACGGCGACAAATCGAGGTCCAACGGTTTTGTGGTCGGGGAGCGGATGGTGGCGCCGTCGCGGAACCTGCTCGTGCAGGCCACTACTGTGAGCGGTATCGCCGGGTACAGCAGCCTCATCTCTTCCCATTCCGCTATGTTGGGGACGTTCGACGCGGGCGAGCCTTCGTCGTGCCACGAGCTCATGACCAACATGGGCACTTGGACCAGCCACGGATGAAGGCATGACGTGGCCGGCACTTCGACGATACGCGCGCCTACGTCAGCGCGGATGCGCCGGAGGAGTTCGACCGCGCGCTCTCAGATTTCCTCGCGAGGCGCTCCGTGCACGGGAAGACGGGTTTCATCTGCCGCGCACAAGCGCGCGCGCTTCCGTCGTGCACGCAGTGGATGGCGCGCAGATAGAAATTGCCTACGGGCGGCCCGCGGTGAAGGGCGCAAGATCTGGGGCCAACTGGTGCCGAACGGGCGGGTGGCGCGGGGGCGCGAACGGGGCTACCAGATTCACCTTCGCCGCGAGGTAAGCATCAAGGACCACGTGCTACCGGCCGGAACCCACACGTTTTTTGATTCCAGGCGAAGCGGAGTGGAAAGCGATCTTCAACCGCGTGCCGCGGCAATGGGGCGCGTTCGACTACAACCGGCGTTCGATGCGCGGCGCTTCACCGTGAAGCCGGCGGAGGCGCCGCACGAAGAGTATCTGAGGTACACCATCCGGCCCGCCTCCTCCAACGCCGCGGTAGTAACCCTGGCGTGGGAGAAAACGCACAGTCACGTTTCGGATTGATGTATTGCTGGCTAAATGACGTCGCATCCTATAACTAACCAGCGCGACTTACTAACCAGCACGACCAATCCAAGCACGCCGGGGAGGCGGCCCCCGCGTAATTCAGCTCTCCATCCGCCTGACCTTGCCGGCTCGCGCCGGATCGCACGACGCCGGCCCCACTCAGGTTGAGTTACACTGGCTTCTGATCTACGGCTGGCCGGACCGCCGAAATGCGAATCCTCTTCGTCGCGTATTGCATGATCGATAACGAAAACGGGGATTCTCTGATCGGCGTCTATAAACGTTGCCTTCGCATCGGCCTGGAATTGGCGGACCGCGGGCACGAGATCTGGATATTCTGCACCGGCCGGGAACGGTTCCACGATGCGGCTACTACGATGGCCGAGGGCCGGATCCACTTTTTCGATATTCGCTGGGAAGTCTTGCTGTCGCCTTCGATCGCTCTGCGCCGGCGCTTCTACCGCTGGGCATTTCGCCGGTTGAAGCCCGACCTCGTGGTGGCTGGCGAGGTGCCGCTGGCCGGTACGCTACTCGAATCCACGCTGTGCGCCGTAGGTCTGCGAATTCCCGTGGTGATCCTGGATAACGCGTACAGCCCGGAGCTCGCGGAGCTTTTCGTGAAATCGCACGGTTCGATCGCGGACGGGCTGGTCCTTACGGGGCCCAGCCTGTTTCACATGCACGATCCGCCGCCTTACTACTGCGCCGCCCCTCCGTTTGTCGAGGGTAGCGGTGGCGAGGCGGATGCGCTGCTCGCGCAGCTCGGCCTCCGAGCCAAAAGACTGATTACCGTGCTCGGATACGAAAGGAAAGCGGAGCTGCTGGCCGCGGCGATGCTCCCGAAATTGGGCGAGTGCGAGGCAGTTTTTCTTTCCCGGCAGCCTAACGAGGACGGAGAGCGACTGGCGGCGCTGCCGGAAGCCATCCGGAAGAATGTCCGCGTGCTGGGCCCACCCGCCGAGCCCGTGCTCTTCTCGCTGTTGCGCCGTTCCTCGCTGGTGATCGGCAAGTGCGGCTTCATGCAGGTGAGCGAATGCCTGGCACTGGGCACGCCGTTCATTGGCATCCAGTATCGCGGCTGCTTTTCGTTTTCGCTGCTGCACCGCCGGGCGCGCAAGTTTGTGCATTCCACGACCTCCATCGAAGCCGACCGGGAGACCACACGCGTGGCCCAACGCTTCTTGAAGACAAGCCCGCGCGAGATGGCTAGCCTGCATAACAACCGGTTTGGCGGAACGGCTCTGGTAGCGGACTTCATCGAGCGGCTGCCGCGCACGCCGAGGAAGGAGACGACGGCCGAATGCGAACGGCTGGGCTATTCGCGAGAGATGGTGCAGGCGGCCGTCGAGCGGCTACGCGGCGGCGCCATCGCGCGGGTCCACTGGGTACGCGCCACGCGGTTGCGCAATGTGCCGGGGGGACGAATCGATTCTGTAACCGCGCTCTACGAGGGTGATGGCGTGTGCCGCCAGGCGCTTCTATGGGGCCGTGTTTACCATGACCGGGCGGCGGCGCGGCGCGATTCGGAGGCCGCTGCGCAACAGGACTCGCCGCGTCGTGTGTTGCACCGCTCCCCAAACGGTCTGACCGTTATCGAGCTGGACATCGGGGAGGGCAACCTGCCTCCGCTGGACGTCTGATCGCGCTTATGTTCAACGGCTCTGACGATCGTAATGGTCTCGACGATCGGCTGTTTCTGCCGCGAGGCGCCAAGCTGCGCCGTTGGTTGCATTCCAGCACGCGTCCGATCGACCGGGTCCTGGGCATCGCCTGTACCGGTCATGGAGCGAGCCTTTCGCTGGTCACGCGCGATGGCTTGGTGCGAAGCTCGGTGCTCGACCGGTGGGCCGGAATCAAGCACCTGCTCATGTTCGCCGAAAAGGAAGAGCGGGACTTGCGCAACCCGACGAGTGATATCGACCGGCTGGTTCACTTCTGCCTCAGCTACGGCTATGGAAAGTTCCCCGAGTGCAGGATCTTCGAACGCACCATCGAAGAATGGCTGGGGTGGTTTCTGGCGGATGTGAAGCTTCGACCTTCTGACATCGATCTGGTGGTGACGAGCGACAGCTACTTCGCTACGTGCCGTTCGCGATTAGGTCTGAAACTCGGGCGCTGGTTTCCGCGCGCCTATATCTCGAACTGGGTGGAGCACCACTCGCTCCACCAGCGCCAGGCCTTCTGGCAAAGCGGGTTCGACGAGGCCGCCGTACTGACGCTCGATTCCTCGGGAGAACCGCTGCAGCGTCTCGACGGGCGCATGCTGGCCGGCACCATCGCCTACATGAATACCAAGGGCGAGTGCGACGTAAAAATGGAGATGCTGTTTCCGGAGAGCAGTCCGGGTCTGCTTTACGAGATCGTCACGCGCCACTGCGGTTTCCGTCTCGGCGACGAAGGCAAGACCATGGGCCTGGCGCCGTACGGTTCGCCAGAGCTGTTCGACCGGCTCCGTCCATCGCTCCATCTGCACGATGACGGAAGCTTCGAGTTCATTCCACACGAAGAGTTCCGCGGTCTGCTGCAGGAGTACGTTCCCGAGCGATGGCCGCACGGGCAGTGGAACCAGGAATTGCACAATGTCGCTTACGCCGGGCAGGCGCTCATCGAAGCAATTGTGACCAACGCCTTTCGGGCGGCAATGCGCCTCACGGGCCAAAGGAATCTCGCGTATGCCGGCGGTGTGGCCCTCAATAGCGTTGCCAATGAACTGGCCGCGCGTGCCGCCGGGCCGGAGTCCCTGTACATCGCACCGAATCCGGGCGATACCGGCCAGTCGCTTGGGTGCGCGTTGTTGGGCGCGTTCGAGATTGCCCGCTGGCCTCCGTTCCGCAAGGAGATTCCCGAATACCTCGGACGCCCTTACCAGGAGCAGGAGATGGAGAAGGCGATTCGTGGGTGTCCTTTTTCAGTGACGCGCTCCCAGACGGTGGCAGCGGATCTGGCGCGGGCGATCGCGAACGGGCACATTACCGCACGATTTGCGGGCGGCGCCGAGTTCGGCCCCCGCGCGCTGGGCAATCGCAGCATTCTCTGCGATGCGCGGCGTCCGGGCATGAAAGACTACCTCAACGAGCGCGTGAAGCACCGCGAGCCTTTTCGTCCATTCGCTCCGGCGGTGCTGGCCGAGTCGGTTTCGCAGTGGTTCGAGTTGGATGAGCGGAGCGCGTACATGCTGCGCGTGGTGCCCGTGCGCGCCGGGGTCGAGGACCGCATCCCCGCCGTGGTTCACGTCGATGGCTCTTGCCGCGTGCAGACGGTGGCGGAGGCGGATAACCCCGGGCTCTACGCCGTGATCCGCGAATTTGCGAGCCTGACCGGTGTACCGGTGGTATTGAACACTTCTTTCAACGTGGCCGGCAAACCGATTGTCGAATCGCCAGGCGATGCGGTGGCCTGTTTCACCGGGACCGATATCGACGTGCTGGCAATGGGACCGTTCCTGATGTCCAAGCGGCCGCTCGGCGAGTATCTGGCGCGCGCGAGAGATTGAATCGGTGCCCCCCTTGCTCGTTGACGGAGAGGCGCACGTTTGGTATGCGGAGCGGTCGGCGCTGCCGGTCGACGACCTGGAAATCCTGGATGAGGAGGAACGCGCGCGCGCCCACCGTTATCATTCGCCGGAGTTGCGCAACTGGTTCATCGCATCCCACTGTTTTCTGCGCCAGGCGCTCAGCCAATATCTGGATACCCGGCCGGACGAGATTCGTTTTCGTTTCCTTCCGCGCGGCAAGCCGGAGCTGGCGGACAACCGCCACATCCGCTTCAATCTGTCGCACACCAGGGATCTCGCCGTCGTGGCGGTGGCGCGGGATCGGGAGGTGGGCGTGGACGTAGAAGACCTACGCGAGAACCTGGACATGCTGGGATTGGCTCGCCGGTACTTCTCTTCGGTTGAAGCGGAGTGGGTCGAATCGGCGCCGCCCGAGAAGAGAGCGGAAGCTTTTTTCACCTGCTGGACGGGCAAGGAAGCCTACGTCAAAGGGCGCGGCGACGGGCTGTCGTTTCGCCTGGACGGTTTCCAGGTTCTGCCGCGGGCGGGCACAGATGTGCTCGAGTTGCAAGTTTACGGCGATGCCCGCGAGTCGTGCCGCTGGACGATCGAGCGCCTGCCCCTGCCGCCACCGTATCTCGCCGCGCTCGCCATCGAAGGGGCGTGCGGCCGCGCGCGCGTGATGCATTGGCAGTAAGCGTGCTCACCGCCCCTGCGATGTTACGTTCCACTTACTGCGCAATTATTCACATTGTTTTTTGATCTTTCGCCAGACCGGTACTATAATGCCTTCCAAGTGCGCGAGCCAAGGCTCTGGTACTTGTGTATTTTGGATCGGTAACAGACGTGCGCGAGCCAAATTCCGATGATCGGTTGATGCGGGCGTACGAAGCGTTGCGCGACGTGTTCGAGAGCGCGAACGAAACCGGCGAGGTCGATCCGCCGCCGTTCTACGCACCCGCACTTCCGCCCGTCGATCCCGGGAGTCGCTTGAGCGCGACCGATCTGCTGAGCTGGTGGTTTCGCCCGCCTTCGGCGCAGAAAGACCCTTGGCAGAGTTTCTTCGCCCGATTCACGGAGTCTTCCGGCGCCGCGACCGGAGCACCTTCCGCCCCTGCCCCGGGCGAGACGCATGCCGGGTGGGCCGGGTTGCACAACGCTTCGCCAAAGGCGCTGGCGCGGGTCCTTTTTCCGGAACCCGAAGATGATTTGGCAAGTGAGGATGCCGATGCTGCGATCGAAGTTTTCTATGAATTCCTTCATGCCTTCGGCCGGCATGACATCGACGGCGCCATGCAGTACGTGTCGGAGGACTACCACACATTCGAGAATGACTGTGAAATGAACCGGGCGGATTTGCGGAACGCCCTGACCGCACTGCTGGATTCGCTCCACGGATGGAACTTCACGGTGAGTCTGTCGATGGTCCCGGAAGCGCTCCGTCATCCCTACGGCGTGATTGTCTACGCCGAGATTCAGGTGGATGGTGTACATCCGGCAACTCGCGAAAAGCGCAACCTCGTCGAAAGGAAGCTGGTACGGTTAGAGCAGCAGACAGATTCGGCTTGGCGGATTGCCGCGCTGAGCCCGGTTCGCGAATCGCACCAATGACGCCACCGTCCGTTGTCAACCAAGACCAGACGTCTCCGGAGATACGGCTCGCCATGAGCCTGCTCTGTTCGTATCTGTTCTTCTTGTCGCGGCGCCCCGTCAGCCGAAGCAACTTGCATTACCTGGCGCGCCGGCTGGCCGGTCTGAAATCCCTCAGCGAAAAGCTCGACGCGGCCGGATCTCCGGACTTGTCAGCCATCGCGAAACAGTTGAAGATGATTCAGCCGGCCAACTTTCCGACCCTCAGCCGGGCTCTCCAGTTCCAACTGGCGCTGACGCAGAAGCCAGTCACGATTCCAGCGCACTATATCGTTTCCGCCCGGCCGCCGCGGCCCGGACTGATCGCCGGTGTACGGCGGCTGCTGTTGATTCTGGGGCCGGCCATCGGGATCGGCGACGAGATTATTCTGTTCCCGCTTCCCCGGTGGATCAAGGCCACGCGCGCCGATATCGAGGTGGTGGTCATGTCCGGCTATCCGGGGCTATGGGAGCGCGTCGAGGGCGTGGACCAGGTGATCGAGTATTCCAGCCACGAGCAATTGCTGAACGCATTGCGCGGTGAAAACGAGGGGCAGCCGTTCGACGCGGTCATGCTCGCCGATTTTGAAAAGCCGGGACTGGTTCCGGTGGTCTGCCACGATCCCGGAATCCGGCGGTATTTCGAGCTTTCCCTGGGAGCACAGTCCGCCACCACGGTGGACAACTGCGAAGGCCGTGTGCACACGACCAGCATGCCGCTCGACGCTCCCATCAATTACTACGCGGCCATGGAGCGGTTGAGCGAGTGGCTCGGCATCCGCATCGATTCCGGCGGGCGCTACGAAAGTCTGATCCGGCGCCAGGAGCGCCTCCACGACGTAAGCTGCCGCATATTCGTAAGTCCATTCACTTCGAAATACGACCCATCGATAATCTACTGGAGCCGGCTGCTCGCCTCGATTTTCGACCGGAGCCCGGATAAACCCGTCGAGTTCGTGTTAGACCCGGGAGCGAATCTCGGGACGGAGCGGTTCGCGGTAGCGCTGGCGCGCTCCGCGGCGGCGCGCGCCGTACCCGGTGTGCAATTTTCGGTGGCGCGGGCCGAGGGAACCCGCACCCTTACGCTGCCCCAGGTTTTCGCGCAGATGGAGCAGTCGGACGCGGCCATCTGCGCGGACTCGTTCGCCGCGCATGCGGCTCCGGTGTTCGGCCTGACGACGCTGGTGGTCGCGCGCGCCGGTCTGGAAAACTGGCGCGTCCCCTTCAGGCACAGCTACTACTTCAACCTCGAACAGCCGGCGGACGAGTTGGCTGGGGCCATGCGAATCGTGCTGCAAACCGCGGCCGGACTGCGTTCTGTAGCGGGATTCCCGCTCGATAGCTGCGAGGCGCGGCTCGACCAGGCAACGCGGGAGCTGTCGGCCATGCTGCGGAATGGGGCGTTGAAGGAACAAGGTCTCAACGGAGATTTCGACCGCTTCCTGGAGAGCTATCGCGCCCTGGTGGAGGTGTCCGCGCAGTGGCCGCGGGAATACCAGGGGATTCTGCGCGACGCCGAATACCGGCAGATGTGGCTCGAGACTCCGGGACGCTCCGAAGATCCGCTCGATCCCGATCTTCGGCGGCATCTTGAAGATACCGCCGCGCGTTGGGAAAACACGAATTTGCGCAAGTTCCTCGGATTGATGTCGCGGCAGGCCAAAACACTTTCGACGTTTTCCGGTTAACTCTATGGAGCCCCAATCGCACGGCGTGTTGACGTTAGGTTGGCAGGCTGCCCGGCCTTCCATTTCCGGCCATGTCGAGACAGGTGCATCGCTATGGCGCGCCCACACGTTCCTGGCGGGCGATCAGCTTGCGAATGGCGAGATCCCTAATTACCGGCAGTTGCCAAACGGGAGTTGGGAGTATTGTTTCAGTCCTCTGGTGAGCGCTTACGTTCACGACGCGCTGGGCTGCTTCGATCCGCTCTCCCTGTGGTTCGATTCGATGGCTCTCGACCAGGTGGCCGCTGCCCGGCGTCCCATTCTGAGCCGCACGGTTACGAAGATGCGGTCTCGCATCCGGCGGTTTCTGGCGTGGCAGGAATCGGCCCGAGGCGCTTGGAGCTTTTTCGGCTTGGGGAGCGCCTTGCCGCCGGACATCGACACGACGGCATGCGCAGCGGCCGCACTGCTCGACGCGCCAATCGCCAGGCGCGAGCGGGACCTCGAGCGGCCCGCGCGGATGCTGCTCCAGTTCCGCGAGTCCTCGGGGTGGCTGCAAAACACCGGCTCGCGGGGCGGTCGGCCGGAAGAATCGACGGTGGGTATCCGAGCCGTTGGCACCGCGAACGCGCTGCGATACCTGGCGCTGGCAGGGATGGAAACGGACTGCCTCGAAACGGTTCTACTTGAGGAATTCGACAGCGGCGATCGAGACCGCCACCGCATGGCGTTTCTGTTCGCGCTCGTGCGTGCTTTCCGGGCCGCCAATCTCGATATCGACAGGATCGCGGCGGCCGTGACGGGCGAAGCGATCGAGCACTATCTACCCGGATCCCGTTTTGCCGGACCGCTTACCACCGCGTGCGCGATGCACGTTCTTCTCGATCTCAATTACGAAGGCGAGGCGTTGCTCCGAGGGCGCGATGCGCTCGCCGCCATCCTCGAGCCTACGGCCGGCCGGCGCATGGAAGGCCTCGCCGATCCGAATTGCGGCTCGGCCGCGTTGACCACGGCCCTGGCAATGACTGCCCTGGCGAGAGCGAGCGCCATCTGCCTATGATCGTGGGGCGTGAAGAAATCGTACGCGAAATCGCCTGCCTGCGCAGCCAGTGCGAAGAAGCGGGCTGCGAATTCCGGAATCGTCACGGCGACGATATCGAACGTTATCGCGCCGTCGTCACGCGCGCCGTACAGGATTACACGGAATACCTTCAATCGGAACTCGTGCGGCTGTCCGGGGGCAACTCGGTTTGTAAGGATCTCGGCGTTAAGACGGCGTCGTACCTGGATTGGCTACAGTGGACCTTTTGGGACCTGCCTTATTTCGCGGTCGCGCTCAGCTTGCCTGAAGACCGCCTGTACCAGGCCGTGCGCAGTTGCGGGATGGCCTACCTTTCGCTTCGCATTTTCGACGACGTGATCGACCGGCACTTCAGTTACAAGGGCCGCCAGGGCACGCTGCTTGCGATGTTCGAGAAAGACCGGCTGACGCATCAGCGGCCGGAGGGCCTCACGATCCTCGCCGGATTGCTGGTTTGTTTCGATGGGTTCAGCCATCTCGCCGGACAGGACGACCCGGTTTCGAGAGCCATGCTGCGGGAGTCGCTGGACGCGCTGCGCTCGACGACTATCGGTGCTGTGATGGAGCTGAGCCCGCGCGAAGGATGGGACCTCGGCTATTACGAACGCCTGGTGCAACTCAAGAATGTAGCGTTCTGGCGCGCGCTTTATTCCGGGATCGATCCGGAACGCCGCTCGCCGTTGTACGGTTTTCTGGAACGCTATTATGCTCTCGCGCAGAAGCTGAACGACGTGCTCGATTTCTCCGAGGACGAACGCCTCGGCCAGCCGAACCTGCTGACAATCCACTCCGCGGCCGGCAGCGATGCGGAAGCGGAAATCGGCCGCGACTTTCTGGAAATGGGCCGCATGGCCGAAGACCTGCCCGATCTCGAGCGGCTGGTGGCGCTAGGCAAGCTTGGTGAGTCGCTCGAAGAAGCGGCGCGGCTCGGCGTGTTTGTCGAGCTTCGCGCGGGGGCGGCGCCCACGCCGCCGGCGCCGGATGAGCCGCTGGGGCTGGACTGGTATTCGACTCTGGAAGATGTCGTCGCCAGATTCGGCACCGGCGTACTGGTCGAGACCCGGTGCATGGTGTGCGAGGCGTCGGCTCGCAAGCGGCTGTTCGAGAAGCAGGGGTTCACCTATCATCGCTGCCAGGATTGCGGGCACGTGTATGTGAGTCCCCGGATTGAAGGAGCCGTGTCCGCCCGCATGGGAATCGAATTGGACACGCGCGATTTCCATAGCAAACTGCTCGAAGTGCAGAAATTCTACGCCGGGCCGATTTGTCACATTCTGCGTGCGCGCGCCCCTGGGCCGCGGCTGCTCGATTTAGGCTTCGGCCGCGGCTATGTGCTCCAGTTGGCGAAGTCGTATGGCTTCGAGGTCTACGGCATGGAGAGTTCGCCGCAGCAATACGAATCGCTGTACGAAAAATTCGGCGACCATCTGCACTTGGTCAAACCGAACGACTCTGGGCTCCCCTGGAGTGGATTCGATGCCGTAGTGATCAGCCACGTCCTGGAGCATCTGGAGCGGCCGCAGGATTTACTGGGCCGCCTGTTTCACGCCATGAATCCGGACGGAGTATTGTATGTAGCGGTGCCGGATATGGAGTCCGTGCAGTTTCAACTGTTCGGGAAGAAGTGGGACGCGATCTCGCCGCTGGCTCACTTCCAGTACTTCTCGGAAAAGACGCTGGCCCGCCTGCTGCGCGAGTGCCTGTTTACGGACATCGAGCGAATCGATCATGAGCCGGTGCGGGAAGAGATTGCGCCGCGTTGGATGCGGCTGCTGCGGCATTTAGGAGCGACCGACGCCGGCGAACTGGCGATGGTTTGCCGCCGGAGCGCGGTTTAGAGACGACAGATGCGGGGACACGCGCACCAGACCGGGGATCGCAGGAGCGAGCGCCCGGCGCGTGTGCTCCTGCTGACCGCGGACTATCCGCCGGGCGTTTGGTCGGGCATCGGCGCATCGGTCGAGAGTCAGGCCACTGCGCTCGCCCAGGCCGGCGCCGATGTGCACGTGCTCGTCGCGTCGGCGTTTCACATGCCGACGGCGACGGCTGACGGCCCGGTGCTGCATCGGCTTGCGGGGCCTGCCTGCCCGGTCGATCCGCGCACCTTCGATTGCGTTCACCTGCATTCGCTGGCGCTCTCAGAACTGGCTCTGGAGATGCGGCGGCGTTTCGCGGTGAAGTTGGCGTACACGGCGCATTCGATTATCCAGCGCGAACTGGCCGATGGGCCGTCCAGGACGTTCTGGAGCCGGGTGCAGCTTGCCGTGATGCGCGCCAGCGACCACGTCCTCTTCCTGAGTGAGAGCGAGCGGGAATGCGCGTTGGAACTGGCGCCGGATCTGGACTCGTCCGCGCGCCTGCACGTGATCGGCAACGGCATCGCACCGTCGCCCGCGGTGGCACGCAGGCCGGGCGGTGGTCCGTTCCGCGGTCGGCACGGCGGTCTGGACGATGGTGCGCGCGGCGGCCCGGACTGGGATTCGCGCAGTCCGTGCGACGGTCCGCGCGGCGTATGCGACGGTCCGCGCGGCGTATGCGACGGTCCGCGCGGCGTGTGCGACGGTTCACGCGGTCCGTGCGACGGTCCGCATGGCGCGTGCGACGGTCCGCGCGGCGTATGCGACGGTCCGCGCGGCGTGTGCGACGGTTCACGCGGTCCGTGCGACGGTCCGCATGGTGCGTGCGACGGTGGGCGCGGCGTGTGCGATGGTCCGCACGGCGTGTGCGACGGTTCACGCGGTCCGTGCGACGGTCCGCATGGCGCGTGCGACGGTGGGCGCGGCGTGTGCGATGGTCCGCACGGCGCGGCGGACTGGGATTCCGGCGGCGCACGCGGCGGCCCCGTGGTATTCGCGGGACGGTTCACACGCAATAAGGGTCTTCCGCTGCTTCTCGATGTACTGCCTCGCATGGCAGCGGGACGAGATCTGCGTTTCGTCTTGGCGGGCGGCCACGGAGACGATTCCTGCTCATGGGAGTTAACGCGCCTGCGCGCGGCGTTGGGCGGCGCGTGCGAGATGCCAGGATGGTTGTCGCGTGTCCGATTGCGCGCGCTCTTCACCGAAGCGTCGCTGGTGTTGGTGCCCAGCCAGTACGAGCCGTTCGGCATGGTAGCGCTGGAGGCCATGGCCGCGGGCGCGCCAGTGCTGGCCGCGCGGGCTGGGGGCTTAGCCGAGGTCGTTCGGCCCGGATCGGGCGGAGAGCTGGCCGAATCGCGCGATCCGGAAGAGTGGCGCGCGCGTGCCGCGGCCATTCTTTCGGACGACGCCAGATGGAGCGCGCTGCATGAGCGCGGGCCGCGCTTCGCGGCTGAGAACTTCGACATCCGGCGGGTTGCCGGGCGGCTGATGGGAGAGGTTTATGGCCGCTGATCCGCTCGACAGGAAAGCGCTGATCGTCACCTACACATTCGGTGCGCCCGCCGTCGTGGGAGTGTTCTTCCGCGCCGTGCGGCTCGCCCTCCACCTGCGGACCCGGGGATGGCGAATCCTGATATTCAATTTCGGACCGATCATGGACGATCCAAAGCTCAGCGCCCTGCCGCCCGGGATCGAGATCCGAAACGATATCGAGACGGAATCGGTGGCGAAGGCTTTGCGGCAATTCCGTGCTGCCCGTCCGGATGCCGTCATCTTCGGGGAGGCGCCGTTCGATGGCAGCATGCAGCGGCTCTGGCGCGCGTCGGCGCTGCTCGGAAAGCCCTTCTTCCTGCTCGAACAGTATTACGATACCGGCACGCCCGGCAATTTTGATGTCGACCTGATGCTGCTCTACGGACTCAAGTGTTTCTGGTCGCGGCACGAGAACGGGAAACGGCGGTGGGTCATGGTCTCGCCGTTCATCGGGTCCATCACGCCGCCTGAGCGGCTGCCCGTGCCGCCCGCCGCGCCCCGCGTGGTCATCCTGGGTTTCGAGCCGGTGGTGCTGGAAAAAGGGCTCGCGGTGCTGGCGGCGCTGGACGATCTGTGCCCGCAAGTAGTGGCCCTGAGTCACGACCCTGCGGCTGCCGCTTGCAAAATGGCGGCGGCGGGAATTCCGGAGAGCCGAGCCTTCGCACTGCCCTTGCAGGACGATGCCACGCTCTACGGGCTGATTCACAGCAGTGCGGCTTCCATTGTGGCGAACGGCTTCATGCAAATTATGGAGTCGGTGGCCCTCTGCTGTCCTCCGATGTGCATGGACAGGGGAATCGGCATGTGGAACGGGCAGCTCAACAGCGTCTTTCACGGGCACGCTTCGTTTTCCGAGGATCTGAATACGCAGCGGGAGACGCTGCGTAGCTGGTTGACGGAGTCGCCGTTCGATGCGGATCTGCGCGCCCGGCTCAGCGCGGAGCGGAACGGAGCGGCAGAGTGTGCGGACCATATCGAGCGTGTGCTCGATCAGCCTCCCACGCTCGGGATCAGACTGCGGCAGGCGCGATATGCGGCGCGGCAGGCTCGCGAGTGGACGGTTCATATGTTCCAGAGCGCCGCGGAACGATCCGCGGCCGCTAAGCGCCGGGAGGCGGCATGACGCCGGAGGACGGACGCGTGATCCTGATCACCGGCGGCACGCGCGGCATCGGCCGGGCCATCGCGCTGCGCTTCGCGCAGGAGCGGCCCAGGCACATCCGGTTGGTCTACTGCCTGAACCACGACGCGGCCCGCAAGACCGTCGAGGAAATTCGCCGGATGGGAGTGGACGCATCCACCGTGGTCTGCGATGTGGGCGACGAACAGATGCAGCGGGCGATGTTCGACGACCTCGAGCGGGACCTGGGCCGGCTCGATGTCTTCGTGGCCAATGCCGCGCGCACGGCATTCAAGACGGCGGTCGAGATCGACACCCGAAGTTGGCGCCGCACCATGCAGTTGAACGCGGAGGCTTTCCTGGTGGGATCGCAGCTCGCAGCCGCCATCATGCGGAAGAACGGCGGCGGGAATATCATCGCGCTCAGCAGCCTGGGATCGCGCTATTACACGCCCAAGTACGCTTCGTTAGGCGCCGCCAAGGCCGCTATTGAAAATCTGGCGCGATACCTGGCGGTGGAACTGGCGCCCGACCGGATCAACGTCAACGTGGTCTGCGGCGGCTTCATCGACACGGAGAGCATGAAGATGATTCCGGATTACACGGCTCTCACCGGCCTGATCGTGGCGCGCACGCCGGCGGGAAGGTTGGGGCAGCCGCAGGATCTGGCTGGAATTGTGGCATTCCTGTGCAGCGTGGAGGCCGCGTGGATTCGCGGCCAGACCCTGATTGCGGATGGCGGAGCTTCTCTCAGCGCCTGAGGTGATGGATTGTGCCGGTATTAAACGACAAATTCGCGGTGGTCACGGGCGGGTCGCGGGGAATCGGTAGAGCCATTGCGCTCGAGCTGGCGCGCGAAGGAGCCGGCGTGATCGTGAATTTTCGCAGCCACCGCGCCGATGCCGAAGCCGTCGTCTGCCAGATTCGCGAGGCCGGCGGCCAGGCCGAGTGTTTTGCAGCGGACGTGTCCAGTGAAACGGACGTGCGCGCGCTCATGCGTTTTGCGATGGCGACGTTCAACCGCATCGATATCCTGGTCTGCAATGCCGGCGTAGTGCGCGATACGTTGCTCGGGGCGATGCGACTGGACGACTGGGAGACCGTGATGCAAACCAATGTTCGCGGCGTCTTTTTGTCGATTCGCGAAGCGCTGCCGCAAATGATGTCGCAGCGGGCCGGCAGCATCGTCGCACTCTCCTCGATTGCCGCCGAGCGGGGCGGCCGCGGTCATGCCAATTATGTGGCGTCAAAGGGCGCCATCAATTCCATGGTGAAGTCTCTGGCAATCGAGCTGGCGCCGCGCGGAATTCGTGTCAATGCAGTCGCGCCCGGCATTATCCTCACAGAAATGACGGGCAGGATTCGCGACTTTGGGGAAGCCGAGATCAAGGCGCAGATTCCGCTCAAGCGATACGGGGAACCGGAGGAAGTGGCTCGCGCGGTCCGGTTTCTGGCATCGCCCGACGCCAGTTATGTCACGGGTCATGTTCTAAATGTCACAGGTGGATTCGGCGTTTGATCGATGCCGGACTTGATGAAGTAGGAGGGAAGATGTCGGAGGCTGGTGGGCAAACGGCGTTAGAACGGGACCGTGTGGAGCAGAGAGTCCTGGAGGTGATTGCGAAAGCGATGGACCGGCCGGTGGCTGAAGTGAGACCGGATTCATCGCTGGAGGCGGACCTTGGCGCGCAGTCGCTGGACTTTCTCGACATCGCCTTTTCGCTGGAGCGCGAATTCCGGATTCAGTTTCCGCGCGAGGATTTCCTGCAGCGTGCCAGCGACCACTTTGGCGAGGAGAACCTGGTTAAGGACGGCGTCATCACCGAGCTAGGTCTGAAACTGCTTGCCAAAGGCATGCCGGAGATCGATCCGGCAGCGCTGACCCCGGGGTTAAAGGTGACTGAGGTGCGCAAGATGTTTGTGGTCGCCACCTTCGTGCGGGTCGTCAACCAACTGCTGGAGAGTAAGGCCGCTATGGATCGCACATGCCCCGCGTGCCAGACCCAGATGGAGGAGTCCAAGTCGCTGCCGGAGTTCATTTGTCCGGCTTGCGGCAAGTCGGTCCCGGTGCCATCGGGCGACGAAGTCTTGTTCCAGCACGTCATCGGACTTCAGGATGGGCTCAGCAAGGGTGCGGCCAGCCAGGGTGCCCAATGAGATTTCTGCTCGTGGATCGCATCACCGAAATCGAGAAGGGCAAGCGAGCTGCCGGCATCAAGAACGTCACTCTGAGTGAGGACTTCTTCGCGTTCCATTTTCCCGAGCATCCGATCATGCCCGGCGCGTTGATCGCGGAATGCCTGGTACAGCTTGCCGACTGGACCGTCAGGGATAACGAGGACTTCGAGTTCGTTGCCGTTGCTTCCGGGTTCGAAACGATCAAGTTCCATAACCTGGTGCGGCCCGGCGACCAATTGCACCTCGAAGTGGAAGTGACCGGCCGCGAAAACGGCGATTATTTATTTCGCGGGGAAGCGCGCTGCGGCGGCCGGGTGATGGCGGCGGGCCGGTTCACGATGAGCGTGCATCCCGCTGGCGATCTGCAGCCGGCGGAAGAGGGTCGGCGGCTCTACAAGATGATCCGTTGCGGCGAGGCATAACCATGGGCGCTGCGAAACAGCCAAGGCGAGTGGTGGTGACGGGCATGGGAATCGTGTGCTCGCTGGGGCTCGACGTGGATGCCGTGTGGCGCGCCGTGCTCGAGGGCCGATCCGGCGCAGGGCCGATCCGGCAGTTCGACAGCCGCGCATTTCCCGTGCGCATCGGCAGTGAGGTGGACTTAGGCGCGCTGCCGGAATGCGATTTCGAGGGGATCGACAATTTCCTCAGCCGGTCGGCGCGCTTCGGCCTCCAGGCTCTGCGTTCGGCCTGGCAGGATGCGCGGTTGGACGCGGCTGCTCTCGATACCGCGCGTGCCGGCGTTGCCATTGGGGCCTCCACGTTTCCGGTGGTGGAGGGCAGTCTGCCGAATCCGAAAGAGCTGCTGGATGGCGACCGCTACAATGCCGATGCG
Organism: Bryobacteraceae bacterium; assembly: GCA_041484525.1. Taxonomy (GTDB): domain Bacteria; phylum Acidobacteriota; class Terriglobia; order Bryobacterales; family Bryobacteraceae; genus JBGPHT01. Next base: position 17,122 of record JBGPHT010000027.1, on the reverse strand, counting down.
TATCTCGCGATCTGCCGCGTGCGGCCGGACCTGCTGGCGCAGCGCGATATTCCAACCATCTCCACGCTGCTCTCCCTGCGGCACGATCTGCGCGGTCCCAGTTGCACCGTACAAAGCGCTTGTACGTCGGCCACGCAAGCCATCGGCGAAGCGTTCCAGGCGATCCGGCAGGGCCGCGCGGACCTGATGGTCACCGGCGGGACCGACAGCATGATGTCGATCATCTGCGTGACCGGCTTCACGCTGCTGGGCGCTCTTACTCAAAGGAACGATGCTCCCGCGAAAGCTTCGCGGCCGTTCGATTTGAAGCGCGACGGATTCCTGATCGGCGAGGGCGCGGGCATCGTCATCCTAGAAGAGATGGAGCATGCCCGGCGCAGAAATGCGCCGATTCACGCCGAGTTGATCGGTTACGGTTCTTCGTCGGACGGATACCGGTTCACCGATATCGACGTAAAAGGTGTGGGGCCGTCCCGCTGCATGCTGCGGGCGCTCGCCAGCGCCGAAATCGGCCCGGAGGACGTGGACTACATCAATGCGCACGGAACGTCCACGCCGCAGAACGATAGCGTCGAAACGCTTTCCATCAAGAAGGCATTCGGCGACGCCGCTTACAGCATTCCGGTCAGCTCGACGAAATCGCAAGTGGGGCACCTGGTGTGCGCCGCGGGAGGAGTCGAGATGATTTTCACGGTGAAGGCCGTCGAGACGCAAGTCCTGCCGCCTACCATCAACCAGGAACATCCCGACCCGGATTGCAATCTCGACTATATTCCGAACGAGGCGCGCGGCGCGAAATGCAAGATCGCGATTTCCAATTCGTTCGGCTTCGGCGGGCAGAACGGCACCCTGGTCGTGAAGCGCTGGGAAGGCGCGGCGCCATGAGATTCCTCTTTTACGACCGCATCTTGGAAATGGAACTGGGCAAGCGCGCGGTGGCGACCAAGGCCATCTCGATCGGCGATGAGTTTCTCTGGGAACACTACTCGAGGCGGCCGATCATGCCGCCCACGCTGGTTCTCGAATGCATGACCCAGGTGGGCGGGTGGCTCTACATCGCGACAAAAGAATTCGGCATCAGTATCGTCCTGGCGTTGATGCAGGGTGTCAAAGTCCATGGCCATGCCCGGCCTGGAGATACCATACGGATCGAGACGTGGCTGAACTACGAGCACCGCGAGGGCGCCACAATGCGGGCCGAAGCGCATGTCGACGGCCGTCCGGTCATGTCGGCGGAGCGGCTCGTCTTCGCCTGCCGGCCGCTGAAAGAGCTGGATCATATCCGGCGCTCCCGCGAGATGTTCGGCTATCTGAGCGGCGGCTACGAGTTGAATGCAGGAGCGCGCCAGTGAGCGACCGCCGCATTGTCGTCACCGGCGTGGGCGTGATCTCGCCGCTCGGGCTCGACACGCAATCGCACTTCGCGCGCCTGGCAAACGGCGATTCGGTGGTGGAACAACTCACGGATGAAGCGTATCGGAATTATCCGCCGGTACACCTCGCGCGCGTCCAGGGCTTCGACCGGCACCGCTTGATTGCGGACCGCATGCTGCGGAAACTGCTGGCGCCGAGTCCGTCGTTCGCCCTCGCGAGCGCCAGCGAAGCGCTGCGCGATTCGGGCATTGGCGCGGACGAGTTGGCCGATTGCGGCCTCTACGTCGGCTCGGTGTGTCTCGACGCCAATCCGGAGGCCTTCATTCCGGCGCTCCGGGAGTCGGTCAACGCGCAAAATGAAGTGGACCTGTCGCGCTTCGCCTCTCAGGGGATGAAGCTGGTGGATCCGCTATTTCTGGTGAAATCGCTTCCCAACGCCGGCCTGTGCGCCATTGCCATCCAACATCAGGTGTTGGGACCGAATGCAAATTTCACCAACGGCGCGGTATCAGGCCTGGATGCGTTGATCGCCGCCATGACCGCCATCGAGCGCGGCGATGCGGAAGTGGCCATCGCGGGCGGCTACGACTCGCTGCTCCGCATGGATTCCATGGTGGACCACCTGCTGGCCGGCCGCCTCGCCGCGGACACCTATCCGCCGGCGCGCGCGTGCCGTCCGTTCGATCGGGCGCGGTCCGGCTACGCATTGAGCGAGGGCGCGGTATGCCTGGTTCTCGAAACCGCCGCGCATGCGCAAAAGCGTTCGGCACGCATCTATGGCGAGGTATGTTCGTTCGGGCAGGCTGCCTCCGCGCGCGGACTGACCGACCCGGACGCAGCCGGGGAAGCCGTGCTGGCTGCGGCCGCGCGCCAAGCACTCGACGCCGCCGGGTGCAACGGCGCGGGCGTGGATGTCGTGTTCGGCGCCGGGTTGGCTACGGCAAACGACGACGCCCAGGAAGCGCGCGCTTATGAATCCGTCTTCACCCATTCCAGGCCGGCATTCACCTGCTATACGGGCTCGTTCGGATTCGCCGGCGCGGCCGCTGGAGCGTTTTCCGTGGCTCATGCGATGATGGCCATCCGCAACGGTGTGGTGCCCCACGTCATCAACTGCGACGATCCCGACCCCGAATTGCGCATTCCGATTGTGCGCGAACCATGCAAGGGCCCGATCCGCCGCGCGATCGCCTGGGTCTCTGACCGCGGCGTCAAAACCGCAGCGGTAGTCCTGAGCCGCTGGGAAGATTCCCCATCATGAGCACTGCGCAGGCCATCCCGCTTTTGATTGCCATCGCGGCTTCGATCGGATCTGTGTACGGGATCTACGGAGTGCAGTTGTTTTTCCGCCAGCGCCGCATCGTGTTCCGGCCGGGCCGTGAGCTGGGCGCCAATCCGGGCGATTTCGGGCAGGCCTACGAAAGGGTCGAGCTGGCGCTGGCCGGCGGCACGCGCGTACGGGGCTGGGGCATCTTCAACCCGTCGGCGACCCGGCTCGTGATCTGGCTGACGGGCTCGGTTGGAAACATAGCGCACGATCTGAGTTCGTTGGTGGTGCTGTTGCCCGCCGGCGCCAGCGTGTTGATGATCGACTATCCCGGGTTCGGCGAATCGGACGGCGTTCCCAGCGAGCGCGGCTGTTACGCCACCGCGGCGGCGGCTTGGGAGTACGCGCGCTCCGTGCGCGGCTTCCGCCCCGAAGACATTATCGTCTTCGGCCGCTCGCTCGGCGGCACCGTGGCGGCATGGCTCGCAGCGCATCGCGAGTGCGGCGGACTCGTCATCCTCGGCGGCCTGACTTCGGTGCCGGATATCGCGGCACGGCGGTACCGGTGGCTCCCTGCCCGCTATTTCTGCTACATCCGCTTCAACACCCTGAAGTACATCCGCAAGGTGCGTTGCCCGGTTTTGGTGCTGCATTCCGAAGCTGACGAAGTGATCCCGGTGGAGCACGGCGTGCGCATTTATCAGGCGGCGCGCGCGCCAAAGCGCTTCCTGCCATTGCGCGGCGGCCACTACGGAGCGGACTGGCATAGTGCGCCGGAGCTCGCCGGCGAGCTTTCCCCACTGCTGTCAGGAGAGGTCGTGCCGTGGAATTGATCAGGCAGTGGATGGGTAAGCGCAGCGCCCTCCTGTCCGGCGGCAACGAAGCCGGGATGCGGGAGCATGTGAAACGGCTCGCGCGCCAGGTGAAGGGCTTTCTTTCCGAGCAGGAAGGTTTGAAGCTGTTCGAATTGGCGCGGTCGGCGTCGGTCGCGGCTCCTTGTCTCGAGATCGGCAGCTACTGCGGAAAATCGACGATGTATCTGGCGGAGGGTTGCCGCGCAGCGGGCCGCCACTGCCTGTTCGCCGTCGATCACCACCATGGCTCCGAAGAACAGCAATCCGGTCAGGAATATTTCGACCAGGAGCTCTACGATCCGGTGCACGGCGCCGTGGATACGCTGCCGGGCTTTCTCGATAACCTGGCCCGCGCCGGCCTGCGCGATTGGGTGATCCCGGTCGTCACCGATTCCCAACGGTTGGGCGCAAATTGGGGCGATGTCGCATTGGGCCTGGTCTTTATTGACGGCGGCCACTCGCAGCGGGATGTCGAAACCGATTTTGAAGTGTGGGGCGGCAAGGTTGCTCCCGGCGGCTGGCTCTGCTTCCACGATATCTATCCGAACCCGGCGGATGGCGGCCGGGCGCCCTACGAAGTTTTCGAGACGGCCCGGCGGATGCGGCAGTGGTGCTATGCCGGCCTGTTCGGATGCCTGGGAGTTTTGCAGCGCCGATGACAACGAGTCTTCCACCACGGCTTCGCTACGCGCGCCATCTCGGCAGCTTTCCGCAGGTCCGCACGCCGCAGTACGCGATCGTGGGGCAGGATGGCGGGCAGTCGATTCCCTTGGCCGGCGAGACCCTGTTTCTGTTCTCCGACACGTTGCTGATCAAGGCTGGCGTACCCGGCGAGAGAGCCGCGGCGCAGGATCACTTCCTGGCCAACTCCGCCGCCGTCGCGAGCGCTCCGGATCTTTTCGGGGCACTGGCTTCGCTCGAGTACTTCCATGATGCCGACGGGATGCCGCGCGAAATCCTGGCGGCGGATGCACGCGACCGTTTCCGCCGGGTCCGGTTCTGGCCGGAACACGGCCTCGCCATCGGGAACAAGATCTATTTGTATTACCTCGGCGTGCAGACTATAGACTCCGATTCGGTTTGGGGATTTCGCAACCTCGGTGCGGGCATCGCCGAGTTCGACCGCGCCAGCGGCGAGGCTCTGCGCTGCCGCCACGGGGGCGACTGGCTCTACTGGCGCAACACGGCCGACGATCTGCACTTCGGCGTGCACACCACGCTGGTCGACGATTTCGTGTACGTCTTCGGTTCCGTACGTACCGGCATCCAGAGCACCGCATGGCTGGCGCGCGTGGCCCCGCAGTACATCACGGAACGGGACGCCTACGAGTTCCTTACCTCAAGCGCGCCGGAATGGATACCGGACTTTGCCCAGGCCGGCTCGCTAGGTCCGGCAGCGGCCGAGTTCTCGGTGTCTTACAACCGCCATCTGGGCGCGTACGCAATGCTCTACGTCGAGGAGTACCGGAAGCGGCTCATGCTGCGCACGGCGCCTCACCTGTGGGGTCCGTACAGCGAGCCGGCCGATCTGATCGGCGTGCCGCATCTGCAGGACAGCGTCTTCGTATACCTGGGCTTCGAGCATTCGAGCTTTCAACAGCAGGACGGGCGCAAGATTTTCGTCAGCTACTGTGAGCCGCATTTTGCCGCCAGTTCCGTCTTGACGGTCACGTTTGACGAGGTGGCGAATGCCTGACCGAGGGCGCCTGAGCGGCCGCACTTTGCTCGCCAGGATCGAGAGATTTGGTGAGCGTCCGGCACTGGGCCTGCGGCAGGAATTCGGACTGCGCTGGTGGAGCTTCGGCAGGCTGGCGCGCGAGGCCCGCCGTTTTGCCGCGCTGCTGCGGGGCTGGAACATTGGGCCAGGAGAGCGCGTGTTGCTCTGGGCGCCGAACTGTCCGGAGTGGGTCGCCTGTCTGGTCGGCGCCATGATCGAGGGCGTCGTGGTGGTGCCGCTGGACGAGCGTTCGCCGCGCGAGTTCATGCTGCAAGTAGCGATGCAGGCCTCGCCGCGCCGGGTCTTCCACGCGCAAGGTCTGGACGCCGGCTTCCTCGGGCTCCCGTGCCACTGTCTCGAAGATCTGTTCGCGGAACCGGCGCGCGACAGCGTCACAGACGCGCGCGAAATCGAGCCGGACCACGTCGCGGCGATCTTGTATACGTCGGGCACCACCGCCGAGCCGCGCGGTGTGGTGCTTACGTATGCCAATCTCCAGGCGCAGATTGAGTCCTTCCAGTTCTGGCAATGGCCGCTCAAGCTGATCTCCGCGCGAATGCTGGTGGTAGCGCCGCTAAGCCATGTGCAGGGGCTCATCCTGGGTGCGATGATCCCCATGTCGATCGGTCTCAGCATCGTTTTCGTTCACTCGGTGGAGCCGGCGCATCTCTTGCGGACGATTCGCGATAACGGCATCCTGGCATTTTCCACGGTGCCGCGAGTGCTCCACGAATTGACCGCGGCGCTCGAGCGGCACCCCCGCGGGCGGCGTACGTTGGGCCAGAGGCTGGAAAACGAGTCGCGCGGCTGGATGCGCCGGCACCTGCTATTCACTGCGTTGAACCGCGTGGTCGGCTGGCGATTCTGGATCATCTTTGTGGGCGGCGCTGCGCTCGCGCGCTCCGACGAGCAGTTTTGGCGCGATACCGGCCGCTTTGTCATCCAGGGATATGGCCTGACGGAGACCACCGCGATTGTGGCCGTGAACGGGCCGTTTTCGCGTCGTACCGGCTCAGTGGGAAAGCCTCTGAAGCATCTGACATTGGAAATCGCGGCCGACGGCGAGGCGCTGGTCAAAGGCGCGGCCGTGTCGCCCGGCTACTTCGGCAGCGTGCACCGTCAATCGGCTGAACCTCACAACGGCGTGAACGGCTTTCTCCACACCGGTGACCTGTTGCGTGCGGACTCGCGGGGGCGGCTCTATTTTCTGGGGCGCAAAAAGGACGTCATCGTTACCAGCGAAGGCTTCAACGTTTTCCCGTCCGATGTCGAAACTGTATTGAACCGGCATCCGGGCGTTCGCGAATCGGTGGTGCTCGGCCGGGAAGAGGACGGTTGCGAAGAGGTACACGCCGTGCTTCTCATGGAGTCCGGCACCGATGCCGCGGGCACTGTTCACGCCGCCAACCGCAAACTCCCCGAGCCGCAGCGCATCCGAAGCTGGACCGTCTGGCCGGAGGTGGACTTCCCGCGCTCCGGCCTGCTCAAGGTGCGCCGCGAGTTGGTGGCCGCGGCCGTACGCGAGGCCCGTACACTGCGGCAGCACAGCACGCCACCGGCCGGACAAGTCACGCTCGCCGCCATCGAGACCGAAGCCGACGGCGGACGCCGCATCGAGCTACTGGCGGATTACCTCTGCGCCGCACCGCCGGGCGCATTGGCGGACAATAGCGCGCAGCTTCGCGCGGATTGGGGTCTGAGCTCTCTCGATTTCGTCCGGCTTCTCGGCGCTCTCGAGCGGCGCAAGCAGCGGCTGCTAGACGGCAGGGCATTGCACGCGGACCTGACAGTTGCCGAGCTTCACGCCATGGCCGCGAATCCGTGCGCAAACATACAGACGCCGGTGCGTGTGCCATTGCGCCAGCCCGCCTGGGCCAAAACCGTTTTGGCTCGTGCTGTTCGTTTCGCAGTGCGCCCCGTGGTCACAGGACTCTGGACCGCGTTCTGTCACCGGTGCGCGCCTGTGTGGCGCGGCAGTCCGCATTCGCTGCGCCCGCCCTTCATCCTCGCGGCCGCGCCGCACATGCATTGGCTCGATGCGTTCGCCATCACCGCCGCACTGCCCGCCCGACTGGCGAACCGCCTCCTGGTCGTAACCAATCGCGATTTCTCCGAGTTCTTCGATCCCCCGCGCGGTACTTCCCGCAAGGAGCGATTCACCGTTGGCGCCGGATATCATTTCCTGCTGCCGTTCACTTATCCCTTCACGATCGTTCCGCACTTCGGCAGCACGCGCGAAGGGCTGCTGGAGACGGCCAAGTGGATCGACAAAGGCTATTGCCCGATGGTGTTTCCCAAGGGAATCCATTATGGCTTGGTGGATCCAGCCCGTCACGATCCGGGCATGGCGCTGCTTGCCTCCGAGTGCGGTGTCCCGGTCGTGCCGGTTTGGTTGTCGGGGAACTCCGATCTCGGCTGCCGTCCCCGGTTGCAGCCCGGTTGCGTTAGTGTTGTCTTCGGACAGCCCATTTCCGCGGGGCCTTCCAAGAGCCCCGCAAACTTGATCGCAGAATTGGAGGCGAGTTGGTTGGAACTTGCCTCCACAGCCGCCGTCTGATTCGCGAGGTGTGTCCATGCAGGACCTGGTCATCACCGGGCAGGAGCAACGCCGCTTCGACCCGCTCGGATCTTCGATACGCGCCCTGATGGTTTGGCCGTGTTTTCCGCCTTCGTTCTGGGGCTTTGAAGGTTTGCTCGAAATGGTTCCGGAGGGCGCCGTCATGCCGCCTCTGGGCCTGATCACAGTGGCGGCCCTGTGTCCCAAGCACTGGCAGATTCGCCTGGTGGATAGAGCCTTTGAAGAACTGGCGGAAGAAGACCTCGAGTGGGCCAATTTAGTGATGGTGAGCGCCATGCACGCGCAGCGGGAAGACGCGTTTCGGACGCTGGCGCGAGCCCGCGCGCTCGGTAAGCGGACGATTATCGGCGGCCCATACGCCAGCAGCCAGCCGGAAGTGCTGGCGCCATTGGCGGATCACGTGGTCGTCGGCGAACCCGACGAAACCTTCGGCCGGATTGCGCGCGATCTGGAGTCGGTCACGGCGAAAGCGGTTTATCGAATCGTGGACAAACCGGATCTGACTAACACGCCGGCGCCACGGTTCGACTTACTCGACCTGAGCCGTTATACGTCCATGTCCGTACAATTCTCGCGGGGCTGCCCGTTCCAATGTGAGTTTTGTGACATTATCACAATCTACGGACGGCGCCCCCGAACGAAATCATCCGAGCAGCTCATTGCCGAACTCGATCTGTTGCGGCTGGCCGGGTGGAACAAGCAAGTCTTCGTAGTCGACGACAACTTCATCGGGAACCACCGCAAGGCGCTCGATTTGGCGCACGAACTCGCCGCCTGGCAGGAGCGCCATCACCACCCCTTCATCTTCCACGCCGAAGCCTCCATCGACCTGGCGGAGAAGTCCGACCTAATCGATGCCATGGTGAAAGCGAATTTCCTGTACGTCTTCATCGGCGTCGAAACGCCTTCGGCTCAATCGCTCAAGGAGACCAAGAAGTTTCAGAACCTGCGCCACGACCAACTCGAAAGCATCCGTCACATCCAACGCCAGGGCTTATGGGTGACGGCTGGATTCATTGTCGGATTCGATTCCGACGAAGCCGATATCTTCGACCGGCAGGTGGAGTTCATCGAGCGCTCGGCGATTCCGTGGGCCATGGCGGGCGTGCTGCAGGCGCCTCCGACCACGGCCCTGTTCGACCGGTTGCTGCGGGAGGGCCGGTTGATCAAAGAGAGCACCGCCACCAGTAATTTCAGCCCTCCGGACTTCCGCACTGTAATGCCTCTGGCCGATCTGCTCAATGGGCTGCGCCGGCTCTTGCTGACGATCTACCAGCCGGAGCGGTTCTACGAACGGGCCTGGCGATCTCTTGCCCATTGGCGCCCTCGCGAGGGTCAGCATCCGCCGCCTGTCACCGTCCTCTACCAGATTGAAGTTGCGTTGCGATCCATCTGGATTCAGGGCGTGCGGGCGCCGTATCGCGCAGCGTATTGGAAATTCCTGATTCGGCTGCTCGCGCGGTGGAGCGGAGACCGGCGAAAGATTTGGCTCGGGTTTGTCGTTCTGATGTCGGGACATCACTTCATCCCATATGCGGCGGACACGGCGGCAGAAATGATCTCCGCCATTCCGACGGATGACATCGGGCACATACCGGAAAATGTAGGAATCGGAAAAGTTTCGATTGACCCGGCGAGGAATTGAGAATATTCTACCGAGTGGTTACTATCAATTCCTCAAACCACGTGCCCCGCTTTTTCATGAAAGGAGCAACCAATGTCGGCTGAGACCGATCTCGTCCAAAAGGGTCTCGAGGAGACCTTAAACAAAGGGGACGCCAATAGTATTGCTAAATACTTTTCGGCGGACCTTCAGGAAACGCTTAGTCAGGCGATCAAAGAAAATCGCGCTGGATTCCCAGACCTTCACTATAAAATCGACCACATTGTTTCTACCGGCGACATGGTGGTGTTTTCTTATACAGCCACCGGCACTCACAAAGGGCTGTTCGAAGGTAAGCAACCCACGGGAAAGGCCGCGCAATGGGGCGGTTCCGTCGTCGCGACCCTGCGCGACGGGAAGATCGTTCATCTGGATGTCGACGAAGATCACATCCGGAGAGATCTGCAGCTTGGTGTCGTGCTCACGCCGTCGATGACCGGGCAGTGGGTGGGATACTCCTCCGGCATCACGGTTACACTGAACCTGACGCAGACCGGCAACAACGTCACCGGTAACGTCACCATCACGGGCTTCTCCGGCCAGTATCCGGTCACGGGCACTAACAACTACCCGGCCGTTTCGTTGAGTGCGAGCCCGGCGGGGTTACCGGCGACGTTCGTCGGGAAATTCTCCGGACCTAACTCCGTGCCCGGTACTTTGACCATGATGGGGTCGAACCTCCCCGTCACGATTAACCGCCAGTAAAAATCGCGCTCCGCGCCCGGTCGCCTTAAGTACTCGGCGACGCTAGCCGGGCACTGCGCATCTGAGAGGACTGGGTGAGACGTGTCCTGATTACTGGCGGGTTTGGTTTCCTCGGGGGACACCTCCTGGAACTTTTGCTTTCCTGCCCGGGCAACCACGTACACGTAGCCGACAACCTGAGCAGCAGTCCGCTGCCTCTGGATCGCCTGTTGGCGGAACTGCCAACCGGCGGCGACTTTACGTATTCGATCCAGGACCTCAAAGATCAATCCAACGGTCTCGGCCATCCCAAGTATGACGAGATCTTTCACTTGGCGTCGCTGGTGGGACCGGCCGGGATACTGCCCCATTCCGGCCAGATCGCCAGCTCGATTCTGGGGGATGCTTTGCGGATGGCCGAGGTCGCTATCGAGTGCGGCGCGCGGCTGGTGTTCGTGTCTTCCAGCGAAGTATACGGAGGCGGCTCGGACGGTTATTGCCGGGAAGAAATGCCCGGCCGCGTCTCGGCCGCCGTCTCCGCGCGCGCTGAATATGCGGCCGGCAAGCTGGCGGCCGAGATTGCATTGTTAAACCTGTCGCGCATGCGCGGCTTGGACGTTCGCGTGGTGCGGCCCTTCAATGTCGCGGGGCCGCGCCAGTCAGGCATCGGAGGTTTTGTGCTGCCGCGTTTTGTCGGGATGGCGCTGGCCTCCGTGCCGATCACGGTCTTCGGCGATGGCAAGCAGCGCCGCGCGTTCACCGATGTGCGCGACATCGCCGCCGGATTGATGTGCGTCTCCCGGTCCGGCAAGTCAGGTCAAGTGTATAACCTGGGGAATCTGGATAACTTGTGCACCATCCTCGATCTGGCGCATGAAGTCAAGGAAATCACCGGCTCGACGAGCGAGATCCGGCCGGTCGATGGCCGCTCGATCTACGGACCCTTCTACGAGGAGGCGCAGGAAAAAATTCCCGACGCAACGCGGGCCCGCGACGAACTGGGCTGGCACCCCAGGATCCCGCGCCGCCAGACGGTCATCGACAGCGTAGCTTACATGCGAGCGCTTCCCGTAGAGATTCTGCACCGGCTGAGGGGATTCTAATTCGGTCTATGGCCGAGTTCCTGGTGATTGCCCCCCATGTGGATGACGAAGTTCTCGGCTGCGGCGGGATTCTCGACGAGCGGTTTCACGTTCATTATTGCGGCGCAGAGGAATTTCGGGTGGTGAGCCGCGAGGAACGTCTCGAGGAAGCTCGCCGGTGCGCGGAGTTCCTCGGCTTCTCGTTCTCGGTGGACCTATCGAACGTGGTGAACGACTACCGCGTGCCCGGCCTGGTGAGCCAATTCGAGGAGCTCATGAGCCGGCACCTTCCGTCCACGGTGTTTCTTCCATACCCGAGCTACAACCAGGACCACCGCGCCGTCTTTGAAGCCGCACTTACTGCCCTGCGGCCGCATGACGTGAACCATTTCCCGCGCAATGTGTTGTTGTATGAGGAAATCCAGGTCACTGCCTGGCCGCGCGGCGAAGACATCCTGCGTAATCATGCTTTTCAGCCCACTGTGTTTTTCCCGATCGACGTGGAGCGGAAACTCGCCGCGTACCGTTTGCATGCATCGCAGGTGCGCGCTATGAGATCTCCCGATTTGCTTCTGTCATTGGCCAGGTGGCGGGGCTTCCAGGCAAATTGGGAGTTCGCGGAAGCGTTCCAGGCGCTGCGCCTTGGCGAGCCCGGCCGGCTGCTACTCGGGAAGCTGCGAGCGAGTGGAAACGCCTGATGGCGCGGCGTGTGTTGTTCGTGACCTATTACCGGATCTGGCCCGTCGGGCAGATCGGCGTGATGAAGCGTTGTCTCCGGCTCATCGATCGAATGAGCGACGATCTGGACATCCACTTATTGCATTTTGGTCCGAAGCCGGTGGACGATCCCGTATTCCGGAGAGTCGAGCCGCGCCTGACCATCCGCACGATCGATGGAGACAGGATCGCCGCCGAGATGACGGACTACTTCCGGACGCTGCGGCCCGACTCCGTAGTTTTCGGCGAATGCCCCGTGGGGGGAAGCATGCTCCGGGCCTACCGCACGGCCCGGCTGGTGACGACGAATCAGATCGGCATCGATAACTACTCCGGTTCGTGGCTCGCCGCCCTTACCTCGTTGGGTTATCGGCGCATTCGACGCTGGCTCTTCCTCGGGCTGACGCACAATGGTCGCCCCGGCTATACAGGCTGGCGGTTCGAGGTGGCCCCTCCCCTGGTTTCTGTTCCGCGGGATGCCGGGGGCGCTCCACGCGACCGCATCTGCGTCATGGGCTACGATCGCCAAACGTTGGTCATGGCATGCGACCTCTTGAAGCGGTTGCCGCCCAACCAGCGCGTCGAGGTCTTCTTGACGGATGAAGCGGAAGAGTTGATGAGGGACCTCCCGTTCGAGGCACTTCCGCATGACGTCAGCTACATTTCCGTGGCGGCGGACCGTAACCTGTTCGCGTCTTTTGCGCGCGCGAAACTTCTCATCGGCAAGGCCGGTTTCCAGCAGATTGTCGAAAGCCTGGTGCTGGGCGCTCCCATCGTTTGCCAGATGTACGACGCCGGCGTGCGCTCATTCCTGCTGCCGTCGTACCTGCGTCCCTACGTGCGCCTGGTTTGGACGGAAGCACACTTGGCGAAGGCGCTACCCAAGATTCGCGAGTGGGTGGAAAAGCCAACGCCACTGCCGTGGGACAGAGTATGCGCCGACCTGCCCGACCCGGTCGGATACACTGCTGGCCGTTTGGAGGCACTGATTCGAGGTTCGAAAGCATTCGGAAATCATGCTGAAGCCGCTCGGCATTCTGATTCTCAGTGAGCCTACCTATCCGCTCCATCCGGGCGGCGCGGGCAAATGCGCGCATCTGTATGCGGCGGCCCTGGCGCGGCGCGGCCACACGGTTCGCATCGTCTGCCCTCACAACACCCTGCTCACGGAGACGATCGACGGCGTGGAAGTTCATCGCGTGCCCTTGCGATTGCGGCCCCCAGTGGCGGGGACCCGCACCGAAGAAAATGCAGCCTCGCAGGGTATTCTGGACTACATCCGGACCACCATCCCGCTGGCAGAAGTCGACGTGATTCTCGATGTGGGCGGCTTCCTTTCCTATTACTTTCTTGTCGAGTATGAGTTGCGCAGACAGTTCGGTATTCCGGTCGTAGTCTTTTTCCAGTTCCTCGAAGAACATGTTGCCCGCGAGCCGGATCGCTTCATTCGCGCTTTCCGGCATCCTTCCGCCTTGTTCCCGCACCAACACAAGGAACGGTCGCAATGTTTCGCCGCGCGGCTGGCTTCCGCCGTAGTTTGTCTTTCCACCGAAGAGGCCGCGATTGTTGAACGATTGTTTCGCGCACGGCATGTGTACGTGCTGCCGAATCCCGTAGATCCGCGGCTGGCGGCGGCAACCGTGGATGAGTCCTGGAAGGGCCGTCTGTCGAACATGAACGAAACTCTGTTGATGTTCGGAGGGCGCATCGACGACTGGACCAAAGGTCCGGACGTCGTGCGCGATGCCTTTCGAATCGCGGCCGCGAAACGCGCGGATTTGAGGCTCGTGCTGCTCGGACATTCGAACGAGCACTATTTCTTGAGGCTCGGTTCGAGGGTGACGCGGGCCGGATGGATTCCAGACGCCGGAGCGCTGGCCAGCATTCTGCACGCCGGCGACATGCTGCTGATGCCATCCCGCTATGAGCCCTTCGGCATGATGTGTACGGAAGCCATGGCGATGGGCCTCCCGGTGATCGCCTCGCCGGTGGGCGGTTTGCGCGACATTGTCGTTCACGAGAAGAACGGCATCCTGCTCGATGGCGCCAACGCCGAACGTTGGGCGGCGCAGATGGCCGGTTGGATACTGCGGCTGATGGACGACACTCCATTCAGAATCGCGTTGGGACAAAGCGCGAAGCTTGACGCGACGCAGAGATTCGGCGCCGACGGTCTCGCCGCACAGCTCGAGTCCATCTGCCGCGATACGCTCGAACGCCATGCGGGCGCGAGCGATCGCACGCTTGACCCGCCCTCGCTCGACTTTCCATCGCGGCAGCAGTACCTTCGTGTTCTGCGCAGTGTGGCGGGGCCGGCGGCGGAATCGGCCGGCCAGGATCTGTTGGCCGCGGGTGTCGCGCGCAATGATACGAGGTGCCTGGCGTGCAGCCGGTACGGGATCGCGAAGAGTGTTTGGCGCGTGGCATCGGCCGCTGCTACGGATCGCCGGCTGCGCCGGACTACCATGGCTGCTTGCCCGGTCGGACTCTTGCAGTACAAAGAACTCGAGAGCCTGACCGCGGCCTCGGGATTGGTTTCCGCTCCGCAGTTGTGGCGGGCGCGCATCGGGCGTCTGTTCGATCGCTTCTTACCGGACAAATCACGTAGAGGATGAAATAGACGATGAACTGGAAGCTCCCGTTCGATGTGATCACCTGCGCCTGGCCGCGTCCGGTCGTGTCGTCGGGCGGCATCTGGCAGTCTGCGCCGGAATGGGACGCCAAACCGATGCCCACCCTGCCGCAGCGTACCTGGGAAGACGCGGACGGGCGGTTGCGCCTGACGATCGATTGGCGGGACGTCTTCCGCGGCGGTTTTCTCACCTTCATTAAAGGTGGAGAGATGCGCGGATTCCACGTGGTTTTCCGCATCCGCGTGGAAGAGGATGGCGTCCTCCAGTTTTGGGATGATGACGGCTCGGTGGTGCGGCGCCGCGGTGAGATCCTGCATGAAGACCGGACCGCCCATCCGCTCACGCCGCACGAGATCCCCGTGCGCCGAGGCGACCTACTCGAATTCGCGCAATGGCAGGATATCGGCGACTGGGTCTGGAAAGCGATGCTAGTCCCCACAGCGCCGCTGGACAATGCGGCGAGCCTGTTGCCGTATCTCGATGCGATCCGCCGCCGTCTGGCTGCGCCCGAGGGTCCCGCGCTCAAGATGATGACCAACGGCCAGAATCCCGTGCGCGGCGCTCTTTCGATCTACAGCATGATTCTGAACGGCTACGCGCCCGAGCAGGTTCTCATCTACGGAGAACATCAATGGACTCCGGAAGCGCGCCTGACCCTGGAGCGGCTGCTGCCATTCGTGCGCATCGTGCCGACGTCGGACGTGCTCGACGAGGTTGAACGGTTCGCGGGGCGCCGCTGGCGCCGCGATAGTGCGAGTTGCTGGTGGGTGTTCAAGGCCTGTGTGCCTTTATTCTGCCAGCCGCGAACCTGCTGTATGCTCGACGACGACGTCATCGTTCTGGACTCCGTCCACGATGCCCTGGAGACATTCCGCGATCACGATCTGGTATACATGCGCGATTCCGACTATACGGACGAATACTCCGCCGCCTGGCGCTACAAAGCCCGCCGTTCGGGTCCGCTGCGCACGGGGGATTTCAACGCCGGTCTCTACTGGTTGCGCGCCATTGAGGACGTGCGGGGCCTCGTCCGATTAGGCGAGCGGGCATCCCCCCACAAAACTATCTTTCACATTTGGGAACAAGGATACGTGGCGGTCGCCTATGCGGATCGGTCGACGTCGGCATTGCCCAGCCAGCGCTACTTGTACCCGAGATTCGAGGGACTCCCGGGCGATGTGCTCGGCTATGACTATAAAGATAATCCGTGCGGATTTGCCAGCCTTCATTTCGGCGGCATCGGGAACAAGCCCGGCGACGCGATCGCGGCCCTGATCGCCGCCGCTGTGCTCAGCCGCGAATGAAATTCGAGCAGCTCTGTCAGAACTCGATGTTCGCCCGGAGTTCGATGATGCGTGGACCCGTGGGACCGCCCGTCGTCTGTGCAAAGCTCAAAGCCTGAACGCTCGCGGAACTGGCGCCGCTGGTGACGGGGCCCCAGGTCGGGTGGTTCAAGACATTTAGGCACTCTGCCTGAAAGTTCAAGTGAAAGCGATCGTTGATCTGAAAGATCTTGTTCAAGGAAAGATCGCTGGCGAACCAGTGTGGTCCATAGAGATACGGATGGTAACCGTACTGGCCGGCAGTGCTCTGCGGAGCGCCATAACTCGCTTTGGCCTGGCCATTGGACGAAAGATACTTCGGATCGATAAAGTAGCTACACGGATTGCCCGAATGGTATACGCCAACGCTCGATTGCACGTCGGCTACCGTAAGTCCATTCTGGAATACCACTCCGGGGTCGTTCTGATTGATTGTTAAGTAGCCGCCGTTCAATACGACCGGCGTTCCCGTCTGGAAGGTCGTAATGGTTCCCATGGTCCAACCGCCAAACGCCAGGTTTAAGGCTCTGTTGTGATTCAAGAACGCCCGTCCCTTGCCGAACGGAAGGTCATAGGTGCCGCTGATATGCAGTACGTGCCGAATGTCGAAGGCGCTGGGCGAATAGTTCAACCGGAAATTGCGGTTACTATAATTCAATGGCGGTCGCTTCAGGAAGAGGCGAAAGGAATTGCCGAATACATCAAACATCTCACTACGGAGAAAGGGTATAGCCCTGGCGACATTATCATCCTCTGTGGGCGTCGATTGATTGCTTACGGAATCAGGGATGCCGTTAACGTATTAGATGTACCAGTCCACAGTTTTTTCCACGAAGAAGCACTTGGTTCGGATGCAACCCAATACGCCCATGCACTTCTGACATTCATGGCCAATCAAGACGACAGGGTCGCGCTTCGATTCCTACTGGGCGCTAAGAGCCATTCATGGTTATCTAGCAGGCTGCTGAAAAAGTCCTTTAGCCGTGAGAATAGCCCTTACTCGACCTCGCAAATCATTGATTCTAGGTTAGCCCGATAGTCGAGTGTAGCCGTTTTTCAGAGGAAAGCCGACTTTTTCAGCAGCCTCCTAATACTACTGTGTTATAAACGGCGCGCGCAGCAAAAGGGGCAGCAGGGGAGATGTTGCAGCAGGGCTCTGGCAATCCTGATACGGATAGTGGCGATGGACTGTGGGTTATGCCGTTCGGCGCGCGTCCGGCGAGCCGCGGGG
>JBGPHT010000026.1:0-65299 GCA_041484525.1 Bryobacteraceae bacterium | reverse complement strand
GCCTTGCCCTGGTTGCCCTGGAGCATCTGCTGCACGCCCTTCAACTGGTCGCGCAACTGGTTCAGGCCCGCCGTGATATTGGGCTCGGACATGACGGCGTACTCGCCCATGCCGCTGCGCAGCCACTGCGCGGCGCGCTGCATATCCCGACCGAGCTCCTCCTGCTGCATCTCGCCCAAAGCTTCGCGCAGTTTGGTCGAGGCCTGGCGCTGCGACGACATCAGATCGCGGACCGAATTCTGCATCTGCTGTTCCAGCTTCTTCAGGTCGGCCGCTTCCGCCTCTTGCTGACCCGAGAGCTGGCCCGCCTGCTCGCGCGTCAGCCCCTTGTTCTGCGGACCGAAAGCACGGCGCATCTCGCCTTCCAACTCCTGCTGCCGGCGCGCCAGATCTTCGGCTTGGCGAGCCAGATCGTCAAC
The DNA here is from genome assembly GCA_041484525.1 of Bryobacteraceae bacterium. Lineage (GTDB taxonomy): Bacteria > Acidobacteriota > Terriglobia > Bryobacterales > Bryobacteraceae > JBGPHT01. The sequence goes on along the minus strand of JBGPHT010000026.1, from coordinate 64,880 downwards.
CTGTCCGGTGGACTGCTGGCTGCGCATTCCCGAGAGCATATTCGTCGCTTCGCGAAGCCGTTCAGCCGCGCGGCGCGCTTCGGCCTCGCCCTGCGGTGTGCCGGCCTGCTGAGAACTGGCAGCCTGACGCATGTCATCGACAGCCTGCTTGAGCCGGTCGATCATCTGCTGCATCTGCTGCGGGCTGGCGCCACGGACTCCGCCCTGTTGTTGCTGCTGTCCCTGCTGTTGTTGTTGCCCCTGCTGTCCCTGTTGTCCGCTCTGTTGTCCTTGCTGCCCCTGTTGTCCGCTCTGTTGCCCCTGCTGCCCTTGTTGTCCGCCCTGTTGCCCTTGCTGCCCCTGCTGGGACTGCTGGCCGTTGCGGCTCAACTGGCCGTTCTGGTTGTTCATCTGCTGGAGCTGCTGCTGCAGTTGCTCGGCTTCGCGCCGCAGCATTTCCTGCTCCCAGCGCTGCTGCGAGGTCTGCTGCTGGCCCTTGCGCTGCTGCTCCGCCAGTTCCTGCTGGCGCTTGGCCAACTGTTCGAGCTTCTGCAGCGCCTCGTCGACATCTTTCTGCTTCTGCTCCGCCGACTGGGTCGAGCGGGCGCCCTCATACTGGTTCTTCTCGGTATCGAGCTCGAGATCGAACAGCCCTTCGAGATCGCGCGCGCCGCCCCCGCCGCCGCCACCCCCACCGCCGCCGCGCTGCCCGCCGAACGCCACCTGAATGTCGCGGAACGTAGCTTCGGCGCGCATCAGGTAACGCAACGCTTCCTGCTCGGGCGATAACGCATCCTGCCACTTCGCGACCTTGAGCTTTTCGGATGCCGGGCCCATGGCCTTCGCGGCCTTCTCCATGTCTTCCACGAAGCTCTTGAAGGCAGCCCCGGCGGCGTCCAGCTCACGGCTCTTCATGCGCTGCGCCAGCGAGTTCGCCTGGTCGCGCAACTTGGATTGAACGGATGCCAGAAACGCGGCGTTCTCGGCGTCCGTGCCCCTGGCGCCCGATCCCTTGAGCTGATTCCAGGTGGCGGTGATGAGTTCCTTCTGCCGCTGCGAAATCTTGTTCTGCTCGCCCGCATCGTCGCCGCCCCCGCCGCCACCGCCGCCTTCCTGCTGCGACTGCGTGTAGTTGCGTTCGAACGGCTGCGCCTCGATGAAGAACATGTCGGTCGAGGTCGCCTTGCGCGCGTCCTTGGCCGTAGCGTAAAGGCTCACGACGTCGCCCGGCTCCATCTTGAAATCCTCGAGCGAAATAACGGTGCTCGAGGTCGAAAGCTTGGAATTCCTGACGGGGTTCAGCGGCATGGTCTTCTCGGCGCCGCCGTTGACCGAGTAGTGCAGATCCACGTCCTTCAGGCCGAAATCGTCCTTCGCTTCCACCGCGATGGTGACTTCTTCAATCGGATTGGCGCGGAAATCGCGGCCCGGGCGCGTAATCTTGATTTCGGGCGGATGGTCCTTCATCGCTTCGATGAAATAGTCCTCGGTGAGGCGCACGTCTTCGCCGCCTTCGATCGCGGCGATGTGATACAAGCCGTCCTTCTGAATGGGTACGCTGGCCACCAGTGCGCCGTCTCCGCCCTGCCGCAGCGAAAGCTTCGAGCCGTCGTCCAGCAGGATGGCGCCGGTTGCGAGCGGGCGGTCCGTCACGATCGCCACGTCGGCCTTGGTGCCCTCCACTGCGCGCAGGTCGCCGCCCGGATTCTCGACGGCATCCGGCAATCCCGTCCACGCCGGATAGTGATACGTCACCTTGATATTCTTCACCGAAGGCAGGTCGACCACGTTCAACTTGTACGTGGACGATCGCACGCCGCCCGCCTCGACGTAGTATTCGAGCGTTTCCGGAACGCCCGCGATCAGGAACTGGTAACCTGACCCGCCGGGCGCCGAGCGCATCTCCGCCTGCTCCCACTGCGAAGCGCTGGCGTATTTCGCGAAGAACCGGACCTTGGGCGCGGTGAAGCCCGCGAGCTGGGCCGCGATCACCTGGTCGGCGCGTTTACGAATGGTCTTGTTGCCTGGATCGACATTGATGGCGTAGAACGGCTTCAGCTCGCCCTTGGGCAGTCCGCCCCAGAGCAGCGACGTGCCGTAGCCCATGTAGCCGCCGCCGGACGTACCCAGCCAGAGCAGCACGACGACGGCAAGGATCGCGGCCGAAGAGAAGCTGAACATCCAAGAAGTGCGGGCCACGGCTTTCGGCTCCGCCTGCTGCGCGACGGCCAAAGTGTCGGCTGCCAGCAACTCGAGAAACGGATCGCCCGGGTTCTGTTCCACGCGCTCGCTGAACGTGAGGAGGCGCTCTTCAAATTGCGGATGATGATGTTCCGCCTTGCGCGCCGCCGAACGGCGGTTCAGCCGGATCAGCGGCACGATGAGAGCCGCGCCCAGCGCGAACGCCAGCCCGAGGAACAGGAAGACGCGCGCCCCGGTCACGCTGCGGTTGGAAAAGGAGAACTGGTTGGCAACCAGCACGGCTACGACCGTGAGAATCAGGGCCGCAACAGCAGTCACGGCCGCCCCGCGCGTCACTGCGATCAAACGCAGCCGCCGCTCGATGGCGCCCAAATACTCGGACAAGCGATCCAAAGGTTTCATACCGCCTCTTTGTCCACAGCGAGATGTCGATTTCCCAAAAACGATTCAGCTATAGCTAATGCCAACACCGCCAGCATCACGTACCACCACAGCGAAAGCGGCTTTTGATCCTGTTGCGCCTGCCCCCCATCGCCAGCGGTCCCGTTGGCTGTATTCTGCCACAAACTGAGGGTCTCAGGCGATGCGGGCGTCAGATTGGACTCCTGACGATCCGCATTTACCGCCACCATCTCATTGCGGCCGTTGGGCCGCCGGATATCGTAAAACCCCGCCATCGTGAACTGGATATTCTGCGCCTTGGTGGCCTCTTCGAGCGACAGGGCGCGCTCCCCTTTGGGGTCCACCACGTCCACGGCAGATCCCTTTTCCTGGGAATCGCGGAGCTCTTCGAACGAGCCCACGAGCACGCTGGGCGGGCCGGTGTCCATGCGACCCAGGTAGCGCGCGGTGTGTTCCACGAAGGGCACGAAGGAGGCGTGCAGCGGAAAATCGTTGGCCAGGTTGTCGAAGGTGGAGGCGAATACCAGCACGTGGCCCCCGCCGAGCTGCTGGTCGATCAGCAGCGGGGTGCCGTCAGCAAGCTTGGCGGCGACGCGTGCATTGCCCGGCGCCACGCGGATCACCTGATAGAATTTCACGTCTTCCCAGCGCTCGTCTTTAAGGATGGATGGGTGGCTCGAATCCAGCCAGCCGGCGGTTTGAAAACGCTCGCCCTCGCGGCCGGCATAGCGGGTGGCTTCGATGGAGCCGTCTGAAACCGGCACCTTATTGCGCGCCACCGACATGTGACCCAGCGAGATCAGCACCGCACCGCCGCCGCGAACGTAATTGCGTAACTCGTTCTCGAAGCCCGCGGGGATGGCGCCGACGTCCGACAGCACGACGAACGCGTACTTGGACGGGTTCAGGTTGGTTGTCTGCTCGACGGTAGCTGGGTCGATCTCGAATGCCGATTGGCCGGACGCCTCGAGCGCCGCCTTGAAGTAGAGCAGGCCGCGCGTGTTGTCGGCTTCATGCACGAACAGCGCGTGCCGCGGTTCCAGGCGCTCCACCGCGAAGTAATACACATCGTCGGCCGGAAGCGAATCCGCCGAATCGATCCGAACCTCGCCCTTGTTGCGGCCGTACGGCGCATCGAGCGAGTTGAACTCGACCGTGGCGCGGCTGCTCTCCGGCACCTCGACAGACTTAGTTTCGATGGTCCGGCCGTTCAGCACCAGCGTCACGTTACGGATATCTTTCTTCGTGCCGAACCCCGCCACGGTCACCAGCACGCGCTTCTTGCTCGCGTCGTAGACGCGGCGCGGCGCCACCACGTTCTCGAGCGCGAAGTTGGGAGTCTCCTTCTTCTCCATGGGGTGCGGCTCGATCTTCACGTCGGCGTTCAGGCGAAGGTCGTTGAAGTTGGTCGGCATGCCCGTCTGCTGCATGTCGGAATAAAGCTGGACCGTCAAGGGCAGCTTGAGCGAATTGGCGATGGATCGCAGCGACCGCGACAACTCCGCGAACGAGGTGCGCGCGTCCGAAGCCTCGATGCCGTCGATTCCCGCGTTCAGCGTGTTATGGTCGTCGGTGACTTCGCTCATCACCTGCACGCGCGCGCCGAATGCCATTACCTGCGCCCGCTCGCCCGGATGCAGTCCGGACACCACCGATTTCGCCGCCTGCTTGGCCTGCGCAAGAAGGCCGCCCGTCCGCATGCTCAGGGAGTTGTCGATGGCGAGCACGGTTACCTGGTTGCTCCGCGATAAGGGCACCAGGCGCTGGTTCACATACGGCTTGGTGAATGCCAGCACGATCAGCAAAACCAGCAGCGTGCGCAGCGTGAACAGCACCAGGTAGCGCAGCCGGCGGTGCTTGATCGAGCTTTGGGTCCGCTTCTCGAAGAACATCAGCGAGCTGAACGGCTGCGGTGTAGTCTTGTGCTTGCGCAGCAGGTGCAGCCAGACCGGCAGCCCGACTGCCAGCGCGCCGGCGAAAAACCAGGGGGCCAGGAAACCCATCTAGAGGATCCCCTTCCGCACCGCGAGATATTCGCGCAGTCCCTCGTCGAGCGGCCGCGACGTGTCCATCAGGAAGTACTCCATGCCTGCGCCGCGCGCCTTCGAGGCCATCGACGCAACGTGAGAGTCGATCCGGCGGCGGTATTCGTTGCGCGCGTATTCGGGCGAAACTTCGAGCGCCTGGGTGTTGTTCTCCATGTCCACCAACAGCACCGGCTCGCGGAATTTCGGCTTGAGCTCCTGCGGATCGAGCACGTGGAAAAGGATGACCTCGTTGCCGTGATAGCGCAGCGGCTCAATGGTCTTGACGATGGTATCCGGGTCCTCGTAAAAATCCGACAGCACGATGACGATGCCGCGCCGGTGCAGCAGGAAATTCTGAAAATGAATGAACGGCTTGACGAAGTCGGTGCGCGTCCCCGGTTCGGCCTTCTCGATGGCGTGCAGCAACCGGAACAACTGCCCCTGCCGCGTCGAGGGCGCCACATAGTTCACCACGTCCTCATCGAAGACGATCAGCCCTGCCGCGTCGCGCTGCCCGTTGGCCATGTAGACCAGCGACGCCGCCACGAAGCGCGCGTAATCCAGCTTGGTAACCTGGTGCGACCCAAAACCCATGGACGCCGAAGTATCCAGCAGCACCAGCAGTTGCGAATTGGTTTCGCCGCGATACCGCTTCAGGTAGCAGCGGTCGGTGCGCGCGAAGACGTTCCAGTCGACATGCCGGAGATCGTCCCCCTGCACGTAGGCGCGATACTCCGCGAACTCCTGCGAAAATCCGAAATCGGGCGACCGGTGGAGACCCGAAACGAAGCCGTCGACCACGGTCTTCGCGACCAGGTCGAGCCCCGAGATCGAAGCCAGCGTTGCGGGATCCAGAAAACGTTGCAGCATAGGAGCCTATTTACTCACCGCCGAGACGCCGAGATCGCTGAGAAAACAAAGCCTAAGAAATGCATTTCATATTTCTCTGCGGTCTCGGCGTCTCGGCGGTGAATCTTGTCTTAATCCCTCGGAGCCGACTTCCACTCCAGCACCATCTTCAAAATGTCGTCCTGCTTCAAGCGGTCGGACTCGGCGTGGAAGTTCAGCAGGATGCGGTGACGCAGCACCGGGATGTACAGCGAGCGCACGTCGTCGTACGTCACGTGGTAACGACCCTTCATCAGCGCACGGGCCTTGGCCGCCAGTACCAGGAATTGGGCGGCACGGACGCTGCCGCCATAGTTCACATACTTTTTGACGAAGTCGGGGGCGCTTTCGTCTCGGGGACGAGTCACGCGAACCATGTCCACGGCGTGCCGCGCGACGCTCTCACCGATCGGCACCATGCGGACAAGCTGCTGAAAATCGAGGATTTCCTCGGCGTTGGTGACGGTGTCGGCATGCGCCACCGTGGTCACCGTGGTCAGGTCCACAACCTGCAACTCTTCGTCGGCCGAGAGGTAATCGAGGACGGTGTTAAACAGGAAGCGGTCGAGTTGGGCTTCGGGCAGCGGATACGTGCCCTCGAGCTCGATCGGGTTCTGCGTGGCCAGCACGAAGAACGGCGCCGGCAGTTTATAAGTGTTGCCGCGCACCGTGCAGCAGAGTTCCTGCATCGCTTCGAGCAGCGCGCTTTGCGTCTTGGGCGGGGTGCGGTTGATTTCGTCGGCCAGCAGAATGTTGCCGAAGATTGGACCGGGGACGAAAGTCCACGTCCGGCGGCCATTGGTCGGATCCTCCTCGATGATGTCCGTGCCGGTCATATCGCTCGGCATCAGATCGGGGGTGAACTGGATGCGCTTGAACACCAGGCCGAGGGTCTGCGCCATGGTGCGCACCAACAGGGTTTTGGCAGTGCCCGGCAGGCCGGTGATCAGGCAGTGGCCGCCCACAAACAGGGCGATCATGACCTGGTCGAGCACCTCCTCCTGGCCCACGATCACGCGGCGCACCTGCGTCACGATCTCTGACTGGACCTGACGGAAGCGCTGGATGCGCGACCTCAAGACTTCGGGCTCCAACTGCTGCGTTACGGTTGTCGACATGAATATTCCAATCCTATTTCTTGATGGCGGGGCGCGAAGTTCCACCGTCTTCCCCGCTTAATTCCAGCAAAAGCTTTTGCGCCGGCCTGAATCCAGGCGCCGCCTCGAGCGCGGCCAGCACTTCCTCCTGCGCCTGCTCGGGCTGATGGTTCATGCGGTACGCAAGCGCCAGATCATAATGCGCCTGCGCCGGATCGATCGGCTTGTGCGCAACCAGGGCGCTCAGTTCGCGGACGGCTCCCGGGCCGTTTCCCTGCTCGATCCACAGCGCGCCCAGGCGCTGGTGGAGTTCATCGTCCATCGGATAAATATAGTTCAGACGGTCGAGCGCCGCAGCAGCCTCTTTCTTCTTCCCCGCCGCCTCCAGCTCTTTGGCCAGCAGTTTAATCGAACCCGGGTCGCGGCCGCCGATCTTGAGGTAGCGCTCCAGCTCCGCGATGGCGGCGGGTTTGTCACCTTTCGCCATGTAGGCATTTGCCAGGAATTCGTACACGCTCCCGGCCTCGACGTAGTCCGGATAGAGATCGCGAATTTCAGTGCCGAGCTTGATCACGGTATCGTGATCCTTGCTCTTGGCGGCTTCGGAGATCTGCTTGAGCGTCTTCTTCCACTCGTCGAAACTGTCGATGGTTTTCTTGTTCTCCGCCTCTACCGTAGCGAAGAACTGCTGGTCGAATTCCGCCGGCTCGATCTTCAGCTCTTTGCGGATGACGGCCGCGGTGCTCATGCTCTCGCCGAAATCGTGCAGCATGGCGAGCAGCGTATCCCAACCCCACTTATCGTTGATGTAATCGCAGATGCGCCCCGCCTGGTAGTAGCTCACCAGCACCTGCCCCGGAGCCACCGGGTGGACGAAGCCGCGATCCAATTCGGATATCGACAGCAACTTCTTTTCCTTAATCGCCATCAGCACGTCCGGTCCCAGCCGGTCGCCCCACTCGGGCGAGACCGCCGTCTCCTCGTGCACCGCCATGCCTTCGGTGAACCAGCGCGGCACTCGGTGGTTCGTCATCGTGAGGGTAAACACGTGGCTCATCTCGTGCCACATGGTGGACGCCCAGTGGAACGCACCCGGCTTGCGGCCTGACGGGCTGTCCATGGCGATGGCGTACCCGAACGTCACGCCCAGCGCTCCCAGTCCCGGCATTCCCAGAGTGCGCACCGCAAAGTCCTCATGATTGGGATATGCCTCGACCAGCACCGGCCCGTTCAGCTTCATCTTGTATTTCTTTTCGTAGGTGGTGATGGCGCGGATCATTTCGGATTCGAAGTAAGGCCGCAGCAGCCCCGCTTCCTTCGGATCCATCTTGAGGACCGTGCGATCGGTCCGGAAGGTGACGAACTTCTTCAAGGTGTCCAGCAGCTTGAGCGAGTTGGTGGTCGCCTTGTCCTGGAAGCCGTTCCGATAGCAGGACTCGAGCTCCTTGTAGGCCTCTTCTTCCTTGCCGAGGCGCATCAGGTTCACGCCCATTTGCGAGCGCGCGCGCCACAGCTCCGGGTCCAACGCCAGCGCCTTGCGGTAATACTCGATGCCTTCCTCGTAGCGCCGGTTGAGCACGAAGAAGTGGCCAGCCGTGGCATATCCACGCGCGTCGTGCGGGTCCCACTGCGTATCTTTCTTGTCCGCCAGCCAGTCCATGGTGGCCAGGATAGCCTTCCCCTGGATTGAATTGGCGTCGATCGCCAGCGCCTTCTTCGCCTCTTCGGCGGCCCTTGAGTTGTTGTTATCCTCGAGCGCCAGGCGGGCGAGCAGTTCCTGCGCTTCGACCAGCTTGGGATCGGCCTCGATGGCACGCTTCGCCAGTTCGGCGGCGTTTCCGCCGTAAGAATCCGCCGCGAGCTGAGCCAGCCCTAGGAGCGCGCCGGCATGGTCTTTCTTGATCCCCAGTGCTTCGCTGAATTCGGCCGCGGCGTCATCCGGCTGGTTGCGCTCGACGAAGAGTTGGCCCCATCGCACTTTGTAGTCGGCGTTATCCGGGAATTTGGCGCAGAGCGCCTGGAACTCCTGGTTGGCGTCGTAATAGCGCTTGGCTTTCCACAATGCTTCCGCCCGGTCCAGGGTTTGCGCGGAAGCTGCAATTATGAGTGACAACGCGGCCGCGCCCAGCCGCAGGGCCTTTTTCACCGGGCTCCTCTCATTGGCTTCCCTTGTCGAGGGTCTCCTGTGTTTTCGCGAGCTCGAGCAATAGCTGCGTCAATTGCTTCTTGTAGTCGGCCGGGGCCATCGTAGTCTTGTCGAACTTCAGCTTGTCGATGGCCTGCTCGATCTGTTCCTTCTTTTCGAGCAGCGGCCGCTTGGCGGGGTCGCGCGCGGCGGCGGCATTGGCGCCCAGCCGCACCACCGGGAACAGCGCGGCTAGTTTGCCTTCGCCGTTTTCAGGAGACGGACTGCGTTCGCCCTCGCCCTTGCCGGTGTCTTCGAGAACCGAGTGCTCGGTGGAAAGGCGCTTCTGGGTATCGAAGGATTCGGTGGTCTTGCGCTGCGCGAAGTGAAACGCCTCGAGTGCGGAGACGGTCTCGTTCTTGTCCGAATCCGCCGCCGGATCGCGCAGCGCTTCCGCCCAATACCTGGCGAACACGGTGGCGTTCTTCTCGGACCCCGTCTTGGTGGCAGCGATCACGATGCGGTTGGGCTTGCGCAGGAATTCGATGGACCCGCCGCTGCAGCTCGTCATGTTCACCACCAGTTGCCGCGTGGACGGAATCTTGTCGAGCAGACCCGCCAACTCGGTCGCCGTGATGTCGGGACCCAGCAGGTTGAACTTGTACTCCAACCCATCGAACGACCCATGGCCGACCAGCATTACGACCAACCCGTCAGTCGGCTTCGCCTGCCGCGCGATGTCGGCCAACTTGGTGCGAATCGCCTCGCGCGTAGGAGTCTGCAGCGTGGCGACGACCGCATCTCCGCCTGCCTTCTTCAAGCTGGAGTCGATATCTTCGGTCCACATTTTGAAGCGCTGATCGTAATCGGGCTCGCCTCCGAGACCGGAGATGGTTACGTAATAAGTGGCCGCCGGTGCGGAGGCTGCCAGCAGGAGCAGCAAAGTGGCAGCGTACTTCATACCACGCCCCAGCGGCGCCGCAGCAGCCATTCCGAGCCGCGAATTGTCAGCGCCAACAGGAAAATCACCGGCATGTCCCACAGGTCGCGCGTCTCCCTGGTCGTGATTCCGGCTTCCGAATAGGAAATCTCATTCGAGAGCTTGGACGCGTCAGCCGGCTTGTAGTACCGGCCGCCGGTCTGCTCCGACAGCTTTTCGAGCAGCTCGCGGTTTTGCGAAGTGTGGAAGCCCTCCGCCACGCCGTCCTCGCGCCGGAAGCTCAGCATGTCGTGCCCCAACGATTCCTGCTCGCGGCCAGCGATGATCTCGGCCACATACGAGCCGGGCTTCTCCGCCGTCCACTCGCCCGAGTAAACGCCCTCTTCGAGCGGTTGCGGACCCAATTCCATAGTCGCGCTCGATCCGTCCGGCAGCAGGAAGCGCGCCTGCACCTTGGCGTTCGTCACGGGCTTGAACTGTTTGTCCCGCACCTCGACGCGGATCGGCACTTTCGTCTCGTCCGACAGCACGGTCTTTGGCGTGGCCGCCGACACCTGACCCGGCGTGTCGGTCACCAGGTAGCGGAAAAGCTGCTGCCAGAACGTGGCATGCGTCTTGTCGGCGTGGTCCATCCACATCTTCCAGCGCCAGGTTCCTTCGGAAGCGAGCAGAACGCTGCGCCCCTTGCCGTAGTTCTGAGTCACCAGCAGCGGTGAGGCCCGCCGCCCTGGAGGCACGGCGTTCAACAGCACTGTAGCGCCCGGCTTGGGCTCGCCCACTTCCTGCCAGTTGGCCACCTGCGGCATCTTCTTCCATCGCTCGGCGTTGCGCGCCGTATCCTCGTCCAGCCGGCACATGACGCTCTGCGCGCCCTGACCCGTGAGCTCGACACCCACGAAATCGCGGTGGAACGTGCCTCTCGATTCCGGCAGCTTCGTCGGCACGAGATCGGCGAGCGGCGAATTCGGATAGCCGCCGTCGGAGAGCGTGGCGCGTCCGCCCAAAAGCAGCAGACCGCCGCCGCGGCGATCCACAAAATCGCGGATCATCTGCTGCTGCGTGGGCGTGAAGTAATTGGCTTCCACGCTGCCGACGATCAACCCCTGATATTCGAACAGTTCCTCGGGCTTGGAAGGGAAGCCGTCTTCCAGTTCCTTCGTGTCCTTCATGCCCAGCCGGAGGATCTTGTTCTGCGTGGTCCGCAGCATGCTCGGGAGTTCGATTCCAATCTCCGGATAGTCGTCGATGGCGCGGCGGATGAACTTGAAATCCCAGCGCGGCTCACCCTCGATATAAAGGATGCGCGGCTTGCGGTTCTCCACGTTCACCAGGCGCGACACCTTGTTGTTGACGGCGTTCTCCTCGCCGGGGACGGGGTCGAGGGCAACTTCGAGCGTCTTCGGCCCGGCCTCGCCGCAGTTGAATACCAGGGTCTCGGTTTGCGGCGTGCCGTCGGCTTTCAGCGTGACGTCCTGCGACGCCAGCACCTTCCCGCTCTCCTTCACGTTGAGCTTGGCGTGAGTGCCCGAGAGACCGTAGTTCTGGAAGGTGACGGTAGCGCTCAATCGCGACTTCGGCAGGGCGCGCGCCGGCACCACCACATCCGTAATCTCGATATCGCGGTCGGGGTGCTCCTTGCCGAACCCGATGGTGTGGACCGGAATCCGCTGCCGCCGGATCGCCGATATGGTTTGCAGATCGATGCCGCCCGAATTATCCGCGCCGTCGCTCAGCAGCACGATGGCGCCCAGAGGCAGCGACGACGACTCGGCCAGAATCTGCTCCAGCGTCTCGCCGATGCGCGAGGCGGGCGCCCCTGCCGTAAGTTGGTCGGCGCGCTGGATCCGATCCGCTTCCTTGCCGAACTTGTAAAGCCGTACCTGGAACTTCTGGTCGAGCGACTTCAACAGGCCGCCATCCAGGATCGCCTTGGCGGCCGCCTCGCGCGTGCCCGACTGATCGGAGATGTTCATGCTGCGCGAATCGTCGACCAAAACCGCCACGACATTCTGCTGGGGCCGGAGCGTGGCGATGGAGAGCGCCGGGTGCCACAGCAGAAACAGGATCAGCGCGATCAACCCGGTTTCGAGCAGGCAAATGGCGATCGGGCGCAGGCCGGACAGCATGCCGCGGTTGCGGCGTACGTGCCAGAACAGCAGCCCCGCAGCAGCCAGAATTGCGGCCGCGAGTATCCACACCGGCCACGGCGTCAGCAGGACGAACTGGCCCTTGTGGAAGATGCTCGACGGGTATTTGAACAGGAATTCAAACATGAGGTCTCGTCAACCGGGGCGATAGTGTATAGGACTGGTTTACGCGTCCGGGAGTTACACAGAATCCCAGATTGGTGGGAAGTTCCACTAGCGGGCGCATTCCGGAAAAGCCCTCGCATGTGCACAGGATAGCATGCGAATTGTTGCTCAGGACACGACGCTATACTAGTAGTAAGCATAAGACACCTGTGCAAGACTACATCCGGATTCGCGGCGCGCGGGTCCACAACCTGAAGAACATTTCGCTTTCTATTCCCCATGACCGGTTGACCGTCATCACGGGCGTATCGGGTTCGGGAAAGTCTTCGCTCGCCTTCGACACGGTCTACGCCGAGGGGCAGCGCCGCTACGTGGAATCGATGTCCGCGTACGCGCGCCAGTTTCTGGAACGCATGGAGAAGCCGGAGGTGGATGAGATCGACGGCATCGCGCCCGCCGTCGCTATCCGGCAGAAAAACAGCACGCGCAACCCGCGCTCCACAGTCGCCACCGCCACCGAATGTTACGACTTCCTGCGCCTGTTATATGCGCGCGTCGGGCAGACGTTTTGCCCCAAGTGCGGAACCCGCGTGCGTCGCGACACGGTGGACGAAGTGGCGGCGCGGCTGCTCGAGCTGCCCGCCGGCTCGCGATGGTATGCGGTGTTTCCGTGCGGCGATCACGGGTCCACCCAAGCGCTGCGCGACCACCTCTTCGACCTGCGCAAGAAGGGCTTCAACCGCCTGTTCCAGAACGGCCGCCTGTTCGAGTTCTCGACGCCCGAATCGCTGCTGGATATCGATTTTTCGCAGCCCTTGTACGTGCTCGTCGACCGCATCGCGATCGGTCCCGACCTGCACACGCGCCTGGTCGACACCATCGAAATCTGCTACCGCGAAGCGGGCGAAGTGATCTTCGAGAGCGCCAACGGATCGGGCGAGCGGCTGCGCTTCAACGAGAAGTTCCAGTGCAAGACCTGCGGCATGGAGTTCGCGCAGCCGGAGCCGATCCTGTTCAGCTTCAATTCACCCGCCGGCGCCTGCCCGCGCTGCCAGGGATTCGGCAACACCATCGATTTCGACATGAACCGCGTGATCCCCGACGCGACGCTCTCGCTTGATGAAGGCGCCGTGGATCCGTGGACCAAGCCGAAATACCGCTCCTGGCTGGGGCTCTTCCGCAAGCACTCGAAGACCATCCGGTTCCGCACCGCCGTCTGCGATCTCACCGAAGCCGAGCGCGAGACTCTCGACAATTTCATCCACCGCTTCTTCGACCATCTGGAATCCAAGAAGTACAAGCTGCACGTGCGTGTCTTCCTGAGCCGCTATCGCGGATACGCGCTCTGCCCCGAGTGCAAGGGCGCGCGCCTGCGCAAAGAGGCGCTCTATGTGCGGGTGAGCGATAGGAATCTGGCCGATGTGGTTCGTATGAACATCGCGGAGGCGCAGCAGTTTTTCGACGGGCTCGAGTTGAGTCCGGAAGAGACCGCCATCGCGGAGAAGATCCTGGTCGAGATCCGGCAGCGGCTCAAATTTCTGAATGACGTCGGACTGGACTACCTGACGCTCGACCGGCTTTCTTCCACGCTCTCGGGCGGCGAGGCGCAGCGCATCCAGCTCGCCACGTCGCTAGGCTCGCGCCTGGTGGGCGCCTGCTATGTGTTGGACGAGCCTTCCATCGGGCTCCACAGCCGCGATACCGCGCGGCTGGTTCGCATCCTCGAGGAACTGCGCGGTCTCGGCAATACCATCGTGGTGGTGGAGCACGATCCCGACGTGATGCGGGCGGCCGACCACATTGTCGATCTCGGTCCCGGCGCCGGCGAACTCGGCGGCCACATCGTGTTCGAAGGATCGATGACGAGCCTGATGGCGACCGGCAACGGCTCGCTCACCGCCCGCTACCTGCGCGGCGAATTGCGGGTCTCGGCGCCGCGCGAGCGCCGGAAGCCGAACGCGAAACGCAGGCTCCGCATTCTGGGCGCGCGGGTTCACAACCTGAAGAATATCGATGTCGAAATCCCGCTGGGCATAATGGTCGCGATCACCGGCGTCTCGGGCTCGGGCAAGTCTACGCTGGTGCACGACGTGATCTTCCGCTCACTCGAGGCGCTCCACAAGACGCGTGAAACGGATCGCGAGCCCGTAGTCGAAAATGGGGCCGACGCCGTGGATACCGAGCCCGCCGCGCAGGTGGCATGTAGGAAGGTGGAAGGCGCCGAGCGCATTACGAGCACGGTGATGATCGACCAGTCGCCGATCGGACGCACGCCGCGATCGAACCCGGTCACCTACATCAAGGCGTTCGACATTATCCGCGCGCTGTTCGCCTCCACGCGCGACGCCGAGAAGCGCGGCTATACGCCCGGCCACTTCTCGTTCAACATTCCCGGCGGCCGCTGCGAGACGTGCCAAGGGGACGGCACCGTCACGGTCGAGATGCAGTTTCTGGCCGACGTGGAGCTGATTTGCGAAGAATGCAAGGGCACGCGCTACAAGAGCGGCATTCTCGAAATCCGTTACAACGGCCTGAACATTCACGAAGTGCTGAAGCTGACCGTGCACGAGGCCATGACATTCTTCGACGGCGCCGCCAAGCTGGTGCAGAAACTGAAGGTGCTGGACGACGTGGGCCTGGGCTATTTGCGACTGGGGCAATCGGCCACAACGCTCTCCGGCGGCGAGGCGCAGCGCGTGAAACTGGCGTCGCACCTTTCGATGTCGAGCTGCGAAGGAACGCTTTTCATCTTTGACGAACCGACCACCGGGTTGCACTTCGACGACATCTCGAAGCTGCTGGCTGCATTTCAGCGGCTGATTGAGAATGGCGGAAGCCTGATTATTATCGAGCACAATCTGGACGTGATCCGCGCCGCGGACTGGGTGATCGACCTCGGCCCCGAAGGCGGAGCGCTCGGCGGTTATGTGGTGGCGGCCGGAACGCCGGAGGCCATCGCGGCCGTGACGGAATCGTACACCGGAAGATACTTGCGCGATTCTTGAGCGCTATCATCAAAGCAAGATGCGCTTCCTAGTATTGCCGGCGCTGCTCCTGGCGCTGCTGCCTTCCCTTGTCAGCGCCGCGGGACTCGATATCGTCAAGCCGATGGTCGCGCAGAGCGAGGGCGGCGCCCCCGACCCCCCGGGCTTCGAACACACTCCTGGCGAGACTCTCTTCTTCACCTGCCGCATCGGCGGCTGGGCGAAAACGGCCGAAGAGAAAATCCACCTCCTGTATTCCGTGCAGGCCTTCGATCCCAAAGGCGTCCCGCTGACCGAGATCTACAAGAACGAACTGGTTGACGAAGTCTCGCCGCAGGACAAGGAATGGATGCCCAAGATCTCGACCGAGGTGTCCATCCCCCCGCTGGTCGCGAGCGGCACCTACAAGATCGTGATCAAGGCCGAAGATCTGATCGCCAAGACTAAAGCCGAGCTGACCGTGCCGGTTCAGGTGCGCGGTCGCGAGTTGGAATCGAGCGACACGCTCGTCGTGCGCGGCTTCCATTTCTATCGCACTGAGGACGCCAACGAGCCGCTCGAAAAATCCGCCTACAAACCGGGCGATGGGGTTTGGGCCAGGTTCGACATCATCGGATTCAAATACGGCGAGCGTAATAAGATCGACGTCAGCTACGTGACGTCGGTGATCGCCCCCAGCGGCAAGGTGCTGTGGACTCAGCCTGAGGCCGCCGTCGAACAGTCCGAGTCGTTCTATCCCAAACGCTACGTCGCCGCAGCCATGGGGATCAACCTCCAGAAAAACATCAAGCCGGGCGAATACGCGATTGCGGTCACCGCCAAAGACGCTGTCGGCGGGCAGTCTTACGAAGCTAAATTTACGTTCACCATCGAGTAGCGGGGGACGCTGCCAGTATTGCCGAAATGGTGGTGCTGAGAGCGCGCCCGCTCTCGATTGAGGACGTAGTGCGACTGGCCGTGGAGAACGAAGTCGCGGCCGTTACTGCATAAATTGCGTCTGGCGAACTGACCGAACTAGGGTAATTCCGTCCGGTAGTTTCCCGTCTTGATCCAAAATTGTATAGTGATAAACTTCACAGAACGCGCCATGACTGTGCGAATTGCCATACGTCCCAGGGTGTGGAAGGCGGTATGCCTCGGTGTCGCCACCGAACTTGTGACAGGCGCGCTCCCCCTCTGGCTGTTGATCCATTACGACGTGCCGGCACACGCGGCATGGCCCTTCCTGATCACGCAACTCCCGGGCATCCTGGTGCTGCTGGCTTTCGGTCCAGTGGTCAATCCGCAAAACCAGGCGTGGATCAACCCCACGCTGCTGGTGTCGATCCTGGCGCTGCAGATATATCTTTTCAGCCTTCTGGCCAAACGGGCTCTCACCAAACGCAATCCTGCGCGTCCAAGTTAGACATGAAACTCGTAACGGTGCTCTTGTTGTGCACGTTCGGGGCTCTCGCGCAGAATCAACCGCCGAGAAAGCTCCCCGCTCCCGCCCAGGCCGTTCGCAACAACTTCGGCGACGTCAATCGCCGGGTGCTCGACATGGCCAAGGACTTTCCGGAAGAGAAGTACAACTACGCGCCTGCCAAAGACGTGCGCAGTTTCGGCGATGTCATCGTCCACATCGCGTCCGGCAACGTCTACGGCGCGAAATTCGGCCGCGGCGAAAACGTGAAGTGGGACGAGATCGATCCCAAGACGGTCCACGGAAAAGCCGAGATCGTGGCGCTGCTGGAAAGATCCATCAGCGACGCCAAAGACACGCTCGGCAAGATTCCGGACGCGCACTTCCAGGAAACCATCACCCCGTGGATGGCGATCGTCGAGCACGCCGGCGAGCATTACGGCCAGCTCGTGGTCTACTACCGGGTGAATGGCATGGTGCCGCCCGAATCGCGGCCGAAGAAGTAGCCGGACTACGAAACCAGCGCCTGCGCCACACGCGACGCCAATTGGTCGAACGTCAGGATCTCGTACAGCGTGGGGTCCGACATGATCCGGGCTACCAGCGCCGCGTGCATGGCGTGGCCGGCGCGCTCGGCGATCACATGGCCCAGCAGCGGGCGGCCCAGCAGCGCCAGGTCACCGATCAGGTCGAGCGCTTTGTGGCGGCAGCACTCATCGGGTGCGCGCAGGCCCATCGGATTCAACACTCCCTCGGGCGTGAAGCACACGGCGTTTTCGAGCGTCGCGCCGCGGATCAGGCCCATATCGCGCATCTGGGCGAGGTCGCCCTCCCAACCGAAGGTGCGCGCAAATGCGAGCTCGCTGGCGTACCGCTCGGGCGTGACTTCGAGTTCGAGCGATTGCTTCCCCACGGGTGCGGGGTAGTCGGTGTCGCAAGTCAGGCGGAAGCTCTCGGCGGGAAGGATGCTGATGCGTTTGCCTTTGTCCTCCACGGAAATCGGACGGCGGATGCGCAGGTAGCGCCGCTTGCGCCGGTACTGCCGCGTGCCGGCTTGCTCGATCAGCTTCACGAAGGGCAGGCCGCTGCCGTCGAGAATCGGCACTTCGAGGTTGTCGATCTCGATATACGCATTATCGATCCCCATCGAATAAAGCACGCTGAGCAGGTGCTCGGTGGTCGAGATCAGCACGCCTTGCCGCATCAAACTGGTGGCGTAGCTGACGCGCGCGACGTGCCGCCAACTGGCGGGGATCGGGAAATTATCCAGGTCGGTGCGGAGGAAAACGATACCGGTGGAAACCGGGGCCGGCAGAATGCGGATGCGCACCGGCACCCCGCTGTGCAACCCCACACCACTGGCCTCGACAGGGCGGTGTACCGTCGTCTCAAAGCGCAAAGGCTGGCTCCAGCATGTTGAAAACTCTATTAGAGCAACTCGCCATCCTAAGTTCAAGGCATTTTAGAACAACAACTTACGAAGCCGCTACCGTGTCCAAAACGCTACACTTTGCAGGTGCATTGTTGCTGGAATACCCCGGTTGGCGACCGCGACTTAAGCCGGTTCGGAGCCAGGGCGCAATAGTATGATGGGCCGAGTGACGCATCAGCGACTGTTCTTGATCGACTCCTTCGGGTTCATTTTTCGCGCTTACCACGCTCGCGCCCGCAGCGGCGCGCCTCCCATGCGGACCGCCACCGGACTATCCACCGAGGCCGTTTACATTTTCAACAATATGCTGCGGAAACTCGCCAAGCAGTTCGATCCGCCTTACATGGCGGCGGTGTTTGAAAGCGGCGAGTCCACTCAGCGCGTTCAGGAGTTCGCAGAGTACAAGGCCAACAGAAAAGAGATGCCGCCCGACCTCGGCGAGCAGATCCCGCATATCCGCCGCGTGCTCGAAGCTATGCGAATTCCGATTCTCGAATACAAGGGTTTCGAGGCCGACGATGTCATCGGCACCATCGCACGGCGCGCGGCGGAGGACGGCCTCGAAGTGGTGATCGTTTCGAGCGACAAGGACATGCTGCAGCTCGTCACGGATCGCGTCTCGATGCTGAACCCGGCCAAAGACGACGAGTGGTATGACCCCGGCAGGGTCAAGGAATTCATGGGCGTGACCCCGGCGCAAGTTGCCGACCTGCTGGCTCTCAAGGGCGATGCTGTCGACAACATTCCCGGGGCGCCTGGCATCGGCGACAAGGGGGCGAAGGAACTGATCGAGCGCTTCGGTTCGCTCGAGGCAACCCTCGAGCGCGCGGCCGAAGTGGAGCGGAAGGCGTACCGCGAGAGCCTGCAGAACAACGTCGAGCGCATCCGCATGTCGAAGCGCTTGGCGACGATTGCGACTGACGTGCCCATCGAATTCTCCGTTGCATCTGTAAAGACACAGCCGTACGATACCGCGCTGCTCAAGGCGGTCTACAAGGAACTCGAGTTCCACAGCCTGATCAAGGAACTGGGCCCCGGCGAGGACACGCGCACGCGCGAATACAGCGTGCTCGACACGCCGGACGCGCTGCACGCCTGGCTGGCGGCCATCCCGAAAGGCACTCCCACGGCGGTGGCGGTCGCGGAATCGGCCGAGGGCGAATTTGTACTCGACACCATCGGGCTCGCGTGGCAGCCGGGCGAAGCGCGCGCCGTTACAGCGGAGAATCTTGCGCATCTGAAGCCGTGGCTGGAAGACGCGCAGTACGCCAAGATCGCGTGCGACGTAAAATCGGCGCTGCTGGCGCTCGGCCGCATGGGCATCGACGCCCGCGGCTTCGATCACGACGTGATGCTCTACGGCTTCTTGCTCGACGCCGATCCCGGGGGATGCGCGCTCGACGAGCAGGCGCGGCGGCGGCTCGATCTCAAGCTCGGCCACTCGCCCGAGCAGCGCGCCGATATCACGCTCGAACTCTGGCGGCAGCTCTCGCCCGCCATGGACGACCGTAAGCTGCGCGAGTTGTACTCGACCATCGAGCTGCCGCTGACGCGCGTGCTGGCCCGCATGGAGCGGACCGGCGTGCGCATCGACACCACCGAACTGAAGCGCCTTTCGGAGATGATGGAGACCGAGATCGCACGGCTCACCGGCGAAGTTCACGCACTCGCCGGAAAGCCGTTCAACATCAGTTCGCCGCAGCAGCTCGGCAAGGTGCTGTTCGAGGATCTCAAGCTACCGGCGCCGGTGAAATATGGCAAGGGCAAGACGATCTCGACCGCCGCCGACGTTCTGGACGATCTCGCGCCGGAGCACGAAATCGTCCGCAAGGTGCTCGAATACCGCCAGCTCACGAAGCTCAAGGGCACGTACGTGGACTCGCTTCCGGCGCTGCTCGATCCTCGCACGCACCGCCTGCATACCAGCTTCAACCAGACCGGCGCGGCGACGGGCCGGCTCTCGTCCTCGAATCCGAATTTGCAGAACATCCCCATCCGCACGGCTCTGGGACGGGAGATCCGCGCCGCGTTCGTGCCGCGCGAGGGCTGGAAACTGCTGGTGGCGGATTATTCGCAGATCGAGCTGCGCCTGCTCGCCCACATGTCCGGCGATCCGCTGCTGATCGAGGCCTTCCGCGATGGCGAGGACATTCACACGCGCACGGCGGCGGAGGTGCTCGGTGTACCGCCGCTGATGGTTACGCCCGAAGCGCGCCGCGAGGCCAAGGCCGTCAACTTCGGCATCGTCTACGGCATCAGCTCGTTCGGCTTGGCGGCGCAGCTCGGCATCGCGCGCGGCGAGGCGCAGAGGTACATCGACAATTACTTCGCCCGCTACACCGGCGTGAAGCGGTTCATCGAAGAGACGAAGGCCGAGGTGCGGCAGACGGGCATCACGCGCACGCTGTTTGGCCGCGAGCGTCCCATCCCCGACATCAACAGCCGCAACCCCAACGCGCGCGGCTTCGCGGAACGGACCGCCGTCAACTCGCCGCTGCAAGGTACCGCGGCCGACCTGATCAAGCTGGCGATGGTGCGCATCGACGCCGCGTTCGAGGCCGGCGGCTTCGAGACCGCGATGCTGCTCCAGGTGCACGACGAATTGGTGTTCGAAGCGCCGCCCGGCGAGGTGGACGCGGTGTCGAAGCTGGTGAAACGCGAAATGGAGGGCGTGCTGGATTTGAAGGTGCCGATGGTGGTAGACATCGGCGTCGGCGACAACTGGCGCGACGCGAAGTAGGATCGCGGGCCGGTGTCACATGCGCCGCGCTCTGTGGGAGAATCTATGCAAGGATGCGCGGGCGCAAGGCGGTGTGGCTTTCAGTAGCGGGTTTGGCTGGCCTGGGCGCCCTCTCTGCGTTCCAGGATTTCACCAAGCACTGGCGCGAATACCCCGCATTCGAGTACAACGATTTCCCCATTCCGCCCGACTACCAGGAAAAGACGGAATTCGTTTTCGCGCGTCTGATGTATCCGGACGCCCAATTCAGCGGCTTCGGCGGCCGCCGCGGCTTCCGACGCTTCGGCCGTGGGGACTGGCGCGAAGGCAGGACTTTCTGGACGATGGACTATCCCCGCTCGGACCGCCACTTCGTGACCGCTCTGCGCCGCCTGACGCGCGTCCACACGCGGTCGGTCGAGCAGCCCATCAATCTCGACGATAACGACCAGTACGACTGGCCGTGGCTCTACGGCGTCGAAGTGGGCCACTGGAATCTCACCGACGAACAGGCGAAGCGGCTGCGCGAGTATCTGCTGCGCGGCGGCTTCTTCATGTGCGACGACTTCCACGGCACCTTCGAGTGGGAGGTCTTTAACGAAAGCATGAAGCGCGTATTCCCCGACCGGCCGATCGTCGACATCCCGAACGACGACGCGATCTTCCACTCGATCTACGATCTGGACGATCGCTACCAGGTCCCCGGGGCGCAGTTCGTGCGCAGCGGCCGTACCTGCGAGCGGTGCGATCAGGGCGGCGCCGAGGCCCGCTGGCGCGGAATTTACGACGATAAAGGCCGCCTCTTAGTGGCCATCTGCCACAACATGGACCTGGGCGACTCGTGGGAGCACGCGGACAACCCCGAGTACCCGCAGAAATATTCCGCCCTGGGGCTTCGCATCGGCATTAACTATGTCGTGTATGCGATGACGCACTGACATGCGACTGCGGCGGTCAACGGCGCCTTTGGCAGTCCTGTTGGCGTGCCTGGGCGCGCTCTACGCCTTCCAGCGGCCGTTCCGGCAGTTCCCCGGCGTGGAGTACGAGACCTTCGAACTGCCGCCCGATTACAACGAGCAGACCGAGTGGGCCTTCGCGCGCCTGATGTATCCGCCCCTGAACTGGGGCTTTCGCTACCGCGGCCATTGGACCGAAGGCGCCTCCAACTGGACCATCGACTATCCGCGTTCCGACCGCCACTTTGCCACCGCCATCCGCCGCTTGACGCGCCTGCACGTGCGTTCCGTCGAGCAACCTGTGAATCTGGATGAAGGCGACCAGTATGACTGGCCGTGGCTGTATGGCGTGGAGGTGGGCCACTGGAGGCTCACCGACGCGCAGGCTAAAGCGCTCCGCGAGTATCTGCTGCGCGGCGGATTTTTCATGTGCGACGACTTCCACGGCTCCAACGAATGGGAAGTTTTCATGGCCAGCATGAAGCGCGTTTTCCCGGACCGGCAAGTGGTCGAAATCGACGATGCCGACCCCATCTTTCACAGTGTGTTCGACCTCGACGACCGCTTCCAGGTGCCGGGCGCGCAGTACCTCTACAGCCACCGCGTCGCCGAGAAGGACGGCACCGTTCCCCACTGGCGCGGCATCTACGACGACAAGGGCCGCCTCATGGTCGCGATCTGCTTCAACATGGATCTGGGCGATTCCTGGGAGTGGGCCGACGTGCCGCAATATCCCGTGAAATTCTCCGGCCTGGGAATCCGTATCGGCGTCAACTACGTCATCTACGCCATGACGCACTGAAGCGGGGCAGAGTCACTTCCGAAGATAGGCGTCGTCGCCGCGGACCCAGTCCTCACGCACTGGCGCGAAAATGTCCAATGCGACGCTGTCTTCGAGTGCAACCACCGAGTGGGGCTCGTGCGGCTCGAGCACCAGCGACTCGCCCGCGCGCACGACTTGCTCCCGCCCGCGGATTACAAACTTCAACGCGCCGCGCTCGATCGTGGTGACCTGCTCGTTCACGTGGCTGTGCTCCGGCACCGCAGCATCCTTCTTGAGTTCAAGGCGGGCGACGGTCACGTTGGCGCAGTGCACTACTTTGCGCGCGACTTTCGGATTCATCTGTTCCGCGTCCATCAAGGTCCAATCGCAGTGTCTCATCGCCCACATTGTACGCCAGCCGACAGACGCTTATGGCCATTCGCGGTTTTTCGTGCTGCTATCATGTAATCTGCTTTTATGAAGGGAATCGTCCTCGCCGGGGGCACGGGAAGCAGACTGTTCCCCCTCACTAAGATCACGAATAAACATCTGCTGCCGATTTACGATCGGCCGATGATTTACTACCCCATCCAGACTCTTGTGGATGCCGGGATACGCGACATCATGATCGTGACGGGCGGGCGCAATTCCGGCGACTTCCTGCGCCTGCTGGCCAACGGCAAACAGTTCGGCCTGCAGCATATCAATTACACGTACCAGGAAGGCGAGGGCGGGATCGCCGACGCGCTGGCGCTGGCCGAGCATTTCGCCGACGGCCAGAAGATCTGCGTCGTGCTGGGCGACAACATTATCGAGGGCAATATCCTCGAAGCCGCGAACCGCTTCCGGAGCCAGTCCCAGGGCGCGCACATCCTGTTGAAGGAAGTGCTGGACGCGGAACGCTTCGGCGTGGCCGAGATTTCGGGCACCCGCATCATCGGCATCGAAGAGAAGCCGGCGCGTCCGAAATCCAATTACGCCGTCACCGGCATCTATATGTATGACGCCTCGGTGTTCGACAAGATCAAGACGCTGGTGCCTTCAGGCCGCGGCGAGATGGAGATTACCGACGTCAACAACGCGTACATCCGCGAAGGTACGCTGACGTTTTCCGGCCTCGAGGGATGGTGGACCGACGCCGGAACGTTCGAATCGCTGCTACGCGCGGCGAATCTGGTGGCGCAGTCCGCCGCCAGGCATCTCGAGACTGCGGCCGCAAAAGGTATTTCAGAAGAGGCGCGGGCCTGATGCCGGGAGAAACGGCCAGCCGTGCGGCGGCGCGTCCCCTGACTTCCGCGGGCGACCTGGAACTGGCGGTTCCCGAGTGTGAAAAGGGTTTGGGCGCGGTGATCCTCTCGCCCGAATCGCCCGATCTCATCGCCGGCGTCCGCGTCCAGCCCTTCCCGATTTACCCGGATGACCGCGGATATTTTCTCGAAGTGCAGCGCCTTGGCCAGGGACTGGCCGCGCAATTTCCCGCCGCGACCACGCAGGTTGCGGCCGCCGCCAACTACGCCGGCACCATCAAGGCATTTCACTTTCACCTGCACCAGACCGATTGTTGGGTGCCGGTTCGCGGCTTGCTTCAGGTAGTGCTGGCCGACCTGCGGCTGGGGTCGGCTACCTTCGGCCGCCGCAACACGCTCTACGTCGGAACCATGCGCCCCTGGCAAATCCTGATTCCGCCGGGCGTGGCGCACGGGTACAAAGTGATCGGAAAGGACGATGCGCTGCTGGTCTATCTCACGGACCGGTTTTACAATCCGAAGGACGAGGGCCGCATCCCTTACAATGATCCTTCGATCAATTACGATTGGGAGACGCAGAAGAAGTAGACTGCCTCTCTCCGCATACATATGAAGATTCTGGTAACCGGCGGAGCGGGATTCATCGGATCGGCGTTCGTTAGAATGGCGATCGGCGAGACCGGCTGGCGCGTCGTCAACCTGGACAGCCTCACCTACGCAGGTAATCTCGAGAACCTGGAGAGTGTTGCGGACAATGAACGCTACCGCTTCGTTCAGGGCGATATCTGCGACGACGAAATGGTGGATTCGCTGCTGGCCGAAGAGCGCCCCGATGCCATCGTGCACTTCGCCGCTGAATCGCACGTGGACCGCAGTATCCTTTCACCCGAGCCCGTGATCCACACCAATTTCCGCGGCAGTTTCACGGTGCTGGATGCGGCGCGGCGGCGGGGAATCGGCCGTGTGGTCCACGTCTCGACGGACGAAGTCTACGGCAGCCTGGCGGCGCCGCTCGAAGCCACCGAAGAGTACCCGCTGAACGCCAGCAGCCCTTACTCGGCGTCGAAGGCCGGCTCGGATCTGCTGGCGCGCTCCTACTTTGTGACTTACAAGCTGCCGGTGCTGATCACACGCGCCTCGAATAACTACGGACCTTATCAGTTCCCCGAAAAGCTCATCCCGCTGATGATCTCGAATGCGTTCGAGGACCGCCCGCTGCCGGTTTACGGCGACGGCATGCAAGTGCGCGACTGGCTGTACGTCGACGACCACTGCCGCGGCATCCGCGCCGTGCTCGAGAAAGGGCGCGCGGGCGAGATCTACAACATCGGCGGCAATCGCTCGCTGCCGAATCTCGAAGTGATCGGGAAGGTGCTGGCGTTGACCGGCAAGCCGGAGAGCCTGATTCAATACGTCACCGATCGCCCCGGCCACGACCGCCGCTACGCGCTTTCGAGCGAGAAACTGATGCGCGAAACCGGCTGGCAGCCGCTGGTCAATTTTGAAGACGGATTGGCGCGCACCATCGAGTGGTATCGGAGCAATGCCCAGTGGGTCGCGCGTGTGCGTAGCGGCGAGTATCGCACTTACTACGAGCGCAACTATGGGAACCGGGCCGTGAGCTCTCCCCATGCGAGTGGCCATTGAAGCAGCCTCGCTTGCTCTTTCGAGCGGCGGCCTCGCGCGTTACACGTCGGAGTTGAGCCTGGCGCTGGCGCGCGGCTTTCCCGAAGACGAGTTTTTCCTGACTTCCGATCAGCCCTTCCGCATGCCAGCAATGGAGGGCGGTACGCCGCGCAATCTGCATCACAGTTCCGGCCCGCGCAACGCCCTCGAGCGCCGCTGGTGGCTTTGGGGGCTCCCCCGCGAACTCGCGCGCATCCGCGCTGACGTGGTGCACGGCCCCGATTTCGCCGTGCCCTACCTTCCACAGCGCCCCAGCGTCCTGACGCTGCATGACCTCTCTCCCTGGCTCGACGCTGCCTGGCACCACGCCGCCGGGCGAGTCGAACGGCGCACGCCCGTGTTGCTGGAATTAGGCATTGCCACCATGGTCATCACGCCCGGAGCACAGGTGCGGAAGCAGGCCATCGAACGTTTCCGCCTGCATCCGGACCGCGTCGTCGCCATCCCGGAAGCGGCGCCCTCGTGGATGCGGCCTGTCGAGACTCCGCCGGGCGCGCCGTACTTCCTCTTCGTCGGCACCATCGAGCCGCGCAAGAATCTGCCGGTGCTGATCGATGCGTGGCGCGAGGTGCACCGCGATCATGCAGTGGACCTGGTGCTTGTGGGCCGCCGCCGCGCGGATGCCCCGACCATCGCCGAGGAACCCGGCCTGCGCTGGTTGGGAGAGGTTCCCGACGACGCGCTGCCCGCGCTCTACTCGGGCGCGCTGGCGTTCGTGTACCCATCGCTCTATGAAGGCTTCGGGCTCCCGGTGCTCGAAGCCATGCAGTGCGGTGCGTGCGTGATCGCATCGCCCGCCGTCGCGGAAGCGGGCGGCGACGCCGTGATTTATGCCGAAGGGGCCGTGGAACTGGCACGCGCGATGCGCCAGGCTATCGAGCAGCCGGAGTGGCTAGCGGAGCGGCGCGCTCGCTCGCTCAACCGCGCCCGCGAATTTTCCTGGGAGCGAACGGCCCGCCTGACATACGCTGTTTACGAGGAGGCGCGGAAGCGCTTTGGGAACTAACTCGCGACCAAGCGCGCTGCTGCTCGCCCCCGAAACTCCGTACCCTCTGGCCGGCGGCGGCGCACTCCGCACCGCCTCGCTGCTACATTACCTTGCCCGCGGCTACGACGTGGACCTGATCGTCTTCCGCCAGCCCGGCGCCCCCGATCCTGCGCGTGACTTGCCTGAAGGCCTGGTGCGCCGCGTCGCCACGATCGATCTCCCCGCCAACGGCCGCAGCGTCGCCGCGCGCACGGCACGCAACGCCGTGCGGTTGGCCCGTCGCGTGCCGCCGCTCGTCGATCGGTTTTCCGGCTTCGAGCCGCAGATCGCCCGCGCGCTCGGCGGCACGCGCTACGATCTCGGCGTGATCGAGCATTTCTGGTGCGCCCCTTACCAGGATTTGCTCGCGCGCGTCTGCACCCGCACTGTCCTCGACATGCACAATATCGAGTCCGTGTTGCACCAGCGGTACGCGGCGGTGGACAGCGCGCCCACAGCATTCGCCCACCGTGTCTTCGGCCGAGCCGCGCTTCGCCTGGAGCGCGCCTGGCTGCCGCGCTTCTCCCAGGTGCTCGCGGTCTCGGAATCCGACGCGGCGCTCGCCCGCGACATCGCACCCAAAACGCGCGTCCTGGTCTACCCCAATGCGATTCCGCTCGTGCCTGTACCTTCTCCAGGGGATAACAATGCCATCGTGTTTTCGGGCAACATGGAGTATCCGCCGAATACCTCGGCGGTGCGTTTCTTCCGCGTCCACGTCTGGCCCCTTCTGCGTGCGCGCTGGCCGGGGCTGGTCTGGAGGGTCTTGGGCAAGAACCCGGCGGCCGTGGCAGCCTACACTTCAGGCGACCCGCAAATCGAACTCCTGGGTGAAATCGATGACGCCGTGGCGGAACTGGCTCGTGCGCGAGTGGCAGTGGTTCCCCTTCTGGCCGGCAGTGGCACGCGCTTGAAAATCCTGGAAGCGTGGGCCGCGGGTGTGCCCGTGGTCTCGACTACGCTGGGCGCCGAAGGTCTGCCGGCACGTGACGGCGAGCATCTGTTAATAGCCGACGATCCGCATTCTTTCGCGGCCGCCGTGTCGCGGCTGCTGGCGTGCAGCGATCTTAGGAGACAAGTGGGAACCGCCGGCAGGTTGTTGTTGGAAAGAGAGTTTACATGGGAGCAGGCGTGGAAAAAGTTGACCTTTTGAACCATCTATGGGACATTTTAGTCCGCTATACTGGTGAAGTTAATGCGCATTGCCGTTGATGCTCATGCCATCGGCCGCCACCTTACCGGCAATGAGGTTTATGTTCGCAGCCTGCTGAACGCGTTTGCGGCTCAGGATCGCGACTGCGAATTCGTGGCGTACGTGTCTTCTAAGGAAGCGTGCGAGTTCATCCCTTCCCGGATCCGAACCCGGCGCATCGCCGCCAATCCATTTCTGCGTCTGGGCCTCGATCTCAACCGTAGAGTCCGCGAAGACCGGCCCGACCTGCTGCATGTGCAATACACGGCGCCGATCGCCTGCCCCGTGCCGGTGGTCGTCAGCGTGCACGATGTCAGTTTTCTGGAGCATCCCGAATATTTCAAGCGCGACCGCGCCCTGCAACTGCAATACACCGTCCAGCGCACCGTGCACCGCGCCGCCAAGATTCTGACCGGCACCGAGTTTTCGCGCGCTTCGATTTTGAAAGTGTACGGCGACCTCGACGAAGACAAAGTAGTGGCCGTCCCCAACGCCGCCGCTCCCGAGTTCCGTCCGCTCTCGCGGGAAGCCGCCACCGCCGCCGTACGCGAGCTGCACGCCATCCACGCTCCGTTCATTTTGTGCGTTGGCGACCTGCAACCTCGCAAGAACCAGATCGGCCTGATCAAGGCGTTCGCCCGGCTGGTGCGCGCGTATCCGCAGTTCAAACACAACCTGGTGCTGGCCGGCAAGGAGACATGGTTTGCCGGCAAGGTGCACGACGCGGCCCAGGAATCGGGCGTGAAGGAGCGGATTCAGTTCTTCGGATTCGTTTCCGACAGCGACCTGCTGCAGCTTTACAACGCCTGCGAGGTTTTCGTCTTCCCGTCCTTCTACGAAGGCTTTGGATTGCCCGCGCTCGAGGCCATGGCGTGCGGCAAGGCGGTGGTCTGCTCGAATACGTCGGCGCTGCCCGAAGTCGTGGATGGCGCCGCCATTCTGTTCGACCCGTACTCGGTCGACGAAATCGTGCGCGCCATTGCCGACCTGTTGTTGGATAGCGAACTGCGGGCGCGCATGGAGCGCCTGGGGCTGCAGCGGGCGGCGCATTTCAGTTGGCAGAAGACCGCGCAGAAGACGCTCGAAGTTTTCCACGAGGTGGCGGAACGGCCGCGTGTACCGAGCCATGTCGCCTCCGCCACAGCGCATCGATGAACCACATGGGTCCCGTTGTCCGTTTTTCCCTCGCGTCGATCCTTCTGGCAGCGGCCGCCGCCGCTCAGACGGGTTTTCCCTGGCAGGATGAATCGCTCCACTACAGCGTGAACTGGCCAAGCGGCTTGAGCCTGGGCGACGCCGTGTTCACCGCTCACAAGACTGCCGCCGGCTTCGATTTCAGCGTGACGATCGACGCCGCCATCCCGGGCTTTGCGGTGACGGACAAGTACCATTCTTCGGCCACCGCTGCCGATCTCTGCTCGCTCGAGCTCGAGCGCGACATCAGTCACGCCGGCAAAAAAGTTCGCGAGAAAACCACCTTCGACCAGAAGAAGGGCACCGCCCAGCGCGCCACGCTGTTCCCGGCGGGCGGCGGCAAAAGCGATTTCGACATTCCCTCCTGTCCGCGCGACGCCATCGCGTTCGCCTACTTCGCACGCCGCGAGCTGGGGCAGGGCCGCGTTGCGCCCGGGCAGCAGATGTTTTTCGGTTCGGCCTATTCGGTGCGCATGGACTATACCGGCGCCATGACCATCCCGGTGGCAGAAAAGCCCACCGTCACGGACCACCTGGTGGTCTCGGTCAAAGGTCCGAAATCGGACTTCAGCTTCGAGGTGTTCTATGCGCGCGACCCGGCGCGCACCCCGCTGGTCGTCAAGGTCCCGCTCCCGGTCGGCAATGTGACGATGGAGCTGGTGCGCTGAAATGCGCGTGGCGTTTTTCAGCCCGCTGCCGCCGGCGCGCAGCGGGATCGCCGATTATTCCGAAGCCCTGATCGAATCCCTCAAACCGCTGGCGGAGTTGGAAACGTTCGCCGATGCCGGCCGGCCGTTCGATCGTTCGCGCTTCGATATTGCGCTTTACCACGCCGGGAACAACAGCTATCACGGGTTCGTCTACGAAACCGCCCTGTGCCATCCGGGCATAGTGGTGATGCACGAATCGAACCTGCACCACCTGATCGCCGACCTCACCATCAAGCGAGGCGATTGGGACTCCTACGTGCGCGAGTGCGAGTACAACGGAGGACCGCAGGCGCTGGCCTTCGCGGAGCGCGTGCGCCGGCTTGAAGTGGGGCCGGATTACGAGGGCGTGGCCATGACGCGCCGCATCCTCGAATCGGCGCGCGGCGTAATCGTGCACAGCCGCTTCATGGAAGGCGAGATGCGCGCCGCTGGGTACAAGGGGCCGGTGGCGGTGATCCCACACGGCGCCTGGATTCCGCAGGCCGACCGCAATGCCTATCGCCACAAGCTGGGACTCGACGAAGGCACGCCGCTGGCCGGCATTTTCGGATTCCTGAAACCGTACAAGCGCATCGCGGAATCGCTGCGAGCTTTCCGGCGCCTGGTGCGGCTGGTCCCCAACGCGAAGATGATCCTGGTGGGCGAGGTGCATCCCGAGTTCCCAGTGGAGCCTGTGATCCGCTCCATGGGCCTCTCCGCCAATGTGCGCGTGCTGGGCTTCACGGAGATCGACGATTTTGTGGGCTATCTCGGCGCCTGTGACATCGTGCTCAACCTGCGCTACCCCACGGTTGGCGAGAGTTCGGGCACCCTGCTGCGTTCGCTCGGCCTCGGCAAGGCGGTGATGGTTTCGGAGATCGGCTCGTTTCAGGAGTTCCCGGATGATGTGTGCCTGAAGGTTCCGGTCGGCGCTGGAGAAGAGGACCTGATATTCGAGTACTTGAACCTCTTGGTCTCGCGGCCCCAAGTCGCCCAAGCCTTGGGCCGCCGCGCCCGCGACTACGTGTCGCAGGAGTGCAACTGGGCGTCGGTCGCGCGTCAATACGCTGGATTCTTGGAAGCAGTAGTCAATGGTCAAGACTACCAACCCGCTCAGCATCAGCCGGCTGGCAGTGACGTTTTCCACGCACCGGACCAACTGGAAAACGTCGCCCCCTACCTCGAAACCTGGGCGGTCACGCCCGAATCCCGCAACTACATCGA
The DNA here is from genome assembly GCA_041484525.1 of Bryobacteraceae bacterium. Classification (GTDB taxonomy): domain Bacteria; phylum Acidobacteriota; class Terriglobia; order Bryobacterales; family Bryobacteraceae; genus JBGPHT01. Next base: position 34,453 of record JBGPHT010000026.1, on the reverse strand, counting down.
GACCCACAAAACGCGCCTCGCGAAAACTCTCGAGATCACACCGCCGGGCGGTCCTTGCGACCGCATCCTCGAAATGGGCGCCTACCTGCAGATCACACCTGCGCTGCATACCCGACTCGGCTACGGCGAAGTCCGCGGCTGCTATTACGGCACGCTCGGACGCACCGACCACAAGACCGTCACGTCCACCGAGGGCGAGCCGTTCGCCTGCGCCGTCGACCATTTCGACGCCGAGCGAGACACCTTCCCCTATCCCGACGCCCACTTCTCCACCGTCCTTTGCGGCGAGCTGATCGAGCATCTCTTCGAAGATCCCATGCACCTGATGGGCGAAGTGAACCGCATCCTCAAGCCCGGCGGCCACCTGGTCCTGACGACGCCCAACGTAGCTGCGCTGCGCGGCGTCTCCGCCATCTTGCAAGGCTATCATCCCGGATTTTTTCACGCTTACGTCAAGCCGTCGGAATCGGGTGAAGTGGATGCGCGCCACAACCGGGAATACACGCCGCGCGAGATCCACAGCCTGCTCGAGAATTCCGGCTTCGCGGTCGCCCTTCTCGAGACCGGCGAGTTCCTGGACCAGCCGCATCCCGAATTCGGCTGGGTGCGCCACATGCTCGAGCGGTATCGCCTCGAGACGGAACTGCGCGGCGATGGCATCTATGCCGTGGGCCGAAAGACCGGGCCGGTGAAGGACCGCTATCCCGGTTGGCTCTACTCATGAGCGCCGCCTATCTCAACCCGCAGGTGAAACTGGCCGGCTGCGCGGTGCACGCTGAATTGGATATCTGCAACCAATCGGAGCAGACCTGGCGGCCTTCGGAGGGCTTCGCCATCGGCTACCATCTCTTCGACGGCGCGACCGGCACATTGATCGTGGATGGCGCGCGCGTCCACCCTGCAGGCGACGTCAAGGCCGGCGAATCGGCGCACGTGCATCTCGATTTCGAAGTGCCCGGGGAGGACGGACAGTATCAGGTGTTCGTCTCCCCCATGCGCGAGAACGTCTGCTGGTATTACGAACAGGATTGGCCGTTTCTGCTGGTGGAAGCCACCACCGCGGACGGCGTCTGCACGCTCGATCGCGTCCGCACCGTTACCCGATCCACACTCCGCCGCGAACGCGCGTTGCGCGCTGTGGGCCGCGCGTTTCTCTATCCGCCGCTTACCATCTGGCGCAATCGCGGACTGATCCGCGTGATGGTCCGTCGCGACATCCTGGGCCGCTATCGCGGCTCGTTCGGCGGCGCTTTCTGGACCATCATCAACCCGCTGCTCCTGATGCTCACGTATTTCTTCGTCTTCGGCGTGGTGTTGAACCGCGGCGCCAGCCGCACCGAATTCGCACTCTACTTCCTGGCCGGAATGCTGCCGTGGCTGGCCTTCAGCGAGGCCGCCGGCCGCTCCCCCACGGTCATGCTGGAACACCGAAATTTCGTCAAGAAGCTGGTGTTCGCGGTCGAGACGCTGCCGGTGAACCTGGTCGTCGCCGGCCTGGTGAGCGAGCTATTCGCCATCGTACTGTTTTGCGTTTTCCTTTTCGCCGCGCGCGGCGGAGTGCCGGCCGCGGTGTTCTGGCTGCCCGTGCTCCTCATCCCACAGGTGCTGTTCACCGCCGGCCTGAGCTGGTTCCTGGCGGCGCTCGGCGTCTTCGTCCGCGACCTCGGCCAAGTCATCGGGTTCGTGTTGACGCTTTGGTTTTTCCTGACACCCATCTGTTACGAACAGGAGTCTCTGGGCCGCTCGGCGACTCTGTTGCTTTCGAAGAACCCGATCTACATTCTGGTCGAAGGGTATCGCGACATCTTTCTGCACAACCAGGCGCCGGCGTTTGGCCCGTTGTGGAAGCTCTGGCTCGTCGCGGCCGTGGTGTTCGTGCTGGGCCACGCGTGGTTTTATAAGCTGCGCAAATCGTTCCCCGATATGATGTGACGGGCCGGGATAAGATAAGAATTGCTCAAAAGTATTATCGATACTCTGATTGCGTTTGGGCCGATCGGTGTCTGCCTCCTCGGATTCATCGATTCGTTCGGAGTGCCTTTGCCGGCGGCGATTGACGCGTTGCTGCTGGCTGTCGCGATTCAAACGCCGGATCGCGCTTACTTCGCCGCGCTGATGGCTGTGGTGGGTTCGGCCGGCGGCAACATCGTTTTGTTCTTTCTGGCACGGCATGGCGGCCGGAGATTCATCAACACCGAGCCGCCTGCGGGCAAGCAGCAAAAGTTCCAGCGCTGGTTCCAGCGCTACGGGTTGCTTACGGTCTTCATCCCGGCGGTGGTTCCGTTTGTTCCCCTGCCGCTGAAGGTATTCGTGATCTCGGCGGGCGCGCTCCACACGCCGTTCGGTAAGTTCATCCTGGTGGTGGTGCTGGCGCGCGTGATCCGCTATTTCGGCGAAGCCTATCTCGGCGTACAACTCGGTCAAAACGCCCAGGCGTTCCTCCAAAACAATGCGTGGACGCTGGTCGCCGTCGCGATTGGCGCGGCCGTTGCCCTGCACCTGCTGATCCGGCTGAACGGCCGGCGCCGGCCCGCTATGTAAGCGAGATTCGGGCTGCGCCAGGGCGTTATACTTCTACTTCCACGAGGATCTATCTAATGAACCGCTGTCTGGCATTCGCCCTACTGGCATCCGGCCTTTCCGCCGCGTCCTTCAATCCCAAACTTTACTCGGATCTCCGCTGGCGGTCCATCGGGCCGCATCGCGGCGGGCGCACCAAGTCCGCCGCGGGCGTCGCTTCGCAGCCGAACGTCTTCTACATCGGCGTCTGCAATGGCGGTGTCTGGAAGACCACCGATTACGGCCGCACCTGGGTCCCGATCTTCGATGACCAGCCAACCGGCTCCATCGGCGCCGTCGCCGTCGCGCCCTCCGACCCCAACATTATCTACGTCGGCTCCGGCGAAGGACTGCAGCGCCCCGACCTTTCCGTCGGCGACGGCGTCTACAAATCCACCGACGCCGGCCGAACCTGGACCCACCTCGGGCTGCGAGAGGGCCAGCAAATTCCACAGATCGCCGTCGATCCGCGCAATCCTAACAAGCTGTTCGTCGCTGTCCTCGGCCACCCGTATGGTCCCAACCCGGAGCGCGGCCTCTATCGCTCGACCGATGGCGGGCAGACCTTCGAGAAGGTTCTCGGCAAGGACGAAAACACTGGCGCGTCCGATGTCGCGATCGACCCGACCGACCCCAACACCGTCTACGCCGCGTTGTGGGAAGCGCGCCAGGGCCCGTGGGAAAACGGCGCCTGGAGCGGGACCAACGGCGGCATCTTCAAATCCACCGACGGCGGCACTACCTGGCATCAGGTGACCAAGGGACTCGAGAGCGGCGTCATCCAGGCGAACCTCGCCATCGCGCCCAGCAACACGCGGCGCCTCTACGCTTCCATCGCGCCGGGCGGCGGCGCCATCGGCATCTTCCGCTCCGATGACGCCGGCGAATCCTGGACCCGCATCACCAACGATCCTCGACCGGCCGGCCGGATCGGCGGCGGCGACCTCTCGGTTCCCACCGTCGATCCCAAGAACGCCGACATCGTCTACGTCGCCAGTACCGTCACCTGGAAATCCACCGATGGCGGAAAAACCTGGACCGGCATCCGCGGCGCGCCCGGCGGCGACGACTATCAGCGCATCTGGATCAACCCCAACAACCCCGACATACTGCTGGACGTCAGCGACCAGGGCGCTATCATCACCGTCAACGGCGGCCAGAGCTGGAGCTCTTGGTACAACCAGCCCACCGCGCAGATGTATCACGTCAACGCCGATAACGGCTTTCCGTATCGTGTGTGCAGCGGGCAGCAGGAGAGCGGCTCCGCCTGCGTCTCGAGCCGCGGCGACGATGGCCAAATCACCTTCCGCGAATGGCACCCGGTGGGCGTCGAAGAGTATGGCTATGCCGTGCCCGATCCGCTCGATGCCAACATCATTTTCGGCGGCAAGGTGACGCGCTTCGACCGCCGCACCGGGCAGGTGCAGAACGTCGCGCCCAATCCCATCCGCGCCGCCGACTTCCGAACCCTGCGCACCGCGCCCGTGGTCTTCTCCCAGGCCGACCCGCACGTCATGTTCTTCGCCGGAAGCACTATGTGGCGCACCGCCGATGGCGGCAAAAGCTGGAAGGAGATCAGCCCCGATCTCACGCGCAAGACTTTTGAGCTGCCCGCCTCGATCGGCAAATACCGCGACCAGCCCACCGCGCAGCCCACGCAGCGTGGCGTCATCTACACCGTCGCCCCCTCGCCCCTCGACATCAATCGCATCTGGGCCGGGACGGATGACGGACTGATTCACGTGACCGTCGACAACGGCCTCCACTGGAAGGACGTCACGCCCAAAGATCTGGCGCCGTTTGCCAAGGTATCGATCATGGACGCCGGCCACTTCGAGGCCCAGACGGCTTACGCCGCCATCAACACGCTGCGGCTCGACGACATGCGCCCGCACATTCTGCGCACACACGACGGCGGCAAATCGTGGACCGAGATCGTCAGCGGCATCCCCGATGGCGCGCCTGTCGACGTGGTGCGGGAAGATCCCAAGACCAAGGGCCTGCTCTTTGCCGGCACCGAGCGCGAAGTCTACGTCTCGTTCGATGACGGCGACCATTGGCAATCGCTGCGCCTCAACATGCCGGCCAGTTCCATTCGCGATCTGATTGTCAAAGACGACGACATCGTGGCCGCTACGCACGGCCGCGGCTTCTGGATTCTGGACAACATCACGCCGCTGCGCCAGATCCACAACGATGTCCAATCCGCCGCTGCGTATCTTTTCAAACCGCAGACCGCCACGCGCGTCCGCTGGAACATGAACACCGATACGCCGCTGCCGCCCGATGAGCCCGCCGGCAAGAATCCGCCGGATGGCGCCATGATCGATTACTACCTGGGCTCCGCCTCGTCGGGCCCCGTGACGATCGAGATCCGCGACGCCGCCGGTGCCCTGGTTCGCAGCTACTCGAGTGCCGATCCCGTCGAGCCGGTGGACCCGATGCTCGCCATTCCCAAGTATTGGGTGCGGCCGTCGAAATCGCTTTCAGCCGAGCCGGGAATGCACCGCTCCCTGTGGGACATGCATTACACGCCGCTCCCCGGCGGCGGCGGCCGCGGCGGCTACCCGATGCAGGCGGTATTCCAGGACACGGCGCCCTCGATCACGTCCATCTGGGCGGCGCCGGGCCGCTACACCGTGAAGCTCGCGGTCAACGGACAGAGTTATACGCAGCCGCTGACGATGCGCATGGACCCGCGCGTCAAGAACGCCTTGGGCGTCCAGCAGCAGTTCACAATGTCGAAGCAATTGTATGACGACGTGCTCGCCACACAGAGGGCGCACACGGAGATGGTCGCCCTCCGCGGCCAGGTACAGGCGCTCGCGAGCCGCGCACAAGGCCCCGCCGCCGAGGCGGTGGCCGCGTTCGACAAGAAGGCCGCAGCCCTGGAGGGCGCAACCGGAGGCGGACGCGGAGGGCGAGGAGGCGGTGGAGGTGGCGGACGCGGCGGCATCTCGTCGGGCCCCGAAACGTTGAGTTCCGCCGGCGGCTCGCTGACCGCGTTGATTCGCCTTCTCGAAGGCGCCGACGTTGCTCCGTCCACGCAACTCGCCGCCGCCGTCACGAATCGTCGAACCGCCGTTGCCGCCGTCATGCAGAAATGGATCGTGTTGAAGACGACGGATCTCGCCGCGCTCAACGCCCAACTCAAGCAGGCAAATCTGCCGGAGGTAAAGCTGGAGCCCGCGGCGCGCGCCGGTTTGTAGACGAAACACTTGAAAATTATCCGAACCCCTTGACGGGAGCGCAAGTCCCATATACAGTCGTGTAAACGATTACACTCCGGTTGTGGAAGGGGACAATGAAGAGCCTGCTTGCCGTTTTGATTCTTTCCGCTACGCTTTCGATAGCGCAGCGCTCCACCGGTGACATCAAGGGCACGGTGTACGATCCCAGCAATACACTGGTGCCGAAGGCGGCCATCGTCGCGCGCGATACGGCGACCGGGATTACCAAGGCCACCACGTCGGGGGCCGACGGTTCCTACACCGTTTTCAGCCTGCTGCCTGGCACTTACGACGTGACCATCACGGCGCCGGGCTTCCAGACCGCGGTGTATTCGGGCGTCATTGTGGAAACGGGTCGTGCCACCGACCTCTCGGTGAATCTCAAACTCGGCACCGTCGCGGAGACCGTGGAAGTGAGCGGCTCAGCCGCTATGCTCGAGACCACGTCGAACCAGGTAGCCTCCACGATCCGGAATGATTACATCAAGGACCTTCCCCTCTCCGGCCGCGATACCCTGACCTTCGCGGCGCTCTCGGCGGGCGCCTCCTCGACCTCCGGCGGCATCACGACGTTCAACGGCCTGTTCGAGTCCGCCTTGAACATCAGCCTGGACGGCATCAACGTCAACGACACGCGCAACAAAAGCGGCAGTGGTTTCAGCTCGCTGGTTCCGTTGCGGCTGGATGCGGTGGATGAGGTCACCGTTTCGACCAGCGGCCTGGAGGCCGACGCGGCTTCGGGCGGCGCCGTGACCATCCGCTTCTCCACGCGGCGCGGGACCAACCAGTTCCACGGCAGCCTCTTCGAACAGTTCCGTAACGACGCGCTGAACGCCGGCGAGTTCTTCAACAACATGCGCAGCCTGCCGAAATCCAAGGTGCGATTGAATGACTTCGGCGGTAACCTGGGCGGTCCGCTGCGGCTGCCCTTCCTGCCGTTTCTGAGGAATCGGCTGTTCTTTTTTGTCAACTACGAGGACGCCCCGCGGCCCGGTTCGGCCAATAATACGGCCACCCTATTAACGCAGGAGGCGCAGAGCGGAGTGTACCGGTTTGTCGGCACCGATGGCCTGCCGCACACCGTCAATGTGCTCCAGCTCGCGGGCGCCAACGGCTATCCCACGGCGATTGACCCCACCGTTGCGACCGCGCTCAAAGCCATCAACGGAACTATCGACCGGGGGACCGTCCTTCCCTCGAGCAGCAACCTGTACCAGAATTCGCTGACGTGGAAGCAGCAGACCGGATCGCGCGATATCTACCCCACGGCACGCCTGGATTATCAGATCACCAATCAGGTGGCGTGGCATGGCAGTTGGAACATGCAGCACGAGCACGTGAACCCGACCGGCGTCCCATATCCCGGCCTCGGCGTGCAAAGCGGTGAAAGTAAGTTCACCCGTTACGCCCTCTCGAATGGCGTGGATTGGACTGTGACGCCCACGTTGTTCAATTCCGTGAAGTTCGGGATTCAGGGTAGCGTCTCGGGCAGCAATATCGGCAATTCGGTGCACCAGTGGTCTTCACAGAGCGACAAGCGGGTGACGTTCGGCAGCGGCATTGGCGCATTTATCCCGAATGCGACACCCCTCATCCGGACCAATCCGGCATATACGTTTTCCGACGAGTTCAACTGGGTCAAAGGAAAACACAACGTCAAGTTCGGAGGCAGCGCGATCTATACGCGCTTCTACGAGAACGATTTCTATCAGTTCTCGGGCGTATTGAATTACTCGCTAGGTGTCTCCGGCAACGATCCCGTCAACTCGGTCTTCACGGCCGCCAACATTCCGCTCATCCGCACACAGGATGTGGCTGCCGCGGCCCAACTCTACGCTACTCTCACGGGCCGTGTGAGCATGATCCAGGGATTCGAGAACATCGACGAGAAGGCACGGCAGTATGCCAAATTCGCGCCCCTGGTGTATCGCGAGAACTACCGGTCCTGGGGCCTCTACGTGCAGGATTCGTTTCGTGTGAGCCCGCGCCTGACGTTGAACTATGGCCTGCGTTGGGAGTTCACCGGTGTCATGACCAACACCAACAACACGTTCATGTCGCCCACAATCGACGACGTGCTGGCGCCTTCGAACGCCAATTTTCAACCGGGCGTCCTCGATGCGAGCCGCATACCCTCGATCGGACAGCGTTCGGTTACCTATGCTCCCGATCACGTCAACCCCGCGCCCAATTTCGGGTTCGCATGGAACCCCAATTTTTCGGGAGGACTGTTAGGCAGACTCCTTGGTAACAAGACCGTGGTCCGCGGCAGCTATGGGATCAGCTACTTCGATGAGGGGTTGAATGTGGACTACTGGATCAATACCAATGCCGGTAACTGGCGTTCGGTGTCGGCCAGTCCAGGCTCGGAATACACGCCGGGTCTGACTCTGCAATCGCCCGATCCGGCCTTCTTGGTTGCGCCATCCTCATTCACGCCGCCTTTCAAGGAGGGCCAGTTCGCTTTTCAGAACTACAACGTCGGCACGACTGCCGGAAAGAGGAATGGACCAGGCCAGCTACCGACGCTGCGGAATCCCTATGTGCAAAGCTGGAATTTCGGGATCCAGCGCGAGGTCGCGCGCGACACTGTGCTCGAAGTGCGCTATGTCGGTAACAAGACGACGCATAAGTGGCACCTCTACGGAGTCCAGGAAGTCAACATATTCGAGAACGGATTTCTCAAGGAATTCGTCAACGCGCAGAACAACCTCAAGATCAACCTGGCTGCCGGAGTGAATAGCTTCCAGAACCTGGGCCGGCCGGGGCAGGTGGCTTTGCCCATCTATGAAGCGGCGTTCGCGGCGCGCGGGTCACAACCGGCGCTGGCGGCGGCATCCGGCTTCACCAGCAATACTTTCATCACTCAATTGACGCAGGGGAATGCGGGGACCGCGGCCTCTACCCTCCAGGGACCGAGCAGCCCGACTTACTTTTGCCGCCTTGTCGGTAATAACTTCGGTCCGTGCGCGGATCGCGGCTACAATGCCCCCGGCCCATACCCGATCAACTTTTTCGTTCCTAACCCGTATGTCGGCGACCTGACTGTCACGGATGACAATTCCTGGTCGACTTACAACGGCCTTCAGGTGGATCTCAGGCGGCGGTTGAAGAGCGGCCTGACACTGAGCGCTAATTACACGTTGTCACACGGAATGGGCGACCTGTACATCGTGAACAACACGCTCGCCGCCTACTATACGACCATCCGCAACTTCGCCCAGGACAAGGCGCCCAGCCCCTTCGACGTGCGGCAGACGTTCCAGTCATACGGCACGTACGACCTCCCGTTCGGCAAAGGCCGTAAGTTTGCAATCGCGAACGGCGCCCTGAATCGCATCGCAGGCGGTTGGTCATTATCGGGTATCTGGCGGCTTACCACCGGACACGTATACAAGCTCACCAGCGGCCAGCGCACGGTGAACGTCAACTCGGGGACCGATGCCGGGGTCAACCTCTCAGGCCTAAGCTTGTCGCAACTCCAGAGTATGATGAGTTCGTTCAGCGACGGCCCGCGCGCTACTACGCTCTACAATGCGGACCGTTCGCTCGTCGGTGCTGACGGCCGCGCCAATCCGCAGTACCTGTCACTGCCGTCCACGCCCGGACAGTTCGGCCAGTACCTGTATGTATACGGGCCGAAGTTCTTCAGCGCCGACATGGCGATCGGCAAGGACGTACCCATAAAGGAACACGTGCGCTTCACCGTGCAAGCCGAATTTCTCAACTTCCTGAACCATCCTGTCTTCTCGATCGGCACGACCACCAACGGTACAAGTACAATCAGCATCAGCTCGACTTCGTTCGGCCAGACCAGTGCCACGCAAGTAGGTGCGCGCAACGTCCAGCTACGCGCCTACTTGAGGTGGTAGGCCGAGCTACTTCGGGCCCGGCGGGAGGTGGTCCTCGAAGTATCTCGAGATCAGCGTGTACACGTGAAGCTGTGTACCCCGGCCTTCGCTGATGCCGTGCGTCCGGTTCGGATACTCCATGAAGTCGAATTGCTTGCCTAACTCCACCAATCGGTTGACCAGGCGCTGGTCGCCCTGGAAATGGACGTTGTCGTCGCCCGTGCCGTGAATGATCAGCAGCTTGCCTTTCAGCCCCTCGGCGAAGTTGATTGGCGAGCCATCGTGATAGCCCTTCGCGTTGTCCTGCGGCAGGCCCATGTAGCGCTCCTGGTAAATGGAATCGTAAAGCGTCTGATCGGGCACCGCCGCCACCGCGACCCCGACCTTGTATAGATCGGGCGAGCGGAACATGAGGTTCTGGGTCATCGATCCGCCGCCGCTCCATCCCCACACGCCGGCGCGCGAGAGGTCCACATAGGGACGCGTCGAGGCCAGCGAACGCAACGCCGCAGCCTGCTCTTTCGAGGCCAATACGCCGACCGAGCCATAAATTACCTTGCGCCACGCGCGGCCCTTCGGAGTAGGTGTGCCGGAGTTGTCGAACGTCGCGACCAGATAACCCTCGTCGGCCAGGGCGGCATGGAAGAGATTGCGATTGCCGGAGAACTGATCGACAGCATTGGCTCCGGCTGGCTCACCGTACACGTAGACGATGATCGGGTACTTCTTCGACGGATCGAAATTGCGCGGCTTCATCAGCCAGCCGTCGATCTTCACACCGTCGCCGGCATCCACCTGGACAAACTCGGAGCGATTCCCCAGCACCTCAGCAACCTTCTGTTTCATCTCGGCGTTGTCCTGCGTCACGCGCACGGTTTCGTGCGACGGCAGCCGCACCAGCTCGGTCGTAGGCGGCACCTGGAAGCGCGACCACGTGTGAAATGCCCACTTGCCGTCGGCCGAGATGTCGTAGGAATGCGCGCCGGGCGAGTTCGGCGGCGTGACGCGCTCCGGTTTGCCGCTGCCGTCCAGACGAGAGCGGTAGAGGTAACGCCGCGTGGGTTCGTCGGGCGACGCGATGAAGTAGAGCCAGCCGCCCGCCGTATCCACAGCGGCGATCGAAATCGCGTCGGCGGCGAAGTTGGTGATCAGCCGCATGTCGCCGTCGCGCCCCACCGTGTACGCGTGCCGCCAGCCATCCCTTTCGCTGGTCCACAGCAGGCGGTTGCCGATCCATCGCAGGTTGTTGTTCACTTCGGTCCACGCCTTGTCCTCATCGCGGAACATGCGGCGGACATCCCCCGTCTCGGCATTCGCCAACAGGACGTCGTTGGTATTCTGCAACCGGTTCAGATGCTCCAGGATCAGCTCGTTGGGGCCGCACCATTCCATCCGCGGAATATAGGTATTGCGCGGATCGCCGGGAGCCTTCACCCAGCGAGTCGGGCCGCCCTTCGCACTGACGACGCCGACGCGCGCCGACGCATTCTGCTGCCCGGGCTTCGGGTATGGGTACTTGAAGATCACGGGATAGAGCGAATCCGTGTAATTGACCAGAGCGTATTCGGGAACCCCGTGCTGGTCGAACTGCCAGTACGCGATCTTCTGGCTGTCGGGACTCCAGCGGAATCCATCGCGTAGCGCGAACTCCTCATCGTAGACCCAGTCCGACGTGCCGTTGATGATCATGTCGGTGCCGTCCGAAGTGAGCTGCGTGATGGCGCCGCTCGCAAGGTCTTCGACATAGAGATTGGTGCCGCGCACGTAGGCGGCCTTTGAGGCGTCGGGCGACAGCTTGGCGAACAGGAGATCCGAAGCATTCTCGCCGCCGAGTTTCTTGCGCGCGCCGCCCTGCCGGTCGATCGCCCAGTATTCACCTGCCGTCTTGCGAATGAGCACGCGCTGCGGTTTGGTCATGACGAGCAGCTTGGAATTATCCGCCGACCATGCGTATTCGCCGAAGGTCAGCGGCGCCGCGTTGATGAGCGTCTCGTGCGCCCCGGTAGCCGGATCGTACTTCACGATTTCGCTGCCTTCGACAGCCGTGTAGCCACCCTCGACCCAGCGGCCGGCGCCACCACCGCCGCGGCCTCCACGACCGCCGCCGCGTCCGCCTCCGGCGAATTCGTTGGAGTTGAAGATGCGGCGCAGCATGGACTGGAGCTGGTCCGACGGCTGCGCACTGGCGATGGCAGTGAGCAGCAATGCGGCTGCGAATGGGCGTGTGATAGTCGATAGGCGCATGTGAGTTCCCTTCAACAAAACTACTGTCGCGGCGGTGTGCGGTGCATAGCATCGCTCAGGCCCGGCTCGGCCATGAGCTTTTCAATGTCGGCGATCTCGACCGGCACAAACGCCGAGAGATTTTCGTAGCCGCTCTCCGTGATGAGCAGCATGTCTTCCATTCGGATGCCGAGGTGCATCTCTTCGATCAGCATGGCCGGCTCGATGGTGAAGATCTGGCCAGGCTCGAGCGTAGGCGTCGGGTTGCGGACATCGTGCACCTCCATCCCAACGTTGTGGCCGAGGCCGTTGGCGCGGCTGCGGCGATAGTTCTCCACAAACTTGGTGGCGGCCTGCTTGATACGCGGATCGGTGAACTGGTAGCCGGCCATGATCCGGTCCATCTTACCGACCGCATCCTTGATGATGTCGCTGGCGCGCGCGTGCACCTTGATGGAAGTCATCACCGCCTGGTAGAGGCGCAGGTAGATGGTGTAGAACTCGCGCTGCCAGGGCGTGAACTTGCCGTTGGCCGGGAAGACGCGCGTCACGTCGGACGTGTAGTTCTTGTAGTCGGGCGCGTAATCGAACTGGACCAGGTCGCCGTCTTTGATCTGTGCCGTGTCCTTGTGATAGTGCGAGTAGTAAGCATTTGGACCAGTGCCGATCAGCGCGAAATAGGCGGCGCCGTACGAGCCGTAATACTTGAAGATGAATTCGGCGTCGGCTTGAAGCTGGTACTCGTACATTCCAGGACGGCAATCGCGCATCGCTTCCATGATGCCGAGGCCCGCGATGCGGGTAGCTTCGCGAATGACAGCGATCTCGCGCGGACTCTTGGTACCACGCAGGTTGTCGATGATGGGGTCGAGATCCTGTATCTTGGATTCCGCGGCGGCCGCCTTCAGATGCGCGATGAAAGCTTCTTCCCGCGAGGTACGGCCGTCCCACGGGTCATTCTTATTGGCTCGAGCCAGCGCGGCGGGATCGCTGGCGGACGCGCTGCCGAGGACCTCCGGACGGAAGGGTACGTAGATCGCGCGGCCTTCTCTGGCGACGGCGTCGAGTGCGGCCTTGAATTCATCGCGCGCCAGCACTGCCTCGATGCCGCTTTCTTTTGCAGCCTCGTCGCCGGGGTAGAGGCCGGGGCCGAACATGCGCACTTCGCGCCGTTCGTTGCGCGGATTGAGGAACAACGTGGATCGCTTCGCCTTGCCGTCGATCAGAAGAAGGGCCCTTGGCTCGACGACGCCGGTGAGGTAGTGAAACTGATTGTTCTGGCGCAGCGGCTGCTCGCCCGGCCGCTCGGTGGTGCCCTGGAGGATGGCGACGCCGTCACCGATCTTCTCCATGACACGCGCGCGGCGCCCCGCGTATTCGTCCGGCGGGAAAACGTTAGTAAAGACAGGTTGGGCCGCGAGAGGCGCAAGACTTATGAGTGAGGTCAGGAATAGCTTCATCAGATCTCCCGGTTATCGCTTGGCAAACTTAGCGTCCATCAACACCCACGTGTTCGGGTCCAGCACCACCGCCGACGGTTCCTTCTCCGCGGCAAGTTCGAAGCGCTGCTGTTTCTGGGTCAATTCAATCTTCTCACTATGCCCATCGACGCCGACTTCGAGCGGGAGCCGGTATGCGTCGCCCGCCTGCGTTTGCGTCAGCTCGATCTCCAGCTTCTTAGTCTGCGGGTGGTAGCGCCAGCCGCCTTCCACCACGGGCGACCCCGGCCGGTAGAGCCACTGCTTGAATAACCAGCCCAGTTCGACGCCCGACGTTTCTTCCATCACACGCCGAAAATCATCAGTGGACGCGCTGCTGTCACGGTAGCGTTTATAGTATTCGCGAATGCCGGCCCAGAACTTCTCGGTACCAATCTGGCTCCGCAGCATGTGGAGCGTCCATCCGCCCTTCTGGTACACAATCTGGTTCAGCACCTTGCTCATGTCGGCGAGGTTGTCGTGGACGACCGCCATCGCCGGGTTCCGCTTTTCCAACGTGAAGATGCGATCGCGGCTGCTCTTGAGGCCGGCAACAAACGCGTCACGGCCCTCATAGTGCTCGGCGCAGAGCAGCGTGAAATAGGTGGCGAAGCCTTCGCTCAGCCACACATCGTCCCAATCCTTCTCCGTGATGGAATCGCCGAACCACTGGTGGGCGATCTCGTGGGCTACCAGGCCAGTTGCGGGACGGTTGCCGACCGAGCGCTCGCCATAGAAAATTTCGCTGGCGTGTTCGGTGCCGCCGCCGAGGCCCGCTGCCTCCACATCCGCTAGCTTCTCGTAGGGATACGGTCCGATGTGATCGGAAAGGAACTCCACCGCCTGGCGGGTGGGCGTTTCGAAGGTGACGATGCCGTTGTCGCGGTCCTGGTGGAAAACCCAGGTCTCGAGCGGAATGCCCTTGACCGTCCCGAAATGGCGGGTCGCAAACTGCGCCACGCCGATCGCATTCAGCCACGACGAAATCGGTACCGACTGTTTCCAGTGCGTGAGGCGGCGGCCGTCGCCGAGGTCGGTCTCTTCCTGCAGCAGGCCATTCGCCACCACCTGATATTTACTGGGCGCGGTCACCAGAAATTCGCTCGTCGCCTTGTCGTAGGGGTGGTCGATCATAGGCAGCCATTCGCGCGCCAGGTTAGGCCAGTTGAGACTGAAGAACGTGCGATCGCCGAACTTGTTCGCGCCGATGCGCAGTCCTTTCGCCGCGACGCCGTGGTACTTCACTTCTACCGCGCGCTTCTCGCCCACCTTCGGCGCCGCAGGCAAAGTAATGGCGAGACGGTTGGCCTCGTGTGAATATCGCAGGGCCGCCCCGTCCATCGTGACGCCGGTAACGGTCATCCCTTTGCCGTCGGCGGCCGACACGAGATCGAGCGCGAACTGCGTCACATTGGCCTGTAGGAAGCGCACCTCGACGGTGGCCGCGCCCGTGATTTCGTCCGTGTCGTCGCTCAGCGTGATGCGGAACGTGTAGTGCGCCGCGTTGATGCCCGGCTGTCGCGGGTAAGTGTCGGCGGTGGCGAGCGCCACCGCGAGGAGGAATGCTCCAGAGAGTCGTGTATGCGCTTGCATGTGCTGTTTGCCATATTCTACACGGTGCGGCGGTAGAGTGGAGGACGGAATGGATCTGGCGGAATTCGACTATTACTTGCCCCCGGAACTGATCGCCCAAAAGCCATTGCCGGATCGCGCCTCATCGCGCATGCTCGTGGTTTACCGCGACGAGGGACGCTGGGAGGATCGGCACTTTCGCGAGTTCCCCTCGTTTCTGCACGCGGGCGATTGTCTGGTCCTGAACGATTCGCGAGTGTTCCCGGCGCGGCTCTTCGGACAGCGCGCGGGCGTGCGATCGCTGGCCATCGGGAAAAACAATCCCAAGCGCCACGAGTACCTGAGCGGCAGCGTGGAAGTGTTTCTGTTGCGGCCGGTGGGACCGCGGGAGTGGGATGCGCTGGTGCGGCCGGGTCGCAAGATGCGGCTCGGCGAGCGCATCCGCTTCGACGGCGGACTGGAGGGAGAGATCATCGCGCGCGGCGAATTGGGCGAACGCACCATCCGGTTCGACGGAGCGGAGGATCTATTCGCGGCCTTCGAGAGAATCGGCCACGTACCGCTGCCGCCCTACATCAAGCGGCCGGACGAAGCGGCAGACCGCGAGAGATATCAGACAATCTTCGCGCGTGAAAAGGGGTCGGTAGCGGCGCCAACGGCGGGCCTGCATTTCACTCCGGAGGTGTTGGCCGACTGCCAGTCGCAGGGGGCGGAGACAGCGTACGTGACGCTACACGTCGGCTTGGGAACATTTCAGCCCCTGCACACGGAGACCGTGGAGGCGGCGCGATTGCATGCCGAACGGTACCGGATCGCGCCCGAGGCCGCATCGAAGATCGCGGCCGCGAGTCGCGTGGTGGCGGTAGGAACCACCAGCGTACGGACCGTCGAGAGCGCGGCCCGCGGCGGCGAAATGGAGGGAGAGACGGACATTTTCATATATCCGGGTTTCAAGTTCCAGCGAGTGGGGGCGATGCTGACCAATTTCCATCTGCCGCGGACGAGCTTGCTGCTGCTGGTCGCCGCGTTCGCCGGAAAGGAACTGGCGCTCGCCGCATACCAGCACGCCGTGCACCAGCGCTATCGCTTCTATTCGTACGGCGATTGTATGTTGATCGTGTGAGGCTACAGCACCCTCGTGACCGCGCCGTCGCTGGCTGATGACACTAACGCGCAGTACTTGGCGAAAACGCCATTCGGATAGCGCGGCGCTCGCGGCTTCCACGCGGCCATACGCTGTTTCAACTCGGCCTCGGGAATATCGAGGTTGAGCACGCCCCTGTCCGCATCCACGGTGACAGGGTCGCCTTCCTGGACCACGGCGATCGGGCCGCCATTGAAAGCTTCCGGCGCGACGTGGGCGACCATGAAGCCGTGGGTCGCGCCGCTGAAGCGGCCGTCCGTGACAAGCGCCACGCTGTCGGAGAGGCCGGCGCCGACGATCGCGCCGGTCACGCCCAGCATCTCGCGCATGCCGGGCCCGCCGCGCGGGCCCTCGTAGCGGATGACGACGACGTCGTTAGGCTGGATGCGGCCGTGCGTTACGGCGTCCATCGCTTCCTCTTCCCGCTCGAACACGCGCGCCGGACCGTGGTGGACGGTCTTGTCGTGGCCGGCCAGTTTGATCACGCAGCCCTCGGGAGCGAGACTGCCGCGCAGGATGGCGATGCCGCCGCGCGGCTTCAGGGCGCGATCGAGCGGCAGGATCACTTCCTGCCCCGGCGTCTCATGCGCCTCGGCCGCTTCTTCTGCCAAGGTCCGGCCGGTGATGGTTTTGGCCGACCCATCCACCAGCTTGCCGTCCAGAAGCCGCTTGGCGATGACCGCGATACCGCCCGCCTTGTCGACGTCCGCCGCCATGAAACGGCCGGCGGGCTTGATGTCGCAGAACACGGGCGTGCGGGCGGAGATGCCGTCGAAGTCATCGATGGAAAGCGGCAGCTCGGCCTCGCGGGCCATGGCCAGCAGATGTAGCACCGCGTTGGTGGATCCGGCTGTGGCCGCCACGCCCGCGATGGCATTATCGAATGCCTTGCGCGTACAAATGTCGCGCGGCCGCAGGTTGCTTCGCACGGCGTCCATGATCACGCGGCCGCAGCGCACGGCGACGTCGTCCTTGCGCCGGTCGACCTGCGGTACCGACGCCGTTCCCATAGGAGAAAGGCCGATCAACTCCATCACCGTCGCCATGGTGTTGGCCGTGAACTGGCCGCCGCACGCGCCGGCGCCGGGGCAGGCGTGGTTTTCGATGTCGAGCAGTTCCGCGTCACTCATGCGCCCGCGGGCATTGGCACCGACGGCTTCGAAGACGTCCTGGATCGAAATATCGTGGCCGTTGTGCTGGCCGGGGAGAATGCTGCCGCCGTACATGATCACGCCCGGAACGTTCAGGCGCAGCAGCGCCATGGCGGCGCCGGGAATGGTCTTATCGCACGCCACCATTGCAACGATGCCGTCGAACATATGGCCGCGCACCATCAGCTCGATGGAATCGGCGATGACTTCGCGGCTGACCAGCGAAGCCTTCATGCCCTCCGTCCCCATGGTGACGCCGTCCGAGATGGCGATGGTGTTGAACTCCATCGGCGTGCCACCTGCGGCGCGGATACCCTCCTTCACTTTGACGGCCAGCGCGCGCAGGTTGTAGTTGCACGGCATGGTCTCGATCCAGGTATTGGCAACGCCGATGATCGGCTTGGCGAGATCTTCGTCGGTGAACCCGATGCCCTTCAACATGGCGCGGGCGGGGGCGCGGTCGCGGCCCTGGGTGATGGTGTATGACTGGAGTTTCATGATGGAAATACCAGTGTAGGGCAATTAGAAGCTGTAACGCAGCGTCACGATGGCGTGCGAGTTCCGGTTGTATTGGCCGAGGAAGTCGGATTCGCCGCCGTGGATCCAGCCGAAGCCGGCAGTGGCGCGCCAATGTTGGCCGAAAGCCTGGCTGTATTCCGCCTTCAACCAGACGCCCTGGCCGTTTTGCCGGACGACGCCTTCGAGTGCCACGCTGCGATTGACGTCGATCGTGTAGCCCGCGTGCGCCACGAACGCGCGCGTGAAACCGCGGACGGGTGAGAAGGCGGGCGCGAGGCCGTGCGCCACGATCGCCTGGCCCGCGTAGCCGCCGGTAAAGAACCACTCGCCCGCCTGGCGCTCCAACTGGAGAACAAACAAGACGTATTGGTCCGAAGCAGGATTAGTGGACGTGAAATAGGCGGCTTCGGCTTTAAGGGTTACGAGGGGAAGCGGGATCGCGGCATCGCCGCCGTACATGCGCATTTGCGGATAGTACGGCTGCACTTCGACGCGCAGGGGCGCCAATTGGACTTGTCCGCGAAATAGCGGCAGGTGATCGTACCCGTTGTAGAACGACAGCGAATACTCGGCCGCCATGCCAATGTGGTTCCAGCGCGCGCCGAACTGGGGGCCGCCGGGGAAGTCGGACGGCTGCTCGACGATCGGCAGCCCCGCCGGCAGCGCGGCCCAACGCTGGTTGAGTAGCGGGATGCGGCTGGGTGTCAGGCGCGGTGAGAAGACGAGTTCGATGGTGTTGGCCTGCGTCCCATAGGCGAGCCGCGCCGCCGTGATGCCGAGGAAGTCGTTGTCAGTCACGTTGAGGAAATCGCGCGGGGCGAAGCGGTCGGTGGGATTCAGAACGTCGGTCTTTCCCCAGCGGATGAATTGTTTGCCGGCTTCGATCGTCAACTTACCGCGGCTGTAAGTGGCGCTGAGGCGGCGGACCTCGAACGCCGGCCGTCGCAGTTCGCGGTCCCACCACGAGAGATGGAAATTGCGCCCGGTTTCCAGATGCGTATCGGTGCGCGCGTCGACGGTGCCGGCGAAGCGCAGGCCGGGCGTGGGCTTGTAAAAGGCTTCGTAGCGCAGAAGAGTTTCACCGACGAAATGGGCGCTGTCGTTGGGGACGGTCTGCGGGTAGAAAATGCCGCCGGTCTCGAGGAAGCCCCGCTGCGTGAAGTCCTGGGCGGCGGCGAGGAACGCCACGAAAATGAGCGCCGGCTTCATTGCTCGCGGCGCAGCGCCGGGACCGTGAAATCGTCGTCCTTCATCGGAACGTTGTACTCGAGCTTTTCGATGCGCAGGATGGTACGGCTGTTGCGGCGGACATCGGTCATCTCGAGCGTGCCGGCGGTCCAGATGCCCTGGACATTGCGGATGTCGCTCTGGCGCAAGCGGCGCGCGAGCTGATTCTGGATGAAGTTCTCGTACTGCGCAGGCACGTAGTTGTCCTTGCGAATCCAGGTGCGAGTGAGCGTGTACTGCGAACCCTTGCCCTGCCGCGGGCGCGCTTCGATGCGCCAGCACGCGGCGCCGTCGATGGGTTCCTCGCCGGTGAGGCGGTACTCGTATTGATCCACGTCGCGCTCTTCCAGGTCCTCGAAACTGAAGTCGGTGCCGAAGAAGCGCGTCGAGCGATCCTGCAGGGCGATGCGGCGCTCGCGGCCGATCGCGGGCGTCCACATCCACTGGTCGGAGGAACGGTCGGGGTGATTGATGACGAGCAGCGCGACGCCCTTGACTTCCGCCGGAGCCGTGAAGCGGATGATGGATTTGCTATTGCCATAGGCCCCGATGCGCAGCGTGGTCCAGGATTTCTTCGTGACCTTGGAATTCGCGCCGATCACTTCGAGGATGCCTTCATAGCGCTGCGAGTTGGAACGTCCGCGCCGCTGCGATTCCTCGACGATCTGGCGGGCATCCTCGGCGTGGAGAGTGTGAACGATCGCCAGCCACAGCAATGCGGATAGCGCGCCAACCGCTCTATTCATATTCGAGCGCCTCCACCAACGAACTCCGCACAGCAGTCTCCGCCGGGAGAATCGCCGACGCGAATGCGGCGCCGAGGATCACCGGAATCAGCAGCAGTACGATCGTCAGCGGGAACTCGTAGCCGAGCGGAATTCCCGTGAGATCGTGCTCGATCGCCTGCAATTCGTAATAGAGATTGATCGAGCCGGTAGCCACTCCGAGCACCAGCCCGATGGTGCCGATGGCGAGAGCCTCCATCCAGATGGTACGGCGGATCTGGCCGCGCAGACCACCCACGGCGCGCAAAACTCCTAACTCGCGGCGGCGGTCGGAAATCGAAACCGTCAGCGTGTTGACGATTCCGAGAATTGCCACCACCACCGCCACCAGCACCTGAATATAGGTGAGACCGAACCACTGATTCATCAGCTTGTTCACGTATTCGCGCACGTCGCCGTTCATGAGAACGAACAGACGGTTCCGGCTCCCGAGCCGTTCGATAATGCGGCGGCGGACATCGGCCGGCGGAACACCGGCGTTGACGTAGACGCGGAAGATGTCCACAGAATCGTCCAGGTAATAGCGGCTGTAAATTTTGCGGTCGATGAAAATGGTGCCGAGCTGATTGGAGAGATCGCGGATGATTCCGGCGATGGGCAAGCGCAGAGGGCCGGCGGGCGCTGCCAGCTCCACCATGTCGCCCACGTGCAGGCGTTGCAGCGTAGCCAGGTTCTCCGAGAAGATCAGTCCCTTCCCTTCCGCTGCCAGACGGTTCATGGTTTGCAGCTCGCCCTCAATCATGTGACGGTGCACTCGCGCGGCGACCTTGGCATGGTCCACCGCGACGATCATGATCGGTTGATTGCGGAATTGCACCCGCACCACGCGGACGGGTTGGACCTCGGCGATCCCGGGCGTCTGCTCCAGGTCGCTCTGCATGGCGGCGGGGAAGTGGAACTCTTTCGACGCCAGCGTTTCTGAGGTGGAGACGAACATGTCGGGGTTCAGCGTGTTCTTCATCCACTCGTCGATGGATACGAAACTTCCGCGCGCCACGCCGCCATGTCCGATGATGAGGGCCAGCGAGAGCATGAGCGCGGCCACCGTCGCGGACGTGCGGCGCGGCGCCTGAATCAGGCTATCGGCGGCGAGCGAACCCTCGACCGGCCGCAGCCATTTGAGCGGGCGGCGCAGCATGCGCGCCAGCGCGAGCGAGAAGAACGGCGTGAGCAGCAGTCCGGCCAGCACGATCAGCACGTACCCTAGAAAGAACGCCGGCCGGTAACGGCTGAACGGCAGGCAGACGACGGCGCCAGCCGCCGAGATCAGCGCGGCAGTGCGGCGGACCCGGTTTTCGCCAGCGCCGAGCACCTGATACTTCCCCTTCTGCAGCGCCTGCACCGGCTCTACGCGCGCCGCATTGCGCGCCGGAATCAGCGCCGCCAGCATGCTCGTCGAAACGCCGGCCCCTACCGCCGCCAGCAGGAAGCGCGGGTCCACTGTGACCGCGCCGGCGTTCTGCGGAACGGCGAACATGGCTTCCATCACCTGGCTGGTAGCCGTCGTCAGACTACGAGCGATCGCGAGGCCCACCGCCACGCCAGCCGCCGAACCGATCAGTCCGGCGACGGCGCTCTCACCCAGGAACAACGTCCGAATCTGGCCGCGCGTGGCGCCGAGGGCGCGCAGTATCCCGATTTCAGAGCGGCGCTGCGTCACCGCGATGGCGAACGAATTATAGAT
Organism: Bryobacteraceae bacterium; assembly: GCA_041484525.1. Classification (GTDB taxonomy): domain Bacteria; phylum Acidobacteriota; class Terriglobia; order Bryobacterales; family Bryobacteraceae; genus JBGPHT01. Next base: position 13,030 of record JBGPHT010000026.1, on the reverse strand, counting down.
GATGAACATGCCGATGAAGAGCGCGAACATGCTGGAGATGCTGGCAGCCAATGTGTAGACGCTCAGCAGCGATTCGAAATGTTTGCCGCGGCCGGAGGGCGGCTCGACGGTGAATCCGGATCCGAGCGCGCGGCCGAGAGCGGCTTCGCCCTGCTCGAGCGAAACGCCATCGCGCAGGCCGATGTCGATGCGGTCGAAGTGGCGTCCGCGGCCGAAGACGCTCTGCGCCGCGTAGATATCCATGATGCCGAAATTTCCGCCGAAGGCCGACGCCATCCCGCCGGGCTTGAGAATGCCGCGGATGGTGAACTGCTTGCGGCCCACCATGGTTTCGAACGTGATCCCGCTGCCGGTGCGGAGCCCGTTACGCTCGGCGAATTCGCGCGTGACGATCAGCGAATCGGGTTGCGCCAGAAAGACCAGCGGATCATCGATGACGTCCTCGTCGCCGTTTTCGAAATCGTAGTCGCGCAGACCGCGATCGCCGGTCATATCCACGGCCAGGATGAGGAGCTTGCCCTGCCCCGCCAGGCCGGTATCGACCGTGGCCTCGATCACGGGCGCGGCGGTACGCACTTCGGGGACAGCCTGCACGCGCTCCAGCACTTCCTCGGGAAAACCGACGTCGCCCGCGGAAACCTGCAACTGCGCCTTGCCGGCGATGCGATCGACCGTCTGGTTGAAGGCGCGCAATACGGACTGATTGGCCGTCTGCATGCCGACCAGCAGAGCCACGCCGAGCACGATGCCGGCGGTGGTCAGCACCGAGCGCAACAGATGCTTGCGCATGTAGGGCCAACTGATGAGGCGGAAGAGGATCATCGCCGAAGGTCCCCGGCAATGCACGCATCACGGAGAGTTACGGTGCGCGGGCAGCTTTCGGCTACGCTCACATCGTGGGTAACGATGAGGATGGTGGCGTTGAGCCGCTGATGAAGATCGCGGACCAGGCGCAGAATTTCGGCGCCGGTGTGACTGTCGAGATTTCCAGTGGGCTCGTCGGCCAGCAGCACCGGCGGAGAGAACGCCAGGGCGCGGGCGATCGCGACCCGCTGGCGCTCGCCGCCCGAAAGCTCGTCGGGAAGGTGGTCGAGGCGATGGCCGAGTTGCACCAACTCGAGCAGATCCCGGGCGCGCCTGTCGATTTCCTTGCGCGGCAGGCCTTTCAGGTGCAGCGGCAGCGCCACGTTCTCCACGCACGTGAGGCTGGGCAGCAGATTGAAGAACTGAAAAATGAACCCGATCTTGTCGCGGCGCAAGCGCGTGAGGTCGTCATCGGAGAGTTCCGCCACCGCCTGGCCGTCAATGCGGATTTCGCCCGCAGTGGGGCGGTCGAGACCGCCGATCAAGTTCAGCAGAGTCGACTTCCCGGAGCCGGAAGGTCCCACGATCGACACCATCTCGCCGCGGGCGATCTCGAGATCGATGTGGTTCAGAGCGACGACCTGGCGCTTGCCGTTAAAAGACTTGCTCACCCCTTTGAGTGAAATCATCCAGTAGTTTTGATGATAGCGCCGGGGGTAAGGTTCAACGGGCCAGCACGTCCAGGAAATAATTTATGTAGCGCGGTGACAGGATTTCGGGCGAATACATTTTGGATGCCTGGAGTGCGCGCTCGGATTCCAGGCGGTAAAATTCCGGATCGTCCTCCAGGCGGAAGATGAGTTCGAGCCACGGTTCGACTACGGCGGCCGAAACGGGGCAGCTCGATTCAGCCGTCACATCAGGTGGAATCGGGACGACGAAACCGGCGCCGTCCAAGCATTCTCCGAGACGCCGCGGTCGCTGACGATGGGAGGCACTCCGTTGAGCAGCGCCTCCGGGACGACGCGGCCCGCAGCCTCCTGCCAGAGCGACGGCACGAGCAGAGCGCGCGCCGGCGTGTAGATATCCTTCGGCTGCGGCACCGGCGGCGACGTCGTCAGGTTCTCATGGCGCCCCAGATCGAATCCGCCCGCCAGGCCCGCCTGAATGAGGCGACCTGCGGACCCGCGCGATTCGATGATGAGCATGGGAATATCGGGCCGGCGGCGGCCGAGCTCTTCGGCCAGGCGAGCGGCCACCATCAGGCCCTTCTCGAGCGAGGGGTTGATCATGGTGAAGAAGATGGGCTCGCGTTCCTCGGCCACTACATCTTCGATCCCGATGGGGAGCGGCAGCGGCGTGCTCTCGAGGCCGATCGCCTGGCGGTAGAAATCGGTCAGGAACTGCGAGGGCGTGAGGACGCCGGCCATTTCGTCAAAGAAGCCGGGAGTGAGATAGCGGTCGTTGCGTAGCGCGAAGACAATCCTCACACCCTGGCGCCGCGCCCGCTGGTGCCGCTTGATGTCCGCGGGCAGTCCGCCGTAAGCGAGCAGGAGATCGGGCTTGAAATCGTGGAGCGCCTGGTCGAAGAGGATGTCGAATTGCCTTCCGTGCAGCGTCTGCCAGCCATATAGGTGGCGGCTGCCTACGTGTACGCCGGATCGGCCCGGCTCGACCTTCACGCTGGCGCCCACCTGCTTCAGGTATTCGACGGGGTCGGATTTGGATTCGCGCTCGGTTGCGGTAGTGCCGAGCGCGTGGACGGTGAAGCCGGAACGAGCCAGCAGTTCGCAGATGGTTCGAACGGAGCGCGCCGCACCGCTCGCCGGGTCCTGCGGCATTTGCGGCAGAACCAGGAGCAGGCGCGGCAGAGAGGAACTCAAGAGGCGTCAGCCACGGCGCTTGCGGGAACGCATCAACAGCAGGAACCCGGCGGCCGGTCCGAGATAGAGCAGCGTGGCGGGTTCTGGGGCGGGTTCACCGCCATTGCCGCTGTTAAGGTCGATGCTCGCGCCCGATGGCACGTCCACGGATTCGGCGCCAAAACCGGAGTTCTGGAAATTCACGGTCAACCTGACATCGTAGTCGTTCAAAGCAGCGGGAAGATTAACCGCCGGAGTACCGGAGGAAAGCACGTGATACGAAATCGCCCCGGTCAGACTGGAGGCTGACGTGAACTGGTTGAGCGTAGTGCCGCCAGCCAGGAGGTTGAAGTTCACGTCCAGAATCCACGTGACCACGGTGCCGCTCGATGCGGCGCCGATCGTAAAATCCCACCCGATCGGAATGGGGTTGACGGCTGCGCTGCCGGACGCCGAGCCGACCCAATCCAGCGTCAGCGACGAACTGCCTCCTGAAACCGGACCGGAGACGGTTCCAAACAAGCTCTGGCCGAACAGATTATTAAAGGATGGAAGGATGGTCGCCCCCGCTGAGCCGGTGGGTGGACCAATGAGTCCTGTCGAGCTAAAGGAGCCGGTCGGGGTATCGAGCAGACCCTGGGTCGCAATTGCTTTCGCCGGCCTGGCTGCAATGGTGGCCGCCGCCAGCGGCACTATCGCAAGCGCGAGCTTCGCCGCCTTCGTCTGCAGAAACCTCCGCGCGCGATCAAGAGAAGACATAAATGTTTTGGGTACCTCTGTACGCTTCCGAGACAGTATTCTACGGTGATGTTGTGGGGCGTTACAACGCTCAAGCAGGCCCTTTCGGGGTACCAGTACGTAGTGAAAAGTACTAGAGCGGGTACCAGAGAACAAGCGACGAGCCTCGATATCGTGTAACTTAGACGGTGACCAAAAGCTCGATTCGATCGAGCTGACTTGCATCGGCGCAATTACAAGTGATCGTGATGGGTGATGGCTCTCGGCGGCAAGGTGTTCGGAGGCTGACCGTAAAGCGGCACTGTCGTGAGCGTAGTCGACGCGGAACCCCCGGCCCGAACTGCTTACGTACGGAAGCCGCGTGAACCGTCTTCTCGGAGAGAATTGACACCTCAGCAAGCGTCTGTTTAAATGGAAGAATAATCATCCTTGCTCCTCAGTAGCTCAATGGTAGAGCATTCGGCTGTTAACCGAAGGGTTGTAGGTTCGAGTCCTACCTGAGGAGCCAATCAAAGTCCTTTATTTTCAACGTATCCCCCAAGAAATCAAACAGATAGCAGCCTGCGTCCGCGTTCGGCCCGGATCTGGCCATTACCTAGGGTTACCCGCCTTTCCCGCCCTTTTCCATATCGAGTCACACCAAAGTCACACCAGCCCTTTGCGATGCAAAGTGCCCTCCGGCAGCCGTGATTGCAGGGCATCTGTGAGCAACGCCAAGAAAGACTAAGACAGCACGCCCATGGGTAATTGGTAGCACTATGTATTCAACGAATCGTTACGGAACCCCGGTGAAGTTCGAAGTTTGCAGCCGCTCCCGGGACCGAACGGCAAGGTACCAGTTTCCGCTGTTTGCATCGAAGCCCTAGGGCAAGAGCAGGCGGTAGCGTCACGTCGGGCCGCGATTCGCGCAGGTTGGATTCTGCGCGGGCGCGGCTTTTCCATTTCCGCCCACCCCGCGCAGGCCAACCTGAAAAACTCCACTCTTCGAGGATTTTTTCATGGCGACGAATCCGATCCCTCCCGTCGCCGGTGCATGCGCGCCGGCCACAAACACGCAACAGAAGACAGATCGCAGGGTGGTGGACCTATCCACGATTCCCAGCGTTGGCTGGGCGCTGCTCGACGAGCACCAGACAACCGCAGTGTGCGCTCGCAGCGTCAAGAGCCTCCGCAACGACCGGTATACGGGCGTCGGAATCAAATTCCGAAAACTGAACGGCACCACCGTCAGATACCGGCTGTCGGACATCAGGGAATGGCTGGACGCGCAGCCAACCTTCGATGGCACCGCCACGGCGACCTTTGGGCATCTGCCAATCCGGATCACTTCGTCTTCGTCTGCCTGAACTGCGGCGCCCGTGCTGTGTCCATGGAACGTGGCGTGTGCATGGGATGTGGATCGGAGGGAGACGAGGAGATGGTCACGCTGCTCGAGGACTTCGAAGCATCGGAGCGTAGGATCGTTGAATTGCAGGCTCTCCTGAATCCGTCCGTGAAAGGTCCTTCTATCCAATAAACTGCGTCGCGTCTCCGCTCATATGGGCCGGGCTGCCCGTACTTGCGGGTTGACTCGATACGCCGTGCGTAGTATGTTCGATGTGTATGATTCGTTCGTTCCGGTGCCCGGAGACTAAGGTGATCCACGATGGATATGGAAGCCGGAAGTTTCGCGGGATCGAAGAGCAGGCGCGCAAACGGCTGCGCTGGCTGGACGCGGCCACGAGCCTCACGGACCTCGGTGCTATCCGGGGCAACCGGCTGGAGGCTCTGAAAAGCGACCGGGCCGGCCAGCACAGCATCCGGGTCAACGACCGCTGGCGGATCTGCTTTTCGTGGCGCGAAGGGAACGCATATGACGTCGAGATTGTGGACTACCACTGACGGCAGCGATTTCCGCGATCGATTGATCGCGGCCCCATTGAAGCAGAGGACCTCCAAGTTACAAAAGGAGGTCGGAGATATTTCCGCGTTCAGTTGATCGCGGCCCCATTGAAGACTATGGCACAGCGAAAGAAACTACCACCCATCCATCCTGGGGAGCTACTCAGAGACGAGCTCCAGGAAATCAATGTCAGCCTGAACGAACTGGGCCGAGCGCTCCGGGTTCCGATGAATCGGATCAGCGCCATCGTCAACGGAAGGAGGGCGATCACAGTGGACACCGCGATGCGTCTGGCCCGGTACTTCGGCACGTCGCCGCAGTACTGGCTGAACCTCCAGAGCGCCTACGATCTTGAAGTCGCGGAGCAGGAGATTCGGCCGCAGATCGAAAGGGAAGTCTTGCCGCGGACAGCCGCCTGAAGCGGGACGGACATGGCAAGAAAGAAGGTGGCACGATGAGCGTTTTCCGGGTTGGCAAGTTTTATCACTATAATTTCATCCTCGACGGGCGGCGGTTCAAGGCGTCCACGCATAAGACTTCGAAGCAGGCTGCGGAGAAAGTTGAACGCACCGAGCGCATGCGCCTCGAGTCTGGCTACGGCGAGGTGGTCCAGCAGGAGGAGCGCGCCCAGGGCCGCAAGACGATCAAGGACGCCGGAGAGGAGTTCTTGAAGGAGTACAAAGCCAAACACCGGGCGCCGGTGTTCGCGGAGTACGCGCTCGGGCATGTGACGCGGTTGCTGGCCGACCGGCTGGTCCTGGAAGTGACGCCAGGGATCGTGAAAAAGTACCAGACCGACCGCCTCACCGAGAAAGGCTGCTCCGAAAACCGTCAACGAGGAGGTCGCCTTGCTGCTACGCCTCTGTGGCGACCAGGGCGATCTGATCCGGACGAAGATGCGGCGCGAGAAGAGTCTGAAGTTGAAGGTCGATCCATCTCCCGGCAAGGCGTTTGGCGCGGAGGAGCAGGAGCGCATGCTGGCGGTGGCGCTGGAGTCTACGCAGGCGGCGCGGCTCGCCTGCGAGCGGCAGGCCCGCGGCGAGAAGCCCGCGAAGGGAGACAAGCAAGGCGGCTCGCCTTCGATTTACCCGGCGCTCGTGATCGCACTGAACTGCGGCATGCGCGACGCCGAGATCAAGACCCTGATTTGGAGCCAGATCGATTTTGAAAAGAGGATACTCACGGTTGGACAGTCGAAAACCGACGCCGGCACGGGACGGACGATCCCGTTGAATGCGACCGTGCTGGACGCTCTGGTCGACCACACGCGCTGGTACGCGCGGCGGTTCGGCGAGGCTAAGCCGGAGTGGTTTGTGTTCCCGGGCGGCGGCAGATCTCCCAAGGATCCGACGAAGGCGATCACCACGCTGAAGACGGCGTGGAAGCAGATCCGCAAGAAGGCGGCCGTGCTTGGGCGATGGCACGACAACCGGCACACGCTGATCACCGAGCTCGCGGAGTCGGGCGCGGGCGACGAGACGATCATGGAGATCGCGGGCCACGTGTCCAGGCAGATGCTCTCGCGCTACAGTCACATCCGCACCGAGACCAAGCGGACCGCCCTGGACGACGTGGAGCCGAAGCGCGCCGTCGCCAAGGATCGCCGCGCCACACAGGCCGGAGAAGCGCTGGCGGATGTGCCGGTGGTGTAGCCGCGGAAAGCACACTAGCAAAACTGGAGTCACACCAAAGTCACACCAATTTCAAGCGATTATCGCAAGATCGGACTTGCAAGTCTTGTGTTTGCAACGTCCAGCGAGCTACAAATCCCCGGCTGTTAACCGAAGGGTTGTAGGTTCGAGTCCTACCTGGGGAGCCAGTTATCAATTCTCAAACTCATTGCTTATCTCATTGGATTCAATAGAAGGACTGAGCGATTTGCTCGGCGTTTGTGCCTTTTTTCTTCGACCCCAACATGGACTCGAACTGCTAGCGGATTCGTCCGACTGGCCGGCATCCCCCAAACGAATCGGTACTGGTCCGCCATGAGGATCAACTTCCGAGTGCCCGATAATACGTCCGCTGTCCAGCCAACACTTGTGCGTCATCACGCACGCCCTATTGCTGAACTGCGAGAAGAATGGTTGTGGGCGATTGCGCTCCATTCACAAGAGCTACCAGCGGGTAGCTTCCGTCGGCCATGGAACCCGGGATCTGGATCGCAACCTGGTAGGTGGCGGCGTACGCACTGAGCACGGCCCCGAGCACCGGCACTGGGACGCCACCTACACTGACAGTCACATTCGACTGCGTCGCCGGTGCTAACACCACCGGTTCCTGTCCCGCGGGAACCGCCGGATTGGTCGGTCCAAATCCAGTGCCCCACAGCGTGATGATCTCGCCGGGCTTGGCGGGAACCGTGGTAGTACCAGGAAACGTGCCATTCTTGACAGCAAGCGTGTAGTCGGCGTGGGTAGCGACAGGCTGATTTCCTGGCCACGGAAAGAAGGCCGGGCTATACGATTGGGCCGTCGTTGAAAAAGCGGCGCTTACCCCGCCAGGTGTCGTGACCACAACATCCATGGGACCCGCGCCAACATCCGGCGCCTGTATGTTGATCTGGCCAGGCGTGACAGCGTTGATGAAGGCGGGCTTCCCGCCGACGGTCACGCGGATTCCATCCAGCTCCTTCGGAAGCTGTCCGCTGAAAATGGACTTGCTCCAATCGTCGTAGGGAAGCGGGGTGAAGTTCGATCCATAAATGGAGACGAAAGAACCGGCGGCCACTCCCGGCTGCCCGCCCGCGGCATTGGCGACAGCCGTGATGAGCGGTGCGCTCACGGCGATGCGATCGGCCAGCAGGACTATCGCGTCCATCGGCCCCAGCGTCAGGTCGCCGGTAATAGGTTGCCCGTTGTTCACATCCGGAGCCTGACTTCCTTTAATCCTTCGAATGTTCGTGCGGCTGAACCTGCCCGCCAGTTCGCTCGCGGAAAACGTGTGCGGCTGTTCCAGAGAGTTTACCAGCACGAACCCGTTTTCAAAGTCCCGGCGCCACGGGCCAACACCTCCGCGGTAAATCCGCATGTTGTCAATCGAAACTTTTCCCCCTCCGCGGTTGATCGCAAATTGAATCGTAATCGGGCCATTGTTGGAGACAACGAAAGGGCGGTGCGCTGTACCGGAACTTCCCTTTAAGACATCCCAATGCGGTACGTTGCCTCCGGGAGTGCTGGCCGCGAAACTTCCATCGAGTGTCTCCAGAATGCGCCAATCGTACTCGAGATAATAGGCCCCTGCACCTTGAACAGCAGGACTCAAAGTCACGCTGGTTGTCGCAAGCTGAGTGTGATCGGAGTTGCTGATCACTAGGCTTCCAGCGCCATCTAATACTTCACCGGGTGTCTGGCTCACAGTCACCGACGACCCCTGCGGATTGGCTGGGCTGATTGTGAACGTCGGCGGAACGCTGTTCTTTTCGAATCCCTCGTCAAACACCAGTGCGCTGGGCGCCGTCAACTCCGCAGCATCAGCCAGAGACAGGCCGAGGTACCCTTTCTTGCTTGTGTCCTCAACGGCCGTACCAGAAGCGTAATCCACTGAATACTCGTCGTACCAAATCGGAGGGGTCATACCGCCGTGGAGATCGTAAATGTAATAGGCGTCGCCGAGCAACGCTGTCCCCATGGTCATCCTCTCGCTCCGAAAATCCGCAGCGGTAGGTGTTTCGGAGTATGGTTCAGGACCACTCGTCGCTCCGCAGCCTTCCATGAGCATCACACGCGGAGACCTTACGGCCGCCTGCATGCGCCGATAATACTCGAACGTTCGCCGCCAGAAGTCCGCCGGAAAAAAACCATTCCAGTCCAGGTTGGAGCATTCGAACAGATAGCCGTTCACATAGGGGGCCATGCTCAGTTCCGGAAGGCGGCCCGCGTTGCCCATGATCAGTTGCTGATCTCCATTCGTCTGCCGGAGCTGCTGAAGCATGGCCGCGGTGGCAGCGCTGGTCATATCGCTCACCCACGCGATCGTTTCGCCGCGAACGCCTTTTCGCTCGTAGTCAACATCGAACAGGGAAGGATTGTTCGAGTTGAGTAAATGGATATTCGTCCGCGCGAATAGATCGTCGAAGAAAATTCCGTCCCATACTCCGGACGGGAATACTTTCGTATTCAGCCAGCTCACCAGATAGCCGTAATACGTTTGCCCGCCGACCACGGGGGAAGAGGGGGAGATGTTCATCGTACGGAATGGTGGATAATCCGGATCAGGCACATAGGCGCCCTTTGAATCCCTCAAGTACCATTCATCGGGAATGCCTTGCCAGAACGTGTAGTCGAGATCCACGGTGGCTCCCAGGGGCGCACTGGGCATGACATCTTGCTGGGCCGTGAGGTGGTTGGGCAGAATTATCACGTTCGGATTTACGGCGCGAAGGCGCTTGAGATAATCCGGGGATTGAGTCTGCGCTTCAGGAAGCATTGCCGCCATCACATCGAAGAATGCGAGCCGGTTTTCAATTTGGTCGACGGAAAACAAATACCGGTTACCCTGTGCATCGACTGCCTCGCCAGTGCTCGTAAAGTACATCCTGCTTCCGAGGCGGGGATACGGCGCGGATTCCAGTCTGGCCCATGCGGAGGGAGTGACGCTAGTTTGCGCCGCATCCTGGCGATAGATCGCGATGTTGTCGATGACCACATCGCTCTGACTGCTGGAGTAGATCCCCAACGCATAGGAACTCCTCCCCGCCGTGAGCGCGCCCGAAGAAAACGTCCCTGTCGGCGTGGCGTTCTTGAGCAATGGCGGCATGTAAACCCCCAGACTGCTGTTGAAGGCTATGTCGACTGGAAACAGGCTTAGACCCAGCAGCGACGCATTGGTGCTGTCAGGAATGAGCACGTGGTACTGAAACTCGATGATATATGTGGTGTTTCCAGCCAGCGGAATCACCGCCGGATTCGTGGACATGCCTTTACCATTCCGCAAACGCAGCGAGGCTTTCCCCGCGATGACCAGCGCCGGATCGGTGGTGACCTCCCCTCCGTTGAGGCCGGGCATCGGGCCAATCGCTTGCTGCTCAGCATCCGCGGTCCCGATCACCGCGTTCGTCGCGGCATCGATCAACTGAACATTGTCGATGACGATGGCGCCCGTGCCGACAAGTTGAAACCATGCCTGGTAATCGCTATACGGGCCCAGCGTGGTAGTCATGTTGAACGTTCCCGTGTCACCGGCTTTTCCGTTAACCGCGTTCCCGCCGATGCAACAATTGACACCGGCGTTGTAGGCAGTCGATGAAAAGAAAAGCACATCAAATCCCTGGTCGGGAGTGGTTACGATCCGGTTGGGAAACGTCACGCGATACGCGTGGTTCGGCGCAAGCGCGATGGTTGTATGCATGAAAGTCGTATGCGATCCCGCACCGCTGTAGGAACCCTTGATCGACCGCTGGCCTGAGATCACCTCCGACGTTAGTGTCGTGAAGCTACCCGGTGCGTCCAGGACGAACCCCTGGCCGGCCACTGGCGAAACCGTCTCGACGTCGTCCGAATAGATCTTGGTGTACTGAGCCTGAAAGCGAACCGGTGGTCCGCTAGATTGAGCCCGAAGCGGCATAGTGACGCACGCGAGAAACATGCACACCGTATGCAAAGGCCTGAGGTAGTGACCGAGCTTGTCGCCTGCAGAGTGAGACATACGAGCGATCTAGTTCAGTTTACTCGATAGGAAGGCGAATATGTCCTGGATGACGGCGCACCCGGAAGCCGCCGGCCTCCCTTGCGAGTTCGAGACGTGTCCAGACTGAGTGCCCGCCATGGACACGGGTCAGCGGTTCGCACGGATCACTCTCAAAACAATAGGCGTCCACGGGTTCGATCATTAGGGCCAACCGGGTGGCAAAAGTTCGAAACGTGTCCAGTGTGGGGAGCCAAATTTGCCGCCTCGAACGTCTCCGATGAGTATTACGAGGCGTAGCGCAATAGGACTCCTGGCCGGTGCCGTCCCCACAGCCGCAATGAGCTAACCTGAAACCGGAGCCTGGATACTTTCGCGCAGATTATGGGGTTTGCCGTTCGCCCCAAAAGCTGTTACGTTCGGTTAACACTCTAGGCGGGCAGAACGTTTCTCTATCCCACTGAAACAATTGGCCTTGGTGGAAATTGGTGCCATTTGGCGGCTCTGGCTGGCCATGCTATGCTCTAAGGCAGGTGGCCGGAAGAGCGACTGTTCCATGCAATCTTTCCTTTGGCGCCTAGCCGATAGCACGGTCGAAACCCAGTTCATTTTCACATTTTTCCACCTGCTACTGGCCGGGCTGACCCTGCTGGTTTTGCTCCATCACCGCCGGGCGACCCTTGCAGAAGCCATCCGATCGCCCCACCGCCTCCTCCCCCTGGGCTTCCTCCTCTTCGTGTTGCACTTCGCCCTCCGCACGGTTTATTTCGGGACTGGCTTCTTCTTCCGCACGGCATTCCAGTGGACCACGCTCGAAAGCCTCTCTCACGGACTGAGAACTTGCGGCGTACTGGTGGTGGTTTCCGCCTACCTGCTCGAACTCGAAACGCAGAACAAGGAGGAAACACGTCTTGCCCGGTGGCTTTTGCGCGGCTGCATCCCCGTGGCATGCCTGGCGTTGCTCGGCATGTTGATTTCGTCACCATGGTTGGGCTCGGGCAGGCATGCGGATTCCGTTGTCATGCTAACCACCGACCTGCTGGCGCTGTTCGCCCTCGTGCTCGGCATCCGCGCAGTTCGCCGGGATGAGACGGAGGGCCAGCGAGCCACATTGATTGCCCTGGCTTTACTGGGTGGCTCTCTTTTCCTCCACAGCGCTTCGACTTTTCTGCCGCTGCAAACCGGAACTATCCCCTGGAACGCCGACCAGCACCTGGTCTCGATTTCGTTTTTCGCTTTTGCCTGGGCTGCCGGGGAGCGTTCACGCCACCTGCTGGATCGCGTCTTTGTCCGCCTGAATTTGACGTTTATCGTTTTGGCCAGCCTGATCATGCTGATCACGGCCAGCATGGAGAAGTACCAATACCTGCTCTGGGCTCAACAGCGTTCTATAAACCTGGCTGAGTTTCTGCGGGGACACGTCCTCTATTACGCGGAACGGCGAGAGGGCCTGGAACAGATCTTTCAGCACCCAGAGGTGATGAGGCGAGTGGTCGTGGAGTTTGGAACACTGCCCGAATTGCGGGAGATCAACGTCTATTTTGAGGGGATGCGCGCGAGTTTCCGCTACACCGAAGACTGGGAAATCAAGGAGGAAATCGGACCGGTGAACGGGCGGAACTCTCCCGCGCCGGGCGGGGAACTGGCAAGCACTTTCCAAATGATCCAATTGCCGATCCAAGGTGGGACTGGCCGAGACGACCGGGTCGAGTTCTTAGGGACCATGGACTACCTCAACGCGTATATCGGCGAGTACATCGTCGTGATCTATACGTTGTTCACGGTCACGGTGGGATTGGCCACGGCAATGATTGGAATGATCGTCACCGACGCCGATCGGCAGCTCCAACGACAGTATGCCGAACTGCGCGAGACCCAGCAGCAACTTGTGCAGACCGCGAAGCTCGCCTCGGTCGGGCAACTGGCTGGCGGCATGGCGCACGAAATCAACAATCCCATCACCAGCATTCTGTCGATGGCCACCTACCTGGCGGACGGAAAAAGCGCCGCGGCGCTGAACCCGCGCCAGCTCAAGAGTTTGAACTTGATCGTGCAACAGACCCAGCGGGTGTCGAAGATCGTCGGAAACCTGCTGGTCTTTGCCCGCCAGTCTCATTTAGAG
>JBGPHT010000025.1:0-65734 GCA_041484525.1 Bryobacteraceae bacterium | reverse complement strand
TATCAATCCGGCATAAAGGTCTCTGACGACGAGCTTGCGCTGGTCAAGATCCGTCGCGACAAATTCCACGGCGACTGGAACTACGAGATCCAGCCCCGACATACCTTGTCCTGACTAGGTTATTTCTAGACAGAGCCTAAGCCGACATCAACGTCCGTATGGCCGCGCTCGAAGAACGCGTCCTTTACTTAGAAACCAGACGCCCGTCCCAGTGAATTCCGCGGCCTCCAGGCACCACTGGAGGCGAATGGGTCAGGCACGCAATCCCGCGGACCGGTAAGCTTCGAGCAACGCGCCTTCCGCTGGACCCCTCAGCGGCGAGCCGCACCGAGCCCCTTCTTCCAACTCCACAAGCGTTTCAAAACGTTCGAGGAGAATCTGACTGCGAAACACTCCGCCGATGTACACGACTTCTACCGGCTCGCCGGGATTCCAGAGTTGACTGCGGACTGATGCGGCGATCACGGCCAGGTCCTGCGCGGCGGCGTTCAGGATCTGAATGGCGACAGCGTCGGCGCGGCCGGCGGCCTCGTCCACCACGGGCGCCAGCGTTGCCACTTGCGAGCGCGGCCATTCGGGTGAATAGAATCGATGCAGGAGATCGTTGGCGCTGTCGGCACCCACGGCTTCGAGGAGCGCGCGGCGCAGATCGGTCGGCGGGCCCCAGCCTTCCTCCATGCGGAGCGCGGCACGAACGGCTTGACGCACGATATCGAAGGCACCGCCTTCATCGCCGAAAATGTAGCCCCAGCCGCCGGCGCGCGCGGTGCGGCCCCCGGCATTGCGGCCCCAGGCTATCGAGCCGGTGCCGGCGATGGTGATAATTCCCTGCCCCGATTCGGTGGCGCCGGCGAGCGCGATCGCGGCGTCGGTGGTCACGATCAGGCTGCGGGTGCGGAAGAGCGAGGCTAGGATGTCGCGCTTGTCCTCAGGGCCGCCGCTCATCCCGAAACACGCGGCTTCGAGGTGTATGGCGGCCGGGTCGAGACCCGCCTGACGGCACGCTTCGGCAAAGCTCATGGTGACGGCGCGTTCGAAGCGCGCGCGGCCCTCGGCGGCGGTCGCGTGGTTGCACGGGCCGGCCTCGCCGGTGCCCAGGATGCGGCCGGTCTCGTCGCCGATCACGGCGGTGGTGCCGGACTGGCCCCCATCCACTCCCAGGAAGAGTTTCATGGCAACTGGTAGAGTCTCGCTCCTTTATGTTCGCTGATCGGGCGGATGCCCCAGAGGTCGGAGTTGCGTTGGAAATCGTCTGCGCCCAACTCGCCGTCGAAGGCAAGGATGTAGTCGATCCCGCGGCGCTTCAGTTCTTCGGCGGCGGCGCGGCGCATGCCGAGCGGCGCATGCGCGTCGAAAGTTTCCGGCCGCGCGGCCAGCGGCTTCCATTGGCCGGAGGGGTCGCGGCCATCCAGGCGAAACTGCAGGGGCAACTGGTTCGGCGCGGTTTCGATTGTCACGGAATCCACCGACGCGGGCGCGCCGAAATCCACCTCGACGAAGTGGCCGGGACGCGGATACTCGCCGGAGATCCAGAACGTCACGGGGTTGTTGTCGAAGGCGTCCTGGATGCCCCAGGGAAAAGGCTGGGCGCGCAGACGCCATCGTGGATCGCGCGGCAACTCGCGGACGCCGTCGAACAAACGCATCTCGTGGATGCGCCAGAGCTCGGTGCTCGATGCGGTCTCAACCACGCGCACGGCGCCGAGCGGCTGGCGTGGAAACGTGAAGCGCACGCGCCACGTGGGCTGGAATTCGGGAACGATAGCGCTGTACAGAATGTCGTTGAGCACCCTGTTGCCGGCCGACTGGAACGAGATCACGATGCGGCGCGAAGTGTACGCCTCGGGAATCGGAGTGAAAGTGAAGATCGCGGAGTTGGGCCGCGTATTCTGCTCGACCATCCGGGTCACGCCGTAATAAATGAGGCGGTCTTCGAGGTAGGGGTCCGCCGGCCGGATGCGCAGCGCCGCCTGCCATGGCATATGGCGGATGAACCAGGCGTCGGGGTGCGCGTACTTTCGGACCATGCCGGGCCAGGAGATCACGGAATGCACCAGCGCCACTGCGACCAGCACGCCCGGCCACGCGGCCAGTACGAAGGCGAGCGCCAGGGCCACGAACGGCAGCGGCGGAATCAGAAAGCGGGTGCCGATATTGCTGAAGTAATTTACGCCGAAGACGAGCGCGGCCAGCAGCAAATGCCGACCTTCACGACGGCGAAGCGCGAGCAGTGCCACGGGCGAAAGCAGAAACACCGGGCCGAGCAGGCCGGAGAGCGAGCCATACGTGGTCACCTCCATCAGGATCTTCGACCGGCTAGGGAGGCCGTAGGTGGTGAACATGCGCCGGTATTCGGTCTCAAAGGCCGCGGTCACATACGGATTGGGAAACAGGTGGTTGAAGAACGGCGCCACCGGGTTGTGATAGGTCAGCCAGTTTTTCGCCATCCAGGGAAGAATCATGACGGCGGCGCCGGTGGCGACGATGAGCGCGGTGCGCCGCGACCGGCTCTTCCACCATACGAATCCGATGGCGTACGGCACGGCCGGCCAAGCGGTGTATTTCACGGCGTAACTGAAGCCTGCTACGAGGCCGATGGCGAGCAGAAGGCGGCCGGCGCGCGCGTCGTCCCAGAGATTCAGCAGGAAGAATAGAGTGAACGCGACGGCGGCGAGGGCGACGTCGTTATAGGCGCTGGTGGCGTCGATCCCCACGGCGGGGCTGGCGAATACCAGCAGCGCGGCGCAAGCGCCTGCCAACGGCAACCCGGCATTTCTGGCGTAGCAGAACATCTGCCAGACGAGCGCGATGAGAAACGCGAAATGAACCAGGGCGGCGGCCGAGTTCTGACCGAAGACGTATGCGACGAGGTACACCATCTCGGCGCCTTGCGAGAGGGCGGCGTAGAAGTTGTCGGTGATGCGATGAAAGCCGTGCTCGCGCAAGTAACGGCCGACCAGGCCCAGATGGTAGCCGGCGCCATCGGGACTGGCTTCGGGAGCCAGCGCGTTCGAGAGGTACAGCAAGAAGTAGACGGCAAAGATCGCCAGAAAAAGCCATCTGAGCTTTCCCAGCGCGACCGCCTGCCTGCCGATCCAAAGATCGGTGTGGGTTACGGCGGCAGGCCGGCTCGCTTGGTAGCCGAACATTACGGCGGCGAATCCGACTGCGACAATCGCCCACGGGTAGAGCAGGCCGGCGGCCGCCAGGCAGAAGACCGCCAGATGCAGTAGCGACGCGCCCGTCACGAAACGCGTGCCCTCGTTGCGGCAGCTCGGTCCCAGCAGCCAGCCGCCGAGCGCCGTGGCGACGGCGAGGGTGCACAACACTCCGCTGAAAATTGCCAGCACCGCCACGGGCTACTCCGCGAAGCCGGCGCGCACCAGAATGAATCCGTAGGTGCGGCCGTCCTCTTTCGACACCCAGGCGGGCTCGGCGTCGATGGCGATCAGGTTGATGCCGTTCCGATGCAGCAGCGGGTCGGGAATCGCCTTGCGGTAGTGGAGCTCGCCGGGCGCGTCGTAGCGGACGCGGTCGAGCGGCTGATCGTTCAGGCGGAAGGTCAGGGTGACGGGTCCGGTCTGGCGGAACGTCACCGGAGGAAGCGTGAAGTCCATCAGGAACTGCGCCCGCGGGGCCTCGGGCACATAGAAGCGGAAGACCGGGTGGGCATCGGTCCAGCGCCAGGTGCGGGGGCCGGTCTCGGCAACTCCGCGCACAATCTGATCGCGGGCGTTGGAGTCGCTGATGGCGAACATGGGGCCGAACGGAATATTTGAGGGGACGCTGGCGAGGGGCCGGCGCTGCGCGGGCGGAGGATAGGAATCCGGCAGGCTGGAGCAACCGGCCCAGACGGCGACGCACGCGAGTGGCACGAACCAGGGCCGAAACACGAACCCAGATTGTATCAGCGGATTAAAAGACAAAGGCGGCCGGTCCAGGGGGTGCGCCTGGTCCCGGCCGCCTTCAGGTGGCGGGATGCCTGTGGTTAGCTCTTCTTGCTGGTGGGCCGCTCGACTGCGAGGTTGTTGGTGATGCTGCCAAAGCTGAGGCCGGCGCCCGATGCGCGCATGCCGGCGACCTGCTTCTCCATATCGTTGTTCACCACGCCGGACAGAGTGACGTGGCCGTTATCCACGATGATGTGGATGGATGGAACCGCACCCATCGCGTAGCGGAACAGAACCGGATCGCGGAAGATGGCGCGGGCCACCTGGAGCCGCAGCCGGTCGTCCATGGGCGACAGAGGCAGGACGCGAAGCTGATTGGTGACGCTGGTGACGCCCGGCACTTTCGCGGCCAGGCGGCCGAGGTCCTGCTTTTTGAACGGCTGGTTCACCGCTCCGATCAGCTCGACGCTGCCGTTGTTGACGCGGAAGCTGATGTCATCCCAGAGGCTGTAATAGGGATACATCAAAACTTCGTGGCGCACACTTTTGGCGATGTCATTATCCGTGCGCGGAAGATTCGCATTTCCGTTGGTGGCCGCGCCGGCGACCCCCACGATGAGAACCGCAGCCATTACGATCCGTCCCAGAAGTCTGGATCTCATTTTCTATGTCCTCCTGCTCATATGAACGTATGGGGTGCGCGGGAGGTTTTAAGTGGTTTGTAAAAAGTTAGTAAACGCTAGGTTAAGGTACGGGGAAGGCCGGCTACGGCATGATCCGCCAGATGTGTATGGCGTCTTTGGTACCGGTGGCGACCAGCAGGCGGCCATCCGCGGTCCAACCTCCGCCCAGCGGCCTTGTGGGAGGGGTCCACTCCGCCCTCTTCCGGCCGGAAGCAGCTTCCCAGACCACGATGGGGGCGGGCTCCGTCATGTTGTCCGCTTTTATGAAGACCGCTGCCAGCAGGGCGCCGTCGGGCGAAGTCTGGAGAAGCATCGGCGGCTCGGCGGTCCGGTCCATGCGGCGTACGATCTTCCCGGTATCGGTATCGACAAAAGTGACTACCTTGTCGCCGCCGCCGATGATGGCCTGCTTGCCGTCCGCTGTAAAGTCGATTGCCAGGGGTTCATTCAGGGATTCGGGATTGCGCGAAAGTACTTTACCGCTGCGAGCGTCGCAGGATGCGGACGACGGTGTCGCCGTCGGCAGTGGCGATCGCGGCGCCGTCGAGCGAGAACGCGATCGAGTTGGTGCCTCCGACTGGCTGTTCCAACTCGAACATCTTGCGCCGCGCGGCCATGTCGAAAACTTGCACCGGCCCGCCCGCTGCGGCGAGCGCCAGGAACTTGCCATCGTGCGAGAATTTCGCCGAACCCGGATAAGGCGCCAAGCGGGTTTGCATGTGCGGCTGCCCGGTGGAGGTGTCCCATGCGGTCACGTCGCCTATGCGGTCGCCGTCACGATCCAGCGGCCGTCATCCGAAATTGCGGCCACACCGATGGCCCTGCCGGTCAGGTCTATGGTGCGCAGCAGCGTGGCCGCGGGGAGCGCCCACACACGCAGTTTCTGGTCCCGGCAAATCGACGATGCCAGGGTGCCGCTCCTAGCCAGCAGGAATGATCCCGGTTGTGCGGGAGTCGGAAGTGTCAGGATCTCTTGCGGGGCTGGCTGCTGCGCCCAGACAGCGGCGGCTACGGCCAGCAGCCCGATCGAGCGGATGCGATTCTGTATCACAACCGCTCCAGGACGATCTCGAAATTCACGGCTGCGTGGATATCCTTTGGGTCGCCGGTGAGAGTGACGGGCCGCACCAGTTCCGATTTCAGGATCAGCGGATCACGCGTGTAATTGCGAACTGGATCGCCTTCGAAAACGGGATCGGTCGCAAAGTAGAGTTGGGTGGTGAGCGCTTTGTGGCCGGGCGCCGTGACGATGTAGTGAACGTGCTGGCAGACGCGCGCGGGATAGTGCCCGGGCATCACAGAGTCGAAAGCATACTTACCGGCCTGGTCGGAAAATAGCGCAGTGCGGTAGCGGTAACCATCCAGATCGTAGCGGCCGTGGTGATCGGCCTGCCAGATCTCGAGCTTCGCGCCCTGTACGATGTTGCCGCGCGTGTCGAAGACTTTTCCGGAAATTGCAATCGGCAGGCCTGGGTCTCCGGCTGCACGCAAGTGTGCCGTGGACGGCGTGGCACGCTTGTAGAACGGGCCCAGATCATTCCGCGCGGTGGGTTTTCGAGTATCGCCGGCCTGCTCTTCCTAGCCATCGAGCGACTCGGCCAGGCCGAGCGAAGGAGCCACCGTCAGCGAGCCCAGTGCGGCGCATTTCATCAACAGATTGTGGCGTGACAGACGTTGCATCGGCAAGGCGTCCTCCAAAACTGGTTGAGTCTACCATAATGAAGAAATCGTGCGAATTCGAATTGCACTTCCCGCGGAGGCGGAAGCGCTCACCCGCCTGATCAACCTGGCTTTTGTCGTGGAGCGCTTTTTCATAGACGGCGACCGCATCACCATCGCCGACGTGGAGGAACGGTTCCGCAAGGGAAGCTTCCTGGCGGCGGATGAGGACGGCGCGCTCGCCGGCTGCGTCTACGTGGAACCGCGCGGCGACCGAGCGTACCTGGGGCTGCTCTCGGTCGACCCGTCGCAACAGGGCGGCGGTGTGGGCCGGAAACTGATGACGGCAGCCGAGGACCACGCCCGCGCGCAAGGCTGCGGGGCGATGGATCTGACCATTGTGAACCTGCGCGAAGAACTGCCGCCGTTCTACCGCAAGTGCGGCTATGCGGAGAATGGCACGGCACCCTTTACACAGGGCGTCGCCACCAAGCTGCCGTGCCACTTCATCCGCATGACGAAGCAGCTCTGATTCAGAAGTTGAGCCGCAGCCCCAACTGGAGCAGTCGCTGATCGCGCGCCCCCGTAACCGCGTTGGTCGCCGGCTTGGTGATATTCCCGAGGGCATCCACCGTCGCCGTGGTATTCAGCCCAATCGGATTCATGGTATTGAACAGGTTCGTCGACTCCGCCATAAACTCGAACGACTTCCGTTCGGTGACCGGAAACAGCCGCGAGTAACGTGCGAAAAGCTCGAACGGCGCTGCGGCGCGGATGGTGTTCCGCCCCACGTATGCCGGACGCTGAAACGCTCCGGGCTCCGTCGGATCGGCGTTCAGGACGAGGTTGCTGCCCAGGTTGAACAGGTCGCCCGACGCCGCCACCGCACCCACCGAGAGCCGGTTGTGATTCAGCAGATAGTTGGCGGCGTGGCCCGCGGCGTGGAATTCCGGCATGAAGACGCCCGTCATGTTGAACGAGTGGCGCTTGTCGGTGAGCGAGTTGCCGCGATCGCGCCGACGGTTGGCCGGGTCCGAAAGGAAGTTGGCGCCGCTGTCGATATTGTTCTGCTCCGGCGCATCGTCGATGGCGTGCGACCAGGTGTAGGTGGCGATCAACTCGTATCCCTTCGAGAGCCGCTTCTGCAAGGTCAGGTTCAAGCCGTTATAACTTGACTTGCCCACCGATTCGGCCGAGAGAATATTCGCGAGGCCGGTGTAGACGCGCGCCGTGGTGCTGAAGATCGGCCGCCCATCGGCGAGGAAATTGCCGGAAGGCACCAGGTTGAGATTGCGGTACACCGGCAGGTGCGTGCCCGCGGTGAAAAGGTACCCGATGCTGCCCACGAAGTTCGCGCCCAGCTCCCGGCTGATGGTGAGGTTCGCATTGTATGAGTAAAGCGTCGCGAAATTCGGATCCACGGTGTAGATGGTCGGTGTCGCCAGCGTGAAGCCGCTGGGAACGGCCGTGAACACCGACGGGAACGCCGGCGCAAAGCTGGCGGTCGGCCCCGTGCTCACGTTATAGAACTGCGGTGAGCCGGTATTCAACAGCGCCTGGCGATACTGGTCGGTCTGCGGAGGATCGTAGAAGAAGCCGGTGCTGGCGCGCACTACCGTCTTCTGATTCTTGCCAAGGCCCCACGCCACGCCCAGGCGCGGCGAGAAGTTATTCTTATCGACCTTGAATTTCTGTGAGGACGGGAACAGGGCACTGCTGGTCCCTGGCGGGATCTTGTATACGTCGTAGCGCAGCCCGTAAGTCAACGTCAGGTTGCGAATCGGCTTCCAGCTATCCTGCACGAACAGGCCGCCGAAGACCGAGTTGTAATCCAGCGAGAAATTTCCCAGCAATTGCGCGAAGGTGCTGTAGCCCTTGGGCACCGAGCCGTCCTTCGCAGCCAGGTAAGCCGCGATCGTGGGGAAGGTGTAGGTCGCGGCCTGCGCCGCCACTTGCGTGTCGCGCACAGCTCGCAGATTGCCGCCGAACTTGAAGGCGTGGGAGCTGGTGATGATGGTGAAGTTGTCGGTGATCTCGGGTGTGGTCTCGCGGTAAACGAATCCGGCTTGCGTGGGCCCGCCGAAGTTGGCGACGCCCGTCACCTGGATCGTCGGACCGGTTCCACTGCCTTCGAAGCGGTCGTTCACCTGCCCGCGATACGCTATCTGCCCGCGCAGCTCATTGATCGAGCGGCTGGAGATGGCACTGACTAGCTGGACAGCGCCCACGTGGGAGCGGTCCACGAAGTTGTAGCTTTGGGAGATCAGATTGAGCCCGCCGATGGCGCTGTTGTTGTAGGGCGAATCGTTGGCATGGTGCATGTACCGCACGGAGACGCGGTTGCGCGGCGTGAGCAGCCAGTCCGCCTTGGCCATGTAGAACCACACACTCTGGCGGAACGGCACGGCGTTGACATAGTCGGTTGGCAATCCGAGTTGCGCGATCGTCGCCGCCGAAACCGTGACCGGTCCCGGGAGGTCGCGCTTCACGTGCTCGAAGGCACCGAAGAAGAACAGCTTGTCGCGGATCAGCCGTCCGCCGGCATCGGCGGCGTAAGCGTCCACGTTGACCTGGGGTGTGGCTGCCGCGGCCGGCGTCAGCTTCGGCCGAGCGCTGAAATCCGTGCGGCGGAAAAGGTACGACAATTCGCCGTGATACTCGTTGGTCCCGGAGCGCGTGATGGTGTTAAACACCGTTCCCACGGTATTGCCGAACTCCGGCGCGAAGCCGTTGCTCACCTGTTGAATCTCTTGCACGTATGTGGCGGAAATCGGAATCAGGCGTATGCCCGCGCGGTCGCTCTCGGTGTTGTTGCTGCCGTCGATCTGGTAATTGATGCGCCCGTTGAAGCCGTTGGCGTTGATCTTGCGCGGCACGCCGAACTCGGTGTTGCCACGGCCGCTCACGTTAGGTTGAAACAGAATGTAGTTGTACGGGTTACGCGAGACCAGCGGGAGGTTTCTGACCATGTTGAGGTCGAGCGTAGAGCCGATATCGCTGCGCGCCGGATCGGTCGCAACAGCTCCACCTACCACCTCGATGGTAGTCGCCGTTCCCGCCACTGACAGGTTGATCTCGACGGTCACCGTGGCGCCGGCATTGAGCACGATCTGCGTCAGCTTGGTGGGTGCGAAGCCAGCGGCCTGCACTTCCAGATCATAGCTGCCGAGCGGCAGCAGGCTCAGACGATAGATGCCGGTATCGCCGGTTTTGGCCGATTGCTTGAACCCCGTTCCGGTGTTCGTCGCCTGCACCGTGGCGCCGGCAATGGCAGCACCTGACGGATCCGTAACGGCTCCTGTGATCTCACCGTTGGCCGCGCTGGCTTGCCCGAAGGAGTGCGGCGCGACCGCAAGGGCGGCCGACAATACGAGTATTTGAATCGAGTGTTGCACCCTGATCTCCTGTACCAAGTGACGTACTTGGCCTTTAAGCGTTTGTGCTTATTGTAGATGAGTTGACTGCGGTTGGCGATGCAGGTGTTTACAAATCGGCTAGCGCTTCTGTTCGAACAGGCCGCTCCAGGAGCGGTCGAGGGCGATCCACTGTTCGGGCTGCGCATTGTCCATCTCCGGGATGGTGAGGGAGCCGTGGCCGCGGTCGCACAGAAGTTCAGTGGAGACGGGGTCGAGAACGCTCGACCACGAGCCCATGGTTACCGGCCAATAGAGCCGCCTCAGGCACACCGGACAGCGGCGCGCCTGGTCGATGAAGCACCACATCACGGCCACTGCGAAAACCGCCACGAAGAACAGGCCGAGTCCGACTCCGCCCAGCAGGATTCTCCAGTTCGGCGCGTGTATCAAACCGCGCAGGCGCGCGCCGCCTTCGAACCAGAGCAAGGGGACGAACACAACCACCGAAAGCGTCTTCAGGAAAAGGAAACTCCAGCAGCGCCAGTCCTGGCTGCGCAGCCGGAAGCGGCCGAGCGATACCATCGCCGCAGCCACGCTCACGGCCAGCGCCATCCACGTGATGTGCACGAACAGGCGCTCGCGCACGGGATCATAACGCTGCGGCGGGCCTGGCGCGGGAAGCGTGTACGCCGCTTCGATCATGGCACGCGTGACGGAGAATCCGTGGCTCATGAAAGCGAGCAGCGCGATCGCGATCGCGGCCGCGGCGAGGAGAAAGGCGGGGCCGCGCGCCCGCCGCGCCAGTCCACCCTGGCCGAAGCGGACGGCCGACGCGTGCGCGAATGCGGCGCGGTAAGACAGGGCGCGGCGCCATGCAGCACTACCGGGAAGTTCGCCGCGATCCGTCAGGACTGCCAAGTTGCGCAGCCCCGAATTCCAGCGCGCGCGCCAGGCGGCACGATCCTCCGCCGGTACGATCCAGCTCGCCATCCGGACCAGCCACGGCATACGTTCCTCTTAAGAATGGACGGCGATGGAGCGAGGATTGTTCCCGGGATTGGACCAAGCGTTTGCGGTCGCAGCTTTGCTAACGCGCCGCGAAGTAGTTGCCGGTCAGTTCGGCGATGCGGCCGATGGTGTCCTCGAGCATCGCGCCCGACCCGAAGTGTTTGGCGGTGAAGACGCTCATCACCACGTGGCGCGAGCCGCTCTCGAGGACGCCGACGTCGTTCCCGATGTACGGCATGAAGTCGCCGGTCTTGTGCGGGATGCGCCAGCCATTCACGTAGCGCGGCAGGCGCGAGCTGTAGACCTGCCCGCGCATGATCTGCAGCATCTGGTCGCTGGCGCTCTTGCTGACAGCCTCGCCCTTCTCCAGCCGCTCGATCAGCCGGCCCATGTCGCGCGGCGAGCTGAGGCCGAAGGGAGTCTTGCCGTCGCGGTGGAAAGTCTCGGCATTCGGCGCCGCGCGCAGCGCCTTGAACCACACGTCGGCGGTGCCGGTGGCGCGGATCGACTTGAGTCCCCACTCGTCCATCAGTTTGTTGACCGGCTCGATTCCGCCGACCTTGTCGTAGAGCAGGTCGGTGGCGGTGTTGTCGCTGACGATCACCATGAGGGTCAGGAGGTCCTTGATGGTGAGCTGTACGCCGGGGTCGAGCGAGCGAATGATGCCGGTGCCGGGGCGCAGCGCGGCCTGCGTGTAAGTCACGCGATCGGCGAGAGCGAACTTGCCTGCCTCGATCTGGCGAAACGCTTCGGCCATCAACGGCAGCTTGATGACGCTCATCGTGTCCATCTGCTGGTCCGCGTTGAGGGCGATCTCTTCACCGGTTTCGAGGCACTTGATGTAGATGCCCCAGGTGGCGTTGACGGAGCGGGTGAGCCGCTGGATCTCGCCGTCCAGGCGGGCGAGCGGCGTTGCCGGTCCGCCGCGTTGCGCAAAAGCGGCGGCGGCAAGCGAGAGGACGAGAAATGGAAAGCGCAGGCGCATGTTGGGATCAAGATAGCACGGCAGGGCGGGATTAAGACTGCTGTTGCAGATCGGCAAACACGCGCATCATGTCGCGATGGGCCAGCACTACACCGGGGTCGCGCTGCATGGCTTCGAAGTAGCGGCGCGCAAATCCGGCGCCGTTCTCGGACGGCGCCACCAGTTCGCGGGCCTGTGCCACCAGGCGCGCGGCATCGGCGGGCGTCGCGGGCTCCTCCAGATCGAACGTCTCATCAATCACGACGATGAACTGCGAGAGTTCGTGCAGCCAACCAAACCACGGGTCGTGCAGTACCAGATTCAGGTACTGACCGGTGGAAGTGATGCGTGCCACATCGCGCTCGTACGACGCCCGCTCGGAATCGAGGAGATTCTTGTGCAGCCGCAGGAGACCGTTGCGGAGCGTCGCCAACCGCTCTCGCGGAGGATTATGCATCGCGACCATCGTAACCTGACTGGTTCGTAAAATTTCGTAAAGAAACTGTTCAATCGCACGCACTTCGGTAACCCCTTTTGGTGTTTCATCCGTCAGAATGGGAAGAATGAGTTTCCTGGATAATTTGGAAAACAACCTGAAGAGCCTGGAATCGCGCGAAGACGCGGAGGACTCGTTCGACCGCGACCGGCGCGTGCGCGAGGACCAGAAGGCTACTGCCCGGGCCGCCGCTCCATTCGCCGAAGAGTTGAAGAAAGGACCCTACACGGCGGAGCTCTTGAAGCAGGCCGTGCGGATCGGCCATGGCATGCGCACCAAGGTGCACATCGCCTGGCTCGGGTCCACGCTGCGCCTGGAGGCTCGCGAGCGGCGCCTCGAGTTGCGTCCCACGCCGAAGGGTGTGGTGGCGGTGTATCTCGAAAATAACCAGGAGAAGCGCGCCCGGCCGGTGGACCTCAAGAGCAATCCTGAGCCGCTGGTGCGCGAGTGGCTGGAAGCGGCTTGACGCCAGAATCCGCGCCGAAGTTCAATCTGTATACATCCCGCTGGCTCTGATGTCGCGGTGCGCGAGCGCCGTCCGGCAATGAGTATAAGATCTGAGAATATGCAGAGAGCCAGCTTCGATCCCGGCCTGACGCAGCAGTTCACGGCGCCGTTCCGGCGCATCATCAATAAGGACGGCAGTTTCAACGTGCATCGCCGCGGCGAGACGTGGCGCGACTTTCATCCCTACCTGCACCTGATCAACATGGGGTGGGCCGGGTTTCTGGCGGTGCTGTTTGCGGGCTACATGGTCATCAATACCATCTTCGCAGGCATCTACTATGCGGTCGGCACCGACCAGTTACAAGGCACCGATGCGCCGACCGCCGCCGGCCGGTTCCTCAACACGTTTTTCTTCAGCGCGCACACTCTGAGCACGGTGGGGTACGGCAGCATCTGGCCAAAAGGGATTGGCGCGAACATCGTCGCCTCACTCGAGGCGATGGTCGGTGTGCTCGGTTTCGCGGTCGCGACGGGACTTCTGTTTGGGCGTGTCTCGCGGCCTTCGGCGCGCCTCGGCTTCAGCGAGAACCTGCTGATCGCGCCGTATCAGTCGGGGACGAGCCTGCAGTTCCGCGTCGTCAACCGCCGGCGGAATTCCTTGATGGAGCTGGAGTGCCGGGTCATGATTATGACCGTAGAGATGGAGAACGGGCGGGCGAAACGCAGCTACACTTTGCTGAACCTGGAACGCGAGAAGGTGACGTTTCTGCCGCTGACCTGGACCATCGTGCACCCCATCGACGCCGAGAGTCCGCTATGGGGAAAAACGGCGGAGGACCTCGATCACTTACAGGCGGAGTTCCTGATTCTGACGAAGGCGTTCGACGACACGTTCAGCCAGACCGTGTTGGCACGCTACTCGTACCGGCACGACGAGATCCTGTGGGACAGGAAATTCGCGCCGGCGTTCTTTGTGGATGACGAGGGGGACCTGGTGTTGGAGCTGCGCAAGGTGGGGGAAGTGGCGTAGAAGCGACTTCCCGGATCAGCAAAAACTAGCGGCTGGCCGGCGGCACGATGCCGTTCATGCGCGCGTATACCACCATCTGGCCGTAGTGATCGAAGCTGTGCCAGACAGCGGAGGACGCGATTCCGCCGCGGGCGGCGTTCCCCGAGCCGAATGGGGAGGGCACCATCTCCAACTCGTTCTCCGCGGTCAACATTTGAACACCCTTGTGCGTGTAGGCGAACGCGTCCTTCAGGAATTTGACGATGTCTTCCTTGGTCTTGAGGGTGTCGGGACCGTTCTCGCTGGGACCCGGGTCCACCGGGTTTTTCACTTTCTGCAACGCCGCGCCGATCATGTAGAGCGTCGCCGCCACGTGCCGCACCTGGAGTGCGAAGGTGCGCACCTTGGTGAATTCGCCCTGGGTGGGTGCGAAGTTATATTTCTCGGCGGGCATGGCTTCGGCCAACGGAACCAGCTCGCTCTCGATGGTCCGCAACTGGCTGTCGTAGAGGCGCGCCACGGTCATCGGCGGGGGCGGCGCCTTCTGCGGGGTCTGCGCGCACACCGCGCCGCAGATCGTCATCATCAGTATTGCAATCGATCGCATGTTCATTTTTCTCCGGTCTAACGGGATGCAGTCTTAGTGGTCTCGGCCGCTGGCGCCAGCGCCATCACGGCCCAGGAGGTCGCCGCCGACGAGATCCACTGATCGTGATCGTACGGAAACCCGCTCTGGAAATAGGGCTGGAACTTGGGCGCACGGCTGCGAACGTACCACGACCCATCTTTCCACTGCGTGCTCAAAAGGTACTTCACGCCGCGCTGGTATACGGGATCGGAGGCGGCCAGGACGCCGCTTTCCTTGAGCGCCCAGAGCGTTTCGCCGGTGGCATAGGCATCGCTCGGAAGGTTTCGGTTCGGTCCCCAACCGCCGTCCTGACGCTGCCGGGCGATCAGGGTTTGCGCCAGCGAACGCACTCTATCGGGCGGCGCGCCGGCCCAGTGAAGGCCGGCCACCTGCATGGCGGCGTCGTCGATTGTCAACGCCCTGGCATCCAGCAGATAACCGCGCGTGCGCGCCACGCGCTGGTCCATTTCCGCCTTGCGCCCCGCCGAGCCGTAGAGTTGCAGTGCCCGCATGGCAATCGCGCTGCGCAGGATTCGGCCCTCCTCGAGAGGAGCGCGCGCGATGCCGCCGAGCCACCACGATCCATCGCGATGCTGGGTGGCGGCGATGTAGTGGACGAGCGCGTCGGTAGTGGTATTGGCCGGATAGCGTGCCGCGCCCAGCGATAGCAAGCTGTAGACCGCGGGATCGACGGCGCCGCCGGTATCGACATGCTCCAATACGAACGCGTAAAGGCCGTTCCACTGTCCCTCGATCATCTTCACCTGGGCCTGGGTGGGTCCCTCATCCACTTTCACGCCGCTCGAGCGGGCGGCCGAGACCGCCATGATCGCGAAGTTCTGATGATGGCAACCCACGCAGCCGCTTTGCTGAAAGAACTCCGTAGCCGCCTTCTGTACCAGCGTGGCGCCGGCCTGCGCGGATTCCGCCACGGTGCGCACGGGGGTCGCCGGCCGCTGGGGAGCTGTGTATGGCACACCTTCGCGCGCGCCGGCGGCGGCTAGCGTTGAGATCACGTCCGGGTTGCCGAACTTCTTCGCCCAATCGAGCGCGGTCTCGCCGGTCTTGGTCTTGGCGTTGACCTCGGCGCCGGCCTTGAGCAGCAACCGCACGACTGAGGGATCCTGGCGTTCGGAGGAAACGGCAAACACCAACGGCGTCATACCGCGGATATCCTCTTCCTTGACGTTAGCTCCGGCATCGAGGAGCGTCTGCAAAATTTCGGGCGAGCAGAAGGTGGCAGCCAACATCAGGGGCGTTAGGTGAATCAATTGGATCTTGCCGAATTTCACTTCGCCGCTGGACGTGTTGGCCGCGTTCACGTCGGCGCCCTTCGCCAGGAAAAGCTTCGCCGCCTCGTGGTTACAGTTCGAGGCTGCCGAGAGCAGTGGACTGTTGCCGGCCTCGTCCTGGACATTCGCGACTGCCCCTTTCGCCAGCAGCAGCCGCACATTCTCCAAGTTGTTCCCATCCGCCGCCAGCGCGAGCGCGCCCGTCTTGTGCGCGTCGACCGCTTTCGCGTCGGCGCCCTTGTCGAGGAGCAGTTTCACCGTCTCCGAGCAGCCGTCACAGTTCGCAGCGATCATCAGGGGCGTGCGGCCAACCGTTTTGCTGCGGGCGTTGACGTCGGCGCCCTTGTCGATCAGGATGCGAGCCTTTTGCGGATCGGCGGCGCAAAGAAGCAGCGCGGTCTCATCGAACGAATTCTTGGCGTTGACGTCGGCGCCGGAATCGATCAGCAGCTTGAGGGCGTCGGGGCTACCCGCGATGGCGGCATGCATCAGGAGGGTCGAGCCGCGCCGATCGCGCGTGTTGACGTCTGCTCCTTTGCGGAGCGCGGTCTTGAGCGACGTCAGGTCGTTGTTCCGGATCGCCTGGATCAACGTGTCCGAAGAATCCTCGCCCCTCGCGGCGAACACGAGCACGAGCGCTGCCAGACCAATCCCGAATCCCTTCATGGTACGCATTCTCCCTTGTCGCGCCAGTATACCAACTCCGGAAATTGCGGGTTACAGTAGAGTGATGCGTGCGGCGCCACATCGGATCGACGCGGGTATTCTGCCTTCGCCCACAGGGCCGCTGGTGGTTGCCGCGCGGCCGCGCTCGCCCGACCAGCCCGCGCTCTCGCTGGTTGTGCCGACGCTCAACGAGGGCGAAAACATTGTGGAATTCATAGCTGCCGTGCGCGGCGTGCTGGACCGCGCATTGCCCGGCGCCTATGAACTGATCGTGGTGGACGACGACAGCGCGGACGGCACCGGCGACACCGCCGCGGCCCTGATGCCCGGCTTTCCAGAGCTGCGCGTGGTCCGGCGCCAGAACGAATCGGGATTGGCGGCAGCCGTAATTCGCGGCTGGCAGGTTTCATCCGGTACAGTTCTCGGAACCATCAATGGTGATTTTCAGCACCCTCCCGAAGTGCTCACGCGCATGATCGAGCGTATGAATGGCGCTGACGTTGTGGTGGCGACACGCCACGGCGATGGCGGCGGCCTCGGCGATTGGGGCTGGTTCCGGCGTTCGACTTCGTGGGGCGCGCGGCAGGTCGGCCGCATGATTCTCCCCGAAGTCTTCGATCGCCTTTCCGATCCCTTGAGCGGATATTTCCTGGTACGGCGCGAGGCCATCCAGGGAGTCAAGCTGCAGCCGCTAGGGTACAAGAGCCTCATGGAAGTGGTGGTGCGCGGACGCGTTCACGAGATTCGCGAGTGCGGTTACGACATGCGCAAGCGCTCCCGCGGCAAGAGTAAAGTACACGCACTGCATCCGCTGCAGTACTTTCGCCACGTGCTGCGGCTGCGCTCCGCCAGAGGGCGCGAGGAGTAACCGCAGTCCGATGCCCCAGACCGCGGTCAGGCAGGAGAAGTATCGCGACCCGAATCCTGTCGTAAGTTTTGTGATCCGCCGGTTCTTCGACCGCATTCGCACGATGGTGGAGGCGGTCGCGCCGCAATCGCTGCTCGACGCCGGCTGCGGCGAGAGCGAACTGTTGCGGCGTGGCGTCTTGCCTGCGGGTGTTCCAGCGGTCAGCCTGGACCTGCGGCCGGAGTCGCTGGCCGATGCGCGTACCACGGCAGGCGGTGGACGCTTTGTTTGCGGCTCCGTGCTGGCGCTTCCGTTTGCCTCCGGCAGCTTCGACGCGGTCCTCTGTCTGGAAGTGCTCGAGCATCTCGACCAGCCGCTGCCCGCCGTCCGCGAACTGGCGCGCGTGGCGCGCAAGGCGGTGATTCTGTCGGTTCCCTACGAACCGTATTTCCGCATCGGCAACGTGATGCGCGGCAAGCACCTGAGCCGTCTCGGCGATCATCCCGAACACGTGCAACACTGGAATTTCCGGACCTTCGGTTCCTTTCTTTCGCCCGCGCCGGGCCGAGTGGAACTGGTGGAAGCCTTCCCGTGGATCATCGCCTGCTGCCATCTGTCGAACCGCTGAAGCCCGAGGCCGTCGAGCCCAGCCGCGGGCGTCTGCCGGTGGTGCTGTTCCTGATGCTGGTGCTGCTCGGAGTGGTACGGATCGTGGCTACGTACCGCGCCGTGGCGCAGACTTCTGACGAAGCGCCGAATCTCGCATGCGGCATGCAATACCTGGATCTGGGGCGCTACGACTACGGTCCGTTCCATCCGCCGCTGGCGCGCGTGGCGATGGCGATCGGGCCGTACCTCTACGGGGCGCGATCGCAGAAGCTGCCCGACCGATGGCAGGAAGGCAATGCAGTGCTGGCCAGCGGCGCGCGCTACGGCATGACGCTCACGCTGGCGCGCATCGGAATTCTGCCGTTCTTCGTTCTGGCATGCACCACAGTGTGGCTGTGGAGCCGCCGCCTGCTGGGCGATTGGAAAGCGCTGGCGCCGGTATTCCTGTTCGTCAATTTGCCGCCGGTGCTGGCGCACGCCGGGGTGGCGACGTCGGACATGGCGGTGTGCGCCGGTGTCTCGACGGCCGTCTACGTATTTACGCTGTGGGTCGAGGGACCCGACGCCCGTCGCAGCATCCTGCTGGGCGCCGCCTGCGCAGTGGCGTTTCTTGCAAAATTCTCGGCGGTAGTCTTTCTGCCGCTGTGCTTCGCGGCCATCCTTCTTATGCGCTGGAAAGCGGGGCCGCTTGCGAAGCCTGTTGCGAAACCGCTTGCCATGGCGGCGCTAGCGTTCTTTCTGTTGGTGTGGGCTGCATACGGTTTCGCCTGGGGCCGGGTGAGCGAGCACATCGCCGAGGATGCCGCCGGCGAGAGCGGAATCATGCATCGTGTTCCGACCGCGTGGCTGCACGCGCTTGAAAGGCTGCCGGTGCCAGCTCCCAAAATTCTCGACGGCCTGTGGCAAGTGCATATGCATGTCGAGGGTGGTCACGTGGCGTATCTCCTGGGCCGCAACAGCCTCCACGGCTGGTGGTATTTCTTCCCCGTGGCGCTGGCGGTGAAAGTCCCGCTCGGAATTCTGCTGCTGGCGGCCGCCGGTCTGGTGTTTGTGATTCGCGCGCGGCGCTGGGAGATGTGGGCGCCGGTGATAAGCGCCTTGACGATCCTGCTGATCTGCGTGCCGGCGGGCCTCAACATCGGCGTGCGCTACGTGCTGCCGCTGTTTCCCATGCTGGCGATCATAGCGGGAGTCGGCGCGGTGTACCTGCTCGAACGCCCCGGCCGGCTGTGGCCCGGAGCGGCCGCGGCGCTGATGCTCTGGGCCGTCATCTCCTCTTCGGCAGCTCATCCCGACTACCTGGCGTATTTCAACGAGATCGCCTTCCACCGTCCGGAGCGGTTCCTGGTGGACTCCGACCTCGACTGGGGCCAGGACATGAACCGTCTCGCTCAAGAGCTGCGCCGCCGCCAGGTGCCGTATCTCCACATGGCCTGTCTCTACACCGGCGACGACCGGCGTCTAGGACTTCCCAACTGGGATAGCCTGCAACCGTATCGTCCGGTCACCGGCTGGGTGGCCGTGAGTTTCACCATGTTGAAGAGCTACGGCTGGCTGGTGCAACAACAGCAGGGGCGCGGCGAGCCGGCCTTTGCGTGGCTCGACCGCTATCAGCCCGCGGCCCGGATTGGAAAATCGATTCTGCTATACAACATTCCACAATGAGCACCGATTGGAATCCCTCGCTCTATCAGGACCGCCATGCTTTCGTGTGGCAGTATGGCCGCGACCTGATCGAACTGCTGGCGCCCGTCGCCGGCGAACGCATTCTCGATGTGGGCTGCGGTACGGGGCAGATCACGGCCGAGACCGCCAACTCGGGCGCGGACGTGGTGGGTGTGGATCGCTCGCCCGCCATGATCGAGCAGGCGCTCGCCAATTTCCCCGCCATCCGTTTCGAAGTGCAGGATGTCCGTGCGTTGCCGTACGAGGCCGGGTTCGACGCCGTATTCTCGAACGCCGCACTGCACTGGGTGAAGGACGCCGGGGCAGCCGCCGCATCGATCGCGCGCGCCCTCAAGCCCGGCGGGCGATTTGTGGCGGAGTTCGGCGGCAAAGGGAATGTGCAGGCGATTCTGGACGCGGTCTGGCACTCGGCGAACGCGCCTCACGAACATCCGTGGTATTTCCCGAGCGTGGGCGAGTACGCGTCGCTTCTTGAAGAGTGTGGCCTCGAGGTGGGATACGCGGTGCTGTTCGACCGTCCCACGAAACTCGAAGGCGTTCAGGGATTGCGCACGTGGCTCGACATGTTCGGCACGGCATTGACGGAGGCGGTGCCGGTGGAGCAGCGAGACGGATTCCTGGCGGCGGTGGAGCGTTTTGCGGCGCCCCGGCTGTTGCGCGACGGTGTGTGGTACGCGGACTATCGGCGGTTGCGCGTGCGGGCCAACAGTAAATGTCCGCGGTGATACAATCCGAATTAGGAGAGACTGGGTGTCATCCTTTATACAGAACCAGTTCGAAGAGAACATCGTCACCACTTCGGTGGATTACGTGTTCAACTGGGCGCGTAAATCGGCCATTTGGCCGCTCACATTCGGCTTGGCCTGCTGCGCCATTGAGATGATCGCGGCCAGCACGTCGCGCTTCGATATTGCGCGTTTCGGCGCCGAGGTTTTCCGTCCCAGCCCGCGCCAGTCCGATCTCATGATCGTGGCCGGGACAGTCACGCTGAAGATGGGGCCCGTGCTGAAGCGCATCTGGGACCAGATGCCCGATCCCAAATGGTGCATCTCGATGGGCGCCTGCTCGAGCGTGGGTGGGCCGTTCAACACTTACGCCGTACTGCAGGGCGTGGATAAGATCGTGCCCGTGGACGTCTACGTGACCGGCTGCCCGCCGCGGCCGGAAAATCTTTTTTACGCGCTGCTCAAGCTGCAGGACAAGATCGACCAGATGACCACGCTGGTGAAGCGGCCCACCGAAGTGCGCCTCGACGAATCCATGCTGGAAGATTTCAAGAAGCAGATTCGCATCGGCCAGGTTTCGAACCCGGTCTAAGCGTGTTCTACCAGGATTCGCGCCGCGTTTATCGAGTAACCGAACTGGATGCGCTCGACTGGCTGGTGCACGGCTTCGGAACGCGCGCTTCGGATATTCCCGGCGGCAATCTGGCGACCCTCAAGCAAGTACACTCGGCGGAGTGCGTCGTTGCCGGCGGCCGCACCGGACTGCTCGGCCAGGGCGACGCGCTCCTCGAGAACACACCCGGCGCGCTGATAGCGGTGAAGACGGCGGACTGCATGCCGATCCTTCTGGTGGACGCGCGCAACCGGGCCGTCGCCGCCGTGCACGCAGGCTGGCGCGGAACAGTGGCTCGCATCGCCCCGGGCGCAGTTGAGGCCATGCGGGAGCGCTTCGGCAGCCGGCCCGAGGACTTGCTCGCTGCCATCGGTCCGGGCATCGGGAAGTGCTGTTATGAAGTAGGACCGGAGGTCGCAGTCGAGTTCGGAGAACCGGGACGAGCGCACATCGATTTGACCGAAACCAACCGCAACCAATTGCAGCAGGCCGGCGTCGAACGGATTTACGCGGCCAACCTGTGCACGATGTGCAACCCGGATGACTTCCATTCGTTCCGTCGCGACAAAGAGGCCGCGGGCCGATTGTACTCGTTCGCAGGCATTCGCTGACGGGACCCTGCCAGAGCCGCAACTGTCACGGAGCGGTTGGCGTACAGTAGAAAAGAGGCGCGCACATGTTCACGTGGATCTGTCCGCAATGCGGACGCGAAGTTCCGCCGGCTTACACCGAGTGCCCCGATTGTGCGGCTAGGGCCGCGGCAGCCGGAAAGGCTCCACCCGCTCCCGAGGCCCCCGCACCGCCGCAGCAGCCGTACGCGGCCGTTCCGCCACAGCAGCAGTACGCGCCGCCTGCGCCACCCGCTCCCGCGCAACCGTACGCCGCTCCTCAGACACCCTACTATCCTCCGCCGTCGCGTGGTGCGAGCCTTCCGACCTGGCTCATGACGATCCTCTTCGCCTTCGCGTTCCTGGGCTTGGGAGCCGGCATTTACTGGACCGTGGGGTACTTGAAAGGGCCGGGCAGCACGCCCTCGGCGACGGTCGAGAGCCCGGCCGCCAAGCCTGGCGCAAAGACCAACCCGCTACAGAAGTACATCGAGATCTCGGGTGTCCGTTTCGCGCAGGACCCCAAGAAGAAGACGACGACGGTCGCACGGTTCATGCTCACCAATCACTCGGAGGCCGACATCAACGGCCTCGCCGGCAACGTGACCATCTGGGGCCGCACCCAGAAATCCGAAGAGGACGCGCAGGGCACGTTCTCTTTCACCACCAACCTGGCGCCGTTCGAGTCCAAAGAAATCACCGCGCCGCTGAACACCAAGCTGAAGATCTACGAGCTGCCGGACTGGCAGAACATTACCACCGACGTCCAGATCACCGCCCCGCCAGCTTAGACAGGTTCTCTTTCGCCTCGGCAAGATCGGGGTCGATGCGCAGCGCGTGCTCGAAATCCATGCGGGCGGCATCGATCTGCCCGAGCTGTGCCAGAGCTACACCGCGGTTGTTGAAGTTTTGAGCGTCGTGCGGATCGAGCGCCAGCGCCCGGCCGAACTCGATCAGCGCGGCATCGGTCTGGCCCTCGGAGAGCAGCGTCTTTCCGGTTTCGCTCGCGACCGCCGGGTCATAGGGGGCCAGCTTTCCAGCCTCATTCAACAGCTCGAGCGCTTTGCCGGCGGGTAGCGCGCGCGACAACTGGATCTTGGGGCGGACCTTCTGCGGGGCGCGTTCGACGGCCTCAGTCCACAGGGAGCGGTCGGACATCCACACTTGCGTGCGGAAGACGCTGGCAAGTGCGAGCAGCACCACGACCGCGATACCGATGGCGGGAAGCTTGAGACGCGCAAGCAGCAGGCCGGCTGCGGCGGCGAATCCGAGCATGGGGAAATACATGCGCCGGTCGGCGGCGAGATCGGCGGCCGGGAAGATGGAAGAACTTGGCAGTAGTAGCACGAGTCCCGCGAGAAACCACAGCGCAGCAGGTTCCCGTCGGTAGCGCCACGCGAGCGCGGCCAGTGCCAGCACGGCGACCCACGCCAGCAGGCCCAGCCAGAGCGCCGGCACGCGGATATCGGGATCCACGGTAAACCCGAAAGGGACGACGAACAGCCGCAAGTAGCGGAGGATCACCGCGCCCTGCGCCAGGAAATATCGCGCGGGTGAGATTCCGGCCGTTGCCGCGGCTTGGGCGCCGGGGATGGTGCTGGCGGCGTAGATGACGCGCGCCCCGGCCAGAACCGAGAGTGTCAGCATGGCAGCGATCGGCGCCAATCTCCGGCCTGCCTTGGGAGCGAACGCGGGCAGCATCAGGATGAGCGGAAGGGCCGCCACTTCCTCCTTCGCCAGCAGCGCGGCGGCGAACCATGCTACGCTTTCCCACGCGCGCCCATCGATCCACACCAGTAGCGACGCACAGCACAGCAGCGTCGCCAGCACGATGCTGCGCGCCCAGATGTAGTCCACGGCCTCCGCTTGAATGGGATGAATCGCGAAGAGCGCCGCCGCGATCCACGCCGCATCCGCGGGCAACAATCGCCGCAGGCATTCGTAGAGCAGGAGCACCGCCCCCAGGTGAAGAAGCAGATTCACAACGTGGAACAGCAGTGCATCGTTGCCGCCGAGCTGATAGTTGATCCAGAACGTGAGGTGCGTCAGCGGACGGGTCTGCCGCAGTCCCCACATGCCGGCGAGGCCGTGCGCAGACTGGAGGACGGGGTCGGAGAAAATGGCATAATCGTCAAGGTGAAAGCCCGAACCGAGCGAAGCGCTAAAAGCCATCAACGCCGCGGCGAGCAGAAGAAGCCGCTCCCTCATCGTCAATTACGAGCTTACGTGAAACGTCCCAAGACCGCAGCCGATCGGCAGGCGCGCGTGGCGGAGATTCTCCAGCAGCTCGACAAAATGTACCCCGAAGCCAGTTGCGCGCTGACGCATCACAACCCATGGGAGCTGCTGGTGGCGACGATCCTCTCGGCGCAATGCACCGACAAGCGGGTGAACGAAGTCACGCCCGGCTTGTTCAAGAAGTACCCGACTCCCGAAGACTTCGCCGCCGTGCTTCCGGAAGTTTTAGCAAATGATATCCGCAGCACCGGTTTCTTCAACAACAAGGCGAAGTCGATCGTGGGCGCGGCGAAGAGGGTGATCTCGGAATTCGGCGGCAAGGTTCCGCAGACGATGGAGGAGATGCTGACCATCCCCGGCGCCGCGCGCAAGACCGCCAACGTGGTGCTGGGAACAGCGTACGGTATCGCCTCCGGAGTGGTGGTGGATACGCACGTCCAGCGCATCTCGAATCGCCTGGACCTGACGAAGAACTCCGACCCGGTCAAGATCGAACAGGACCTGCAGAAGATCATTCCCAAGGAACGGTGGATTCTGTTTTCGCACCAGATTATTCTGCACGGCCGGGCGCTGTGCGTGGCACGCAATCCGAAGTGCGCCGAGTGCCTCGTGAATCCACTCTGCTATGCGAAGGATAAGACGGCGTAGCAAAATGAAGTAGTGCACTTCGTAGGGCTGATCGCGGCATTCTGGGCAGCGGTTGCGGGGCCGACGTTCTCGCGCGAAGTGGCGCCGATTCTGTACCGCCAGTGCGTCTCCTGCCATCGACCCGGCGGCGTCGCTCCGTTCAGTCTCGTGAGCTATGCGGATGCCGCGAAGCGCGCGCCCTTGATCGCGACGGTCACGCACCAACGCTACATGCCGCCATGGTTGCCGCGCGAGCCGCGCTTCCAGCACGAGCGCCGTCTCACCGAATCCGAGATCGCGACGCTGGCGCGATGGGCCGGCGCCGGCGCACCCGAGGGAGACCGCGACCACCTCCCTTCCCCGCCCCGCTTCCCCGAAGGCTGGCAGTTGGGCGCGCCAGACCTCGTGGCCGAAATGCCTGCTCCCTTCGACGTCCCGGCCGAAGGTCCCGACCTTTATCGCTGCTTCGTGATTCCCGCCGCCGCGGCGCGCGACCACTGGGTGCGTGCGCTCGATATCGCACCCGGGAATCCGAAAGTGGTGCACCACGTGCTGCTCTTCCAGGATGTCACCGGCACCGCGCGCAAGCGGGACACTGGTTCGGGCTATGCGTGCTTCGGCACGCCGGGATTTCTACCTGCGCGCGGCCTCGGCGGATGGACCCCTGGCGCGCAGCCGTCCGTAGTGCCCGACGGCATCCCCGAACTGCTGCACGGCGGCGCCGACCTGGTGCTGCAGGTGCACTATCACCCCACCGGCAAGCCGGAGTCGGACCGCACGCGCCTGGCGCTCTACTTCACCGCCCAGAAACCGGCGCGGCGCATGATGGATATCCCGCTTGGCTCGAACCGCATCGATATTCCGCCCGGCGACCGCACGTACAAAGTGACGGACCATTTCACCGTGCCCGTGGATGTGGACGCGATCAGCATCATTCCTCACGCGCACTACGTGTGCAAGCAGATGTACGGTTACGCCGTGCTGCCCTCGGGTGCGCGGCGGACGCTGATCCGCATCCCGGATTGGAATTTCAACTGGCAGCAGCAGTATGTGTATCCCGCGCCAGTGCGCCTGCCGGCCGGCACGCGCCTCGAGATGGAATTCACTTACGACAACTCGGAGGCGAACCCGCGCAATCCGAATCATCCTCCGCAGCGCGTGGTATGGGGACCCGGCACCACCGACGAGATGGCAGGGCTGCATGTGGAGGTGGTGCCGGTGCGCGAAAGTGACGCGCAGGAACTGGCCGACACACTCTGGGGAAAAATGATGCGGAAGTAGTGTTTTAATAGTTAGCACCGGAGGGTTTGTGCGGAAGCTCCTCTTCAACCTTCACCTCTACCTGGCGATGGGGGCCGGGGCGTTCATCGTCGTATTGGGGATCACGGGCGCGATCATGGCCTTCGAGCCGGAGATCGATCGCCTGTTGCACGCGAAGCTTTCCTACGTGATACCGCAGCCGCACAAACTGTCGCTGGCGGAAATCGAGGCGGCGGTCCACAAGGCTTACCCGGGCGAACGCATCTTCGGATACCTGCTCTCCACCTCGCCCGATATCTCCTGTGCCGTGTCGCTGCGCGGGCGCCAGGTATACGTCGATCAGTACACCGGCGCCATCCTGGGCGAGCGTCCGAACGGCATGGACTTCCTGGCGTATGTCCACCAGACCCACTTGCGGTTGGCCATCCGCCGGCCCTCTGATCCGGGCAAGAAGATCATGAGCTGGGCGGGCATGGTGCTGCTGATCCTGGTGCTTTCGGGACTGTACCTGTGGTGGCCGGTGAAACGGGTTTCGATTAAGGGCAGTGCCGCGACGCACCGCTTCTGGTTCGACCTGCACAACTCCGTGGGGATTTTCTCGATGGTGTTCCTGCTGCTCCTCACACTGACGGGTGTGATGATCGGCTTCGAAGCGACCACCGTCCCGTTGATGTACAAAGTGACCGGCTCGCAGCCTTCCGAGCAGCCGCGAAAGTCGCCGCCCCCGCCGCCGGATGCGAAGCCGATCCTGGCCGACAAGGCCGTCGCCATCGCGCGCGCCGCCATTCCCGGCGCCGAGCCGTTCCAGATCAACGTACCGGGTCCGGCCGAACCCTACTTTGTCCGGTCGCGCTTTCCGGAGGACCTGACGCCCGGTGGCCGCAGCCGCGTCATCATTGATCCCTACTCGGGAAAGGTGCTCTTTGCGGAAGGCTCGCGAACGGCGCCGACAGCCGCGCGTATGGTGATCCAGAACCGAGCCATCCACACTGGCGATATTTTCGGGATTCCCAGCAAGACGGTAATGTCGCTGGCCTCGCTGGCGATTGTGGCGCAGGCGTTGACGGGTCTGGTGATGTGGTGGAAGCGGCGGCAGAAGGGGATCTGAATTCTTCACACCACGGCGACGGGGCGGATCGGAGAGGCGGTCGCGCCCCGGATCTTCAGCGGGATGGCGACGAACAGGAACTCGTGCACACCGGCGGCGGCCAGCTCTTCCATGTTGAGGCACTCGATGATATGGATGCCGCTCTCCACCAACAGGTGGACGTGCACCGGCATCGAGGGATCCGGCACTTTTTCGAACGCCACCGTATCGGAGCCGGCGGCGAACACACCGCGGGCGCTCAGCCATCGCGCGCCCGCGAGGCCCGGACCCGGACCTCGGACTTCGCGGATAAAGCGCGCCGCGTCGTCCCAGTAAACAGCCCATCCCGTGCGCATCAGCACCACGTCGCCCGGGCGGATGGCAACGCCTTGCGCGGCGGAATCCAGATGTGCGGGCGTGATTTCGAAGTCTTGCGGCAAGGGGCCGTGGGCGGCGAAATCGAGCAGCACGCCGCGGCGGAAGATCGGCGCGATGGTGTCGATCGAGTGCTTGCGCAACCCGCCTGTGTACGACTGCACGGCTGCGGCTTCTTCACCGCCGTACAGCTTGCCGCCGCACGAAAAGTGGCAGAGCGCGTCGATGTGGGTCCCCACATGCCCGCCGAGCGCCAGCGATTCCGAAGCCGAGCTGTTCCCCGCCGGTCCGGTGTATTCGCCGTGCTGCTTCACCAGCCCGAAAAGAAACGGCGGATGCACCGGATGGTGCGGCATCCCCACGTAGTACGGCTGCCCGAGATCGTAGGTCTTGGCGCCCTCCGGAAGAGCCAGCATCAGAAGGTGTAGTGCAGCCCGAACTGCACGATGCGCGGCGCGTAGAACATGGAGCTGACGACGCCGAACTGAGTAGAGTTAATATTCTGGTCGCCCGACCAGAAGGTGGCATGGTTGAGCGCGTTGATGGCGTCCATCACGAATTCGACCCTTTGGTGTTCCTTGATGGTGACGATTTTCTTCACGCGGAGATCGATATCAAACGTCCATGGGCCATCAAACATGCGGCGCTGCAGCGTGCCCAGCTCGCCGGGTCCCGGGTTGAAGAAGACCTGTCCCTGGAACGCCGGGTCCCCGTCGATACTGACGCCGGTGCCATCTTCCGGATTGATAGCCGACTGCCCGACGATCATGGGGCCGCTGCCGGTCATCCGGAACTTCACGAGATCCGGCAGATTGCCGCCAATCGCCGTGGCCGTGTTGTAGTACGACCGTGCCGCGCGGTTGAGCGTGCCGCGCCCCGAATTAATCGTGAAGGGCGCACCCGACTGCCACACCATCGTGCTGCCGACGATCCATCCACCGATCACGCGGTCGAGCGGCTTATAGTGCATCTTGTGGCCGTTCCCGAAGGGCAGCTCGTAGAATCCGTCGGCCTTGATCATGTGGGTGAGGTCGAAATTCGCGCGCGAGCGTTCGATGCTCGGGTTGTTGATATCGAGGAAATGCTGCAAACGGCTCTGGCTGTCGCCGTCGGCGTCGCTCAACACTTTCGAGAACGTGTAGTTGGCCTCCAGGCTCAGGCCGGAGCGCATACGGTGGCGCGCTTCGACCTGCAGCGAGTTGTAGCTCGAGCTGGAGTAGTTCGTCAGCATGTCGGTGCCGAGCGCGTTCGGGTTCTGGAAGAAGTTGACCGGCCCGTTCAGGCTGTTCGTCTGCAGGTAAGTCGCCAACTCGCCCACTTCGCCGGTCGACAGGTAGTACAGGACATTTCCGTCGTTGAGGATGTTGCGCGCCAGCTTGGGGAAGACGGTCAGCGCCTGGCACCCTGGATTGGTGGCGGTGCAGTTGGGGTTGAACCCGTTGCCGCGCGATTGCGCCAGGAACGCATTGTTGCGCGCGCGGATGAAATCGGGCAGGAAGCCGTTCTGTGTCACCTGCACCTGGTTGAAATCGAACGCGCGGTATGCGCCCACTACGTGGTTGCCGACATAGCGCGCCTCAATCACCGTGCCCTTGAACTCGTGCTGGATGCCGATGGAATACTGCTGCACGTACGGCCGGCGAAGATTGGGATCGATAAGGCCAACCGCGTTGAACGGATTGACGGCGTAGTTGTCGGCGACGGTCAGGGGCACCTGATACGTCGGGGCTACGATCTTGGGCAGGCCGGTGGAAACGCGGTTGTTGAGGCCAGTGTCGGCGATGAAGCCCTGTAAACCGGAATTGATTTCCAGAATCCCTTCGGGCGCCAGGATCGCCTGGTCGTTCACGTAGTTGAGCATGTAACCGCCGCGGACCGCGGTCTTGCCGTTGCCGAACACGTCCCAGGCGAAGCCGATGTTGGGACCGAAATCCTTCTTGTCGCGGTGGTACCAGGAGCGGCCGACGGACGAGCCGGCGAAATCGAGCTTGGCATTCGAGAGCAGCGTGTTCACGGCCGAGCTCGTCAGTACGGGCGCCAGTTCGAGCGAATCACGTTCGTCAGCCACGCCCGGCAACTGGTAGCGGAGACCGAGCGTGACCGTCAGATGCGGTAGCACGCGCCACTTGTCCTGCACGTAGAAGGCGTAGTCGTTCAGGATGAGGTGCCGGATGAACGGCGAATTCGACACGAACCCCGAGGTACGGCTGGTGACGTTGAACGTCTGGCTATCGCCATCGATGTAACCGCCGAGCGACGCGAGCAGGGCGTTGGCCGTGGCCAGATCGGTGCTGCTGATCCCCGTCAGGTCGCGGCGCGCGAGCGCAGGTTGACCGGATCCCATGCCGAGGGAGTAGGTGGGGACTACTCCGTTGGCGTCGTAGGATTCGACGCGCGTGAGTTGCATGTGGAAGCCGAACTGAATGAAGTGGCGGCCTCGCTGATATGCCGCGTCATCCCGCAGAGCATAGGTGTTGGTGGTGCGGCCCTGCGGCCTGAACTCGTTCACTGGGTTGGAGAAGAGGAAACCGGAAATCACGTAGGGCCCGAAATCTTGCGAGCTGAGAAAGTATCCGTAGGTCCGGTTGAAACCGCCGCGCAGCTCATTGGTCAGGTGCGCGGAGGGAGTCGAGCGCCAGGATGCGGCCAGAAGGTTGGCGTGTGTCGGGTTGTAGATCTTGGGGGCAAGAGAGAAATCGTTTTCGGCGTCGGGCCGGTCGGAGTTGGACCGGTTCCATAGATACGTGCCGCTGATAGCGTTCTTCGGGCTGAGGTTGTAGTCGATCTTGCCGGTGACGTTGTCGTTCAGTTCGTTGGAGCGCTGGTTGAAGCGGTAGCCGCCGGTGTTCCGGCCGTCGCCCACCTGCGTGTTGTTGATGTGGCCGGGAGTGGGCACCTGCGCCAGGATCGGCTGGATCCCAGCGTCGACGCCGGTGAGGCCGCGCAGTGTGAGCAGGTTGACCTTGCGTTCGACATTGCCCACATTGTAGGTAAAGATTCCCTGGCGTGCATCGGCCGTGAGAATGGTGGTGGTGGTTCCCACTTGCTGATGCGAGCGGATGCCCTCGAAGCTCCCGTAGAAGAAGAGCTTGTCGCGCTTGATAGGACCGCCGATCACGCCGCCGAACTGATTCTGGTTCAGGAACGAGAGCGGCACGCCGGACTGGTTGTTGAACCAGTCGTTGGCGGCGAATGCGTTATTCCGGTTGTACCAGAACAGCTCGCCATGATACTGATTCGTACCGGACGGAGCGGCCAGCGCGGTCTCGGTAGCACCCGTCGAAGCCGCATTGCCGTTGGACGTGATGAGTGTCATCTCCCGCACCTGCCCGACGCGCAGCTTGTTCGGTGAATAGTCTAGCGCGTTGTCGCGGATATAGTTGTCCTGGACGTTGATGCCTTCGTAAGTCAGGTCCGAATACGATGTGCGCAGACCGTTGATGACGGTGGTTGAATTGCCGTTCGAGATGACGCCGGGCTGCGTCTGCATGATGCTAAGCACGTCGCGGTCGAGGATAGGCAGATTCTGGATCTGCGCCATGCTGACGACATTCGAGATTTCGGCGTTGGTGGTCTCGACTCCCTCCGCGGCGGTCGTGACGTCGACCGATTGGGCGACCGATGGCAGCGCGAGTTTGATCTCAGGCACGGAAGTTTCCCGGGCCGTATCGGCCGA
The DNA here is from genome assembly GCA_041484525.1 of Bryobacteraceae bacterium. Classification (GTDB taxonomy): domain Bacteria; phylum Acidobacteriota; class Terriglobia; order Bryobacterales; family Bryobacteraceae; genus JBGPHT01. The sequence continues at coordinate 35,285 of JBGPHT010000025.1, read as the reverse complement.
GATGTTGTGTATCACCGCTTTGACGAAACCGGTGGCGTCGACGCTGAGGTCGTAGGTGGCGGGCCGGACTCCGATGAAGTGATAGGTGCCGTCGCTGGCAGTCTTCGTGGTGAGGAGGGCGCGTTTGCCGCCGGCCAGAACGAGTTCCACGCCGGCATTAGGGACCGCGGAGCCCGAGGCATCCACGACCGCGCCCGACACGCGCCCGGAGACTTGGGCGGCGGCGGGGATGGCGCAGAGGAAACAGAGAAGCATCCCAGTCAAGAAACGCATATCTTATTGAACCCCAAATTGAGACGTGTGTCGCGGTCCAAGGGTGTACGGCTTGACATGCAACCATAAGGTTGCATATTAGGATTGTGGGAATGGACCTGGTATTCAAGGCTTTGGCCGACCCGAGCCGCCGCCAGTTGCTGGACCGCTTATGTTCGCACAACGGCCAGACCTTGGGAGAGCTTTGCCGCGACCTGGACATGACCCGCCAGGCCGTGACCAAGCATCTGGCGCTGCTCGAAGCGGCCAACCTGGTGGTTCCGGTCTGGCGCGGCCGCGAAAAGCTGCACTATTTGAACCCGGTCCCGCTGCATGAAATCTACGAGCGCTGGATCGGGAAATTCGAGCGGCAGCGCCTGAGTGCGCTGCACGACCTGAAGAAAATACTGGAAGGAGACAATCGTGAGTAAGCCGAAATTCGTTTACGTAAGTTACATCTCGACGACTCCGGAGAAGCTCTGGAACGCTCTAATTGACGGTGAGATGACGAAACAATACTGGGCCCGCCACCGGAACGCGTCCGACTGGAAAGCCGGCTCGAAGTGGGAGCATCAGGACTACGATGATGCCGGCAAGGTGGACGTTGTGGGCAAGGTGGTGGAGAGCACACGCCCCGGCGCCTGGTGCTGACGTGGGCCTCTCCCGCCGATGCGGACGCGCCGGAGAAGCATTCGCGCGTGACGTTCGAGATCGAGCCCTACATGGAAGTGGTGCGCCTGACCGTGACACACGACGAACTGGAGCCCGAATCCCCCATGCTTCACGGCATCTCGAAAGGTTGGCCGCTGGTGTTATCGAGCCTGAAGACGCTGCTCGAGACCGGCCAGCCGATGCCGATGATGACGCGGCGCTTTACTGCACCGCCAGAGTGAGGGAAACCGAAGTCACGGATCGGTCGCCTGTAGGTGAAAGGGGCGCTCCGCCGGTCTTAGTAGCAGGATGAAATGGTTACTCTTCGTGTGCGCAATGCCGGCGCTGGGCCAGGGATTTCATTTTGGATTGAAAGGCGGCGTGCCCCTGACGCCGTACTTTGAGACCGGCACTTCCGGCAGCCTGCATGGAAGTGCCGAATACTCGGCTGCCACGCGGCGTTACACAGTGGGCGCCTCGGCCGAGTGGGAGTGGACGCGTGCGTTCGGGTTCGAGGCAGACGCCCTGTACCATCGGATGGGCTATGTCGGGATTGTCCACTTCTTCGACTCGGCCAACGGTAATTTTCGGGACTCGGCAATCGACGTAAAAGGAAACTCGTGGGACTTCCCGTTGATGGCCAAGTACCGCTTCGGCCGGGTGGTGCGGCCGTTCGCGGCGGGCGGAGGCGTGCTGCGATATGTGGGTCCGGTGCGTGGTCGCGGCGAGCAGACGACCGGCTCGCTGGTGACTCGGACCAGTTCGACGACACCGCTCGACACAAGCCAGCCTTCTGAACTGCGGAAGCGGTTTTATCCGGGCGTGACGGCTGTGGGAGGCCTGGAAGTGCGAGCGGGCCGCTTTCGGGTGACGCCCGAGTTCCGATACACGCGGTGGACGGCCAACATTTCCGGGCCGGGCGGGCTGCTTCGGTTCGCGCCGAATCAGGTGGAATTCCTGGCGGGCTTCGTGTTTTGATGCGAGCCGGGCGCTTGCTACCCTGAATACTGCAAGCAACGGCCACGTCGACTATGAAGCTGCGCACGATTGCGGAAGCGCTGGGGTGCCGCCTGGAGGGCGACGGAGAGAGCGAGATCACCGGTGTGTCCGGAATGGAGCACGCCGCGCCCGGACACCTCACGTTTTTGGCGAATCCCAAGTACGCGCCCAAGGTCAAGCTCACGCAGGCGAGCGCCATCCTGGTTTCGGAAGCGCCGGCTGGGTTGGCGATCGCCTGCCTGGTCTCGGAAAATCCGTATCTCGATTTCGCGCGCGCGCTGGCGCTGTTCTATCAGCCTCCGCGGCCGCCCTCTGGCGTGCATCCGATGGCGTACGTCGCGCCCACGGCGACGATCGGCGAAAACTGCTCAATCGGAGCCTTCGCCGCAGTGGGCGAGCGGGTACGCATCGGGCGGAATGCGGTGCTGCATCCCCACGTGGTTATCTACGAAGGCGCCCAGATCGGCGACGACTTCCTGGCGCACTCGCACGCCACGGTGCGCGAGTTCTGCCGCATCGGCGACCGCGTGATTTTACAAAATGGTGTAGTCGTCGGTGGCGACGGATTCGGCTTCGCCAAGCGCGCCGATGGGACGCATTGCAAGATCGTGCAATCCGGCGTGACCGTTCTGGAGAATGACGTCGAGATCCAGAGCCTGACTTCGGTGGACCGCGCCACGGTGGGCGAAACCCGCGTCCGGCGCGGCGCCAAGATCGACAGCCTGGTGCAGGTGGGGCACGCCTGCACGGTCGGCGAGGACAATATCATCTGCGCACAGACGGGCCTTGCGGGGAGCACGGTGCTCGAGAAAAACGTGCTGCTCGCCGGACAGGTCGGCTCGTCCGGCCACCTCACGGTGCACGAGGGCGCCATCGTTTATGCGCAGAGCGGGATCGGCGGCGACGTGGAAGCGGGTGGGCGGATCTCCGGTTCGCCGGCCTTCGCCGCCAGCGAGTGGCTGCGAGCCATTACGGCGTTTCCCAAATTGCCTGAAGTGCTGAAGACCTTACGGGAATTGAAGAGGAAAGTGGATCAGTTGGAGAAGCATGCCCAGTAACCTGCCACCCCAAGACACGCGGCGAAGAGTCGCTTACCTGAATCAAGAGTTTCTGAACAGCCCGGATGCTCGCGCGATGCGCATTCTGGCCGAGTTTCTGGAGCCGCTGGCGCATTTCCGGCGGGAGAAGGTGCGGGACACGGTTGTGTTCTTCGGCTCGGCGCGGGTGCAGGAGGATGGGCCGCTCGCCCGCTACTACAACGAAGCGCGCACGCTCGCCCAGATGCTGACCGAGTGGGCGGACCAGTTCACCAACAGCACCTACCGCTTCGTGGTCTGCTCGGGAGGCGGGCCGGGGATCATGGAAGCGGCCAACCGGGGCGCGCACGACGCCAAGGGCAAGACCGTCGGACTCAACATCGGGCTGCCCTTCGAGCAGTTTCCGAATCCGTACATTACGCCCGAGCTGAGCTTCGAGTTTCACTACTTCTTCATGCGCAAGTTCTGGTTCGCCTATCTGGCGAAGGCGCTGGTGGTGTTTCCCGGCGGCTTCGGGACGATGGATGAACTGATGGAACTGCTCACGCTCTCCCAGACCGAGAAACTGGCGAAGAAGATGACGATTGTGCTGTATGGGTCGACATACTGGAAAGAGGTCATCAATTTCGACGCGCTGGTGAAGTACGAGATGATCGGGCCAGAAGACCTGAATCTCTTCCAATACGCGGACGATCCCGGTTCGGCGTTCGAAATCCTGAAGACCGGCTTGATGAAATACGCCATGCAGCCGGAGACGCCGGAGATGCCTGCGATTTCGAAATCGCGCAACCCGCAGAAACCCGCTGGAACGTGATCGAAGGGAGCGGTGTGCGGCTGGTGGACCTGAGCCATACGGTGGAGCATGGGATGGTCATGTACCGGGGCTTCCCTGCCCCGCTGATTTCGAACTTCATGAGCCGCGAGGCTTCGCGTTCACATTATGAGCCGGGCACGGAGAGCGGCTGGGGTCGTTTCCTGTGCGGGCATTCGCGGTAGTGGAGGAGTGATGTTTCGAAGGACGGTGGAGGCGGGCGTCGAACTGCGGCAGTTCGCTTCCGCGGATGCCGAAGAAGCATTCGCCGCGGTGGAGCGGAATCGCGATCACCTGAGGCAATGGATGCCCTGGACGGACCGCACCCACTCGGCGGACGACATTCGCGAGTTCATCGCGCGGGCCCAGGCACAGGCCGACGCCAATGAAGGCCCGCAGATGGGTTTGTGGATCAACGGCTCTTTCGGCGGCGCGATGGGCTGCCATAGATACGACTGGGACAACCGGAATTGCAGCATCGGCTACTGGTTGGACCAGCAGCAACAGGGCAAAGGAATCATCACGCGCGGCTGCGTCGTGCTGCTCGATTACCTGTTTGACGAAGTGGGCATGCATCGCGTGGAAATCCGGTGCGGCACCGGCAACACGCGAAGCTGCGCCATTCCGGAGCGGCTCGGATTCAAGCGAGAGGGCGTCTTGAGACACGCCGAGTGGGTCAACGACCGGTGGCTGGACCTGGTAGTGTGGGGCATTCTCGAAGCGGAGTGGCGAGACCGAAAACGCGGTTAGGCGGATCCGCCATCCAACGATCCAGCGTTCGGGCCAGCGTATGGATGCGGAGCGGCTTGGTGAGGTAATCGTCCATTCCCGCCGCGAGGCAGCGTTCCTGATCGCCCTCGATGGCATTGGCAGTCATGGCAACAATAGGCACGTGGCGTCCATCGTCTTTCGCATCTTCGCGCAGCCGGATCTCCGCGGCGGCGGCGTAGCCATCCATGCCGGGCATCTGGCAATCCATCAATATGACATCGAAATGGTCGCGGGCCATAGCCTCCACGGCGCCTTCGCCGTCCGAGACGACTTCGGCAGCGTAGCCGAGGCTGTGGACGGCCTTGACCACCACCAGTTGGTTGATGGGATTGTCGTCCGCAATGAGGACGCGGCCGGCCCGGGATAGCACGGCCTGAGGAGCAGCACGCGGAGCGTTGATTTCAGGCTTCGGCTCGTGCGCCGGGGCCTCCGCCGTGGCAAGGGGCAGCAGGAACCAGAAGGTGGAGCCCTTGCCCGCAGCGCTCTCGACCCCGACCGAGCCATTCATCCGCAGCAGGAGCCGATGCGCGATCGCGAGACCAAGGCCGGTGCCGCCGTATTTTCGCGTGCTCCCCGAATCGCCCTGTGTAAATGGCGCGAAGAGCCGGCCAACGGTTTCCTGATCCATCCCGATGCCGGTGTCGATGACGCGGAAGAGCACGGCCAGTTGTTCGGTTGGATCCCCCGCCAGCGTCACCTCCAGCCGCACCTTCCCGGCTTCGGTGAACTTTACGGCGTTCGAAAGCACGTTGGTCAGGACCTGGCGCAATCGCAAGGCATCGCCGCGCACCCAGGCAGGAAGTCCCGGGTCGAGGCTGGTTTCGAAGACGATGTGCCGCGTGCGTGCGCCGGCGATGAACGGCCGGACGGCCAATTCGACCTGGGTGCGCAACTCGAAGTCGCTCTCTTCCAATTCGAGCATACCCGCATCGATCTGGGAAAAATTCAGGATGCTGTTGACAATGGCAATCAGGGAGTCGGTGCTGCGCTGGATAATGGAAACCATCTCGAGCTGGTCGATATCGAGATTGGTGACGGCGAGCAACTCCGCCATCCCCGCGATGCCGTTCAGCGGAGTCCGAATCTCGTGGCTCATATTGGCCAGAAACTCGGACTTGGCAGCATTGGCTTTGGCCGCCACAAGGCGGATTTTGCGCACGCGGATCAGATGGCAGATCGCGGTCGTCAAAGCCAGCGTCAAGCCGCCTGCCGCGTAGAAGATTAGTAACTGCTGTGAGAGCAGACCGAGCATCGCCACTAATGGAACAGATCGGCCGAAAGAGGAAAAGCTTTACCGGGTAGGGGTGCTTTAGTACCAGGACTCGGTGAAGGGCCCTTACTGCGATCCGGGCTTGTCCCGCTCCTCGATCAGCCGCTCGGCCTGCGCCAACTGGCCGGCCGTCCCGCGAATGGTGACGGCTCTGGGCGCGGTGCACATGAATACCCGTTGGACTTCGGTCTTCGAGCGGATCAGGCTGAGCATCTCCTTCACGCCTTGCGGCGTCCCAGCGTGGGTCAGGAAGAACACTCGCACGACATCGTTGCCGCCGCGGGACACGGCGTATTCATTGGTGGCCTGGGGTGTCCCGCCGGCAGGCTGATCCAGTTGGTGAAACAGCCACTCGGCCAGCGCCACACGGTCGGCCGTTCCCCGCAACGTCACGGACCCCGGTGTGTTGCAAACGAATAGCCGGTTGATATCCGCCATCGAGCGCATCGTGGTGACCATTTCCTGCAGGCTCTGTGCCGTCTGGGTGTGGGCCGGGTAAAACACTCGCACTACGTTCTCTTTGCTAAACGGCATCAGATATTCGTGCGGACCCGGGGGCGGCTCGGCGTCAGGCTTGTCTAATTGCTCCACCAGCCACGCGGCCAGGGCAATATCGCGGGCCGGTGCGCGCAACACGAGGGCTCTCGATGCAGTGTAAAAGAAGACCCGCCCGATATCGGCAATCCCCCGAGTCGCGGTGCCGATCTCCAGCAAACCCTGCGGCGTCCGGGGGTGGGCCAGGAAAAACACTCGCACCACCTCGTTGCCGGTGCCGGGCACGGCGTATTCATGCGTGGCATCGGGCTGCCCGCCGGCAGGCCGATCCAGTTCGTTAAACAGCCACTCGGCCAGCGACACTTGGCCGGCCGTCCCGCTCAGCGCCATGGTTCGGGACGCGCTGTCGACAGACAACTGAATCTCCGTCGTCCCTCGAATCGCGGTGGCGATTTCCTGCCAGCCCTGCGGCGTGTCAGCCTGCGTGAAATGCAGCACGCGATCCAGGCTCTGTCCAACCGCCACGGAGGCGAGCAGAAGGGCAAGCGCAAGTGGGATCGCCTTAGCGCGCATGGCACTCCTCTCAAAGGCAAGACGGAGCCGCCTCGAAAAGCGTGCAGCGCTTTCGTGGCTACAATGAAGAGATCGTGGCTCTCACCTGTTATCTGGACGCATTTTCGGGAATCAGCGGGGACATGCTCGTGGGCGCGCTGGCCGACGCCGGCGCGGACCAGAACGCCATCGTCAACGCCATCGATTCGCTCGAGGCGGGTGCCGTGGTGTCGTTCGAGAAGGTGAAGCGGTGCGGGATCGGGGCTACCAAATACCACGTTGCGGTCCAGGAAGCGAAGGTTCACCGGCACCTTTCCCACATCGTGAAGATGATCGAAAAGGCGCGGATTCCGGAACACGCGCGCCAGAATGCCATCGCCGTCTTCAGGCGCCTGGGCGAGGCCGAGGCCGAGGTGCACCAGGTACCGATCGAGAGGGTGCATTTCCATGAAGTGGGAGCGGCCGATTCCATCGCCGACATCGTGGGCGCCTGCGTGGCGTTCGATCTGCTCGGGATCGGCACTATCGTCTGCTCGCCGGTGAACGTGGGCAGCGGCACTGTCAAAACGGAGCATGGCTTGCTGCCGGTGCCTGCGCCCGCCACGGCGCGGCTGCTGGTGAATGCTCCGGTCTACGCACGCGGACCGGCGGTGGAACTGACGACGCCGACGGGCGCGGCGGTGGCCTCGACGCTGGCGGCGTCCTTCGGGGTGATCCCGCCCATGAAAGTGTCGGGCACGGGTTACGGCGCTGGCGGCCACGACTTCGGGGAGCAGGCAAACGTACTGCGCGTCATCCTGGGCGAGCCGACGGGCGCGGATGAGGCGCTCACGGTTTCCGTCATCGAAGCCAACATCGACGATTCGAACCCGCAGGTGCTCGCGTACGCCACGGAGCGGCTACTCGAGTTCGGCGCGCTCGACGTCACGCTCGAACCGGTGGTGATGAAGAAGGGCCGGCCGGGCACGCTGCTGCGCGCCATCGCCAAACCGGAGCATCGCGAGGCCGTGGTGCAGCTCATCTTCGCCGAGACCTCCACGCTGGGACTGCGCATCTATTCCGCCGAGCGGCGCGTGCAGGCGCGCTGCTGGACCGAGGTGGGGACGCCGTACGGCAAAGTACGGGTGAAGGTTTCAAGCGAAGGCTACTACGCCCCCGAGTACGAGGATTGCCGCAAGCTGGCGCTCGAATCGGGTGTGGCGTTGCAGCACATCATGGCGGAAGCGAACTACGCGTACCTCAACCGATCGAAATGAAATACTACCTGACGACACCTTTGTATTACGTGAATGCGGCGCCCCACATCGGGCACACGTACACCACCATGGCCGCCGAAACCATCGCGCGTTTCAAGAGGATGCAGGGTCACGACGCCGTGATGTTTACCGGCACCGACGAGCACGGCCAGAAGGTGGAGCGCGCCGCCGAGGCCACCGGAAAAACGCCCCAGGAATTCGCCGACACGATCGCCGCTGAATTCCAGAAGCAGTGGGAGAAGCTGAACATCCGGGTGGACCGCACCATGCGCACCACCAGTCCTAAGCATCAGAAGGTGGTGCAGTGGCTGTTCCAACGCTGTCTGGAGAACGGCTACATATATAAGGGTAGTTACACCGGGCAGTATTGTGTCTTCGACGAGCTGTACGTCAACGAGGCGAAGGCAGGCGATCCGTGCCCTGAGTGCGGCCGGCCCACGGAAACGGTTACCGAAGAGAATTACTTCTTCAAGCTTTCGTCGTTCACGGAGAAGCTGCTCGAGCTGTACGAAAAGCAGCCCGATTTCATCCAGCCCGACACGCGCCGCAACGAAGTGATCTCGTTCGTGCGGCAGGGACTCAACGATCTGTCGATCAGCCGCACTTCGTTGAAGTGGGGAATTCCGCTGCCGGTCGAGGGTAAGCACGTTTTCTACGTCTGGTTCGACGCGCTGATCGGCTACATGAGCGCGGTGGATGGCGAGAATCTGTGGCCGGCCGACCTGCACCTGATCGGCAAGGAGATCGTGCGTTTCCACGCCGTCTTCTGGCCGGCGTTCCTGATGGCGGGCGGGGTCGAGCTTCCGAAGCAGATTTTCGCGCACGGCTGGCTGCTGTTTGAAGAGAGCAAGATGAGCAAGTCGCGCGGCAACATCGTGCGCGCCGAGCCCATCCGCGAGGTGATGGGCGCGGACGCGCTGCGCTATTTCCTGCTGCGCGAAATCGTGTTCGGGCAGGACGGCAGTTTCAGTTACGACGCGCTGGTGAACCGCTACAATTCGGATCTGGCGAACGGCCTGGGCAACCTGGCCAGCCGCACGCTGACGATGATCCACCAGTATCGGCAGGGCGTGGTCCCGGCGGGCGACGATGCCGCGGTCGGCGCGCTGGCCCGCCAGACTATTACCGCGGTGGAGGCGGCATTCGGCCGCTTCGAGTTTGCCAAGGGGCTCGAAGCCGTGTGGGGTCTCATCTCCGCCGTCGACAAGTTCATCGTGGAGCACGCGCCGTGGAAGCTGGCGCGCCAATCCGACGAGGCATCGGTGGCGCAGTTGAACGACACGCTCTACACGGCCGCGGAGGCGCTTCGCATCGCTACCGTACTGCTCTCGCCGGTCCTGCCGCTATCGGCGCCGAAGATCTGGGCGCAATTGGGCATGAATGAGCCGATCGAATCCATGCGGTTCGCATCGCTCGATTGGGGAGGCTTGGAGGCAGGCCAGAAGATCGGCGAAGTATCCGGCGTTTTTCCGCGCCTCGATCCGAAGCAGGCCATCGAGACCATGCGCGAGCAGGAAGTGAAGGCGACCGCCGAGCAAGCGGCACTGCTAGGCAAGAAGACTGAAGCACCCGCCGACGCCGGTACGCCGAAGATTGCGATCGACGATTTCATCAGGGTCGACCTGCGCGTCGGGCTGGTGCTGACGGCCGAGCGCGTGAAGGGCTCGGACAAGCTGATGCACATCACGGTCGATATCGGCGAACCGAAGCCGCGCACCATCGTGGCCGGAATCGCCGAGGCATACACGCCCGAGCAGTTGGTCAACCGTAAGGTGGTGATCGTCGCCAACCTGCAACCGCGGAAGCTGAAGGGCGTCGAATCGAATGGGATGATCGTGGCGGCTTCGGTGGAGGGCGGAAAGCCCGTGCTCGCCGGATTCCACGAAGACATTCCGGTCGGAGCGCGCCTGAAGTGAAGCTGGTCGATTCGCATTGCCATCTGGATGACGCAAAGTTCGACGAAGACCGCGAGCAGACGATCGAGCGCGCGCTGGCCGCTGGTGTGGATTGCATGATGGCGATCGGAACCGGCGGCGGTCCGCCCGACCTGGAGGTTGCCGTGCGCCTCGCGGATCGGTACCCGTGTTTCTACGCCACGGTAGGCGTGCATCCGCACGACGCTTCGAAAGCCACCGACGAAACGTTCGATCGGCTGCGCGAACTGGCGTCTCATCCCAAGGTGCTGGCGGTGGGCGAAATCGGGCTGGATTACCACTACGACTTTTCGCCGCGCGACGTACAGCGTGTGGTCTTCGAGCGGCAACTCGAGATCGCAGCCGAGGCCGGGAAGCCGATCGTGATCCACACGCGCGAAGCCTGGGAGGACACGATGGCGGTGCTGCGTGCTAAGTGGCAGGGCAGCGGAATCATGCACTGCTTTACAGGTGACGCGCAGCAGGCACGTGAGGCGCTCGATCTCGGATTTCACCTGAGCTTCGGGGGCGTGCTGACGTTTCCCAAGGCCGAGGCGCTGCGCGAAGCCGCGCGCATGGCGCCCGACGACCGCCTGTTGGTCGAGACCGATTCTCCGTACCTGGCGCCGGTGCCGCATCGCGGCAAGCGCAATGAGCCGGCGTTCGTGGTGGAGACGGCCAAGCGGCTGGCGGAAGTGCGCGGCAGCACGCCGGAAGAAATCGCTGACGTGACCACGCGGAATTTCGAAGCGCTTTGTTTGCGGGGCGGGACGAATAGACGATAGACTGGTTTACTTAGATGAATTTAGGCAAGCTGGGGCAGGTCCTTACAGCCCGCGAGATTTTCGACCTCATTCACGACGATCTCGAACAGGTCGAGAAAAAGATCGGCGCCGAATGGGTGGCGTCGGTGGACGCTGTTACCGCCATCGGCCAGTATCTGCATTCGAGCGGCGGGAAACGGCTGCGCCCGGCGCTGCTCCTGCTCTCTTCCAGGCTGGCGGGCGGGGCTCCCTCGGAGTCCGCGGATTCGGCGGTCCATCTGGGGGCCGTGGTCGAGATGATCCACGCGGCCACGCTGGTCCACGACGATGTGATCGACGCCGCCGAAACGCGCCGCGGCCGGCCCTCCACGAACGTCAAGTGGGGGAACCATACGTGCGTGCTGGCGGGCGACTGGCTGTACATGCAGGCGTTCCAGATCGCGCTGCGCGAACGGAATTTCCAGATCCTGGAATTGCTGATCGGCCTCACCCAGATGATGGTGGAGGGCGAGCTGCTGCAGCTCGAGCGCATCGGCCGCATCGACGTAAGCGAAGCCGACTGCATGGAGCTGGTGGATCGCAAGACTGCGTGCCTCTTCTCCGTCTGCGCGCGCCTGGGAACGCTGGCCGCGCGGGCCGACACGCAGGTGCAGGAGAAGCTGGGCGAGTACGCCTGGAATCTCGGGATTGCGTTTCAGTTGGTGGATGACGTGCTGGATTTCACGGCGCGCGAGAAGACGCTGGGCAAGCCCGTGGGCGGCGATCTGCGCGAAGGCAAGGTGACGCTGCCGCTGGTGTATGCGCTGGAGCGCGCCACGCCGGCGGAGCGGCGGCTCGTCGAGACCATCCTCGAGCAGCGGAATTACGACGTGGTGCCGTTCGCGCGCATTCTGGCGCTGCTCGAGAAATACCAGGGGATCGAGCGCGTGAAAGAACGCGCGCAGGCATTCACGGATAAGGCGCGCGGAATTATCAGCCAGTTCCCCGAGTCTCCGTATCAAAGAGCGCTGCTCGCAGTGACCGAGTTGGTCACAGAACGCGATCATTGAAACAAGGGTCGCGACTCTGTGGTAACTTCCCTGCTCCTGCTGGAACACCGCGGGCTTGAGGATCTCCTCGACCGGCTGGAGTCCGCCATACACGCGCGGGCCGGAGAGTTCGATGCAGCGCGTGCGACGGCCGGCGCGGCCGCGGCTCACTATGCCAATGAGGCCGCGTTCCTGGAGCGACTGGCGCAGAGCCACCCGGCGGTGGCGGCCAAGATTGCCGGGCAGCACGCGCAGGTGCTGGAACTCGCGGCGGCAATCGAGCAGGCAGCGGCGGCGGCGCAGCCCGCCGACGTGACGGCTCTCGCCCGCCGGCTCCACGCCATGGCGCAGCACAACATCATCGAAGAGGAACGGGATGTGTTTCCGTTGGCGGTGGGTTGGTACGAATGAGGACTATGCGCTTGTGGCATCGGCGACTGACGCATACATGGTCATCATGCTGTTAATGCCGGTGAGGCTGAAGAGCCGCTGAATCCGCGCGTTGGCCGCGGCTACCCGCAGTTCGCCTCCGGCCTTCTTGATTTCCGTGAGGCAGGCGACCAGCGTTCCGATGCCGGAGCTGTCGGCGTAGTCCATGGCGCTCATGTCGAAGATGAACTGGCGCGCGCCCTTCGAGATAAGCTCGGTCGTGAGTGTCTCCAACTTCTCCACGTCGCGGCCCAACACCAGCCGGCCGGAGATGGCGACAACAGCGGGTCCATTGGGGATCTGTCTCGACTCAATCGGCATTGCTACAGGATATCAAGCACAGCGGCCGCAACTTGTCTGAGTCCATGCTGCACCCTATTGACAAGACAGATATCTCTATGTGAAGATAATCGATGTAAAGGAAAGGAATCTGCTATGAGCACTTCACCCTCCGCCGCGGCCGCGCCCATCACGTACGCCATCGACCCGGCGCATTCTACCGTCGACTTCCGCGTCCGCCACATGATGATTGCCAACGTACGCGGCGAATTCTCAGGCGTCAGCGGAACTGTGATTTTCGATCCAGCCAACCCGGCCAACTCGAAGATCGAGGCCAGTATCGACGCATCCACCATCGCCACCCGTGAAGCCCAGCGCGATCAACATCTGAAGAGCGCGGATTTCCTGGACGTCGAACATTTTCCGAAACTCACGTTCGTGTCGAAGCGGACCGCCCCCGCCGGCGACGGCGCCTGGAAGGTGACCGGCGACCTGACGATCCACGGCGTGACGAAGGAGGTCACGCTCGATGTCGAGGGCCCCACTCCCGAAGGCCGCGACCCCTGGGGCAACGTCAAAGCCGGCGCCTCAGCAACTACCAAGATCAATCGCAAGGATTTCGGGCTGGTCTGGAATGCGGCCCTTGAAACCGGCGGCGTCCTGGTTGGCGAGGAAGTGTCGATTCAAATGGAGCTGGAACTTTTGCGGAAGTAAGGCACATCCAACCAGATCGAACTCCCCCCACTTTCCGCTTGACACCTTCAGTACTTCAATTATAATTGAAGTACTGAAGGAAGCGGTGCATGAAAAAGAACCCGGAAGACATCACAAGGTACGCCGATATGTTCGCGGCCATAGGCACGGACTCGCGGCTTCGTATCATGCAACTGCTGCTTTCGGCGCACCCGGACGGAATGGTGGTGGGTGAAATCCAGGAAGAATTGCAGATTTCCCCATCCAATCTGTCGCACCACCTCGACAAGCTGAAGCATGAAGACCTGGTGCGGGTGACTCGGGAGGGCACGTACCTGCGATGCACGGCGAACGCCGAGGCGCTGCAGGAATTGCTGACGTTCCTATACGCCGAGTGCTGCACCCGGAACAAGGCCGTCAAGCCGGAAAAGATCGTAACCATCTGTCGTTAGGAGCATCGAAATGAGCGCGGAAAGCATCACCGGCGTAGTCAAAGAAAAGTACGGCCAGGCTGCTCTGCGAGTGGCGAACGGCGGTAGCTCCTGTTGTGGGGCGGCGCCATCCCAGGGCGATTGCTGCGATCCGATCACCAGCGCGTTGTACAACGCGGACCAGACCAGCCAGTTGCCGGAAGAAGCGGTCAAGGCATCGCTCGGCTGCGGGAATCCCACGGCGCTCGCGCAGCTCAACCCGGGTGAAACCGTGTTGGACCTGGGATCGGGCGGCGGCATCGACGTCCTGCTCTCCGCCCGGCGAGTGGGGCCCACGGGCAAGGCGTACGGTCTCGACATGACGGACGAAATGCTCGCCCTCGCGAATCAGAACAAGGCCAAGGCGGGGATCGAGAACGTCGAGTTTCTCAAAGGCCAGATCGAGAGCATTCCGCTCCCGGACAATTCGGTAGACGTAATCATTTCCAATTGCGTCATCAACCTCTCCGCCAACAAGGACCGGGTGCTGGCGGAGGCCTTTCGCGTGCTGAAACCGGGAGGGCGCTTCGCCGTCTCGGATGTTGTGACACGAGGCGAAATGCTCCCGGAGATCCGGCAGAACGTGCTGCTGTGGGTCGGGTGCATCGCCGGAGCGCTTGAAGAAAATGAGTACCGCAGAAAGCTGGCGGCGGCCGGCTTCGAGCGGATCGACGTCGAGCCCACGCGCATTTATCGCGTCGAAGATGCGCGAGAATTCCTGACCGGTAAAGGTATCGATGTGGACGCCATCGCCCCGCAAGTGGACGGAAGATTCATGAGCGCCTTCATCCGCGCCGTGAAGCCGCAAGCCGCTTGCTGTGGTCCTACGTGCTGCTCGTGACGGAATAACGCGCATGGAAAACGCAGCCGCAGTGCACATACCCGACGCGGCGCCGGCGCGGCTGGCCTTCTTTGAGCGCTACCTCTCGCTGTGGGTGGCGCTCTCGATGGCGGCGGGAGTGTCTCTCGGGAAGGTCCTGCCATCGCTGGTCCAAGCACTGCGCGGCCTGGAGTTCGGCCAGGGCAGCCAGATCAACGTTCCGATTGCAGTCCTGATCTGGCTAATGATCGTGCCCATGATGATGAAGGTGGACTTCACCGCCATTCGCAATGTCGGGAAGAAACCCGCCGGCCTCGTCGTCACCCTTGTGGTGAATTGGCTGGTCAAGCCGTTCTCCATGGCAGCGCTGGCCTGGCTGTTCTTCCGGTTGGTATTCGCCCGTTTCCTCGCGCCCGCCGAAGCCGATCAGTACATTGCCGGGTGCATCATTCTTGCCGCCGCGCCCTGTACCGCCATGGTATTCGTCTGGAGCCATCTGACGGGCGGCGACGCGGCGTACACGCTGGTACAAGTCTCGGTGAACGATCTCATCATGCTGGTGGCATTCGTGCCGCTCGTTCAATTCCTGGTCACCGGCACGTCCTCGCTCACCGTGCCGTTCCGCGTCCTTCTGTATTCGGTGCTGGTCTTCATCGTCATTCCGCTGTCCGCCGGCACGGCGCTCCGCTTGTGGTTCATCCGCCGGTGGGGCAAGGACTGGTTTGAGAACTCTCTCCTGCCGCGGTTCGCCCCGGTGACGATCGCGGCACTGCTCGCGACCCTGGTTTTCATCTTCGCCTTCCAGGCCGACAACATCACCACGCGCTTTTTCCACGTTCTCCTGATTGCCGTCCCGATCGTGCTGCAGGTGTACTTCAATGCTTCCCTGACCTACGGCCTGATGCGGCTGCTCAAAGTGGAGTACCCGGTGGCGGCTCCGGGAGCGTTGATTGGCGCCAGCAATTTCTTTGAGCTTGCCGTCGCCACGGCAATTGCGTTATTCGGACCGGAATCGGGCGCCGCGCTCGCCGCCGTGGTGGGCGTGTTGGTGGAAGTTCCAGTGATGCTATCCGTCTGCGCGGCGTGCAATCGGACGCGGCACTGGTTCCAATTTCAACCGGCGAGGTAGCGATGCGGAAGCCCAAGGTACTGATCCTCTGCACCGGGAATTCCGCGCGGTCTCAGATGGCCGAAGGGCTGTTGCGGCATGAAGCGGAAGATCGTTTCGAAGTGTTTTCGGCCGGCACGCGGCCCAGCCACGTTCGCCCCGAAGCCATCGACGTGATGCATGAAATTGGCATAGACATTTCGAGCTACCGCTCGAAATCGATCGAGGAATTCGTAGGGCAGGATCTCGATTTCGTCATTACGGTGTGCAACAACGCACGGGAAATTTGTCCCGTTTTCCCCGGCAATACGAAGCATCTGCATTGGCCGTTTGAGGATCCGGCCGCGGTCGAAGGCTCGGAAGATCAGCGCCGGGCGGCCTTTCGCAAGATCCGCAACCAGATCCACGGCAGGATTATGGTCTTTCTGAATGGCGATGAAAGCGCTTAACCGGCTAGTTCTGCGGGCTACAGGCCCCCCACAGCGGACTCAGAAACCCTTATACTATCCGTAAGTTCGCTGGAGGGCTGAATGAACCGCTGGGCGGCGTCGATCCCCCGTTGGATACCGGTCCTGTTCGTGGCAGGCGGGTCTATTGGTGTGGGCGGCCCGGCACAACAATCGACCAGTTCCCCGCCCCCCGCCGTCTCAACCGAGCGTGCCGCCATCAATCGGTATTGCGCCGGATGCCACAACGAAAAACTGAAATCGGGAGGACTCGCGCTCGACACACTGGGCGTCGAGAACGTCAATCAGCACCCGGGAGCTTGGGAGAAGGTTGTCCGAAAACTGCGCGCCCGCATGATGCCGCCGATCGGCCTGCCGCGGCCGGATGAGCGGACCTACGACGCTCTGGTGTCCTCGATCGCGGCCTCGCTCGACAGCGCTGCCGCGGCCCACCCCAATCCCGGTCGAACGGATACTTTCCGGCGGCTCAACCGCACCGAATACCAGAACGCGATTCGCGATCTGCTAGTGCTCGACGTGGATGTGGCCCCACTTCTGCCGAGCGATGACTCGAGCTACGGCTTCGACAATGTGACGGTCGGAGATCTCTCGCCGACCCTGCTCGAGCGATACGTTTCCGCCGCGCGGAAGATCAGCCGGCTAGCGATGGGAAGCCCCACCCGTTCGCCGGGCGGTGACACCATCACGCTGCCTCCCGACCTCACCCAGGAAGAGCACTTCGACGAACTTCCCCTCGGCACACGCGGCGGCTTGGTGGTCCATTACACCTTCCCGCTGGACGCTGAGTACGACATCAACCTTCGCCTGGCGCGCGACCGCAACGAGCACGTCGAAGGCTTGACCGAGGCCCACGACTTGGAGTTGATGTTGGACGGCGAGCGGGTGCAATTGTTCACCGTGAAGCCGCCGCCGCCGGGCAACGATCATCACGTCGTAGACAAGGACCTCAACATTCGCATCGCGGTCAAAGCGGGTCCGCATGTCCTCGGCGCCGCATTTCCCAAGAGGCCCTCGGCGCTGCTCGAAAGCGAGCGGCAGCCGTACCAGGCGCATTTCAATATGGACCGGCATCCGCGCATTCAGCCGGCGGTGTACTCGATCTCCGTCAACGGCCCTTATCAGGCGAAGGGTCCGGGCGACACTCCCAGCCGCCGCCGGATTCTGGTTTGCACCGCCGCCGCGCCGGGCGAGGAAGAAGGTTGCGCCAAACGCATTCTGGCGACTCTGATGCGCCGCGCCTACCGGCGGCCCGTGAACGACGCCGATTTGCAGGTCCCGCTGAAGTTCTTCAGAGATGGGCGGACGGACGGCGGATTTGAAGCGGGCATCGAGATGGCGCTGCGCGCCGTGCTGGTGAGTCCGGAATTCCTGTTTCGCGTGGAGCAGGACCCAGTCAACGCGGCGCCGAAGACCCCGTATCGCGTCAGCGATCTGGAATTGGCCTCGCGCCTGTCGTTCTTTCTCTGGAGCAGTATTCCCGACGACGAGCTGCTGGATGCGGCCGTTCGCGGAAAACTGAAAACGCCCGCGGTCCTGGAACAGCAAGTGCGGCGCATGCTGGCGGATGAGCGTTCGCGAGCCCTGGTGAGCAACTTCGCCGAGCAGTGGCTGTACCTGCGCGGGCTGGCGTCGACGAATCCGGACATGCGCATCTTCCCGGATTTCGACGACAATCTGCGCCACGCCTTCCGGGATGAGACGGAGCTCTTCTTCGAGAGCATCATGCGCGAAGATCGCAGCGTACTCGATTTGCTGCGAGCCAACTACACGTTCGTCAACGAGCGCCTCGCCAAGCACTACGGAATTCCGAATGTGTACGGCAGCCGCTTCCGCCGCATCACGTTCGATGCGGAGAGCGTGCGCGGCGGACTGCTCCGTCAAGGAAGCATTCTGACCGTGACTTCGTATGCCAATCGCACCTCGCCGGTGATCCGCGGCAAATGGATACTGGCCAATATTCTCGGCGTGCCGCCACCGCCGCCGCCCGCCGTGGTGCCGAAGCTCGAGGAGCACAACGGTGTCGATAAGGCTGTGTCGATGCGCGAGCGCATGGCTGCCCATCGCGACAGTCCCGCCTGTTCAGGCTGCCATAAACTGATGGATCCGATCGGTTTCTCGTTCGAGAATTACGACGCAGTGGGCCGCTGGCGGACGGCGGAGGAAGCGAAGCCGATCGACGCTTCGGGCGGTCTTCCGGACGGCAGCAAGTTCGTCGGCGTGGCCGGACTCCAGCAGGCGTTGCTGAAACGGCCCGAACTTTTTACGGGCAACTTTACGGAGAAGCTTTTCACATATGCGTTAGGCCGGGGAGTCGAGTATTACGACGAGCCGGCGATCCGCAAGATCGTACTCGAGGCTCGGACCAACGATTTCCGGTTCTCGTCGTTCATCCTGGGAATCGTCAACAGCACACCGTTCCAAATGAGGAGATCGCAATGATCGTCACCAAGAAGGCTCTACCGCGGCGGACGTTTCTTCGGGGCATGGGGACCGCGCTGGCACTCCCGTTGTTGGATGCGATGGTTCCGTCCATGACCGCTCTGGCCGCGACGCCGGCAAATCCGGTGCGTCGGCTGGGTTTTGTGTACATCCCGATGGGCGCCCATATCCCGCAGTGGACTCCTCCCGGCTCGACCCTCGATCGGCTTTCGCCTTCCCTGAGTTCGCTCGCGCCGGTGGTCGATCAGCTCACCGTGATCAGCAATCTGGAGTTGAAGAATGCCTATCCCGGCACGCATGCGACATCGAACGCCGCCTTCCTGAGCGCCGCCACGGCGAAGTGGACCGAGAGCAGCGACTACCGCTTGGCAACGACCGTCGATCAAGTGGCCGCGCAGCAGATCGGGCGCGAAACGCGGCTGCCGTCGCTCGAGCTGGCGATGGATCTCCTCACCACCGTCGGCCAGTGCGACAACGGGTATGCGTGCGTCTACCAGAACAATCTCTCGTGGTCGACACCGACGACGCCGCTGCCCGCGGAGGCTCACCCGCGCGTGGTGTTCGAGCGCCTGTTCGGCGATGGCGGCAGCGCGAAGGACCGTCTGACCGAACTGCGCAAGAGCGCGAGCCTGCTGGATTGGGTGAAGGAAGATATCGCGCGCCTGCAGCGGAAGCTCGGGCCGGGCGACCGCAGCAAAGTCAGCGAGTATCTGGATACGGTCCGCGAGGTGGAACGCCGCATTCAGAAAGCTGAGGCGGAGACGGCTGATTCCCGGCTGCCCGATCTGGATCGCCCGGTCGGCGTGCCGGCGGCGTACGCAGACCACGCGCGGTTGATGTTCGATCTGCAAGTGCTGGCCCTCCAGGGCGACGTGACGAGGGTGATCACGTTTCAACTGGCGCGCGAAACCAGCAATCGCACGTACGCTGAGGTGGGCGTCACCGAGGCGCATCATCCCCTCACGCACAACGCGGGCGATCCGGAAAAACTTGCGAAGGTGGCCAAGATCAACGCGTTTCACGTATCGCTGTTCGCGGCTTTCCTCGAGAAGCTGAAGGCCACACCGGATGGCGATGGTTCCCTGCTCGACCATTCGATTTACCTCTACGGCAGCGGCATGAGCAACGCCGACGTGCACGATCACGTCAACCTGCCGATTCTGGTGGCCGGCGGCGGGGCCGGCAAGCTCAAGGGCGGACGTCATATCCGGTACGCGGAGCCCACGCCCCTAGCCAACCTGCACCTGACTTTGCTGGACAAGGTCGGAGTCCGGCTCGACTCCTTCGCCGACAGCCAGGGCAAGGTCACGGAACTGCTCCAGCCGCTTTCCCTGTGAGAGGCACGATGCGTCTGGCACGATTCGGCGGATGGGGAATAGCTTGCCTTGCGGTGGTGTGCCTGTTCGGCGCCGAACCCGGCGGGCGGCCCGACACGCGGCTGGCGGATGCAGCCAAGAAGATGGATCGGGTTGCGGTTCGCGCCCTGGTCGCCCAGCGCCTGGACGTGAACGCGGCCCAGGTGGATGGCACGACGGCGCTGCACTGGGCGGCCAACCAGGACGATTTGGAAACGGCGGAACTGCTGGTCCGCGCCGGCGCCAACGCGAAGGCTGCAAACCGCTATGGCATGACGCCGCTTTCGCTGGCCTGCACCAACGGTAACGGGGCGATGGTCGAGTTGCTGCTGAAGGCCGGCGCCGACCCGAACACCGCGCTTCCCGGTGGTGAGACCGCTTTGATGACGGCTGCGCGCACCGGCAAGATTGGCGCCGTCAAGGCTTTGCTCGCCCACGGAGCCAAAGTTAACGCGAAGGAAACCAAGCGCGGGCAGACCGCCATCATGTGGGCCGCAGCGGAGGGGAACGTCGAAACCGTGGAAGCGCTGATCGCCGCCGGCGCTGATTTTCACGAGCGTCTGACTACCGGTTTTACACCGTTCCTGTTTGCGGTGCGTGAGGGCCGTACGGACGTGGTGCGCGTTCTGCTGAAAGCGGGGGTCAGCGTCAACGAAACCGTACAACCGCCGCCGCAGCCGGCCGGACGGAAGGGTGGGCAGGTCCACGGAGCGCCTCGTGCCGGTGTCAGTGCGCTGCACATGGCGGTCACGAACGCGCATTACGAACTCGCCGCCTTTCTTCTGGACGCGGGCGCCGACCCGAACGCGAGCAGCCCCGGTTACACTGCCCTGCACGTCATTAGCAATGTCCGCAAGCCGGGCCTCGGCGATAACGATCCGGCTCCCGATGGGTCCGGAAACATGACCAGCCTCGAACTCGTGAAGACGCTGGTGGCGCATGGAGCCAATCTGAACGCGCGCATGACGAAGCGCGTGAATTTCGGCCTGACCAGCCTGAATACGATGAGTGCGACACCCTTCCTGCTGGCCGCCAAATCCGCCGACGCCGACTTGATGCGGGCATTGGCTGCGCTGGGCGCCGATCCGCTGCTGCCGAACGCCGACAACGCGACGCCGCTGATCGCCGCGGCGGGCCTCGGGACGCGTTCCCCCGGCGAGGACGCCGGCACGGAGAGCGAAGTGGTGGAGGCGATGCAGGTAGCGTTGGATCTCGGCAACGACATCAACGCGGTCGACAACAACGGCGAGACCGCGATGCACGGAGCTGCCTACAAGAACCTCCCGGGCGCGGTGCAATTCCTGGCCGATAAGGGCGCGAAGATCGAGATCTGGAATAAGAAGAACAAGCACGGATGGACGCCGCTCATCATTGCCGAGGGTCACCGGTTCGGCAACTTTAAGCCTTCCCCCGAGACGGTCGCCGTGTTTGTTAAAGTGATGAGCGCCGCGGGTGTATCGACAGTCGCGGAACCTAAGCCGGCCGCCGGCCCGGGCAAAGAGCACAAGTAGGTTCCCGGAGCGCTTCGCTCTAATTCTCCGTCGGCGCCTTTTCAATATGGTCTACTACCAGAATCTCGACCGGTCCCTTTCTGCCTTCCAGCTTGAGCCCTAACTGTTCCTGGAGGGCCGAGAAGATGGAAGGTCCGGAAGCTCCCGCGGCTGCACCGTCATCCGGTAGCGGCATTTTTTGCGTCTCGTCTGGCGACCACTCCAGCGTGAAATTGAAAACCCCCTTGAGGCCGGTCTCGTCGACCACCTGCTGCCCCGTCAGGCGCGCCAGGAGGCCTGCCAGTTTTTGCATCGAGATCCCGCTCGCTTCCAATCGCCCCGCCATGCCGGAGGTCCGGCCCTGCCCTCCTTCCACAGCTTGGATCTTCGGCCCGTTCTTCCCCACCACCAGGACATAGACCAGCCGTTGCCTGCTCTCCCGGTGCAGCACCAGTTTGAACCGCTCCGCCAAAAGCGTCTGCATCATGAGCCGCACCTGCTCCGGTGAAGTGTCCGCTGGGAACTTCGCCTGGATATCGAAGCGTTCGGTCGTCAACCAATCCGGTCCAACGAGCGCGTACTCCCGGTCGTCCGGGATGCCGTATGCCCACAGCGTGACTTTCTTCAGGGGAACGTTTTCCATCGTTATCCAGCCCGTCGAGCCACGCATAGAACTGCCCCCTCCGCCCGAACGGATTGCCTTGATCGACGCCACTTCGAACGCCGGCGTCTGCGCGCTGAGTACGAGCGCCATCGCGAGAAGCATCAGCAGCTTGTTCATACTTCTTTGCACTACGCAGCGGCTCTTGAATTCGTCCAGTTTTAGAGAACCAATGCCTCCCATTCCTGGGCCATTGTGGTAGTCTCCGAGTGAACCGCCCCATGATCAATCAGACCATCTCCCACTACCGAGTCATCGAGAGACTCGGGGGAGGAGGCATGGGTGTGGTTTACAAGGCCGAGGACCTCGATCTTGGCCGCCTTGTGGCCTTGAAATTCCTGCCCGAAGAATTGGCTCGCGATGCGCAGGCACTGGAACGTTTCCGCCGCGAGGCCCGGGCCGCCTCGTCTCTCAACCACCCCAACATCTGCACCATCCACGAGATCGGAAGGAACGACGAGCTCTCCTTCATCGTCATGGAACTGCTGGATGGAACGACCCTGAAGCATCGCATCGTGGGGCGCCCGTTGGAAATTGAGATGCTGCTTTCGTTTGCCATCGAAATCGCCGACGCCTTGGATGCGGCTCACTCCGCGGGGATCATTCATCGCGACATCAAACCCGCGAACATCTTCGTTACCAAACGCGGTCACGCCAAGATTCTCGACTTTGGATTGGCGAAAACCGGTCCCGTCCTTTACAATTCCGAAGCCACCGGCGAAACCGCGGCACCCACCCTCACCATCGAAGACCAACTGACCAGCCCGGGAAGCGTGGTGGGGACGGTGTCCTACATGTCGCCCGAGCAAGTCCGCGCCAAGGATTTGGATACCCGCTCGGATTTGTTCTCGTTCGGGGTGGTGCTCTACGAAATGGCTACCGGCAAGCTGCCGTTTCGCGGGGATAGCCCAACGATGGTTTTCGATTCCATTCTCAATCGCGATCCTGTGCCTCCCGTGCGCCTGAATCCTGACTTGCCGGAGGAAGTGGAGCGAATCATCGACAAGTGCCTCGAAAAAGACCGCAACCTGCGCTACCAGCACGCTTCGGAAATCCGTACCGACCTCCAGCGCCTGAAGCGGGACACGAATTCGGGTCGTGTCACTGGTCGTGTCACTCATAGTAGGCAGCCCGCAGCCACAACAGGCATCGCGAAACGCTGGAAGTTGATGGTTCCTGTTGCCGTGGCTGTGCTGGCGTCCTGCGCCGCAACTTACTACTATTTTCACCGCACACCAAAACTCACCGACAAGGACACGATTGTCCTCGCCGATTTCACCAACACGACGGGCGACCCCGTGTTTGACGGGACGCTTCGCCAGGGGTTGGCGATACAGTTGGAACAGTCACCCTTCCTCAGCCTCGTCTCCGACCAGCATATCCAGCGGGTGCTGGGGCTGATGGGCCAGCCGCCAGATGCGCGGCTGACTCCAAAGGTCGCTCAGGAAATCTGCGAACGAACCGCCAGTGCCGCCGTCCTGGATGGCTCGATTGCCCCCCTCGGAAGCCAGTACGTATTGGGGTTACGCGCCAAGAACTGCCGCACCGGAGACGTCCTCGATGAGGAGCAGGTGCAAGCCGCAAGAAAAGAAGACGTCCTGAACGCCCTGAGTCAGATTGCCAGTAAATTCAGAACCCGCGTAGGCGAATCGCTCGCCACGGTCGAAAAGCACTCGACTCCGCTCGCCGAGGCTACGACGCCCTCCCTTGAAGCCTTGAAGGCCTATACCGAGGGCTGGAAGGCTGTCTCCTCAACCGGTGATGCCGCCGGCGTGCCCTTTTTCAAGCACGCCATTGAGATCGACCCTAAATTCGCCATGGCTTATGCGCTTATGGCGCGCTACTACGCATCTGTTGGAGAGCCTGTCCTCTCTGCGGAATACACCAGCAAAGCCTATGAGTTGCGGGATCGCGCCAGTGACGCAGAGAAGTTCCTGATCGCTGCTTCCTACGATATAGATGTAACGGGAAACCTGGAAAAGGCGCAACAGACCTGTGAGTCGTGGGCGCAAACCTATCCTCGTGATGCGAAAGCCTCCACCTTCCTGGGGGGCATGATTTACCCGGTCTTCGGCAAGTACGAAAAGGCGGTCGAAGGATCCAAGAAAGCGATCGCGATCGATCCGGACTTTGCCATCGGGTATTATCAGCTTTCTTTCAATTCTGCGTACCTTGACCGACTGGGGGAATCCGAGAACGCTCTTCAGCGAGCCTCCGAGCGCAAGCTGGAAATCCCCGAGTTCTTTGTCCAGCGCTACGACCTGGCCTTCTTAAAAGGTGACAAGGCGGGAATGGACCGGCAAGTGGCTCTGGGTAAGGGAAAGCCCGGCGTGGAAGACTGGATCACCGCCCGCGCCGGTTTTGTCCTGGCATATTCCGGTCACTTGCAACAGGCAAGGATGATGTCGCGGCGTGCGGTGGACTTGGCCCACCAGGCGCGGGGAAGAGCGGCTCTATTCGAGACCGGAGCAGCCCTGTGGGAAGCCTTCTTCGGGAATGCGTCAGCGGCCAGGCAGGGTGCGGCGGCAGCACTGGAGCTTTCCAAGGACCGGGATGTGGAGTATGGCGCTGCGTTAGCACTGGCCCTCGCGGGGGACTCTTCCCGGTCCCAAACACTTGCGAATGATCTGGAAAAGCGCTTCCCGGAGGATTCAGAAGTCAGATTCGGTTACGTGCCAGCGATTCGCGCCCTTCTCGCACTGAACCATGGCGAGCCTGCAAAGGCTATCGAACTGTTACAAATCGCTGTGCCCTATGATCTGGGCACGCCGTTCTGCAGCGCTCTCGGGTTTTACGGAGTCCTCTATACGGTCTACGTGCGTGGCCAGGCCTATCTGGCCGCCCACCAGGGCGCCGAAGCCGCCGCGGAATTCCAGAAAATGATCGATCGTCGCACGATCGTTATCAGCGATCCCATAGGCGCTCTCGCGCACTTACAACTCGGCAGAGCGCTCGTGGCGTCGGGAGACAAGACTAAGGCAAAGACTGCCTACCAGGACTTTCTCACCCTCTGGAAAGACGCCGATCCTGACATCCCGATTCTCAAGCAAGCCAAAGCGGAATACGCCAAGCTGCCGTAATCCGCATTTTGCCGAAAGGTGACGTTTCGTACAAAGAACGCTGCCAATTCCGGGCACTCAGACTCGAGCAGCGGCGACGATAACCCGGGCGATCGGAACTTTGCCAACCGCGACCGCGGCTATCCGGCTTCCGAAGCTACCGCAGTGATCCGCCGGTTCAACGCTTTGCCGCCCAACGACCAACAAGCGATCTTGGACTTCCTACGCTCGCTCTGAGAGAAGCATCGACCACCATGAATGGCTGAGGGGAATCGCAGCGGGCGGAGACTGGTTCGCCCGCGCCGCTTCTCGGGTTGGTCCCTCGCGCCCTCGGCCTCTATTCTCAGTTCACAGTACGAAAACGGCAGATTATTCGGACTCGGACAAAAGGCACGGCACAAGACCGCACGGAAAGCAATTAGGTCTTCCGCAGGCCCCCTGCCCACGATGCGGCGAACACCGGCCTTCGAGACGACACCGATCTTGTGGATTCGAGCAACCGACGGCACGTTCAGGCCAACCGCTTGCCACCCGGTAATTGCCCAATCAAATTCGGCCGCGCGAGAGCGGGACGTAACCGGCACGGCGGCGACGTCGGCATCACCCGGATCCAGAACGACGATTGCTGGTCTGACCTTGGCCCCTCTGCCTGATGGAACCGGACTTCGATCAGAACGATATCACCGAGGCGAAGGTCCATCTAGGAGTTGCTCGTATACGGAATCCTCTTCAGCATAAGAGGCGGTAAAGCGTTCGAAGCTCAATTGACGCCAAGCTTCGTCTTCGCCGGAGTCGAACAGCACAATCACTCGCACCGCTGTGCCCTCGTTCAAGGCGCCGATGGAGGCGGCACGCGTCGTTTGGTAGCTTGCTCGAAAGCGTAAGCCAGCTCGAGCAGCCGCGGCTCGCTGTAGGCCATGCCCGTGAAGCTGACGCCGAACGGAGCAGGCCGCGCATCGAAGCCGGGCGGGAACGGCGGGGTCGGCGCGTTGGGCACCATCGCGAAGGGCACGATGACGGTCGGGTATCCGGGCTTGGCGGCGATGGCGGCGCCGCTCGCGCCGGGGAATAGTATCGCGTCCAGGTTGTGGACCTTCATCACCTCGTCGATACCGTTCGTCCCGGCGAGCTCGATGTCCTTCGCGCGATCGTGCTCGTAGCGGGCGCGGTCGGCCTCCACGTCCATTTCGTCGGAGATGTCGAGCTGCGATTGACCGTAGCGAATGGCGCCGGGGGTGATGTGCGTGATGTTCCACTCGCGCAGCTCGGTGAGCGTCTTGACAGGCGCCGATGCGCCGAGCGTGGCGAGGAATTTGTTGAAGTCGCGCTTCATCCCATATTTCAGGACCACGGAGCAATTGGCATCCTTCCCCTTGACGTTGTTCAGACCGCCGCATTGGTTCCACAGCAGGAAACTTTTGTCGGGGTCCTGGGTGACGATGCTGGGGATGTCGGCAGGGTCGACAATGATGGCGCCCTGCTGCTTAAGGATGTCGATGGCTTCGGTCATCGCGCGCGCCTGCTCGGGAGTCAGTGGATCGCCGCCGCCACGGCCGCCGCGGCCTCCGGAGAGCGCGGCGCCGCCGGGGGGTGT
The DNA here is from genome assembly GCA_041484525.1 of Bryobacteraceae bacterium. Lineage (GTDB taxonomy): Bacteria > Acidobacteriota > Terriglobia > Bryobacterales > Bryobacteraceae > JBGPHT01. The sequence continues at coordinate 8,622 of JBGPHT010000025.1, read as the reverse complement.
GGCGCGCTCATAGAAGGATGCGCGCGGGACACCGATGCGAGCGCCTTTCAGTCCATCTGCTTTGAGGAAGCGCGTATAGTCGCGGCCGGGCGGCGGCGTGCATTTCGAGGTGGCGGGATCATTCGGGTCGGGCGCAGCGCTTTCGAGTGCGCCGAACAGGATCGCGGCGTCGGTAACCGTTTTGGCCATGGGGCCAGCGGTGTCCTGGTCGGCGGTGATGGGGATCACGCCGTAGCGGCTGATGCGGCCGACGGTGGGTTTGATGGCCGCGAGCATGTTCTGATTCGACGGGCTGAGAATGGACCCCGAGGTTTCGGTGCCCACATTGCCGGCCCAGAAATTGGCGGCCGTGCCGATGCCGGAGCTGGAGCCGCCGGTGGTCAGCGCGGGGCGGCCGTCGTCGGTGGCATCGCGCGGGTCGCGGCGTGGATCGTAGGGATTGAAGCCGAAGCCGCGGACGGCGTTGTAATTCCCGGGCATGGGGGTGGGCGCACCCGCCACCCAGTTGGCTAGCTCCGACAGACCGGTCTTGGCGATGATGACGGCGCCCGCATCGCGCAGGTTCTTGACCAGCGTGGCGTCATAGGGCGGCACGAAGCCATCGAAGGCGAGAGCGCCGCCGGTGGTCACAATGTCGTGCGTGAGGACGTTGTCCTTGAGCGCGATTGGAATGCCGTGGAGCGGGCCGCGGACGCGGCCTTGCGCCAACTCGCGATCGCGCTCGGCGGCTTCGTCGAGGGCGTGCGGATTCGCCGTGATGACGGCGTGGAGCTTGGCGTCATACATGCCGATGCGGGCGAGATAGAGGGTGACCAGCTCGCGCGACGTGACGCGGCCTTCCTTGAGTGCCGCGCGCATCTGGGGGATGGTGGCTTCGACCACGTTGAAGGGAGCCTTCGTCTGCGCGTGCAGCAGTAGGACCAGAACCGCAGCGATGGAAAAAACCAGGAGCGCTCGTTTCATTTGAGGGTCTATTTTACATGCAAAGGAGGGCAGGCAGTACCTGCCCCGCAATTAGAAGACGAGCCGCAGCGCGAACTGAATCTGGCGGGAACTGGCGCGGACGTCCTGCACGCCGGCGGAGGTGATCTTGCCGAACGTCGAGCTGGTATCGGTCACGTTCGGATTATCGAAGTTCGGGTGATTGAAGAGGTTGAAGATCTCGGAGCGGAATTGCAGGTAGCGCGATTCCCTGGCGAGCGTAAATTTCTTCAACATGGCGAAATCGAAATCGTGGGTCGGCGCGCCGAAAATGATGTTGCGGCCCGAAGTGCCATAGCGGCCGATGAAATTGTTGTTGAAGCACGATGTGTTGAACCACTTCGCCGGATCGTGCGTGAAATCGTTCGGATTGCACGTGACGTCCGGACGCGTGCCGGTCTGCGTGCCGGAAAGCTGCAGCCCGGTGGTCGGGTCCAGCGGATTCCCGGTCTGGATCGTCACGATGCCGTTGGTCTGCCATCCGCCGAGCAGCGCGTTCACCACCGCAGAACTCGAAGACCCGAACGGGCGGCCGTGGCCGTACGGCAGATCGTAGGTGTAGCTGGTGATAAAGCGGTGGCGTGTGTCGAAGGTCGAAGGCCCGCGCTCCAGGCGGAAGTTGGTGACGGCGACGGCGGAGCCATTCCACAGCGATCCGTCGTCGATCGACTTCGAAAACGTATAAGCACTCAGGAAGCTGAGGCCTTTCGAGAAGCGCTTTTCAAAGCTGAGCTGGAGCGAGTGGTAGACGGACGACGCGCTGGCCGAGCGCACGTTGATGGCTGCGTACTGCGGGTACTTGCGAAGGGACTGCGTGAACGAAGGCGTAGGGAAAGGCTCGTTGTAATCGTAGGCCCTATCGAGGTGAGTGCCCTTCGATCCGACGTAGCCTGCGGTCACACCCATCGAAGACGTGAGTTCGCGCTGAATATTGAATCCCCATTGCTGCACGTAGCCGTCGCGGAACGGGTTCTCGACCCACGAAGCATTGGGAATCGCGGGCGCGCCCGAGCTGCCGCCATAGGGATTGGCCAGGCTGATGTTCGGAATCCCGTTCGTGCTCTGGTTGAAGGTGAAGCCCGTCAGGAAGGGCGCGGTGAGATTCGAGTTCAGAATCACATTCAAGATTTTAATGTCCCAGAAGAACCCGTACCCGCCGCGGATTACGGTCTTGGGCCCGAACGGAGTCCAGGCGAAACCGAAGCGCGGTGAGAATTCCCGCTTCGACGATTCGTAGACATTCTGCTTGTCCGGGGTCGAGATCCGCAGATAGGGCAGCGGCGTGCTGCTGGGGAAATTGGGATCGAACGTGGCCAGGTGGTTGTACTTGTCGACGGTGGGCGCGTTGTACTCCCAGCGAAGGCCCACGTTGAGCGTGAGGTTCTTGAGCACGCGGAAATCATCCTGCATGAACAGATTGGTCGATGTCTGGCGCAGACCGGCGACAGTGTTGGCGCCGATCCCGGCGAACGAGCGGCTGACGCTCGCGGTGTTGGGGAATCCGAGCAGCAGGTCGGCGATGGCGTTTCCCGTACCCGTCACGGCGTTGACGACTCCCGAGGCCGTGGTCGACACCTGCGCTGTGTAAAACGGCGTAAAGTTCAGGGTGCCGCGGGCGCTCGAATCGAAGAGGAAGTTTTCCTGGAAGTGGCGGATCTCGGCGCCGAACTTCACCGTGTGGCGGCCCGTGGTCCAGGAAAGCGAATCGGCCCACTCGTAGGTGTTGTCGTGCCGGTCTTGCGGCAGGTTGGTAGCCTCGCCGAGTCGGTCGTAGCCGGTGGCGTTGATTAAGGGCACGCCGAAATCGAGCGGGCTGCGGCCGGTGCCGGCGATGCCGAGCCGGGTGGAAATATCGTTGCCCAGGTTCTGCTGGAAGATGCCGCCGCGAACTCGAGTGAAGGACATGCGCGCTTCGTTCACCTTATTGGCGCCAAGCAGGCGAATGTAATCCACCACGGCCTGCTGGCCGCCGTTCAGCGTGTTGCAGCCGAAGCCGGGGACGTTGTTAGCACCGGCGCAGAAGGAATCGAAAGTATCGAAACGGTCTTCCTTGCTGTAGCTGTAGCGGCCGAACAAGGTGTTGTTGTCGTTGAAGCGATGATCGACGCGGACGGTGAACTGGTCGAAGTTCTGCGTCTTGGTGGGACTCGAAGTGAAGAGTCCGTTGGCAGTGGAGGTGCCCGGCCCGTTGGGATTCGGGTAGAGAGCCACCACGTTGCGACCTGCCTGCGAGATCTGATTCGCGGGTATGCTGTTGCCCGCGAACGGCGTGCGCGCCAGCACGCCGTTGACGGGCTGGAGCGACGACGGATCGTAGATGATGGTCGGGATCGCCGAGAAGTTGCCGTCCTTCATAGCCGCGGTCGGCTCGGTGGCCACCTTGGTGATGCCCTGCCGGATACGCGCGCCTTCGAAATTTCCAAAGTAGAATGTCTTGTTCTGCTTGATCGGGCCGCCGAGTGACGCGCCGTATTGGTTCCGCTTGTATCCCGGAATAGGGCCGGGGCGGTCGAAGAAATTCTTGGCGTCGAGAACGTTGTTGCGCAGGTATTCGTAGACAACCCCGTGGAGTTAGTTGGTTCCGGCCTTAGTGGCGATGTTGATCTGCGCGCCGGGGCTGCGCCCGAATTCCGCCGAGTAAGTGCTCGCCTGCACCTTGAACTCCTGCATAGCTTCGGTGGAGATGGCGACGGCGTATTGATTGATCGCGAGGTCGTTGTTGTCCATCCCGTCGAGCAAGAAGTTGTTGGACTGCTCGCGCGCGCCGTTAACCGTGATGGAGCCGCCCTGCGTCTGGTTTTGCGAACCCTTCACGCCCTGGTTGGCGCCGGGAACCAGCAGGTTGAGCTGCGGGAAGTTGCGGCCGTTCAACGGCAGCTCGGTCACCTTCTTGTTGTCGACCACGTTACCACGGTGGAAGAATCGGTATTCACCACAGGAGCAGCGGCCTCGACCGCGACGGTCTCGTTCACCTGGCCGACGGCCAGCGCGAAGTCAATGCGAAGCCGGTCGTCGACGCGCAGTTCGATGCCGGTACGCTCCGTCTTCTTGAAGCCGGACTGTTCCACGGTGAGAGCGTATTCCCCCACGGGAAGCTGCGGAATGGAATATTCGCCTTCGCCGTTGCTGAGTTCCGCGCGGGTAAGGCCGGTGGCGATTTGACGCGCCGTTCCCTTGGCGCCGCGGACGACGGCGCCCGATGGATCGGTGACCGTGCCCAGAATTGTGCCTCGGACGCTCTGGCCGTATCCGGCAATAGTAGCGGAAAAGGACAGAGAAATAGCGAGCAACGCGTGTGATTTGAAAACCACGTCCCCTCCAAGTATTTGCAGAATTATGCCGTAGCGCGCGGCTGCTCAGCCGCCCGCCTTAACCTGGACCCCGACATAGGGACGACATCTCTGGTTCGGATTATATGCGTGAGACTGGAGCAAGTCCATTTTCGGTAGCTTTGTTTAATAGTTATTACAGGACGCCGTCCGGATATACTGACATGGATTGTTCCTCACATTTTCAAGGGAGCGTGGACCATGGTTTCCGGTTTCGTCGAAAGAAACGGCCAGCAATTCGTTCTGAATGGACAGCGCTTTCGGATGGCAGGCGCCAACGTCTACTATCTCGGGTTCGTCAATCAGCCGGCCATCGATTCCGTACTCGATCTGGCCGTGGCGATGCAGTTGAATGTGCTCCGCATCTGGGGATTCTTCGAGCAGAAGCCGGACTCGAACGTCTACTTCCATTTCTTCAACAACGCTCGTGGGGTGCCCGATTTTCACGACGGTCCCGATGGCCTCGCCCGCCTGGACCAGGCGATCTTCCTGGCCGAACAGCGCGGAATCCGGCTGATCATTCCCCTGACCGACCAGTGGCCCGCATTTGGCGGCATGTCGGCATACTGCAACTGGTTCAACCTCAAAGGCAGGGACCAGTTCTATCGCGACGGCCGCTGCCGCGCCGCTTACTGGCAGTGGGTGGAACAGTTGCTCATGCGCGAAAACCCCCTGACGCATCGAATCTACGCCGAGGAGCCGGCGATCCTGGCGTGGGAGCTCGGCAACGAGACGCGCTGCGAAACCGACGACGGCACGCCGATCGCCGACGGCGAGGACATCCTCGTGTCCTGGATCTGGGAGATGGCCACGCTCATTCGTTCGCGCGACAGCAAGCATCTGATTGCCGTCGGCGACGAAGGCTTCTTTCACCATAACCAGGCGGGGAATAATGCCCTGTTCAACGGATCGCACGGCGCGAGCTACGAACGATTCCTGGGCGTGGGTCCGGTGGATTTCGGCACCTTCCACATGTACGCGGATATGGCCGGAGGCGGCGACCTGCGCAATTTCGGCAGCGGTTGGATTCGCGAGCACGTCGCCGCCGGAGCCCGCGCCAACAAGCCGGCGGTGCTCGAGGAGTACGGCGCGCGCATTGGGCAGGGCGGCATTCAGAATTCCAACGACCGCGCGGCGTTGTACCGCGATTGGCTGCAGGAGGTTACCGCCTCGGGCGCCGCCGGCGCTCTCGTATGGATGATCGGACTGCCGAAAAGCAACGATCAGCCCTACGATCCGGACGGCTATGTCATCGCGGGCGATCCCGAAGCTGCGGTAATTCTGGCTCACGCGCAGGGGTTTGTGACGTAAGATGTGAGACGGCGGACTGCGGACCGCAGCAATGAATCCCGAACGCCTGCGGCAAATCGAGCAACTCTATCTGGCGACTGTCGAACAGCCGTCGGGCGAGCGGGACGCGTTTCTGGCCAAAGCCTGCGGAGACGACACCGACCTGCGCCAGGAAGTGGAAACGCTGCTCTCGCACAGCGCGCAACCCACGGCCAGCCTGGCAGATGAGATGGCGTTCGGACTGGCCGACGGAAGTACGGTTGTCACGGCGGGCACGCGCCTCGGACCGTACGAGATCGTCGGCCCGTTGGGTAAGGGCGGCATGGCGAGGGTCTACCGGGCGATCGATACGCGCCTCGATCGCCCGGTGGCCGTCAAGATCGCCGCGGCGCGATTTGGCGGGCACTTCGAGGGCGAGGCGCGCACCATTTCGGCGTTGAACCATCCGCACATTTGCACCCTCTACGACGTGGGATCGAATTACCTGGTGATGGAACTGGTCGAGGGCGATACGCTCGCGGCCCGGGTGCGAAACGGCGCGCTTTCCCTGGATCTTACGCTGCGCTATGGAGCGCAGATCGCCGGTGCCCTGGCGGCGGCGCACGCGCGCGGGATTGTCCACCGCGATTTGAAACCCGCCAACATCATGATCACGGAAGCGGGCATCAAGGTGCTCGACTTCGGGATGGCGAAGTTCGCCGAGCGCCCCGACGTTCGATCGGAGGAGACCCAGGCGGGCCGCGGCGCCGTCATGGGGACCCCAGGTTACATGGCGCCCGAGCAGTTGGAGGGAGCCGAGTGCGACGCGCGGACAGACATTTTCGCGCTGGGGCTGGTGCTGTATGAAATGGCGACGGGAAAGAAGGCGTTCGCCGGTGCGGAGGCCCGGCCGATCGCAGAGGCGCTGCGCAGCGACCCTTCACCCTTGGATGAGGTGTCCCCTGCCCTGGCACGCATCGTCCGCCGGTGCGTGGCGAGGAAGCCGGAGCACCGGTGGCAGACGGCCGCAGACCTGAAGGGCCAGTTGGAATCGGCCGAATTGCACGAGTCGGAAGCGGGGCCGGAGCAGAGCGCGTCACCGCTCCTATCGCGGTCAGGCTCGCGCCTGTTTTCCCGTGTGGCGGTGCCATGGATATCTGCGCTGGTTCTCGTTGTAGCCATCGGAATACTCGTGACGCTGCGGAAGAAGCCGGACGACACGCTGCAAATGACGCCGTTCACGACTTACGCCGGCGGACAATACGAGCCTGCGTTCTCACCCGACGGAACTCGATTGGCATTCGTTTGGAATAACGGAAAAGGGGATGTCTTCAATTTGTACGCGAAGCTCGTCAGCGGAGGAGATCCGCTGCGGCTCACCTCCAGTCCCAGTTCGGAGGGCAGTCCGGCATGGTCGCCTGATGGCTCGCGCGTCGCGTTCCTGCGTTATGCGGCGCCTCCGGACGAGGCCGGAATATTCGTGCTGCCGGCCTCGGGAGGATCTGCCACCAGGTTCGCCTCCACGTTTCCGCTGGCGCATATTTACGACCGTCACCTTGACTGGTCGCCGGATGGAAAATACCTGGCCGTCGTCGACAAAGAGAGTGCCGAGAAACCCTTCAGTATTTTCCTGGTCTCGCCCGAAACCGGCGAGCGGCGAAAGCTCACCGACCCTCCCAGCGCCAATACGGGCGACACGGGTCCGGCGTTCGCTCCGGATTCGAAGAGCTTGTCATTCAGGCGGACCGTCAGCTCGGGAGTCAGCGATATTTTTGTAGTGCCGATCGCCGGCGGCGAGGCCCGGCGACTGACGCGCGACAACAAGGAGGTCGGCGGGCAGGCGTGGACCGCGGATGGCAGTGAAATTGTCTTTGCCTCGAATCGGGGCCACGACGCCGGCCTGTGGCGCGCTCCCGTGCGCGGCGGCCAGCCTCGGGCCATTCCGTCCATGCGCGTGTGGGCTAATTTTCTGGCGATCGCGCGCACCGGCCAACGGCTCGCGTTTTCGCACTGGTTCGTGGATACGAATATCTGGCTGATGCGCTTGGGCTCGAGCGATGGCGCCGGGGAAGTCACGAAGCTGATCGCCTCCACGAGGGAAGATAGAAGCCCGCAATTTTCCCCCGACGGCGCGCAGATCGCTTTCCGCTCGGACCGCTCGGGGTGGAACGAGATTTGGGTTTGCGATAGCAACGGGTCGCACCCCGTGCAGTTGACCAACTTCCGCGGACCGCTTACCGGCAGCCCGCACTGGTCTCCCGATGGACGATCCATCGCCTTCGATTCGCGCCCCGTGGGCAATGCCGATATCTTTGTTGTTCCCGCGGGCGGCGGATCAGCCAGGCGAGTCACCTTCGATGGCGCGGACGACGTAACTCCCTCGTGGTCGAACGACAGCCGGTGGATTTACTTCGCTTCCAATCGGACCGGAACCTATCAGGTTTGGAAAATCGCGGCGGATGCCGACGAGACCAAGAGCCAGCCCGTACAGGTGACCCATCAAGGTGGATTCTTTGCGATGGAGCGCGCGCCCGGCAACTCCTTGTTCTACACGAAAGGCCCGGATGTACCCGGGATCTGGAAGGTGACCCCCTCGGGCGAGGAGATGGCGGTCCTCGATACATTCCCGGCTGGCTATTGGGGCTACTGGTGCGTTCGCGATAACGGACTCTACTTCGTCACGCCATCGACACCGGATGGCGGGGTGCTTCAGCTTTTCGACCTGAACACGCACCGCACCCGGCGGCTGGCGCAATTCGAACACAGCCCTCTTTTTTCCGACTCCGGATTGAGCGTCTCCCGCGACGGCGCGTCCATTCTGTACACGTCGGCCGACACATCGGGAAGCGAAATTACGCTGGTCGATAATTTCCGGTGAGCCTCTCCGAGCTACCACGGGCTGCTATACAGACGCGCATAATTAAAGGGACATAAAGCAAGAGAGTGTGGCATACTTCTTTTAGGAAGGAGTTGGCCATGCTTGCGCGATTGCTGCGATTGCACCCGAGCACGTATAAGCGGTTAGTACGGCTCAGCAAAGAAG
>JBGPHT010000024.1:0-67140 GCA_041484525.1 Bryobacteraceae bacterium | reverse complement strand
GTACCCCGTTGGGCGCAAGATCACGGATGACGAGTTTGCCCATGTCAATCTGAAGCCCGCAAATTTCACGGCGAATGGAACTACACGATTCATCCAAGCAACTAACACAGTTGTAAAGCTTATTTATTTACCGTGCCTTACTTGGTGCTCGGCCGCCTTTTCGCGTACGCGCTGCAGCGCCAGCTTGCGGAACGAGCGTTCGGTGGCGGCTCCGGTCAGGTCCTTCCATTCGCGCGTGGAAACCGCTTCCAGCAGCCCCAGGCGAAGCAGGCGGGCGAGCGCTACGTTGACCGCGTCCGCGCTGAGACCCGCCTCTGCCGCGATCCAGCGCGAGTCAGGGCGGAACCCGGGCGTGCGGGCGAGGCGCACGATTTCCCAATGCGCCGGCTCCGTGACGATGGCGATGGCCTCGGCGGTCCAGTGGCGAAGCTGCTGCTGGCGCGCGGCGGTCGCCTCGTCCGGAACGTGTTCGGCGGCGACATAGACCGCCGTCTCTTCTGGAGTGAAGCCCAGCCTCTTCGCCCACGCGCGGAGCTGGCGGATAGGAATCCCGCGGGCGCCGCGCAGGATCTGCGATAGCGTCGAGTGGTCCGTCCCCAGGTGGGCGGCGAACGCGCGCAGCGAGTAGCGGGCGTTCTTTTCGCGCCGGGATTGAAGCTCGGATTCGAGGCGGTCGCGAAAGCGCGTCGGCGGCATCGAGACAATGCTAGCCGGTGTGCTGACCTCAGGCAATGCGAAACGGCTTCGAAGTGGGGCACCGGCTTGCCCCGTTTTTGTGGCGCAGAACACCCGCGCCTCCGCCTCACGATACAATAAAAAATTCACCACTCATGATCGAGAAAGCCATACAGGAACTGCAATCCAGTTCCCTAGCGCGAATTGCATCCGCACAAACGCCGGAGGAACTGGAGAGCGTTCGTGTGGATGCGCTCGGCCGCAAAGGTACGCTTAGCCAGTTCAGCAAAGACATGGGCAAGCTGGCCGCGGACGAGAAGGCGCGCATCGGCAAGGTCCTCAATGCCGCCAAGCAGGAGATCGAAGCTGCGTACGAGGCCAAGAAGGAAGAGTTCGCCGGAGCCGCGCTTTCCGCTCGCCTGGACGCCGAGTGGCTCGATCTCACGCTGCCCGCTCCCGGCCCGCGGCGCGGCCATCTACATCCCCTGACGCGCGTGCAGCGGGAGCTCGAAGATCTGTTCGCGTCTCTCGGATTCGCCGTCCTGGACGGGCCCGAGGTCGAAACCGAGTTTCACAATTTCGACGCGCTCAACATCCCGCGCGACCACCCGGCGCGCGACGCGCAGGACACCTTCTGGCTGACCGACGGCAATCTGCTCCGCACCCACACCTCTCCCGTGCAGGTGCGCGGCATGGAGCGGCTGGGGCCGCCGCTACGCATGATCGCGCCCGGCCGCGTGTTCCGCAACGAGAGCGTCGACGCATCGCACGAGCACACGTTCTACCAGATCGAAGGCATGATGGTGGACCGCGACGTTTCCGTGGCGCACCTGATCTACTTCATGAAAACGATGCTCGCCGCGATTTTCCGGCGCGAGGTCAACGTGCGGCTGCGGCCCGGATTTTTCCCTTTCGTCGAGCCGGGATTCGAGCTGGACGTGCAGTGCCTCATCTGCGGCGGCTCCGGCTGCGCGGTGTGCAAGCAGAGCGGCTGGGTGGAGCAAATGGGCTGCGGCCTCGTGCATCCCAACGTGCTCCGCATGAGCGGCATCGACCCCGAAGTTTGGAACGGGTTCGCGTTCGGACTGGGCGTGACACGTCTGGTGATGATGCGGTACGGCATTGACGACGTCCGCTGGCTGCAGAGCGGCGATCTCAGATTTGGGGAGCAGTTCTAACTTTGAAGTTCTCGTATAACTGGATTCGCGAGTTCGTGGAGGGCGTGGACTCCGCTCCCGGCCAACTGGAGCGGTCGATCACCATGAAGACCGCCGAGTGCGAAGGCATCGAGCGCGCGGGCGAGTTGCTGGAGCGCGCCTGCGCCGCACGTGTCGATTCGGTGGAGCCGATCGACGGCGGCCACAACGTCAAGACAATAGTGGATGCGGGCCGTTACGGGCGCAAGACGGTGGTGTGCGGCGCGCCCAACTGCCGGCCAGGCCTGGTGACGGCGTACGTGCCCATCGGCAAGAAGGTCATCCAGGGTGTGGAGAGCGACGGCATGCTGGCCAGCGCCGCGGAGCTGGGGATCAACCGCGACCACACCGGCGTGATCGAACTGGATTCGCAGGTCGGCGCGCCCCTGCCCGGGTGCGTGGCCGACAGCGTCATCGAGATCGACAACAAGTCCATTACGCACCGGCCGGATCTGTGGGGCCATTTTGGGATGGCGCGGGAAGTGGCCGCGATCCTGGGACACAAATTGGTGGACCCGGTGAAGCTTGGGCTGCTGCCGGCGGGACCGGCTGCGGTGAAGATCAAGATCGAGGATTTCGATCTCTGCCCGCGCTACAGCGCGCTGGTGTTCGAGAACGTGACCGTGAAGCCGTCGCCCTATTGGCTGCAGTGCCGGCTTACGGCGATTGGGCTGAACCCGATCAACAACATCGTTGACATGACGAACTACATCATGGCGGAGCTGGCGCAGCCCATGCACGCTTTCGATGCGGACCTGCTGAAGGGCGACACCATCTTCATCCGCCCGGCGCATGTGGGTGAAAAGCTCCGCGCGCTGAATGAAGAGGAGTACACGCTCGATTCGTCCAACCTGGTGATTGCGGATCGGGCGGGCGCGATCGCGCTGGGTGGCGTCATCGGCGGGCTCGGCAGCGCCATCAGCGGGAAGACCACGCGCGTGGTGATCGAGAGCGCGAACTTCAACGCGGCTTCGATTCGCAAGACGTCGGGCGCCATCAAGCTGCGGACCGACGCTTCGGTGCGGTTCGAGAAGGCGCAGGATCCGATGAACACGGTCCGCGGCTTGGCGCGCGCCATCGAATTGCTGCAGGAACTCTCCCCGGGGATACGTCTGGTGGGCGGTGTGGCGGATGAGAATCGCGAGATTCCGACACCGCCGTCGATCGACCTGCCACTGGATTGGATGGAGCGCAAGCTGGGGCGCGCCGTGCCGCCGGCGGAAGTTCGCGACATTCTGGAACGGCTGGGATTTGGCGTCGGCACAAGTCAGGGTGTGTTGGCCGTCACGGTGCCCTCCTGGCGCGCCACCAAGGATGTCTCTATCAAGGAAGACCTGGCGGAAGAGGTCGGCCGCATGGTGGGGTACGATTCCATCACCCCGCAGGCGCCGCTGATCGCAACCGTGGTGCCGCCGGAAAATCCGTGGCGTCTCTTTCAACGCGGCGTGACCGACCTGTTCGCCGACCTGGGATTCACCGAGGTCTACAACTATTCGTTCCTGAGCGAGGAAACGGTGGAGGCATTCGGCTGGATGGTGGATGCGCATGTGCGCGTGGCGAATCCGATCGCATCCGATCAGGCGCTGCTGCGGACGTCGCTCGTGCCCGGCGTGTGGAAGAATATCCGCGAGAATTCGAAGCACCGGGATTCGTTCCGGCTGTTCGAGACCGGACTCGAAATTCATCGGCGCTACGAGGGGCTGCCCGAGGAAGTTCCGCACCTGGTGGCCGCGATCTACGACCGGCAGGGTGACGGCGCGGCCGGTCTGTTCGAGTTGAAGCGCGCGGCCGAATGCCTGATGCCGGGCGCCCGCGCGAACCCCGCGCCAGATACCGCGCCTTACGAACATCCGGCGCGCGCGGCGAATATCTCCTGGCAGGGCGAACGCGTCGGACGCCTGTTCGAGTTCCATCCTTCCATGGTCGAGACGGGCCGCGCCGCTATCCTCGATCTGGACCTGCTGATGGTGGAGAAACTCAGCGGCGAGACGGCGAAGTACACACCGGTGCGCCGCTACCCTTCGAGCGCGTTCGACCTCTCGGTGATTGCCGATCTGCGCGAGCACGCCGGGCGATTGGAAGATCTGCTCTGGAGCTTCGTCGGACCGCTGGCCGAGTCCGTCCAATTCGTGCGTCAATATTCGGGCGCGCCGCTTGAAGAGGGACGGAAGAGCGTGTCGTTCCGCGTGACGGTGGGATCGGGCGAGCGCACGCTGGCTTCGGAAGAAGTGAGCGCGATTCGCAACCAGATCATCGAAGGCATGCGCGGACTAGGTTACGATCTGAGAGTTTGAGCACGCGGCGGACAAAACCTGGCGGGTGGGTTCCCCGCAAAAAGACTGCCTGCCGGTGGTGCGGAAATCCCGTTCCCCCGCGACGCCTGACTTTCTGCGGGGCCGAATGCGTCCACCAATGGAAGCTGCGCACCGACCCCGGATATCTCCGCCAACAAGTCTTCGCCCGCGACGCCGGAGTGTGCGCCGCGTGCGGCCTCGACACCGAAGCGCTGCGGCGCGATAAGCGTAAGCTCGACTACCGCGCCCGCCGCGACTTCGAGCGTGAATGGGGCCGCCGCAAGCATTTCTGGGACGCCGACCACATCGTACCTGTCGCGGAAGGCGGCGGCGAGTGCGACCTCTCCAACATGCGGACGCTCTGCCTGCGGTGCCACCGGGCAGCTACCGCGGAGCTGCGCCGGCGGCTCATGATGCGGTCCGCTAAAACGTAAACCGCAGCGCGAACTCGATCACCCGCGATCCCGGGTCATTCGTCGAGTTCAGGTCCTTGTACGCCTGGCGGGTCTGGCCGAACACCGTGCTGTTCACGGCGAGGCTCCCGAATCCGCTCGGCGTCAGGAAAAAGTTCGTCAGGTTGAAAACGTTTAGCGCGTTGACACGGAATTCGATCTCCTTGCTCTCGTGAATTTTGGTCTTCTTCACGAGGCTCAGGTCGCACCGCTCGAGCCAGGGGTTATAGATGTACACGATGTTGCCCACCTGGCCGGGCGTGTTGGCCGGTCCGACGTAGGGCGCGCTCGGGTCGAAGGTCACGTTGTTGACCAGTTGGAACGCGGCTAGCGAATTATTGATGAGCGACTGCGGCAGGTACGTCACGATGCCGTTGCCGAGCTTGCGGATCGATACCTGGTCCTGCAACTCCGCCGTGGTCATGTTGTGCAACACGACGCCGTTATCGTTGTTGTTGAAAGTGCCGCGGCCGCTGGTGAGTTGCGCGGGCGTGCCCGATTGGACGCGCGCCACCCCTGAGAATTGCCACCCGGTGACGGCCGTCCGCAGAATCGGATTGCCCAGGCTGCCCAGCGCGCGGTGCCCCGAGCCGAAGGGGAGCCCGTAGATCCAGTTCAGCTTCACCGAATGCCGATTGTCGAACGCGGAGGGCGTTTCGAAACCATCGGTATTCAGGTCGCGAAGCGTGAGCAGATTGCCCGTCGCGATCGAGTGCGACCAGGTATAGCTGGCCCCGATCAGCAGTCCGTGAGTGAACCGGCGCCGCAGCTCTACTTGTAGAGCGTTGTAAGTCGAGCCGCCGAAGTTCGTGGTGAGATTCGCCCCGCCGTTGACGGTGGTCGGATTCACGCGGAACAGGTTCGCGGGATAGCCGGCATTCGTGAGATTGCGCATGAACGTGGCGTTGCCCGCGATATTGGTGGCCAGATCGCCGGCGCGGCCCTGCTGCAGCAGGCTGGCGCTGTTGGTGTCGTTGGTGGTGCCGAGCGCGGTCTTGAGGATCGGGACATCCTTCTGGCCGGGCAGGCCGCTGTTGCCGAAGTCGACACTGCGCGAATTCGACTGCTGCGCAATCGTCAGGTTATTCTGCGCAATCTTGAATTGGTCGAGGAATCCGCTCTCGACGACGTTGACTTCGTTCAGATTCAACGTGGACCACAGGCGTGCCGAACGGTTGCCGACGTAGCGCAACTCGAGCACCGTGTCTGGAGTGATGGAGCGCTGGAACCCGACGTTCCACGACGCTACATAGCGGCTCTTCAGGTTGGGGTCGAAATCGTTGACGCTGTTGCCGGCGTTCACCGGAAGCGGGTAGGACGGCGTCGCCGCCGTGGCCAGAACCGGCAGAGTGGGATCGCGGAACAACACGCTGCCGGGAGCGCCGAACGCCGCCGGAGTATTGTTCGGATCCACCGTGGTGGTGATGGTGCGTCCTTGGTTACTGCCCCAGACCCCCGTGATGCCGGTGAAATCGCCGCGCGTGGGCGCAACCGCGAAACCCGCGCGCAGCACCGACGACTGCCCGCCATTCCCGAGCAGCCAGCCGAGCGGCCCGCTGGCATGCGGCAGCACCCAGGCGACGCCGGCCGTGGGAGCCCAGAAGCGCGTCGGCGGATAGCCCTGAACATCGCTCGATCCCACCTGGAAATACTGCGGCACGGAACCGGTGAGCGTACCAGGCTTGAAGAGGTTGCCCGTGCCTGAGACGCCGTACAAACCGGCGTATCCCGGACGCGTGTAAGTGCCGCTCAGGCTCTGGAACGGATTCTGATTCTCGAACCGCACACCGGCGTTGACGGTCAGGTTCGGACGTAGCTTCCAACTGTCCTGTACGAACAGCCCGAACTCCCATTGGCGCAAGCGATCCACGGCGCCGAAGGGACCATAAGTGTGCGTCTTCTCGTCCAACACCACGGAGCGCTGGATGGAAGCCACGCGGCCTGTCAGCATCGCATAAAGCGACTGCGCATTCGTCAGGTCCGCATTCTGGCTGTTGGGAAAATTGGCGGCATTGAAAATATTGGTGCCGCCGAAGGCCACCGGGTCGCTGGTCGAGACGCCGAAGTTCACGATGGGGATGTTCTGCGTGCTGAACGACTGCTGCCACTCATTGATGCGCGAGAAGCTGCCGCCCACGTTCATCAGGTGCGCGCCGTGCGACCAGGTGGCGCTGCCCGTCAACTGCTCGACCGGGTTGTTGCGCCGCGATGAGGTGTTCCGGCGCGAAGGGTTCTGCACATAGGCGAGATTCGGCGAGTAGCCGCGCCACTGCTCGAACATCGGCGGCTGGATGGCGTCGGAGAAGACCACATTGCCGGTGGAAACCCCGAAGCGGATTTCGCTGGTCCAGTGCGCCGACCAGGCGGAACGCAGCGCCGTCGAGAACGACTCGAACGCCTCCCGCTGTCCCACCACGACCGGCGATCCCAGGACCGTGCCGTTGCCCGGGAAAACCGGCAGCACGTTATTGATGCCGTCCGGAACCAGCCGGTACGGGTTCACCGTTCCCGTGGCTTCCCAGTGGTGCTTCGAGTTGATGTTGTAATCCAGCTTGCCCTGGGGAAAATCGATCTTGTGCATTCCCTTGGGGAACCAGCGGAAGTTGGACCGGTTGTAATCGTTGTTGGAAGCGATGCGGTCCGTCAGGCTGCCGCCGCTCCCGATCGACTTCGCGATCTGCTGCAGCGTGTTCCCGATGATCGGGTCGGGCGTCGAAGTGAATCCGGCCGCCGCCGCGATCTGATACAGGTTCACCGACTGAAGCTGGCCGGTGGTGCCACGGTAGGTGAAGGTGCCATTCATCGCCGCGGGATTCAACACCGCGAGCTGCCCCGAATCCCACGTCTGCGGGAAGCGGAAGACTTCGTAGTTAAAAAAGATGAACAGCTTGTTCTTCTTGATGGGCCCGCCTATGTGGGCGCCGATCTGGTGCAGGATGATGCGATCGCGCGGCAAGCCGTCGATGTTGTTGAAGTAGTAGTTGGCATTCAGCGCCGTGTTGCGCTCCTGGAGGAACGCGCCGCCGTGCCAGTTGTTGGTGCCCGATTTGGTGACGAACTTGATCTGGACGGCGCCCTCCGCCAAGCTCTCCGCGCCTGTGGCGGCGGTGGTGACGGAGACTTCTTCGATGGCATCGAGGCGCGGGTAGACCACAGGATAGAGCGCGCCGCCCGAGCCGTTCTTCAATAGGTTGTCCTGAATGTTGATGCCGTCGAGCGTCATGTTAATCGTGCTCTGCGGCAGGCCGTTGAAAGTAGTGTTGCGCGGACCGGCGGGAGTCTGCGAACCCGGCTGGGTCATCAACAGATCGGTGGCGTTGCGGCTGGGGATGGGCAGGTCGCGGATCTGCTCGGCCGTCAGATTGGTGGTGACAGTGGCGCTGGTGGTGACCAGCACTTCGGCGCCGCCGGTAACTTCCACGGTCTCGCTGACCGCGCCCACTTCCAGCGCCAGGTTGACGGATGCCGGAATGCCGGAGTCCATTTTGACCTCGGGTGCGGTGGCCTTTTTGAAGCCGGTGGCGCTCACCGAAACGCTGTAGAGGCCGGTGGGCAGCGACGCGATCGCCCAGTGACCTTTGTCGTCGGTGATCGTCTGGAATTGCTGGGCGGTGCGGTTGTTGACCACGGTGACATCGGCTTTGGGAACGAGGGCGCCCTGGGTGTCTTTCACCAGGCCGTCCATGGTGCTGCTGAGGGTTTGAGCGAACGCCGCGGCCGCGAGGGCGAGCAGCATAAGATACAAGCGTAACTTCATCATGCTTTGACTAACCTCCTCTGTTCCGCCTTGTGCCCCTGATAGAGGCACACAGACGGTGTACCCCCTTGATTGGTGGGTTGGACGGGCGTAGTCCGGTTCCGTTATGCCGAATTAACACGGTATAATTCACCAACCGCCATTATCAGGAGACCCGATGCGCACAATCGCACTTTCGCTCTTACTTGCCGCCGCCGCTTTCGCCCAACCCAAAGCCACGCCCGAAAGAGAGGCCGCCATCAAGGCCGACCTCACAGGGCAGATCGACGCCATGAAGAAGCAGGCGCAGGTGATGGTCGACAGCGTCTTCAGCTTCGGCGAACTCGGCTTCCAGGAATTCGAAACCTCGAAATACCTCACCGGAATTCTGGAGAAGGAAGGCTTCCGCATCGAGCGCGACATCGCCGGCATCCCGACCGCGTGGATGGCCTCGTGGGGTTCGGGCAAGCCTGTGATCTCGCTCGGCTCCGACATCGATGACATTCCGCGCGCTTCGCAAAAGCCCGGCGTGGCGTGGCACGAGCCGATGATCGATGGCGCGCCGGGCCACGGCGAGGGCCACAATTCCGGCATGCCCATGAACATCATGGCGGCGCTGGCGGTCAAGAAGGTGATGGAGCGCGAGCACCTGGCGGGGACCATCCGGCTGTGGCCGGGCATCGCCGAAGAAGAGCTGGGCAGCAAGGCGTATTATGTCCGCGCCGGGCTCTTCAAGGACGTGGACGTGGTGCTGTTCGCGCACGTCGCGAGCAACATGGGAGTCTCCTGGGGACCGGCCGCGGGCAGCGGTCTGGTATCGGTCGAGTATGCGTTCAAGGGCGAGAGCGCGCACGCGGCGGGAGCGCCATGGCGCGGCAAGAGCGCGCTCGATGCCGTCGAGCTGATGGACGTCGGCTGGAACTTTCGCCGCGAGCACTTGCGCCTGGCGCAGCGCTCGCACTACGTCATCACCAATGGGGGCGATCAGCCGAACGTGGTGCCGCCTGACGCCACGGTTTGGTATTACTTCCGCGAGATCGATTACGACCACATCATGGACATGTGGCGCATCGGCGACAACATGGCGAAGGCCGCCACCATGATGACGGATACGACGTTCACCTCGCGGCTGCTGGGCAGCGCATGGCCGGGCCACTTCAACAAGCCGATCGCGGAAGCGATGCAGGAGAACATCAAGAAGGTCGGCCTGCCGCAGTGGACCGAGGACGACCAGACGCTGGCCCGCGGCTTACAGAAAGAGCTGAAGGTCCCGGTGCGCGGGCTGAGCGCGCGCGTAGGAGAGTTGCGCGCCCCACGTGCGCTGCAGGGCGGCCGCGGCGGCGCCGGCGCTCCCGGTGAAGACCCTGGCGATGGCGGTCCGGGCAACGTGCCGACCGGCGGCGGCTCGGACGATATCGGCGATATTTCCTGGGTGGTGCCGACCGTGACGCTGCGCTACCCAGCCAACATTCCCGGCGGGCCGGGTCACAACTGGGCCGACGGGATCGCCATGGCGACGCCCATCGCGCACAAGGGCGTGGTGGCCGGGGCCAAAGTGCAGGCCATGACGATGCTCGACATTCTGCTGCACCCGGAACTGGTAAAAGCGGCGCACGAATACTTCGACAACGTGCAGACCAAAGACGTGAAGTACAAGAGCTTCCTGCGTCCGGACGACAAGCCTGCCGTCTGGCTGAACAAGCGGATCATGGACGAGTTCCGTCCCAGAATGCGGGAGATGTACTACGATCCCTCGAAGTACGACAACTACCTGCAGCAGTTGGGAATCAAATATCCGACGGTGAGGTAGCGCTACCGCACCACCGTCGGCGCCATCCGCGGATCTCCATAGTCCGCGCGATCGCCGGCCTTCTTCCCCGGCGCCGGCAATAAACGCGCCGCCAGCGGCTTCTGCCACTTATACGCCAGCGCCGCCACGTCGCCGAGAATGCGCGCCAGATGCTCCTCCGTGATGTCGCCAGGCAGCGGAATGGTGTCGAGCCCCGTGGCGCACACGGCCGAATAAGCCAACAGCGAATCCGTGTTGTACGTGCCTTCGGCCCACCGTTTCGCCAGCAGATTGTCCTCCAGCACCGGCACCATCAAGCCCGAATATCCGACGCGTTTGACGGCCACCGCCTGCACGGCGCGCGTGATAATGCCGGCGGCCGTCATGGTGCCGCTGGCGCCGAACGGAGCGCCGGTGAAGTTCTCGATAGCGCGGCCGATCGACACATCGCCCAACGGCGCGGGCGTCGGGTCGATGCCGGCGTACGTCCAGCCGCTCGACGCCGCGACTTTCATGGCCACCGCTTCCGCCTCCTTCAGGGGCCGCGTGAGAGCCTGCGCCAGCCGCTCTTCCGCCTCGCGCGGGTCGTGATACTGCGCGAAGACTTCGGTCACCACGTTCGCGCCCTCCAGCCCGACGGCGAAGCTGTGGCCGGCGTTGATGTGATACGCGCCCGGATAGAACGGCGTCTGCGGCTTGAGCATGGAAGTGGTGGCGAAGTTGAGATTCCCCTTGCCATTGGGACTGAGCGCCGCCACGTTCTTGATGAGCTTCGCGGCCGCGCGGATGTTGCTCCAGTAGATGCCGTCCGTGCCGGCGGTGATCAGGCTGGCGTTGATGCGTGTGGATGCGAGGATCTCGGCCAGCACGTCGAGCGGCGCGGCCGAATCGCCATTCGCCACCATCGCAGGCCCGATGTTGGGCGAGAATCCGAGCTTGCCGGCCAGCTCGTCGAACTTGCGCAGCACCGCGATCGCCTCATCTCGTTTCAGTCCGTTGATGTACTTCGGAAACGGCTGCGTGACGATGCGGATCGTCTCGACCTCGAACCCCGCCGCGCGCATCGCGTCACGCGCGCCGTTCAGGAATTTGACCGTTTCCTCGACTTGCGCTACCTCGTTCTTCGGATCGAGATCGATGAACGCCGTGATGGCGCGCACCTTGGGCCGGCTGTCGGCCGCCAGCGCAAGGGAAGCAAGGGCCAGGATCGAGAAAGCTTGCCGTATCATGCAACGGTTATAGCACGCGCTGTCACTGGACCGGCAAAACGAAATCCACTTCGACCTGCGCGCTGACTTCAGTGGGCTCGCCATTTAATAGCGTCGGCTGATACACGTATTGCTTGACGGCATCGAGTGCCGCTGGAACCAACAGCGGATGGCCGCTTTCAACCTGAATGTTAGTCGGGCGTCCGTCCTTGCCGATGATTATGGTGAATTTAACTGTTCCCTGGATCTTCGCTTGCAGGGCCAGTGGCGGGTAAACAGGATTCGGCTTCACGAGCAACTTCGCCATCTGAACGCTGCCCACCCGGATCCTGTCCCCACGCCCCGAGCCTCCTGGTGGCGGTGGGGGAGGCGGAGGCGGCGCGACCATCGGCGATTGCATTCTCGCCGCCTGCGCCATTTTGGCGGCAAGCGCCTTCTGCACCCACTGGTCAGCATCGGCGACATCCTGCTGGTATTCCTGTTTGGTGTCGCGCAGGTCGGCCCGCTCGCGAACGAACAGGTTCATGTAAGCCATGGCATCGGCGTACTCGGGATCGAGCTCGAGGGCGCGGTTCAGGTTCCAGATGCCTTCATCAAGCACCGTCCACCATTGGCTCCGCAGCCTTGTCCGGACTGCGGCATCGGCGATCGGGCCGGGATCCTCCGGCCTCATCCCCAGCTCCTGACGCGTCTTACTGTACGCCGGATACCACTGCGACCAGGCGATGAAGGCGAGAGAGTAGTACGCTTCCCGGTTGTTCGGATCGACGGCGAGCAGCCGCTTGTACGCGTCGCGGGCGTCGTCGAACCGCTTTCGATTCAAATCCAACGATGCAATCGAAGCCAGCGCGACCTTGTTGCCGGAATCCAGATCCAGCACCCGCTGAAATTCCGCCTGGGCCTTGTCGGCATTGGCGCTGTTTTCGGACGACTCCGCCCCCGGAATGTACTGCTGCATGTATGCCGTGCCCAGGTACAGGTGGGCCGGCACGCTCGAGGGATTCAGCTCGACGGCGCGCTGAAACGCGTCCGCTGCGTCCGCATATCGGGCGCTCTTGAATGCCTGCACGCCACGATTCAACCAATCCCGATCGGTCTGCGCACTTACACATCCGGCGGCAACGAGAAGTAGGGCTGCGCGAAATCGCATACACACCTCGATACCTTCATTAGACACCGCGGAACGGCGGGAGTTTCGGGCCGCGCCAGCGCCTGATACAATCGGAATTTCGGTGAAGGACCCGTTGGTCGGGCCCCTGGCTGCCATCGCTACGGGGATCCTGGTATCCCGTTTCGTACCATTTTCTAATTCGGAATTGTTTCTGGCGATCGCCGCGTTGGCCTTGCTCGCCGCCATCGCACTCTGGCACGGAAGCCGCGTGCTGGCAGGCGCGTGCTGCCTTCCCGGATTCTTCTTCGCGGGTGCGCTGACGGCCGTCGCACACGCTCCCGGACCGGCTCCCGAACTGGACGCCGAATCGCGCGAAGTCGTGATCCTGGGCGGATGCGTGGTGGAGCCGCCGGCGGTTTCGGGCGAGCGCGAACGCTTCATCCTCGAACTGGAACCGCATACGCGCGCCCAGGTCACGCTCTATACGCGCAAGGATGAGGCGCTGCCCCAACTCCACTACGGGCAGAGAGTCGAACTGGATGCCCGCGTGCGACAGCCACGCAATTTCCGCAACCCGGGCGCATTCGATTACGCCCGCTACCTGGCCCGGCAGGATATTTACTGGACGGCTTCGGGAGCGGCCGGCACGGTGCGCATTCTGCCCGGGCGCTGCGGCTCGGTTTTTCAGAAGGCCATCATGGACCTGCGCGCGGCGGCGCTCGACCGCATCGCGCGCCTCTACGCCGGCAGCGATTACCAGACGGGGATGATGCAGGCCATCCTGATCGGGCAATCGTACCAGTTGCAGAAAGTCTGGACGGAACAGTATCGCTCCACCGGCACGTTTCATGCGCTGGTGATTTCGGGGACGCACGTGGCCGTGCTGGCGGCGTTCTTCCTCTTTCTTCTCCGCATCTGTTTCGTGCCCGAAGAAGCGGCGCTGGCACTCACCGTGCTCGCGGCGTGGCTCTATGCGCTGGTCAGCGGCTGGCAGGCGCCATGCGTGAGATCGGCCGCCGGGCTCACGTTGTTCACCATCGCCGGGTACTTCTATCGCGAGCGCCGCGTGATGAATCTGCTGGCGGCGGTGGCGCTGGCGTTCCTGGTGTGCGACCCGGAACAGCTCTTCGACGCCAGCTTCCAGCTTACGTTTCTGGCCGTAGGATTTCTGGGCGCGTTCGCGGCGCCGCTGATCCACGCGACCTCGGGACCGCTCGGGCGCGGTCTCCAGGACCTCGCCGATACCGGCCGCGATCTCCACATCGCTCCACGCGTGGCGCAGTTTCGCATTGAGATGAGGCTGCTCGCCGAGACCCTGCACACCGTTACCGGCCTGCCGTTGCGAGCCGCCCGCCTCGCCATCGCCGTGCCCGCACGGGTGGCGTTGTTCATCTACGAAGTTGTGGTGACTTCAGCCGTAGTGCAACTCGGGTTGGCGCTGCCCATGGTGGTGTACTTCCACCGCGTCGGCGTCTCCGGACTCTCGGCCAACGCGTTCGTAGTGCCGCTGATGGGCTTCGTGGTGCCGGTCGGATTCCTCGCCGTCTTCACCGGCTTTGCATGGGTGGCGAAAATCGCCGGCGGGTTGCTCTACCTGTCGCAGATTGTCGTGAACTGGCACGCTCGCATGGAGCCGAACTGGCGTGTTCCGACGCCGCCGGTGTGGCTCGGAGTGGCGCTCGCGGCGGCGCTGATCGGTGCGGCGCTGGCGCGCGGACGCTGGTGGCGCATCGCATCCGGATTACTGGTCGCGGCCGCGCTGGCGCTGCTGCTGTGGCACCCGTTCCCGCCGTTGGTTCACCCGGGCGAACTCGAGATGACGGCTATCGACGTGGGGCAGGGCGATTGCCTGCTGGTGGTGTTTCCCGATGGCAAGCGCATGCTTGTGGATGGCGGCGGCATCCCGGCGTTCGGCCGGCAGACGCGTTCGCAACTCGATATCGGCGAGGACGTGGTGGCGCCCTATCTCTGGAACCGTTCGATCCGGACCGTCGACGTGGTGGCGCTCTCCCACGCGCACGAGGACCACATCGGCGGACTGCCCGCGCTGGTGTCGGATTTCCACCCCAAGGAGCTGTGGACCGGCGCGACACCCGATAGCCCGACGTGGGACATGGTACGGGCAAGAGCCGCGCGCGAGGGAACGAGAATCGTGCCCCTGACCGCGGGCGCCCGGATCCCGATGGGTGGCGCGGAGATCCAGGTGCTCGCGCCGCTGGCGGACTACATGCCTTCCGACACTCCGAAGAATAACGACTCGCTGGTGCTGCGGCTGCGCTACGGGAGCCGCTCGTTCCTGCTCACGGGCGACGTGGAGCGGCAGGTGGAGCGGCGCATGCTCGAAGAGAACGAGGTCGAGCGCAGCGACGTGCTGAAGGTGCCGCACCACGGCAGCCGCACCTCGACCACGGAAGAATTTCTGTCAGCCGTGCAGCCGATGTTCGCCGTGATCTCAGACGGTTTCGAGAACACCTACGGGCATCCCCACCGAGATGTGCTGGCCCGCCTGGCGGCGCACCATACAGTCGTACTGCGGACGGATGAGTTGGGCCTGGTGACAGTGCTGACGGACGGCAAGCGGATCTTCGTGAGCACTCTACTTCGCTTTTGGCAGAATCTTCAAACTTGCCGGCAGCGTGAACAGATCGTCCTTCAGATTCTTGTCGATCGTCACCGAATCGGAGTACATCTCGAAAATCTTTTCGCCATTGCGCTCGCGGCGGACATCGAACGGCCACTTCGCGCCGCCGCCCACGTCGCGGAATTTGGCGAAAACCGACACCTCGGTATCGAAGTCCTTGTACAGTGGATTGCGCCGCCGGAACGTCTGCCGCACCGGCAGCTTGGTGCTCTGGCTGAAGTAGACGGTCACCGTCCGATTGTCGGCGTCGGTGAAATCGACCACTTCCACCGGCAGGTTTTCGTAGAGCTCCGAACCCCGCGAGTAGAAAATCATTCCCGGCTCCTTCAGGCGCTGCCGCATGATGTAGAAGACATTGCGCAGCGTGCTGTCGATGTAGTTCTCGTAGCGCTGGTCCTCGAGCAGGCGCGCGCCGCGAAACGTGATCTCCCAGGCGCCACTCTCGGTAAACAGCACCGAGGTGTACTCGTCTTTCCCGAAGGACTGCCGCTCGCGCTGCGACAGTTTGCCGGGCACGGGCATCAGATAGCGGGTGTAGATGTGCGCCACCGACAGTCCGGAGAGCTGCTGGTTGAAAAAGGAATAAGCCCGCCCGATCTCCAGGCGATCCTCCATGTGGAGGAAGGCGCTTCCGCCTAAGGCCTGCAGGGCTTCGTTGACTACGCGCTGGCCGCGCTCCTGCGCCGTTTCGGCAGCCGCGGCGCAGCCCAGAGCCGCCGCAACCCATATTGCAATTGCCGGTTTCATTGCCGTTTCTGCAAATCCTGTAATTTCAGGCCTGAATTGATCTCGTAGCCGTTCACGTTGGCTTCCGCAAACTTCTGTCCGTTCTGCGTGATCCTGATCCGGTAGGGAACCTTGAGACCCTGCACCTCCCGGAAGTCCTCCCACGCCTCTTCCACGGCGCTCGGCGGACCGGTCACGGTGACGGTTTCATACCGCAGCCGCGAGACCAGCCCCGTCTGCGGATCGAGAAACACTTGCGCTACCTGTCCCGTGTTGTCGCTGATTTCGACCGCGTGATCCTCGATGGCGTTCACCTGCCGGTCCGCATCGCGGTCGCTCAGCAGCAGCCGGTAAGGCACGCGGAACAGGTCGCCCTCCACCTGCTTCAATTGCGCGCCGGCGAGCGGCCCGGAGCCCTGCGAAGCGGCGATCCACCCGGTCCTGCCGTCGTAGTAAACGCGAATCTTCCCCGCCGGCACATCCGTTTCCTGACGGAAATAGGTGGGTGCGATCCAGCGGTCCAACTCCTTGGCTTCGAGCCCGCTCGAGAGATGGAAATCGGCCGCCTGCGTGTAATCCTTCACCGCCGCCAGCCGGTCCGCGCCGCCGGCCGCCTGCTGCGCACGCTGCAAAATCAGCTTGCCCTTGGTCAGGCTGGCGGCATCGGCCTTGGCGGCTTCGAGCTTGGGTTGCGCAATCCTGATGTCGATCGGAATCACGGGATTGCCCAGCGCTTCCAGTCCCTTCGATCCGAAGTCGGGCGCATTGCCCACCGCCACGATGGTCAGGCTCTGCGGGTCGAGATGCTCCTTGGCGGCACGCAGCACGTCGGCCCGCGTCACAGCCTCGAGCGCCTTCTGATATTGCTGGACGAAGTCCTTCGGGTAGTGGAAATACTCGTAGGTCAGCAACTGCCGTAGCGCCTTGTCCCGGCTGTCGAAGGCGAACGCCAGGCGGCCCAGGGCCGCATCCTTGGCGGTCTGCAACTCCGGCTCAGTCACTTCCGACGAGCGAATCCGCACGGCCTCTTCTTGAATGGCCTTGAGGGCGTCGGCTGTCGACAACGACTTCGTGCTGCCGGAAAGCTGGAACGCGCCGGGCCGGTCATAGCCCGCCATCCAGCTCGCCGCCACTTCGTAAGGATCTTCCCGACGGGTCGCCGCTCGCAGCTTGAGACGGCTTTGCGATCCGCCGCCCAGGATGCCGGCAAGAATCTCCATCGCCGGAGAGTCCTTGTCCTTGAACTGGCCGCCGATCTGGCCGATGGTGAAGTAGGTTTGCGTGACGTCCCGCTTCGAGACCAGGAAAGTGCCCGGCGCAGGCTTGGCGGTAACCGCCGGGAATTCCGGCACCGGCGGTTGCTGCACCGTCCAATCCGCAAACCGCTTCTCCAGTTTGTCCTTCATGACGGCGGTATCGAAATCGCCCACCACGCCGAGCAGCGTGTTGGCGGGGAAGAAATACCGCTGGTAGCAAGCTTGCAAGTCGGCGCGCGTAATGCGGTCCACCGTGGCGTACTCCGGCCGCCGGCCATAGGCCGTGTCCCTGCCGTAAACGATGGCGTTGAACTCGCGCAGCGCCAGGCGCGCCGGATCGTCGTTGCGCCGCGCGATGGCGGTGCGAAGCTGGGACTTGGCCAGGTCGAGTTTGTCGGTGCGGAACTCGGGCGCGGTCAGAACATCGTGAAAGACGCCCAGCACGCTGTCCGCGTTCTCCTTCAGCGCCGTGAAGCTGACGGTGCCGGACCTTTCGGCGATATCGCTTTCCACGCTTGCCGCCACGCTCTCCAGTTGCTGATCGAGCTGCTCGCCGGTCTTAGCCTTGGTGCCGCCGGCGCGGATCGCCACCCCGGTCATGTCGCCCAAACCGGCCTTCTCGGGGGGATCGAACACAGTCCCCGCACGCACCAGTGCCACCCCCGCGACCGTCGGCAGATCGTGGTCTTCGAACAGGAACAACTTCAGGCCGTTAGGCAGCGTGAACGTCTCCACCTTTGGAATCGAGACGAGCCGCAGCGGGGGATACTTCAGATCTTTGACCGACGGCGGTGGCGCGGCTTTGGACACGGCCGCGGTTTGTCCCGCCGCACGTCCCGCGGCCGGCGTATCGGCGGCGGTTCCGGGTTTACTCCCGGGGGAGGCGGGCGCGGCCACGGCGGGCTTGCCCTTCTGTAGCGCCGAACCCGGCTGCGGAGTGGTGAACGTCGGCTGGGCCCCGAGCCCCGCCGCGGCCAACACGGCAATCGAAAGCAGTCGCCTCATTTGCGTGTCACTCCTGCGGGAGGCCGCGGCCCCGGCTGCGAGGGCTGCACGGCATACGCGGTGGTGCGGCTAGCCGGAACAAAGTACCGGCGCGCCGCGCGCTGCACATCGTCGGCGGTGACCTTGTTCAGGTCGTCGACGGCGGTGAACAGTCTTCGCCAGTCGCCGTAGGCGCCATAGAAGGTAGTAAGAACCTTGGCCAGTTCGGGGTTGTTCGAGAGCCGCCGGATCGCCTCCCCACGCGCCTGCGTCTTGGCGCGCTCGAGGGTCTCCGCGTCTACCCGCTGGTTCTTCAGGCGCTGCACGATGTCGTCGATGGCCTTCTCATTCTCGTCGGCGCTATGTCCCACCGAGGGCACGGCATAGAAGACGAACAGATTGGGAAATCGCCCTCCTGGAATCGTGGCCGCGGCCACGACGCTCGAGGCTATTTTCTTGTCCTGCACCATTTCCTTGTACATCCAGCCTGTGCGGCCGCTGTGCAGGATGAATTGGATCACGTCGAAGACCGCATCGCTCGGGTCGTACTGGTCGGGCCGTTTATATCCCACGAACAGGAAGGGCTGCGAGGCGGTTTCCACCGCTACCTGTTTCGGGCCGGCTTGCGGCGGTTCCTGGGTGCGGACGACGGGCGGCAGCGGCCGCGCCGCCATCGGGCCGAAATACTTCTCCGCCAGGCGCCGCGCGTCGGCCGGATTCACGTCGCCCACGATCGCAATATTCATATTCCCGGGAACGTAATACCGCTCGAAAAAGTCCTGCGCTTCGCGGCGCCGCAGAGCCTGGATATCGCTCGGCCAGCCGCGGTCGGGGTTGCGGTACGGGTGCGCGTCAAACGCCGTGTTGCGAAATTGCCGCAGCAGCCTGCCTTGCGGGCTCGACTCTACGTGCATCCGGTGCTCTTCGAGGACCGTGTCCCGCTCCTTATAGAATTCACGAAAGACCGGATGCAGGAAGCGCTGCGATTCCAGCAGGAACCAGACTTCGATCCGGTTTGACGGGAGGCTGTAGAAGAATTCCGTTGCATCCGCCGACGCCGTCGCGTTCGCACCCACGCCGCCGTTCTCCTCGATGATCCTGGCGTACTCGTTGGGCAACACGTAGGTCTGGGCGCGGTCGATGGCGTTTTTCAACTGCATTTGCAGGTAGGAAACGCGCGACTGGTCGCCTTTGGGGCCTTTGTTTTGCTCGGCTTCGAACTTGTCGTAGGCCTCTTCCACGGCGTCGAGGGCCTTCTTCTCGTTCGCCCAGTCCTTCGTGCCGATGGTTTCGGTGCCCTTCAAGGCCATGTGTTCGAACATATGGGCGAGACCGGTTTCACCCGACGGGTCGTCCACCGACCCGACATCCACATACGTGTGGAAGGAGACCACCGGGGCATCGTGACGCTCGACGATGGTGAAGTGCAGGTTGTTCGGCAGCGTGAAGTCAGTGACCTTTTTTTCGAATTGCTTGAGGTCCTGCGCCGGCAGAAACAGGCGGCCCAGCAGCAGGATGGGGCAGAGACGAAGGGCGTTCACTCGATTGGCGACTCCTGTACTCTCTTGAGGATAGCAGTTAGCAGGCAGTTCGCCGGGGCTGGGTAGTGCCTGAAATGTGCGTTGATGGCTAAAGTGAAATCGGTCTGCTAGGCAGGGGCTTTGTGGCGGACTTTTTGGCGCACGCTTGCTTTAACGCCAGCTTGTGGCCCTATCTCGCCAGCTGAACTTTGCGGCTGAGGTACAACTCGCAATAACGGAAGGGGCGGTGCGGCATGACCCATTCTTAGAGCGATATTCTGGGCAAACTCCCGCGCATAAGGCCAGCAATTGAAAATAGCATTGCCGTCCTTAAAGGCCGCTATCTCCTTTTCAGATGGTGAGTAGCCCTCCTGAAGCGAATAACATAGTTCAAACGTGCATCCCAAAGAGAAAGTTTTCTTGGAGGCTTTAGATGCGTCTGAGGAGTCAAATCGAAACTCAACCTCCACCGCAAGTTGCCCCTTCCCGTCGATCCTCGCAATTGAACCATGAGAGAACTTGAGGGAGAACGGCTGCTCAAATTCGACATCCGACTGCTCCCGCCAGATATCCGAGCGTAGTAGCCAGACTGACTGCAACTCGCAGTTTCGCTGAAGGCAAAGGGCGTTTTGTATATCGTCCCGGTTCTGCGAAATTAACATATCGAGGCGGTCTGCTGTTCCCAGCCGGTGAAAGGCTTCAGCGCAAGAGCGCCGCGCGGTCGCACGGCACTCTTGCGGGAGTCGTACTTGACAACGGACTCGGGAAACAAAATATGCATCGGTTTTCCGAGGTAGACAAAGCAGGGAGCCGCGCTCTGCCCACTCAGTGCCTCATAATTCATACGAGCTTCTTCGGGATCGCTCCTGAGTCGCATAAGGCGATCCATTGCCCGATCCTGAATCTGCCCAGACTCCCATCGTTTTACGCTCGCAGACCCAACGCCTAGGTAGTCAGCGAAATCTCTTTGGCTCATGCTCAGCTTTTCTCTGGCGGCTTTTATCTCCGGCCCAGTCAATAGGACCTGCTTTTTCCGATACGCATCCGACACGAGGCGCGTAAGCTGCCCGCTCTGCTCATTGTCTATCGTTTCAAAATCGCAGTTGGAGCAAGACAACCCGTCCACCTGAACGGTGAATTCCTCGCCATTTCGCTCGCCGGTCATATTCACGGGGCGCTTTTCGAACGTTCCTTTGTTGCAGACAAAGCACTTCACTTTAGTTGCCTCACGCTTTCGGCTTGCTCTCATGAAAAGAGAACAATGCAAGTAGATCGCCATCGGTTAGGCAAAACTTTAGATACATCTTTTGTTTAAATTGGGAAGAGTCCCAAGCGAATGCAAACATACGCCTCCCTTTTAGGAGTGGCTCTTTTGAGATGTGGCCTGGAGAGTTGGGGCCTGTTCTGTGCTTCGGCTGGATCTCGGCCAATGCGCGCTCAACAGCTGCCAACCGTTCTTTCGGCTCAAGCAGCCCCAAACCAAAAAACTCGCCTTCAAGTTTCTTGCTTCCATAGATAAACGGTCCCCTCTTCAGCGCGGCACGGGCGGCGACAAGCAAGGCAGCAGAGCGCTGGGACGAGGTCTTTCGAGCACGACCTGATGGTATCATTTGATTCCGCAAAGAGTCAAGGCAAATATTTGCCCTGGAAAGAACGGCGGAAAATGCGGCCAATGCACGGTGCTAATTCTAACACTTAATACGTACTTTTTATTCAAATAGATCAGCCAGGCTCCATACCCGATTCGGTTAAGCACGATTCCATCGCAGGTGTTACCCGCAGCGTTTTGTGAATGCGGCAGAAGTTGTAGTGTTCTTGAGGGCTCGAAGCTCCGTGCGATTCGATGGCATACCTTCACGGTATGGCGGGCCGCGCGTGAAAGCAATCGGTTGCTGTTTTCGACCAACGCACATTTCAGGCACTACCCGAGGCTTGCCACTACAGGGTTTCCCTTGACTCTATATCGCAAAGTACATTACACTGCCAACATGAACTCCCGCCTCCTGGCCCTCGTGCCGCTGCTTCTGGCGCTCGCCGCGTGCAGCCGGTCCAACAACCTGGTGCTGGGACGTGTCGAAGCCCAGGTGGGCGGACACACCGTCGTCGTGACCGATTGTTACCGGACCAGCGTTCCGGCCCCCGAAACCGTACCCGGCACCAACGGCCAGACCGATCTCCACTTCATGCCCTGCCGGGACGCCGATATCTGGATCCGTGGCGACCAACTGTCCGTCAATGGACGCTCTTACGGTCGGATCGGCCCCTCCGACGGGGTTTTGGTGGACCATGGCGTTGTTTCTATTCAGGCTGCTTCCCGCCCCCGTTAACCTCCGCCCTCATCCCGCGGCCTAACCGGGATAAGAGGAACTCCTAGTCCCTTAGGTACCCAGCACTCAGGTACCCCGCAAGTACTTACATGACTATCGTTTCCGCGGGTATGTGGTCATAATCGAGTCGTTTACCAGATAACCGCTAGGACGGGACATGGATTCGACGATGGCTTGGGGTGACCAATCGAAAGACCGGGAGAGCATCAATGGCGATCGTCGATACGACCGCCGGTACGAGATGCAACTCGACCTGAAATGGAAGCTGATCCGCCGCAGAAAAATCCTAGATCAGGGAACCGGCCGGACGCTCGACGTCAGCAGCGGAGGAATCCTCATCGAGACCGGGCGCGCGCTGCCCGCGGGTCTGAACGTGGAGCTCTCCATCTCATGGCCGGTGCTGCTGCACAACACGGCGCCCTTGCAACTGGTGGTAACGGGCCGAATTGTGCGCTCGGAAGGAGTCCGCGCCGCCATCCGCATGGTGCAGCACGAATTTCGAACCACCGGCGCCCCCGCTGAGCATCGCGGATTGATGGCGGTTGCCAGCCGGAGCCCGGTCGGGTTTCTAGGTCAGACGGCCGCACACGGCGGAATCAGCAAGCCGCAGTAAGTAGTCGCAGGCCCGCTAAATCCGCCGGCCTCTCCCCATGGCCGCCGGCGGAGGTTCGGGAGGCGGAGGTTCAGGCGGCGGCACTGGTTTGCGCACCCGCCGGTCCAACCGGTTGGCGATGAAGTCCTCGCGCGCCTTGTTGTATTTGGGCGTTCCCGGCTTGGCCTCCACCGCCGCCCATTCCTGCGGAGTGATCTCCTGAATGGCCGGCAGGTACTTCTGGAAGTAGTTGCGCAGCCGCTCCTGCACCGGTTTCAGCGCCGAATGGTAGAGCAGGAACAGCACCTCGTCCGGCGCCGCTCCCGTCACAATCTGATACACCTGCGAAGCCTTTTTGATCCGCGCCGAGCGCAGCGCCGTTTCCAGTTTCTTGGCCCGCGGCTCCAGCTTCTGCCAGAGGTCTATTTCGGATTTGCGCAGGTCCGTTGCCTTGATCAGCGCCTGCTTCTCCTTGGGAGTGAGCTTCTCCGTGAGCACATACAGGAACGGCCCGAAACGCGCGATCCGCGACGGTGCGTCTTCCGGCAGCAGGCGCGCCAGTTTCTCGAATTTCGCGATGCCCTGCAGGTTCAGCTTGGGACCGGCCAGGGCCGGCGACATCAGCGGCAGCAGGCCGGCCTCGTCCAGCCCGCGCAGGATTTCCGCCGGGCTGTCTTCGACGCTGATCCGGTACAGCTCTTCGCCCAGGGCGCGCGCCGGGATATGCTTCTCCACTTCGGCCTCGCGCGCGTTCGCCACCTGCATCTGGGTGCGCTCTTCGATGCCGAAACCGAGCCGCACGCGCAGGCGGATGAGCCGCAGCAGGCGCGAAGGGTCGTCGTAGAAACCGTAGGTGTTGATGGCGCGCAACTCGCGGCGGCCGATATCGGCGAGACCGTTCATGGGGTCGAGCAGCAGCCCGCGCGACGACTTATTGAGCGAGAGCGCGATGGCGTTGCAGGTGAAATCGCGGCCGCGCAAGTCTTCCTGAATCGTGGCCTGCGAAACCTGCGGTTTGGCGCCGGTGCGCGCATACTTCTCCTGCCGCGACATCGAGATCTGCACCGTCACACCGCCCGCAAACACCAGCTCCGAGCTCTTGCGATTTTCGTCGGTGGAGATTACCTTGGCGCCGGCGCGCTCCACCACCAGCTTGGTCAGTTTGACGGCGTTGCCTTCGACCACGAAGTCCAGGTCGCGGATGCGGTTCCCCGAGAGCATGTCACGCATCGCGCCGCCGGTCAGAAACACGTTGACGTTCACCTGCCCCGCCGCCGCGGTCACGTCTTCCACCACCCGGTTCTGGTCGGCACTCAGGTGGCTTTCCAATATATAGATGTAGTCGCTCATTCGAAGCGTTCTCGACTCGTAACAACCGCCTGACGACAGGTGCGCCGGTCAGGCTCGGGGGTGGTGTTTCGAAACCGTGTCCCGCAATCTCGACCGCATGACGTGGGTATAAATCTGGGTGGTCGAAATATCGGCGTGCCCCAGCATGACCTGTACGCTGCGCAGGTCGGCGCCGCCCTCCAGCAGATGAGTGGCGAAGCTGTGACGGAGCACGTGGGGAGTCAGCCCCTGAAAAATGCCGGCCTTTCTGCCGTATCCGGCCAGCAGCTTCCAGAACGCCTGCCGCGTCAGGCACCCTCCGCGTGCGGTGATGAAGAGATACCGGCTGGCACGCCCCTTGAGGAGCCCGCCACGGCCGTCCCGCAGGTAATCTTCGACAGCCCGGAGCGCCGACTGCCCCACCGGTACCAGGCGCTGCTTGTTGCCCTTGCCGGTGGTTCGCAGGACGCCCATGTCCAGGTTGAGATCGGACAGACCGAGCCGGCAAAGTTCCGACACCCGCAGTCCGGTGGCGTACAGCAGTTCGAGCATCCCGCGGTCCCTGAGACCCGTCGGCCGAGTGGTGTCGGGGGTCTGGATGAGCTTCTCGATCTCTTCCAGATTCAGGAACTTAGGGATCTTCTGCCACTGCCGGGGCGTGCGTAGGAATTCGGTCGGATCGCGCTCGATCTGCCCCTCTCGCAGCAGGAACCCGTAGAAGTTCCGCAGCGTGGTGAGGTGCCGGGCGATGGACCGCGCTCCCAGGCCGGATGAGTATAAATGATCGAGATAATGGCGCAGCTCTTCCGTTCCGGGAACCGTGGCGGAGTCCTTCTGGAAGGCATTAAACCTCGACAAATCAAGAGTATAAGCCGCCAAGGAGTTCGCCGAAAGGCCTTTCTCCAACCGGCAGAAGTTCAGGAACAGCGCCACCTGGTGGGGAAGCTGTGCCGAATCCGCCGTTGACGCACCGGGCATCGTGCCAATGATACAATAAGCCCCTAAATGTTTGAAACATAGTTAGCGAAAAAGGGGAGAAGTTTTGGCCGCCTCCACCACCAAGAAGGCAGTGATCCGGCGATTCGAGAAGGAATCGCTGGCGGGATATGTCAATCCCGTTTCGTATCTACAGCCTACGGGCGTAGAGCTGCTTTCCGCGCAAGGCAACGTGGCCATCGTCACCTACGACGAGATCAAAAGCATCGCCTTCGTGCGGGATTTCGACGCCGGCCCCGAGCCCGAACGGCGCCTGTTCAACACCCGGCCCAAAATGGAAGGGCTGTGGGTCCGGCTCCAATTCCGCGATGGCGATGTGATGGAGGGCGTGCTGCCTAACAACCTCTTACAAGTGGAGTACCACGGTTTCACGGTGATCCCGCCCGACCCGTACAGCAACCAGCAGCGGGTATTCGTGCCGCGCATGGCCTTGCGCGCGGTGGCAGTCCTGGGTGTGGTGGGGAGCCCGTTGAAGCGCCGAAAACCGAAAGCGACGCCCGAAGAGCAGATCGGTTTGTTCGAAGAATAGGCACGGCGGGCACAAAGAACAGAGATGTATACTGGGATTTAATCTACGCTATATTCTCAGTTTGGGAGGTTCTATGTTGAAGTTCCGCAATCTGGCGCTGGCAGTCGCCGGACTCGCCTTTTCCGCGCTGGTTTCGTTCGGCCAGGTCATCACTGTAGAAGGCAATGTGATCGGCGAGGACGGCAAACCATTAAAGGACGCCATCATCACGCTCGACCGCACCGACATTAAGGCGCACTACACGACCAAGAGCGACAAGAAGGGCCATTGGCTGCATGCCGGTCTGCCGCTCGGCGCGACCTTCACCATTACGTGTTCGGTGGACGGCAAGCCCGTCGACAAGGTCAACAACGTCCGCACCAGCGGGATGGTTGCGCCCGTCGATTTCGATCTGCGCAAGAAGGTTGCCGCGATGGCGCAGCAACAGGCGGCCATCAACACGGCGGCGCAGACGGGCACGATTCCAAAAGAACTCGAACGCGGCATGAGCAAGGAGGAGAAGGAAAAGCTCGATAAGGCGATGAAGCAGCGCGAAGAGCAGATGAAGAAGAACAGCGCGCTGAACGAAGCCTTCAATGCCGGAATGACCGCGCTCAACGAGAAGAAGTACGACGAGGCCGTCGCCGCATTCACCAAAGCGGGCGAAGCCGGACCGGATCAAATGGCGGTCTGGGCGCAGCTCGGTGAATCGTTAATGGGGCAGGCGCAGGGCAAGACGGGACCGGAGTTCGATCAGATTACGGCCAAGGCGCAGGAGTCGTACGGCAAAGCCATCGCGCTGAAACCGGACGATGCCGCGCTGCACAATAACTTCGGCCGCGCGCTGGCGGCGTCGCACAAGTATCCCGAAGCGCAGGCGGAGATGAAGAAGGCGGCCGAGCTCGATCCCAGCAACGCCGGAAAATACTATTACAACCTGGGCGCGTTGCTCACCAACGCCAACCAGGGGGAGGCGGCCACAGACGCGTTCAAGAAGGCGATCGAGATCGATCCTAACTACGCCGATGCGTATTATCAGTACGGCGTGACGCTGATGAGCAAGGCCAACTTCGACCAGGCCACCGGCAAGGTCACGCCGGCGCCGGGCACCATCGAGTCCTTCCAGAAGTACCTCGAGTTGCAGCCGGCCGGCACCTACTCCCAGCAGGCCAAAGACATGCTGACAACGCTGGGCTCGACGCTTGAGACCAAGTTCCAGAATCCCAACGCCAAGAAAGACGCCGCCAAGAAAAAGAAGTAAGCTTGCCTCAGGGGCGGGAACGCGTGTTGCCGCCCCCCTCTCATGCTCCGGTTTCTCATCCTCGAAGTTCTTCTTCCCTTGCTGGTGCTGCTGTTGCTGCGGAGTATCCTGAAATCCATCTTCGGTGGATTCCGCGGAAACAGCGGCGTTCCGCAAAACACCAAGCGCGCGCCCTCGGTGCCGCCGGGCGGGGAGCTGAAGAAGGACCCTGTGTGCGGCACTTACGTCTCGACCACTGCCAGCGTCACGCGCAACGTGAAAGGCGAAACGATCCACTTTTGCTCCAAAGAATGCCGCGATAAGTTCGCCGGCTGAGGGCCGGTGTACACTGGTGGTGATGCGTCTCTCCCTGGGAGTTATTGCTCTTCTAGTTTGTTCTTCTTTTGCCTTCGGACAGAATTTTGAAGTCGCGGTGAGCGGAGGACAATCCATCTTCACGGGCAATTCGAAGAACCTGGGAACGGTGAGCAACGATCCCGCCGATGCTCAATACCAGATGAAGGACGGCTTCCGGCTGGCAGTGCGGATGGCCATCAATCCGTACCGGTTCTTCGGCTACGAGTTTGGGTACGCCTACAACCACACCTCGATCGGCGTGCCGGCATCGACGGGTACTACCATCGGACTTCCCGGCCAGGCTACGGCTGCCACCACGGCGTCGACCATCAGCGTGCCGATTCAACAGGGGTTTGGAGATGTCCTGGTGTATGCGACGCCTGAGGGATCGCACGTCCGTCCGTTCGCCGCGGGGGGCGTTGGATTCAGCAGCTTCTTTCCGCCCGGCGCTTCGGCGTCCTACGGCAACCAGACCACTAAGTTCGGAATCAACTACGGCGGCGGAATAAAGGCGCGCGTGAGTTCGATGTGGGGCATCCGCTTCGACGTGCGGTATTACAACACGTCCAAGCCATTCGATTTCCCGAACCAAAAGGGGCGATTGAATATGCTCGAGATCACCGGCGGATTTTCATTCAATCTGTAGGATCGCTCCGGAAGCCTGGCTGTCCGAGCTCCCGGGCGTTCGAACAGTTTAGAGGCTAGAGAGTGTGAGCACCAGCGGCAGATTGGGTGAAGGGGACGGAGGAACTGGAACCGGACTTCCGGCGCCTTTAGTGGCGATCGCCTGCAACGCCGGCACTTGCGCGTCGAGTTGCGCCTTGACCGCATCCGAGGCCATCTTCAAGGTGTCGGACGCCGCCTTCGCATTGTCCACCTTCGCCTGAATAGCCGTCACCGCATCCGACAGGCTCTGCGAAATCCCGGGGTTATTGGCCAGCAGCGTGTCGATCTCCGAACTGATCGTCTCGAGGATCTGGCCGTTGGATGCCTCCAACGTTGCCATCGAATCCACTGTCCCTGCAATGGCAGTGGTGTTTTCACCGATGTGGGTAGTCGCGAGATCCACCTTCTGAAGTACCGCGCCAAATTCCTGTTCCGTCATAGTGATTTTCTCCGTGTTGGTTAGGACCGTTCGCAGCAACTCTTCGATCCGGTCTTGTTGAGTGTCGGCCCGCCCGCGGCCTTCATGCGAGTAGACGTGGATATTGAGATCGGCCTTGAGATTGAGATCGACGATCATGGGAATGTAACTCCGGTCTTCTGCGACGCGCGGCAGCGTTTCCCTGCCTTGAAACTAGCAGCACTCTATTCGCAGGTTAGTAGCGCACGTCTGCAAGCGGCTGAAATCCAGGGGAATATAAATCGCGTGATGCTGTAATGGCTCAGATCATGATCAAGCCGCGGCGAATTCCAAGCGTCACGGCTTCCGTCCGGCTGCCCGCGTTCAGCTTCGTCAGGATCGACGCCACGTGAAACTTCACCGTATGCTCGGAAATTCCAAGCTTCCACGCGATGGTCTTGTTGGCCGCACCCTCGGCCATCATGCGCAGTACCTCGAGTTCACGCGCGGTGATCGCGGGCGGATCTCCGAGCAACGGGGCGGGCGCGGCCGAAGCCAGCAGCCCTTCCAGATCGCGTGGATCGAGCACGGCCAGGCCGCTCGCCGCCGCCTCCACTGCCGCCAGGATCGCGGCCGCCGTGGCGTCGCGCGGCAGCAGGGCGCGCACACCCGTGCGGAAAGCGTCGGCGGTCCACGGAGGCTGCTCGTCGCCGGTGAGCAGCACGATGGCGGATGCCGGCACGAGTTCGGATTGGGGAACGGCGGCCAGCACCACGTCAGGATGCAGGTCTTCGACGGCGGCGAGGTCCGGATAAGAGCCCACCAGTTCCACGCCGGGGCTGGAGGCCACGAGAGCCTCCAACCCGGCGCGAGTGACCGCGGACGGGGCCGCGATCAGCAGCCGGATCATGCCGCCTCCGCGCGGGCATTCAGCCGCACGTAGACTTCGCGGACGCGGTTGCCGTCGCGCAGGAACTGCAGCCGGAGCACGTCGCGGCCGGAATCGAGCACCTCTTCGAGCGCGTCGAACGAGATCAGCAGAATGTCGCCGGCGCGCAGCGAGGCAGCCGCGGCGGCGCCCTGCGGGTCCACATCGAGTAGCAGCAGCCCATGCGGAACCGGGCGCAGCGTGACACCCAGCGAGGGGCGCGGACCGCGCCGCAGAAAATCGGCGGCGGCGTTAGAAGGCACGGCCAGGCCGAGCCCGTTCACGATGGCGGTGTTGATGCCGATGGTGTGTCCCTGCGCGTTGGCCAGCGGTCCGCCGGAATTGCCCGGCGCCAGGCGCACATCGGCCGCGATCCAGCGCCGGCCGTTGGAGTGCACCACGCCGGTCGAAAGCGCGCCGGCGAAACCGAGCGGGCTCCCGACTGCGATGACTAGCTCGCCGGGACGCGCGGCATCCGAATCGCCGGGCGTCGCCGCTTCGAGCCCGGATGACGAAACCCGCACCACCGCCAGGTCGCGGCGCGGATCGCGCGACTCGACGCGGGCTTCCATGCGGCGGCCGTCCCACAGCTCGACCTCGAGCTGGCTCGAGCGCGCCACGTGGGCGTTGGTGACCACCACGCCGTCCGCGGACCACACTACGCCCGAGCCTCCGCCGCGTTCTCCCTTCGAAAAAACCTGCACGGTCGAGCGCCTCAGGCGCTCCGCGATTTCTCCGAATCCACGCATGTCAGTCCCTCCGGGGCCGCTCCCCGATCGCGATCGAGATGGCCCGCGCTTCGCCGCCGCGCAACACCGCTGCCTCGATCGCCTGGCCAACAGCATGGCCTTCGAGCACGCTCTGGATATCGTCCGTGTCGTCGACGGCGGTGCCGCCGAGCGAAATCAGAATGTCCCCGATGAGCACGCCCGCCTTGGACGCCGGCCCGCCCGCTTCGAGCGACAAAACGATCAGACCTTTGTGATGATCGGGAAGCTCGACCGGTTGCAGACCCACGCCGAGGTAGCCGCGCGAAACGCTCCCGCGCTTGAGGATTTCGTCCACTACGCGGTTGATGGTCGCGGCGGGAATCGCCACTCCCGCGATGCGCGACAGCGCCGAGGTGGCGATCCCGATGGTCTCACCCGCCACATTGACCACGGCGCCGCCCGAAGAGCCGGGATAGAGCGTGAGATCGAGGCGGATGTAATGGTCGAGCCGCCCGCCGCGCCACGTCCGCCACGAACCGCTGACGGCGCTGACAATACCGAGCGTGGCATTCACGCCCGAATCCTGCGAACGGCCGATCGAGAGCGCGAGATTGCCGGCCGCCGGCGCCGATTGGCCGATCGGTCCGGGCACGCCGCCCTCGACCTTCAGCACCGCGATGTCCGTGCCCGCGTCGCTGCCGGCGAGAGCAGCGGGCGCGGCACTGCCGTCGGGCAGAGTGACGGTGATCTCCTCCTCGCGGCGGATCGTGTGCTCCGCCGTAACGACGATTCCGGGACGCCAGAAGACGCCGCTCGAGGAGAAGCGCGGCCGGGCGTGCACCGCGACCACGGAACGGCCGGCGCGATCCACTACGGCGGCGAGTTCGTTAGATAAAGAGGCTAATTCATTTGCCATGCTCTAAGCATGGCGCAGAAGGAGGCGGCGGCACACCAGCCGTTCGAGTAGGGTGGCACCGGCAAAAAGGATTGGTGTCTAATAAAACCAACCAGGCGCTGCCCTGGGCCGTCCAAACGGGGAGGTGTGCTGATGGAAACCATGCTGCAGGACCTGCGCTTCGCCGCTCGCACCCTGGCGCGGCAACCGCTTTTACTGCTATCGCGGTATTCACTCTCGCGGTAGGGATCGGCGCCAACACCGCCATCTACAGCCTGGTGGACGCCACGCTGCTTCGCGTCCTGCCGTTCCGCGATCCTGCCGGGCTGATGAAAGTCTCGCTCGCGCTCCCGGCTAAGATGATCGCTAACAGGCGCGGTCCGCAACAGCCCGACGACATGGTGTGGTCGTATCCCAAGTATGAGACCTTCCGCCAACTCCAGCAGGTCTTTCAGGATACGGCGCTGTACAGCCCGACAACCGTGAACCTCACCGGGACCGACCAGCCTGAGCGCCTGCGCGGCGAGATGGCCGGCGCGGGTTATTTCCCGGTGCTTGGCATCCGCGCCGAAGTGGGCCGCACATTCCTGCCTTCGGAGGATTCGGTTGCAGAGCGGGATTTCGTAGCGGTGATCAGCCACGGGCTTTGGGAGCGGCGGTACGGTTCCGATCCGAAGATCGAAGGGAAGACGATCAGTCTCGACTTGCGAAACTACACGATCGTGGGCGTGCTGCCGGCCGGCTTCCAGGGATTGACCGGTCCGGCCGACGTTTGGACGCCGGTGCACATTATGACCGCCAACAACCTCAGCCAACGGTGGTCGCACTCCTGGAGCATGGTGGCGCGGCGTAAGCCGGGTGTCAGCGTGGAGCAGGCCGCGAACGCGGTGGCGCTGCTAGGTCCACAGATCGACGACGCGCACCCAGACACCGTATTCCGCGGGTGGGGCGCCAAGGCGCGTACGCTCGAGGAAACGCGGCTCGACCCCGCAATGCGCAAGTCGGTGCTGGTGCTGTTCGGAGCGGTCAGCTTCGTGCTCCTGATTGCGTGCGTGAACATCGCCAACCTGCTGCTGGCGCGCGGCACGGCCCGCCGGCGGGAGATCGCGATTCGACTGGCCGTGGGCGCCAACCGGTGGCGTCTGGTAAGGCAGTTGCTAACTGAAAGCGTTCTGCTGGGTGTGCTCGGCGGGGCCGCCAGCCTGGCTCTGGCGTACCTCGGCGTGCAGGCGCTGGCTGCCGTCAACCCGGGCTCGACCAACGGCTTCACGTTTGGGCGGCGCCTCTCCGGCCTCACCGTGATGGGGCTGGGGTCGATCCGGCTGGACTCGCACGCGCTGCTCTTTACCTTCGCGGCGGCCCTCGTGACCGGCGTGCTTTTCGGTTTACTGCCCGCGTGGCAGGGGTCGCGCGCCGACGTCACGGACGCGCTGAAGAGCGGAGGCACGCGGCCGCGCGGCCTGATCAACGGCAAGAGCATTCTGATAGTGGCGGAGGTGGCACTGGCGGTGGTACTGCTGACCGGCGCTGGCTTGATGATCAAGAGCTTCGGGCGGCTGATCGCGACGCGCTCGGGCATCGACGCCGGGAACGTCCTGACAGTGCGCGTGGAACTTCCGCCGGCGCTGGCAGCCAACGGTGCGTCGGCGGGGTTCTTCAGCCAGTTGGAACCACGCGTCGCCGGGATTCCGGGCGTGGTGTCCGCGGGCATGGCCAATTGCCACGCGCTGGCCGGCGGCTGCAATTTCACCATCATCTGGTTCCGCGACCGCGCGCCGGTTCCGCGGGGAAGCGAGCCGACGGTGGGCGTGCATTTCGTGTCGCCCGATTATTTCAAGACCTTGAGGATTCCGTTGCTCGCCGGCCGCGGATTTACCAGCGCCGACCGGCCGGCGTCTCCCAAAGTGGTGATGATCGGCGAGACGGCCGCGCGCCGCTTCTGGCCGTCGGAGAGTCCGATCGGGAAGCCGATCGGCGTGGGGCAAGGCGGATTCGGCGACCGCGCGGAGGTGATCGGCGTCGTGGGCGACGTGCGCTACGGCCAGATGGACGAGCCGCCCCTGCCCGATGTGTACATCTCCTATCTGCAATCGCCGCGTGCCAGTCTGCTGATTTACGCGCGCACTCAGGGGAACCCGGCCGCACTCGCCGGCGCCGTTCGGGAGCAGGTGCATGCGCTCGACAAGGACCTGCCCATTTACGACATCAAGAGCATGGACGAGCGCGTGCGCGACGCCACGTCGAAGGCGCGGTTCAGCGCGATCCTGCTGGCTGTTTTCGCGCTGGTCGCTCTGATTCTGGCGGCGGTGGGAATTTATGGCGTGATGTCCTACCTGGTGACGCAGCGGGTGCGGGAGATCGGGATTCGCATGGCGCTCGGCGCGCGATCGGCGGACGTGCTGCGGCTGGTGGTGCGGCGCGGCGCGGTGCTGGCGGCGGCGGGAATCGCCATCGGTCTCGGCGGCGCGCTGGCTGCCACGCGCGTGCTGGCCACGATGCTGTACGAAGTGAAGCCGGGCGATCCATCGACGTACGCGGCGATCGCTGTGATACTGGCGGCGGTGGCGCTGGTGGCGAGCTATATTCCGGCACGCCGCGCGGCCGGCTTGGATCCTTCGCGCGCGCTGCGCAGCGAATAAGGCACCGGCGCGCGCCCGAATACCCGCGCAACTTTGCCCTCGATACCCCCAAAGTGGGGACCTCTAACTCACCCCGCAAAAGACCGCCGAGAAAGCCGGCACAACCCCGGTAAAACCGGTGTACTCTCCATTTTAAGGATAAACAAGCCTTAAATTCGGTTACATCCCCACATCTTATGAGGCGTACATGAGAGCACAGACGGTTGGCGTGAAATCCTCAACTGGCAGGATCCTTTGTTGCACCGTGTTCCGGCCCGGCGGCAAGAAGCTCCTCGCTAAGGGTCATATTATTAGTGATGAAGACGTTCGGGTCCTGGAATCCGAAGGCATGGAGAGTATCTGGGTCACCGAGCTCGAAGAAGGCGAAGTCGGAGAGGATGAGGCCGTCTGCCAGGTTGCCAGCGAAATGGGCTGCGGCAGCTTCGAGATCCGCCTCGCCGCCGGTGGCCGCGCCAACCTGCTCGCCACCGAAAACTGCTGCGTTCTGGTGGACGACGATCTCCTGAAACAGATCAACTGCACCGGCAGCGTGGTCATCGCGACGTCCCTCAATTTCAGTTTTGCGGTTGCGGGCCAGCGCATTGCAACCGTCAAGTCCTCCCCGTTTGCCGTCGCCAAGGACCACCTGGATGCCCTCATCGGCATCATCAAAGAGCGCGGTCCCATCCTCCAGGCCAGGCCGGTTCGCTCCCCCAGCGTGGGCGTGCTCTACACCGATCCCATTTCCGGCGACAGGGCCCGGCAGCTTTTCGAGAACATCATGCGGCAGCGGCTGGAACGGTTCGGCATCAACGCCAACTTCGTTCTCTCCTGCACGGAAGATGAGAATTCCGTGGCGCGGTGCATGCAGCATCTCCTGCGGTCGAAGCCGAGCGTGATTCTGGTGGCATCCACCACCGCGCCGGCGGGTCCCGAAGACGTGATCGGCCAGGCCATGACGCGGATCGGCGGCCTGGTGGAACGGTTCCTGGCGCCGGTCGAGCCGGGCAATCTGCTACTGCTCTCCTATAAAGACGAAGCGCCCATCGTCTCCGCGCCGGGATGCTTCCGATCGGCCAAGCCTAACGTGGTCGACCTGGTGCTCCCGCCGCTGCTGGCCCGCTATCACTTGACCGGGTGGGAAGTGGCCTGCCTGGGGCACGGCGGCCTGCTGGCATAAAACGAGCTCCTCCACTCCTGTGTTCTGTCCTCCCGGACAGTTCACAGATGCTTCCTCGCCGGGCGCCCTTCCCACAAGGACACCCGGCTTTTTTATTCCCAAACGATCCCGCGCGCTTTCATCTCGCGCTGTATCTGCTCCGCCGA
Source organism: Bryobacteraceae bacterium (assembly GCA_041484525.1). Lineage (GTDB taxonomy): Bacteria > Acidobacteriota > Terriglobia > Bryobacterales > Bryobacteraceae > JBGPHT01. The sequence goes on along the minus strand of JBGPHT010000024.1, from coordinate 32,663 downwards.
TTCGAACTGCACCGCGTCGATCCCCATGGCGCGCGCCCCGGCGATGTAGTCCGAAATGTCATCCGTGTAGAAGCACTCTTCGGGGCGGCAGCCGGCGCGATCGATGGCCGCCTGAAAAATCGCCGGCGCCGGTTTCATGGCTTTCACTTCGTACGACAGCACCAGCGCGTGAAAGTGGCGCAGCAGCGGATAGTTTTCGCGGAGCATCTGGAAGTGGATCGCGTTGGTATTCGACAGCAGCACCATGCGATGGCGGCGTGCCAGTCCTTCCAGCATGGAATCGGGCAGCAGGGTTTCTGCAAAGATGCAGCTCCAGATGGCGCAGAAGCGGTCGTAGTCCAATTCGAGTTCCAAAATCTTGCAGAACTCATCGACAAAATCGCGCGGCTCGATGAGGCCGGTTTCGAAGCGCTCGACGAGGCCGGTGGGCGCGAGACGGCGCGGAATCTCGGCGGCGGCGTACGGGCAGAGGCCTTCGAGAGCCTGGTAGCCGCGCTTGAAATGGAATTGGACCAGAACTTTTCCGAGATCGAACAACATCGCTTTGTACATGAGGGGGCTTATTCGATTGTAGTTTGGGATTGCGCTTGCGTGAAACGTGAAGCGTGATAGCCTCGTCAAATGGGCATGTCTTTCCGGGTTGTCGGTCTGGCGGTGCTATTCGCCGCTTCCGCTTTTTCGCAAACATACTCTACTCATTACGCGCTGATCCTCGATGATTCCCCCGTGGCGGAACGGTTCGTCACGCGTGACGCCATGCGGACCACGCAGGCCGATGGTTACCGCCGGCAAATTCTGAACATGCAGGACGCGGTCCGCAGAGAGGCCGTGTCGCGGCGGTTACAGGTGGCGGGTTCCGTGGAAACGGTGTTGAACGCGGTTTTCGTGGTGGCTTCGCCGGCCCAGTTGGGCGACATGCAGAGCATCCCGGGCGTCAAGGCCGTGATTCCGATGCGCCAGGGCAAGGCGGACATGAATCGCGCCACGCAGTTGATCAACGCGCCCGCGGCCTGGGCGGCGGTGGGTGGACAGACCAATGGCGGGGCGGGGATCAAGGTCGCGATCTTCGATTCCGGCATCGACCAGACGCACCCGGCATTCAACGATGCCGGCTACACGGCGCCGGCCGGGTTCCCGAAGTGCACGGATGGGCATCCGGAAGACTGCGCCTACACGAACAAAAAGGTAATCGTCGCGCGCAGCTACGTCCGGCAGATCGCGAACGCCGATGGGAAAAGCGCTGCCAGTTCGCGGCCGGACGATTTTTCGCCGCGCGATCACGACGGCCATGGCACGGGCGTGGCATCGGTGGTGGCGGGAAATGTCAACACCGGAGCGGTGACGTTTTCCGGAGTGGCGCCAAAGGCATTCCTGGGCAGCTACAAGATCTACGGGTCGCCGTGGGTGAATGACTATTTCACCGAAGACGTGCTCATCAAGGCCGTGGAAGATGCTGTGAAAGACGGCATGGACGTGGGAAATTTCTCGTCGCACCTGGTGGCGGTGACGGGCCCCTTCGATACCGGCGCTGCGTGCGGGCGGGCGGCGGACATGCCTTGCGACCCGGCCGCGGTGGCGTTCGATAACGCCGTGAAGGCTGGTATGGTGATGGTGGCCTCGGCCGGCAACAACGGCGCCGACGGCAGCAACATTCCGACCTTCAATTCGATTGGATCTCCGGCCAACGTGCCCTCGGTGATTGCAGTGGGCGCCACCACCAACTCCCACTATTTCACTGAAGCGGTGAGCGTGAGCGGTGGGCCGGCCAACCTGCGGGCGATTGTTGCAAACGCGGGTGACGACCCATATCAACCCTATTGGGCGGAGTCGGCGCCGCTGATCGACTCGGCCGCGCTGGGCGACCAATACGCATGCAGCGCGCTACCCGCGGGCAGCCTGGCACACTCGTTCGTGCTGGTGCAGCGCGGGCCGCTCCCATCGACCAGCTCTTGCCCGTTTTCCGACAAGGTCGGAAACGCGACCGATGCAGGCGCGGTGGGGGTTGTGATCTACAACTACAACTCTTCGACGCTGCCCTTCCCTGGAAATCTCGCTGGTTACGGCGTCCCGATAGCGATGATTTCGAATGCCGATGGGCTGGCGTTGAAAAGCTATCTCGGGTCGCACGCGGGGGCCGTCGTGATTATCGATCCGTCGGGCATCGAACAGGACGACAGCGCCAACTCTAACCTGCTTACCTACTATTCTTCAGTCGGGCCTACGCTGGGCGATGCGGCGCTCAAGCCGGACCTAGTGGCCCCCGGAAGTAGCATCTACATGGCTGCCCAGACGTACGATCGGCTCGGCCTCGAATTCAGCGCCTCGGGCTACATGGCAAACGATGGCACGAGTTTTTCCGCCCCGCTAGTGGCCGGCGCCGCGGCGCTGGTGAAGCAGAAGCATCCCACGTGGACGCCAGCACAGATGCGGTCGGCGCTCATCAACACGGCTTCGCAGGACATCACGACGGACGACTCCGGGAGCGCGATCGACACCGAATGGATAGGTGCGGGCAAACTAGACGCGGGGGCGGCGGTGAATGCCGCCATACTTGCGAACCCCACCTCGGTCTCGTTCGGTGTGGTGGCCGCGGCGGCGAGCCCGGCGAAAACCATCACGCTTACCAACACAGGCTCAGCCAGCGTGACGCTGGCGGTGGCGGTGGTGGTGGATAAGAAATCGTCCACCAGCAATTCGCCCTCGGGGACTGCGCCGGTCGTCGATAAGACGATCCTGACACTGGCGGCGGGGGCGACCGGGACGGTTACGCTCACGCTGAACGGGGCCCTTCCTGTTGCTGGTTCCTACTCCGGTGCGGTTACGCTACAGGCTTCCGGCGTCTCGCTGCGTGTGCCGTATCTCTATTTCGTCGCCGGCCCCGCATATGACATCGTGCCCCTGGATGGGATCATCGATGGCATGGTCGGGCAACCAATCTACAATACTTTCTATCCGCGCCGGCCAAGCGCGGTCGCGGTAAAGGTGGTAGATGCGAATGGCGTGCCCGTAGCGAATGCGCCGATCTCGTGGTCGGCCAGCCCGCGCAACAGCGTAACATTCCAGAGCCCTGATGCGACCACGAATGCTTACGGCATAGCGGCCGCCGGGATCGTCCCCAACCAGACGGGCTCGTTCACAGTAACCGCCCAGTCTGGGACCTTGTCGACGTCCACGGCCAATTGCCGTTTCGTTTCCCCAGTCTGCTTTGATGGATCCGCACGCTCACAGCCGGCGATCAAGGACGGCGGCGTGGTGGATTCGGCCGCGTTCCAATCGCCGATTGCGCCCGGCTCATACGCGGCGATCTTCGGGTCGGCGTTGAGCGATTACACGGATTCCGCCTCGACCACGATCCTGCCGCTTGCGATCGACGGTGTGACGATCAGCTTCGATGTGTCTTCTGCGGGCATCAGCGTTCCCGCGCGCCTGACGTACGTGGGCGCCGGCCAGGTGAACGTGCAGGTCCCGTGGGAGCTTCAGGGACAGACATCGGCGCAGGTGAAGGTGACGATTTACGGGTTCTTGTTCGGCAACGTAGTGACAGTGCCGCTGGCGGACGTTTCACCGGCCTTCTTTGAAAGCAGCGGCCTGGTGGTGGCGCAGGACGCGGTCACGGGCGCGCTTCTCTACGACAAGAATCCGGCCAAGGCGGGAGAATTCGTGACCTTCTACGCCAACGGGCTGGGTCCGGTGAATAACCAGCCGGCTTCGGGCGATCCCGCTCCCGGCGGGCCGAATCTCGCGACCACGAAGAACACGGCTACGCTGACGATCGGCGGCAAATCGGTGCAAGTATTGTTCAGCGGGCTGGCGCCGGGCTTCCCCGGACTTTACCAGGTCAACGCCGCCGTGCCCGCGGGACTGACAGCCGGCAATCAGGACGTGGTGCTGTCGATGGGCGGCAAGACTGCCAAGACCACGAAGCTGCCGGTACAGTAGTATCGCCGGATTCTTTCACGGCTGATATACTCGTGATTTCTCGATATGGCGAATCCGAAATACGCAGCATCCGATAAGGGCCTGCTGCCTGCCCAGCTGGTGGAGACGCTGGCGGACGGCACCAAGATCAAGCGCCGCGCCCTGCGTATGCGGGCGTGCGATGAGAAGGACGCGAAGGGTAAGCTCTGCGCGGGCCATCTGAAGCGCTGGTATTTTTTCGGCGATGAGGTCAAGAAGAAGTACGGCGCCGACGCCGAGATCTACCGCTGCGAGCACTGCAAGACGCTCTACCTGCCGAATGCAGAAGAAGAGCCGCGCACCGGAACGCTGAGTTTTTGAAAGCGGTCCACGACCCGCCACAAAGAAAAACCGCATCGGCAGAAGTCCCCAGACTTACGGGACTCCTTCCGATGCGGCTCGCCCATGTTTGGGCTGGGATCCGGCGTCGGGCTACCTGGTCAAAAGACCGGTCCATTCCTGGTCAGTTTCCGCGTCCTATATTTGCCTGACCCGAAATGCCAGATAACTGCGCTACCTGTGACCCCATGGAGAGATCGATTGAAACCGTTAGACACAAAAAACCCCTCTGCAGCAACCAACAAGGAAAGACTAGTGAGCTAAAACTGTTGCAAACATCGGCTCCCGCAAGCACGCTGTCTCTTCGGCTCACTCTTCTTCCGCCTGCCTGTTGCAGCAGAGGGCAGGTTTGAGAAGTTACTTCGCCAATTCAGAACCATATTTAGCAATCAGCCCTCCACGTGTCAATCTCTGCAACCCTTTTTTCTTTCAATATTTTGGGCGGGGCTCCCGGGGCCGGCTTGTAACCCAATTGGGCAGGGTGTGTGTCGCTATGACACAATCTGGAATGTGACTGGATCGAACAAGGGGCCGGGGAGAGGGGCGGCTGCGGCCGCGCTTTTCCTGATAGCGATGCCGCTGGCGGCGCAGGATCAGGAGCAGGCGCCCAAGGGGCCCGTGTTCGCCGATGAGGCGGTGACGGTTTCAGCGGAGCATCCGCGGCTGTTCCTGCGGCCGCAGCGGCTGCGATTGCTGCGGCGCGAGCGGGATCGCACCTCGGCGCGATGGCAGCAACTCGAGCTGCTGGTCGCGGGCAACGCGCCTATGCCGGAGCGTGCGTTCGCGCAGGCGCTGTACTACCAGATCGCGGGCGACGCCAAAGCCGGGAAGGAGGCAATTGCGGCTGCGTTGGCGCCGGGCACCGACCTGAGGCAGATGGCGCTGATCTTCGACTGGTGCCAGGACCTGCTCACCGACGCGCAGCGCCGCGATCTGACAGCGCGCCTCCAAAAAGGTATTGCCGATCCGGCGGCGGACACGAGTGTGGCGGCCGTGCGCTCGCGCGTGCTGGCGGCGGTGGCGCTCTTCGACCACGTTCCCCAGGCCCCGCAGCGCGAGCTTGAGCGCGTGGTCCATCAATGGTGGGAGGGGAAGACGGTGCCTGCGCTGCGGGCCGGCCGCAGCGCGATCGGGCGCGAAGACGCCTATCCGCTGTTCGAACTGCTGCACGCCATCCGCGACAATGCCAACCTCGACTTGCGCGAATCGTTCCCGCGGTTCTTCAAGGACTACCCGATCGAGCACCTGCTGAGCTACTACCCGCTGCCCTATGACGGCCCCGAGAACGCCTACTTCATCGGCGCCTCGCGCAAGGCCGGGGACCCGAATTCGGCGACGGCGGCGCTTTCCCGGGCGGCGGAACTCTCGATGGTGGCGTTCGACGTCAACTCGCCCGAGACGCAGGTGCTGCAGGGCTTTCTCATGCACGACCGCTACATCCTGCGCGGCACGTTCGGGGCGCCCTACGAGTTCCTCTGGGCCAACCCGTACCAGCCCGGCCTGAGCTACTACCACGTGCCGCTGATCTACCACAACGCCGAGTTCGGGAAGCTGTTCGTGCGCTCGAGCTGGGAAGATTCGGCCAAGTGGTTCGGGTATTTCGACGGTATGGTGCAGGTGTTCGAAGACGGAAACGTGACCTCGCTCGACCGGAAGAATATCCTGGCGCCGATCCAGATGACGGAGGCGACGATCGTGGCGACACGCCGCTTTCAGGTGACGCTGGATGAGGAGGACGCGGTGTTCGTGCTGGGACTGGAGCCGGGACGGACGTACCAGGTCGAGATCGACGATGAAGAAATCTTCGAGGCGGCCGCCGACGCCGGCGGAATCCTGGTATTGGATCCACCTCACGGCAAACCAGCGGGCGTACGCATCCGCGATGTGCCTGCGTCCCAGCCTTAAGGGTCAAAGGGCGTGAAAGAATGCGGGGACGCCCCTACCTTCGCGACGGTTGCGGCAGTCGCGTAGGTCGCCCGGAGCATCCCCGGATTCTTTCAGCTATCTTATGCCGTCGGGCTGCACGACCACTTCTTCGCCGGCCTGGATGCCGGAGCGGCGGAAGTCGCGCAGGCCGCCCGGAGCATCCCCGGATTGTTTCAGCTACCTTATGCCGTCGGGTTGCACGACCACTTCTTCGCCGGCCTGGATGCCGGAACGGCGGAAGTCGCGTAGGCCGCCCGGAGCATCCGCGGATTCTCTCCGCTACCTTATGCCGTCGGGTTGCACGACCACTTCTTCGCCGGCCTGTATGCCGGAGCGGCGGAAGTCGTGTAGGCCACCCGGAGCATCCCCGGATTGTTTCAGCTACCTTATGCCGTCGGGCTGCACGACCACTTCTTCGCCAGCCTGTATGCCGGAGCGGACGGTGACTTGCGTGTTGCTCGATCCGCCGACTTCGACCTCGCGCGCTTCGACGGCGTCGCCCTGCTTCACATAGACCACCGACTTGCCGCCTTCCTCGTGGACGGCTTCGCGCGGCAGGATGAGACCCTCACCTTGCTCGGCGACGACGACATCGGCGCTCGCGGTCAGGTCGGGAATCACGCGCGGGTCGCGGTCGTCGATTTGAATGCGCACCGGAATGCGGCGGATATAGTTATTCGACCCGCGCCCGGTGCCTGTCGCCATCGAGCCCACCGCCTCGACGCGTCCGCGCACCACCAGATCCGGATAAGCGTCGAAGTGCACCATGGCCGGCTGGCCGATGCGCACGTGCTCGCTTTCCGTCTGGTTGATGGTGGCGTCCATCTGCATTTGCGAGAGATCGACCACGCGCAGGAACGGCTGCGCGGGCGCCAGTTCGTCGCCTACCTGTACCTGAAATTGCTGGCCGCGACGGTTGATGGTGCGCAGCACGACCTGCCCGCCCATAGGCGCGCGGATGGTGAAGTGGTCGAGGTCGCGGCGATGACGATCGCGGTGGCGGGTCTGGCGTTGGTTGTCCAGCTCGGCGATTCGCCTCTCGGATTCCTGGCGTTCCGCGAGGAGCTGCAATTCCTGCTTCTGCTGCTCGTACGTAACCTGCGCCTCTTCGAGCGCGAGTTGGAGCCGCTGGCGATCGATGGAAGTTTTCACCTCGAGCGCGCGCATCTCCTGTCTTGCCTTGTCGAGTGCGGCCTGCGCCGCGCGCACGCGCTGCCGGGCCGATTCCGTCGCGGCCTGCTGCTGCGCGCCGAGCCGGCGGAGGTCCAATGCCATTTGGGCCACTTGGGCGTCCAGATCGTCGACGTGATCCTTGACTGACTGGCCGTCGATTTGGGCAATCATCTGCCCTTCCCTCACCATCGACCCGTTCGGGGGCAGGTACAGGAGCACGAGCCCGCGGTCGGCTTCGACTCCAGCCATCATCGGCGCCGCGACACTGGCGTAAATCTTCGCCGAAATCGATCCGCTGACGCGCAGCCGCTGGTCGAGCGCGCCCCGGATCGCCTTGACCGTGTGGGTGAGAGACGCAGCCGCGCTCCTCGATTTCGGCTGGGGCCGGAGCAGCCAGGCAGTTCCGCCCGCGGCGGCGAACAGGCCGAGCGTCAGCCAGAGCGTCCATCGGGACGTCCGAGGGGCGTGTGTATTCGGCTGAAGAGTAATAGGCTCAGGCGCGTTTTGCGGCGCCGTTGAAGGATCTGGCAGGGCTGACATGGGGAGCCGATGGCGCAAATTCCATTGTAGCCTAAAATCGGACCTTCAACTCCGGCACTGCTCCCTGGCGGCACGTGACGCCAGTTCGTCACAGCGATTATTATCCGCATGGGAGGCGTGGCCCTTGGTCCAGACCCAGGTCGTCTTGTGGCGCGCTACTTCGGCGTCGAGATCCTTCCAGAGATCCTGGTTGACCACGGGCTTCTTGGACGCAGTGATCCAGCCTTTGCGCTTCCAGCCGTGAATCCAGGTGGTGATTCCGTTCTTCACGTATTCGGAATCGGTGACCACCTCGACTTCGCAATCTTCCTTGAGGGAGCGCAGGCCCTCGATGGCGGCGCGCAGTTCCATGCGGTTATTAGTGGTCTTGGGCTCGCAACCCCACAGTTCCCGCTCGCTGCCGTTGTAGCGGAGAATGGCAGCCCAGCCGCCGGGGCCGGGATTGCCCACACACGCGCCGTCGGTGATGAGCTGGACCTTCTTCACTGGACCAGCGCCGGCTCCGCGGCTTGGCCTGACTCGGCCTGGAAGAACTCGTCCACCAGATCGAGAATCGCCGCCGCTTCCTGCGCCGGATAGATGGCGGCGCGCAGCCGAGATCCGTTGCGCACGCCGTGCGTGAAGTAGGTCGCGAACTGTTTCATCTTGCCGACGGTGTCCTTTTGGTTCTGCTCCACCAGCATGGTGTAATACCGGTGCATCAGGTCGTAGCGGTCGCGTTCGGTGGGCTCGTCGTAGCGGCCCGTGGCGAGGTACTGCTGGATCTGGCGGAAGATCCACGGATTGGAAGATGCCGCGCGCCCGATCATGACGGCATCGCAGCCGGTCTCGCGCACCATGCGCAGGGCATCCTCAGGAGTTACGATGTCGCCGTTGCCGATCACGGGAATCTTGACCGCGGCCTTGATCTCGGCGATGCGCGACCAATCGGCCTTGCCGCTATAGCCCTGCTCGCGGGTGCGCGGGTGGAGGGCCACCGCCTGCAGACCGCAGTCCTCGGCCAGGCGCGCCATGTGCACGGCAACCAGTTCGCCGTCGCTCCAGCCGGCGCGGAACTTCATGGTGAACGGAATGGTGATGGCCTTCCGCACCTCGGTGAGCAGCCGCTCGACCAGCGGCAGATCGCGCAGCAGGCCGGAGCCGCCGTTGCATTTCACAACCTTGTTGACGGGGCAGCCGAAGTTAATGTCCAGGATGTCGAAGCCGAGATCCTGGCAGACACGCGCGGCGTCGGCCATGACTTGCGGATCGGCGCCGAAGAGCTGCGCGGAGATGGGATGCTCCTCGGGTTCGAAGGCCAGGTACTTCGTCAAGGTCCTGGTGGGCTTGCGCGCGCCGAGCGACGCGCTCACACCGTGCGAGCTGGTGAACTCGGTCATGATCAGCCCGCAGCCGTCCAGATTGCGGATGAAGCGGCGGAACACGGTGTCGGTGACTCCGGCCATAGGCGCGAGCACCGTAGCCGGGGCAATCCGCACCGGTCCGATCGAAAAATGTGAAGGGAATCCGCTCATGACGTCCAGATCATTCAATTTTAGCGGGTTGCCGGGCGGAAACGAAATTGCGGTCCGGGCCGTCAACCGTGTTTGAGGATAAAGGACAGATGAAACCGCTGCAAATCGGTGCGCTGGTAATCGCCGGAGCGTTGGTCGGGGCCACGATCATGAAGGTGGTGGAGAGGCCGCGCACCGCCGCGCCCGCGCCTGCATCCGTCGCGGCGCAACCCGCGGCGCCGGCACCGATTGAGCCGGCGCCCGAGACCGCGTCCGCGCCGCAGCCGCCGGCCACGCCCGCGGAGATGCCCGCGGAGGACCACCGCGCCACACCGTTCCAAAAGCCGAAGACACAGAAGCCGGCTCAGAAGGCGCGGGTGGTTCCGCCGCCGGCAAATCCCCGGCCCGAGCCGGCGATCGTGGCGAAAACGGAGCCCCCGCCGGCCGCGTCGGCGCCGCCCTTGCCCGCCGAGATGCCCAGGGAAACGCCGGCTTCTCAGCCGATCGCACCCGCACGCCCCGAACCGGAGAACGTGACTCCGCCGCCTCCGCCCGAACCGCACAGGGTGACGCTGAACGCCGGAATGCTCATTCCGGTGCGCCTTGTGGACGGGTTGTCCACGGAGCGGAATACGCCGGGCGATGTGTTCGTCGCTACGCTCGACCGTGAACTGGTCGCGGACGGCTTTGTCATCGCCGAGCGCGGGGCGCGGGTGGAGGGCCGGGTGGTGGCGGCCGATCGCGGCGGCAAGGTCCGCGGCGTGGCGGCGCTGGCGGTGGAACTGACGCGCATCCGCACCTCGGACGGGCAAAACCTGGCGATCCAGACGGACAGCTTCGAGCGGCAAGCGGCGCAGACGCACGGGCAGGATGCCGCGAAAGTCGGAGTGGGCGCGGCGATCGGCGCGGCCATCGGCGCTATGGCGGGCGGCGGCAAGGGTGCGGCGGTCGGGGCAGGGGCCGGCGGCGCGGCGGGAGCGGGAGGCGTGCTGCTGACGCGCGGGCAGGCGGCTACGCTGCCATCGGAGACGAGGATCAGCTTTCGGTTAAGAGCGCCGGTGACGTTGACGGAGAAGGTTGGGGGCTAATCAGAGTTAGCAGCCCCCCATGCTCTTCGCTCATTACCGGGAAGTCGTAACGCCAGAGACGGCAGGGGCACGCAAACAAGCCGGCCGTGGCGAGTTCGTTGATGGCGAAAGCCGTGCTTGCCGCAATCCGGCGCGGAGCACCCATCGCAAAATGGGCTAGAAATGAGAGGTTACCGCTGGGAACCTGTTATAGTTGATTAATTAATCATTATGATCCGCAAAATCTCCGCCCTCACCGCACGTACGCAACTCGGCCAAATCATGAACCGCGCCGTCGAGAACAACGACCGTTTTCTCGTGGAGCGGAATGGTGAACCCGCTGTGCTCATTCTGAGCGTGACCGATTATGTCAAGACCTTCGCCCCGCCTCCGGACTGGCTCGAAAAATCATGGGACAGCGCAAAGCGGCAAGGCTTGGACAAACTGACTATGAAAGAAATCGATGCGGAAATCGCCGCCTCTCGTCGTGAACGGCGCAAGCAAAAGCCCGGCCAATGATCCGGGTCGTACTCGACACCAACATTCTTGTCTCCGCGCTGCTCCAGCCGGAAGGTCTTCCCGCCGCGGTGCTAATGCTCGCCCTTTCCGGTGAAGCGGAGTTTTGCGTATCCGCTGCCGTCTTCGCCGAATATGATGAAGTGATTCGCCGCCCTCATTTGAAGCGATCGCCGGATGTCATCGAAGGCACGCTCCAGTCAATTCGGGAACTCGGCCATTGGGTCAAAGCCAAGCGTTCGGGTCGAAGAATGCACTGATCCCGACGACAACGTTTTCCTTGAATGCGCCCAAGCTGGCGAGGCGGACTACCTCGTCACTGGCAACAAGCGTCATTTCCCGGATCGATGGAAGAAGACCAAGATGATCAGCGCCCGCGAGTTGATTGAACTCCTTGTGGAGCAAGAGGAGTAAGAAAGAGACACTGCTAACGGTCTTCCAATGTCGTATTGGAGAATCGGGGAGCCGCCGGGAAACACAATCGCGCGCATGTGGTTGAGGGGCAAGAATGGGGGCACTGACGAAAAACGCTGTCAAGTCGCTTCCGAGTCTAGTTACAGCCCACGGTCAACTCGGCCATCGGACCATCTGGCGTGCCTGGCGGCCGGGGGCGGATTCCACCGATCGGGATTGTCTGATCAGGTGCCGGACCAGACCAGCCAGTTTCTGTACTTCGTAACTCTGCTGGTCCTGTATACTGGCCGCAAAATGCTCCTGGCAGGGGCCACAGGCATGGGATTCGGAAAGAACGCCGATGATCCGCAGCCCGGGCCGGCGCTGTCTGGCTTCGGCGGCAAACCGGCAAACACCGCGGATGCGGCACTGGACGATCAATAGGTCCAGTTCCGGCTTGAGTTGCTTGAGCAGAAGGTGGGCTTGCTTCACCGACGCGGCAGGGATCACACCGATCTTGTGGTTTTCCAGTGTAACCGCCAGTGCAAATAGGAGCCCGATGTCCTTGTGCACTGCCAAGATAGTTCCAAACATGAGGGTTAGCGGTCAGCCGACCTTGGCGAATCGGGTAATTCCTTTGGGGCGAAGGCGGTATTCGTGGCGCAGAATGCTCACGGCAGTGCCCCGCTCGCTAGTTCGGAGGACTTTGCCAATGACGACCAGCCGCAGCGCGTGCCTGCCGTCAAGCGCCGCCGGCCAATCCAGCGCTAGCCGGATTCGCTTGCCGACCGGCAGGGAATCCGGAGTATCGATACATACTCCACCGCTACCAATGTCGCAAGTCACGGCCAGACCGCGACGGCCTCGCAGCGAATACTCAACCGGAATTTTGATCGGAAATCGCCTGTGCTGGCGGCGTTCAATCGCAAGGCGGGACTTCTTCAACTCGGGAGCGGGGGACATTTCTCCCTCTTTCAACGGGCGCTTAGGGATACGATAATGTCATACCTACCTTTAGCCGTCAAGGGATAAATGCCGTTAAAATTGCGCTTTGACGGCGTGCCCGGTTAGACAAGGGCAATGACGCCGGGTACACGGTGATTCACCGTATAATCCTTGAAGCCGGGTGAGGGAAATGCCCATACTTATCCGTAGTCCCGCGCCTGATTTTTCGAGTAAGGAGATTCTATGCGACGAACGTTATTGGTGACAGTCCTGGCGGTGCTCGGGATCGCCGTGTGGCTCATGGCGCAACCCGCCGGCGACCCGCTGATGGATGGATTCCGCGAGGTGGAGGTGGCCTCGGTGTCGGACGCCATGGAGCAACTCTACGGACAGAAGAACTACATGTCGCACGAGATGCGGCCGCTTACCCCCACCAAGTTCGCCGGCCCCGCGGTTACAGTCCTCTTGAAGAAAGAGGAACACAAGGAAGGCTCGAAGGCTTCCGAAGGAATGCTGGACGCCATCGATTCGGCCAAGACCGGATCGGTGTATGTGATGGTGCTCGAAGACGGCGCGGATTACGCCGGCATCGGCGGGCTGATGGCAACCGCCATGAAGTACCGCGGCCTCGCGGGAGCCGTGATCGACGGATCGGTGCGCGACACGCCGCAGATCCGGAAGCTGCAGTTCCCGGTCTTCAGCCGGGGCGTGGCACCATCGACCACCATCAATCACTATCGCTTCGCTGGGGCCAACATTCCGGTCACGTGCGCGGGAGTGCGAGTAAGTCCGGGCGATATCATCGCCGGAGATGAGGACGGCGTCGCCGTGGTGCCGCGGGCGCGGGCGGCCGACGTGCTGAAGAAGGCGCAGGACCTCGACAACACGGAGCACAGCATGCTGCCGTTCATCGAGAAGTACCGCTCCATCAAAGAAGCGGTGGCCAAGTTCGGGAGGATCTGATGCGGCGCGCACGGTTGTTCAGTTGGTTGCTGGTGGGCGCGATGGCCCACTACGGCGATGCGCAACCAACGGCCGCACCCCTCGGGGCTTTTCAGGACCGCGGCGATGTGGGCACGGTGCTGCATGCGGGGTCGGCCGAATACGACGCCTCGAACCGCAGCTACACGATCGTGGGCAGCGGCGAGAACATGTGGGCAACGGCGGACGCGTTTCAGTTCGTCTGGACCAAGGTCTCGGGCGACGTCGCGCTGGCGGCCGACATCGCCTTCGCGGGCAGCGGCGGAGACGCGCACAAGAAGGCGGTGCTGATGGTGCGGCAAAGTCTGGATGGCGATTCCGCCTACGCCGACGTTGCGCTGCACGGCAACGGACTCACGTCGCTGCAAGCCCGCGACGAAAAAGGCGCGGCCACGCACGAGATCCAATCCAATATGCCGGCGCCGAAGCGGCTCCGCATCGAGAAACGAGGCGCCTACTTTTACATTTCGCGGGGCGGTGACGACCGGGTGCTGCACATGGCGGGCGGATCGATGCGGGTTCCCCTGGAGGGAACGTTCTACGTGGGGCTGGGCGTGTGCGCGCACAACAAGGACGTGGTGGAGAAGGCCGTGTTCTCGAATGTCGATGTGACCGAATTGAGTCCCACGGCGGGCGGGACGACGACGCTTTTCAGCACGCTCGAGACCATCACGGTCACATCCACGGACCGGCGCGTGGCTTACGTGACGCCGGGACGCATCGAAGCTCCCAACTGGACGCGCGATGGCGCCGCACTTCTTTTCAACAGCGGCGGCCGCATGCAGCGCGTGCCGGTGGCAGGGGGGCAGCCAACTACCATCGATACCGGATTCGCCGTCCACGCGAACGGCTCGCATGGCATTTCACCGGACGGCGCGCTGTTGGCTGTCAGCGACGAATCGCGCGAACATCGACGCTCGGTGGTTTACGTGATGGCGGTCGTGGGCGGGGTGCCGCGGCGCGTCACGCGGCAAGTTCCCTCGTACTGGCAAGGCTGGTCGCCGGATGGAAATACGGTCCTGTTCGCGGGCCAGCGGCGCGGCAAGTTCGGAATCTTTACCGTGCCCGCCGCCGGTGGAGAAGAGACGCGCCTGGCAGCAGTGGAGGGCGGGAACGCGGGCGCCGAATATGCGCCGGACGGCAAGTCTGTCTACTTTAGTTCAGGCCACGCGGGCGGCATGCAGATCTGGCGCGTGCTCTCCGACGGAACCGGGATGGAACAGGTGACCTCCGACGGCTTCGATAACATCCACCCCCACCTCTCTCCGGATGGACGCAGAATGGTATTTCTCTCCTGCGAGAAGGGCACGGCAGGGCAGTCCGAGATGGGCGACGTGATGCTGCGCATGATGTCGCTGAGCGACAAGAGGACGGTGGTGCTGGCCAAACTGATTGGCGGGCCAGGCACGATCGACGCTCCTTCGTGGTCGCCGGACGGACGCCAACTGGCGTTCGTCAGCTATCAGATGATGCGATAGAATCGGACGGCCTTAGAGATGAGATATCCACTCTCAATCGGATTTCTGCTGGCAGGCGTGGCGACGCTGGCCTCGCAGACCGCCAAGGACTGGCAGTCCATCTTCGCGGTGGACCGCAAGACGCTGGGCGTCAAGGGCTCGAACCCCTACTTCATTCTGACGCCCGGATACCAGTTGTTCTACCAACACGGAAAAGATACGGACACTGTCACCGTCTTGAATGAAACCAAGGTTATCGACGAAACGGTCACCAGGGTAGTGGAAGACCGCGAAACCAGGAATGGGCAATCGATCGAGCTGACCCGGGACTACTACGCCATCGATTCCGCCACCAACGATGTCTACTACTTCGGCGAAGACGTGGACGTGTACAAGAGCGGGAAGGTAGTCAGCCACGAGGGGTCCTGGCTATCCGGGGTCAAAGGGGCGAAGTTCGGCCTGATGATGCCGGGTAATCCAAAGCCGGGCCAGCGGTTCTACCAGGAGCGGGCGCCGGGTGTGGGAATGGACCGCGCCGAGATTCTTTCGAGTAGCGAAAGGATCACGACACCCGCGGGGACATTCGAGAAGTGCCTTCACGTGGTGGAAACCAGCGCGTTGGAGAAGGGGCTGAAGGACCACAAGTGGTATGCCGCGGGCGTAGGTCCGATCAAAGACGCGGAGATGGTCTTGGTAAAGTACGGCAACCTTTAGAGGAACGGAATTCATCGTCTGTTCATGTGTGATCTGCCATAATGCGGGACACTGCGCCACAAGCTCGTAACGGGACTGGAGATCGAACATGCAAAACCGAAAAGGCTGGCTGGCCGGATTGTTTTCCGCCGCACTTTTGTTGCAAGGTGCGACAAACTATCAAGTGGTGGCTCGTTATCCGGTCCCCGGCAACGGCGGCTTTGACTACGTGGCCATCGACAGCACAGCGCGGCGAATCTATCTCTCGCATGCTACGCAAGTAGACGTGGTGGATGCAGACAGCGGCAAGGTAGTCGGCACCATTCCCGACACTCCGGGCGTGCACGGTGCGGCGATTGCGCCGGAATTCAAACACGGATTTACCAGCAACGGCAGGGAGGATAAGGTCTCGATGTTCGACCCCGCCACCTTGGCACTTATTAAGAAGATTGATGTCGGCAAGGGTCCGGACGGCATCTACTACGATCCAGGCTCCAAGCGGGTGTTCACCAACAATCACGGTTCGCACGACATCAGCGCCATCGATGCCAAGACCGGCGAGGTTGTGGGCACCGTCAAAGTAGAAGGCGATGGCGAGCAGGCGGTCATCGGCGCCGACGGTCTCATCTACGTCAATAGCGAGAACACCGCCGAAGTGGTCGTGTTCGATCCGAAGTCGCTCGAGGTCAAGAAGCGCTTTCCTATCGGCGTGGCGAAGACCCCGACCGGACTGGCTTATGACGCCAAGACCAACCGGCTGTTTATCGGCTGCCGCAGCGAGCCGAAGATGGTGGTGATGGATGCGGCCAGCGGGAAAGTGATCGCCAGCTTCCCGATCGGCACAGGCGTCGACTATGCCGGCTTCGATCCGGACGCCAAGCTGATTTTCTTTTCCTGCGGCGAGGGAACTTTGAGTATCTATCACGAGAAGTCCGCCGATGAATACGAGGATGCGGGTGCAGTCAAGACACAGCCGAGCGCCAAGACCATGGCGTTCGATCCCAAGACCAAGAAGATCTTCCTGTCGGCTGCCGAGTATGTGGAGACCCCGGCTGCCGATCCGTCCAAGCGGCCGCAACGGTCAGTCAAGCCGGGATCATTCGTGGTATTAGTCGTCGGAAAGTAACGGCCGGGCACTTACCCCTTCACGCAGACGACCTGTCGTAGCGTGTGGACGATCTCGACCAGATCGGACTGCGCCGCCATCACATCATCAATCGGTTTGTAAGCCGCGGGTGTCTCGTCGATTACGTCATGCTGCCCGGGATGATTCCCATGTCGCCCTCGCGAGCCCGCACCGCGCCCTTTCGGGTTACCAGAACGTTCTCCCCGTAGTGCGATTCGCGCGCCAAGCCATCCCGGGAAAACTACAAACGCCTTTAAAGGGAGATTAGAGACTAAACGAGAGACACAAGGGGTGTCCGACTGTAAGTCGGTACGATAGCAGGCCGCGACTGGACATCAAGTGTCGCATCTAAAACTACTTTACAACAGAAAGCGAAGTCTAGTCAAGATGGAATCGCGTCATGGAATCGCCTCCGTTGCCGAGCCGGGCGGTGGCTGCAGTTGGCGCCTGACACCTGGCTCGCGTGGTCACTTCCGGCGGGAACCGGGCATCGCGCGCCATGGTGTTGTAGGATGGAAGGGTCATGGCGACCCGGTTGTCTCCCTTGACGTTAGCGGCCATGTTGCTGTGTGCCGGAATCTCTGCGGCTCAGGCCCCCGTGCGCCGCAACGCTCCTGCGCCACTTCGGGTGGATGTCAACCTCGTCCTGGTTCCCGTCACCGTCACCGACAGAACCGGGAAGATCATCAGCGGATTGGACAGATCGCGGTTCAAGGTATTGGAAGAGGGCGTCCCGCAGCGAATCGCATCGTTCTCCACCGAGGACCTCCCGGCTTCGATCGGTCTCGTGCTGGATGTCAGCGGCAGCATGAAGCAAAAACTGGCGACGGCCCGCGCTTTCGTCCGGTCGTTGCTCGGCGGTACCGATTCGAGAGACGAGGCTCTGGTTCTTACGTTTGCCGATCGGCCGGATGTTCGCGCCGACCTGACGCACGATATCGATAGTCTGACGGGTATTCTCCAATCCGCCCGGCCCGGCGGATGGACGGCTCTGGTGGACTCAACCTATGTCACGATCGACCGCATGAAGGCTGCCCGCAACTCCCGCAGAGCACTGGTGATCGTGTCCGACGGCCAGGACAATCACAGCCGCCACACCAGGCATGAGTTGCTGTCCAAGGCGGTCGAGTCCGATGCCCAGATCTATTCGGTAGTGACGCCCGAGCCGCCGGGAAACAATAAAGCCATCGAACTGGTGGAGCAAAACCGAGCCATGGTCTTGCTCGCCGATCTGGCTCATTCCACGGGCGGGCTGTACTTTCAACTTGACTCGGCTGCTTCCATTGCCGCGGTGGCTGAGAAGATCAGCCGCACCATCCACCACCAATACTTGATCGGCTACTACCCGGTGGAGCCCTTGCATAATGGCATGCGAAGAATCCAGGTCAAGCTGGACATGCCGGATGTTCGCCTTTATACGCGCCATCGTTACTACGCAATGACTCCGTAACGCAGGCTTCCTATCCGTGAATGGACAACACGGTGGACGCAATCACGGCGCCGATGGATGAACTGGCAACGGCCGCAGCCCAGAAGCCGCCGCGTTTCGTCAGAATGGCAAGTGAGGCAAGCACGAGCGCGATCTCCAGAAGAACTTCTCCCAGGTGCAGCCGCAGAGCCCGCTGGCCGCTGGTGTGGCTTTCCTTTTCGAACTCACGCGCCTGCACCTGGATTTCGTCGCCTTCCTTCTGATACCGCTCCGCGCTTCCCAGATACTTTTCGCCAAGCTGGACCGAAGCCGCACTGCCCATGGCTCCCAGTATGTCCCGCGCCACCTCCGACTGATACCGCCGCAGCGATTTAGCCTGATAGAACGCCCACTGGTCGGAAGCCCTTTGTTGCGCCAGCAACTCTTCGGTAATGCTGATGTGCCCATATACCGCGACCAGCGCCAGAACGGCGGCCACGATCGCCATAGTGGCGCCCACCTTCCGGTCGAAGGGATCGTGGGCCTTTTCGGCCTGTTCCTTCAATTCATCACTCAGATCCATAGAGCCTAGTTTTCGTCACCGCAATAGTCATTCGCCGGGGCCGGCACGGGAGCATCAGGGCTCGCGCCCGGCTTGTCCCCGCGGCGGGCCGCGACTCGCTTGCGCAGTCTTTGTTTGACCAACCGAATCTCCTTGGCCACGGCTCCGAGCGCCTCATCAATCCGGCCCTGCATCCGCTCCAGGCTGCGCTCGAGAATGCGGATCTCCGACACCGGCTGTTCGTCCAGCATCGGATGGTGAAATCCCGCGTGCTGGAGTCTGTTGAGCAACTCTTCTTTCGTCTTGCGTCCCATCCCGCGCACGAACGACGAGAGATCGAGGCGGAGCACATCTTCCACCGTGTTGCAGCCGAGACTGCGGAGCGTGTTGCGCGTGCGGACCGAAAGGCCGAGGTCCTCCACGGCGGATTCCAGATCGAGAAACGCTTCGCCGCCGCGAGCTCGTCCGAGTTGAGCCTCGACCTCGGCAACAATGCGCCGGACCTGGTGGGGAGAGAGCTGATAAGCCCTGCCGATTTCGTCGAGAGGCCGGGCCTCGTAGCAGAAGGCCGTGAAGATGGCCCAACTTCGTTCCTGAATGGCGAGAGGTTTGGGAGCTGCAACTCCCCTGGAATACCTGGCGCGTGATCGCATCTCATCTCCGCCTGCTCGATAGTGACGGGGAACCGAAAAAAACTGCTGCACAGTCCTAAGCGACGGGGCTTCATTGCGTTGGCCCGGACACGGGAGAGCCGGAATCCGACTGTAAACGATTGTAGGTGTTGCCAGCTCTGGATTACCAATAGAAAAAATTGATCCACTCCATCCACAATTAGATTGCCGCCAGCGGGTTCTCATCGTGGCGCCGGCACGCTGGTGGGAGCAAGTTGTCCGTCAACACCCTCTGTTTCTTCAGCGTCCCAGCCAGGCTGGAGCGGCGGCTCACCGAGCCCGAACGGTCCGATCCAATGCTTCGCGACGAATAACGGGACCGGGAAATTCACGAATGCAACCGATAGAAATTATCTATTAGCATCTACAGTTCAGAAGGGATAGATTATTGCTATTCACTTTTCATGGATGCCCGCCCGGTAAGCGCGCTTCCCGGCTTGTCAACATGGTTGCCAGGCTCTCCATTCATCACGGTCTGAGAGGAGTCATATGCCGAAGAGTTGCGTCGCTCTTGTTATCGCCGGAGCATCAGTGCTTACGGGTGTCGTCTTCGCACAGCAGACAACGCCGCCGGATCCAGCCGCGGCAGCGCCAGCGCCCGCTGCTGCGCCGGCACCGAAGTCGCCGTTCACGCAGGGCGGAATGGACTTCAGTTTCATGTTCGACGGCTACGTGGACGGAAGTTTCAATCATCCCGATTCCGGATTCAACGGGCTCCGTAACTTCGATTACCGTGCCGATACGGCGCACGTCAATATGGGGATGATCACGATCGATCGTGCGCCCGCGCCGGTCGGGTTTCACCTGGACGTCGGCTTCGGACAGACGTTCAGCGCCATCCACTCGACTGACAGAGCTCCCGAGGCGCTCAAGTACTTCAAGCAGGCCTACTTCAGCATCAAACCGAAATCGTGGCACGGCCTTCAAGTGGACGTCGGCGAGTTCGTGACGTCCGCCGGCGCCGAGGTCATCGAGACCAACGCGAACTGGAACTACTCGCGTTCGCTGCTGTTCGCGTGGGCTATTCCCTACTACCACTTCGGCATCCGTACGTCGTTCCCGGTTGGCCCGCATTTTACCGGTGGCGTGCAGTTAGTCCAGGGCTGGAACAACGTGTATGACAACAACAGCGGTAAGACGGTGGGACTGACGGGTTCCTATGCCTGGAAAAAGGTGACGTGGAGCAACGTCTACTACGGTGGGCCCGAAAAGAGCCACACCAATACGGGAGTGCGCCACCTGTACGACACCACGGTGCTGGTCAACGCCAACGACAATCTTAGCTATTACATCAACTTTGACTATGGCCGCGACAAGAACATCGGGGCGGGCGCGTCCCAGTGGGCGGGCATCGCCGTCGCGACACGCTATGGTTTTCTGAAGAAATTCGCCGTCGCCGGGCGAGTTGAGTATTTCAATGACATGGACGGTTTCTCCACTGGTACGGTGCAGTCGGTCAAGGAATTCACCCTGACCGGCGAATACAAGCCAGCCTACTGGCTATTGTCCCGGCTCGAGTTTCGCCAGGACTTTTCGAACCAATACTTTTTTGAGAAGAACAGCGGCGGCGGCCTCTCAAAGAGTCAGCCCACGATCCTGTTTGGATTAGTGGCGTTCTTCGGTCCCAAGAAATAGGCGAGCATTCGGGAGAGAGCATGAAAAAAATCGAAGCCATCGTTCAGCCATTCAAGATCGACGAGGTCAAGGAAGCGCTCTTGGCCATCGGCATCGACGGCATGACTATCAGCGAAGTGCGCGGCCACGGCCGGCAGAAAGGTCACAAAGAGGTCTACCGCGGGCAGGAGTACAACGTCGACCTGCTGCCGAAGGTCAAGCTGGAAATGGTGGTGCCGTCAGAACGGTCCGACGAAGTGGTGCAGGCGCTCAGTAACGCCGCGCGCACGGGCAAAATCGGAGACGGCAAGATTTTCATTTACGAAGTGGCGGAGGCCATTCGTATCCGGAATGGCGACCGCGGCGATGCGGCGCTTTAGCCGGCGGAGTCTTTCGTTGGTTCTGTACCTCTGACCAGGACGTCAGGGTGGTCTGCGTCCCCGTAGGCACGCGGCTGCATCAAACAAATTCAAATGTGAGGTGAGGAATGGGAGCTAATCCCACACAAGCGCAAGGCGTAGTTCTTTTCTTCGTGGCATTCGCACTCATCGCGGCCGGATTGGCCGGGGATGTGGGCTGGCTCTGGATCGTCCTCGGAATCCTGGCTCTGGGCGTTTCGCTCATGCTGTTCGTGAAGTGCAAGCCTTGGGAGCACAAAGAGGAATAAAAGGAGAAACGAATATGGTCTTACTCGGAATCCTCGTAACTTTTCTCGGCTTCCTCATCAGCTTCTTGAGCCTGGGGATGACCTCGAGTGCCAGCGGACGGCTCGTCATGGTGTTGATCGGGCTTGCGGTGAGCCTCACAGGGATCATCGGAGTGATCAATCGCGCGTTCATAAAGAACGCCAACTGGAGGAAATAGCGTCCATGAAAAAAACCTTTCTATTAATTCCACTCTTACTCGGCGCCTCACTGGCTCGAGCGCAAGCGCCGGCAGCCGCCCCCCCTGCGGCTCCGCCGGCCGCACCCGTAGCGATCACCGACGCCGACGTCAAGAATGTGGAGGCTCCCAAGCCTGATGTCCGCCTCAAGGGCGATCCCGATGGGGCTTTGACCGGCACCGTGTCCGACATCGCCGTCGGCGACGCGAAGAAGGGCCTGACGATTGCGGACATGGCGAACCAGATCGGCCAGAACAAGATTGCGATCAACTTCACTTGGACGCTGATCGCGGGCTTTCTGGTCATGTTCATGCAGGCCGGCTTCGCCATCGTCGAGACGGGGCTGTGCCGTGCCAAGAACGCCAATCACACCATGATGATGAACTTCATGGTGTATGGCACCGGACTGCTCGCTTACTGGCTGATCGGATTCGCCATTCAGATGGGTGGCGTGGGAGGAGTGGGAAATCTGGGCGGAGCGCCGCCGTTGAACACGGAATTCACCATCAGCCTGTTCGGGAAAACATTGGGCATGTTCGGACAGCACGGGTTGTTCCTGACGCAGGGCGGCACCTACGACGTCGCCGTGATGGTGGTCTTCCTGTTCCAGATGGTGTTCATGGACACGGCGTTGACCATCGTGACCGGCTCGGCCGCCGAGCGCTGGAAGTTCGCGGCGTTCCTGGTTTCGTCGTTCGTGCTGGGTGCGTTCACGTATCCGCTGTTTGCCAACTGGGCTTGGGGCGGCGGATGGCTCGCCACGCTGGGGACCAACTTCGGTCTGGGTAAGGGCTACTGCGATTTCGCAGGTTCGGGCGTGGTGCATGCCGTGGGCGGTTTGACCGCATTGGCGCTGGCGATCATCGTAGGCCCGCGCCTCGGGAAGTACAATCGCAATGGCAAGCCGAACGCCATCATCGGTCACGATATCGTGCTGGTGCTGACGGGCTGCTTCATTCTGGCGTTCGGGTGGTTCGGCTTCAACCCGGGCTCCACGCTGGGCGCTTCGGGCAACGGCAACTTGCGCATCGGCTCCATCGCCGTCAACACGATGCTGGCCGGGATGGCGGGCGGTTTCAGCGCCATGTTCTACATGTGGATGCGGTACGGCAAGCCGGATGCCTCCATGTCGGGTAACGGTCTGCTGGCCGGCCTGGTGGCGATCACCGCGCCCAGCGGCTTTGTGAATACGGTGGGCGCCGTCTGCATCGGACTGATCGCCGGCGTGCTGGTCTGCCTCTCGGTGGAATTCGTCGATCGCGTCATGAAGGTGGATGATCCGGTGGGCGCGATTTCCGTCCACGGAACCAACGGCCTCTGGGGCGTCATCTCGGTTGGACTATTCGCCGACGGCAAGAGCAACTACGGCGGATCCTGGAACGGCGTGACCGGCTCGGTCACCGGTCTGTTCTACGGCGACGCCAGCCAGTTGGTAGCCCAGTTGATCGGGGTCTCGACGCTCATCGGCGTGGTGTTTGTGATGTCCTTCGTGTTCAATCTGGCGATCGACGCTGTAGTCGGCCAGCGTGTTTCGGCAAAGGCGGAGATGGACGGTTTGGATCTGCCGGAGATGGGCCAGCTCGGTTATCCCGAATTCGAGCTCAAGGCCAGACCGGCTGGAGCCTCAGTAGCATGACGGGCGAACTGGTAATCGCGCAACCACCGGTTGCGCTCGGGTTGCCTCCCGTACCATGGCGAGACCCTCACACGGTCTCGCCAACCCAGCTTGCCGAGTACATCGGGATGCTGGAACGCAAGTGCGAGCAGAATCCGCAATCCGCCGATCTGCGCACGTGCCTCGGTATGGCGTACGCTATGAATTACGAGGTCTACAAGTCGATGGATGCTCTGGAGTACGCCGTACAGATGGACCCCGCGCATTTTTTCGCACAGCTCAAGTTGTCCGAGTTGTTCTACCGATTGAGGGCGCTGGTTCGGGCCGAGGAGGAGACTCTGAAGGCCCTGGACCTGGCGACTAATGCGTGGGAGCTTTCGCTGGCTCGCAAGCAATTGCAGGAGATTCGCAAGCTGCATCGCGACGGAACCCAGAAGCCGGAATGGACGAAGTCGCTCGCTGCACCCGCCATTTTCCTGGCGGTGATGACAATTGTTCTTTGCCTGGTGGTGACCTGGAAATGAAACGCAAGTGGAGCTTGTTCGCAGGCGCGGCGGTCCTGGCAGGATACTTCCTGCTGGCGGCCGGCGCGCCTCCTCTCGCAATCGGGATAGGCATCGGCTTTGCCGCGCTCATGACGCAGCGTTCTGCGCGGTCCGCCTAGCCATCGACCCGTGGCTTTCCCGGACTATCCCGCGCTGGCACTCTTCCTGGGCGACAGCGGACCCGCTCGGATTCCGCTCTCCATGCTGGTGGTCTTTGTCTCGGCCAAGCTCATGGCCGAACTCTTCGAACGGTTGAACCAGCCCGGCATCGTGGGAGAAATCCTCGCCGGCATTGTGATCGGTCCCAGCGTCCTCGGCCTGATCGCGCCCAGCGAATTCCTGACTGCGCTCTCCGATTTGGGTGCGATGTTCCTGCTGTTCCGCGTCGGGCTGGAGGTGCGTTCGTCGGAGTTGATGAAGGTTGGGGGCACCGCCACGCTGGTCGCCTGTTCGGGCGTCGTGGTCCCGTTCCTGATGGGTTGGGGCATCATGCTTCTCTGGGGCGCGCCTTCGAACGAAGCCATATTCGTGGGCGCTTCCATGGTGGCCACGAGCGTCGGCATCACGGCGCAGGTGCTATCCGCCAAAGGACTGCTGCACGCCGTGTCGAGCAAGATTATCCTGGCGGCGGCGGTGATCGACGACGTGCTCGGTCTGCTGGTGCTGGCTGTGGTGAGCAGCCTGACGCACGGAAAGCTCGACGTACTCGCACTGTCATTGACGGCCGCGCTGGCAGTGGGATTCACGGTGATCGTGGCCAAGTGGGGCACGCATGCCATGGGGCGGGTCGTGCCGCACGTCGAGACGAAACTTCGAGTGGGAGAAGCGCAGTTCGCGCTCGCCATGAGTCTGCTCTTCGCGCTCTCGCTGGCCGCGGTCTACATCGGCGTAGCGGCGATCGTGGGCGCCTTCCTGGCTGGACTGGCGCTAGCCGAAAGCACCGGCCAAAGGGTCCGCGACCTGGCGCATGGCGTAACGGAGCTGCTGGTGCCGTTCTTTCTGGCGGGAATCGGATTGCACGTCAGCCTCTCGGCATTCTCCACCCCGCGCAATGCCCTGCTGGCGATCGTCATCCTGGCGGCCGCCGTCGTCTCCAAGTTTATCGGCTGCGGTTTGGGAGCGTTGGGCTTGGGAAAAGCCGACGCGTTGCGTATCGGCGTTGGCATGATTCCGCGCGGCGAGGTGGGGATGGTGGTGGCGCAGATCGGCCTCGGCTTCGGGATCATCTCACAAACTGTTTACGGAGTAGTGGTTTTCATGTCCGTAGCCACGACGATTGTGGCGCCGCCGTTGATCAAGATCGCATTCCGCAGCCTGCTCGAAACCAAGCAGGCGGAGCCGCCGGAAGAAGTTTTCCATCTGGGTTAGAGCCGTCCGGTAGGATCGCCAACCGCCCCCTAACGCTCGCCGCTCCTGTAAGCAGCGCGACCGTCAGGGAGCAGTTGGCGGTGATGACTAGAAGCGGACCCTAAATCCAACCTGAATCAATCGCGGCGTGTTTTGGCCGGTCGATTTGCCGAAGTTCACGTTATTCAGATCGAGAGTCGGATTCGTGAGGTTTACACGGTTGAACGCGTTGTAGGCGTCCCCCCGCAGCGTGGCACTAATCCGCTCGCCGATCTTGAAGTTCTTGGTTAGCGCGAGGTCGACTTGAGCGAACCCGGGGCCGCGGAAAGTGTTCCGCCCCAGGTTGCCGTCCTGCCCTGGCAGAGGAGCGGGGAAGGTCGACACCGGGAAAAGCCCCGTCAGGAATTGCTGCCGCGAAAAGCCGACGGTCTGTATCGTGGTCAGCGGCGCATTGGGACGATCGCCGCCAGTATTGTCGGCGTTGTAGTCGCCGCCCAGATTTATTTTGCCCGTCGGATCGAGCCGGAAAGCCGCCCCGTTGGTCACCGTCACCGGTGTGCCGCTGTCGAGAATGGCGATCCCCGATAACTGCCAGCCACCCAGCAGGTAGTGGGCCGGAGCGAAGCTGCCGCGGTCCTTGAAGAAGGGCGTATCCCAGATCCCGACAATGTTCAACCTCTTCCTGACGTCGAACCCGGCCAGCGCGCGTTCCGCTCTCTGGTTCCACGCATCCTGCCAGGACGTAGTGCCGGTCTCTCCATCCGTATCGTCGATGGCCTTGCCGTAAGTGAAATTTCCTTGGAGAGTAAACCCGCGGTGAAATGCGTGTTTTACTGAAGCCGTCATCCCGTTGTAGATTGAGTTAGAATTCGACTGGATCAGGCTGATGGCGGAGAAGCTCGAATTCAGACCGTGGAAAGTGCCGGATGTGAGCAGGTCCCCGGCAAAGCGGTTCACGTTGATCGAATTGAAAAGATGGCGCCCCGCCGATCCGATGTAGTTCACCTCAATCACGGTGCCGTTCAGTACTTGCCGCTGAATGCCTATGAACCAGTTCTGAATATACGGGGTCCTGAGATTCGGGTCGACTGCCGTGATGCTGACCTTCGCTCCCTTGATTCCGTTGTTAGGATCCAGGCCAAGTTGGAGCGCCGGATCGACGGGATAGCCCGCGAACGGTTTCGCCGGATCTCCCAAACTGTAAGTGAATGAGGGAGTGCCCAGCAGGAGCCCCAGGCTGGCCTGCGCCAGCAGCGGCGGGTTACCGCGGTAGTTTTCGACCGGAAGCGTAGCCATGCGATTGTTGACAATTCCGTAGCCGCCCCTTATCGTCATCTTCGCCTTGCCGGTCGGATCCCAGGCGAAGCCGAGCCGCGGATCGAAGTTCTTGTAGTAGGTCGGCACGAATTGCTTGACATAGTCGACTTTGCCGTTTGCGATCCGCTGCCATTCGTCACTGCCCGATCCCAGAACCAGGTTGCGCAGCGTGTTTTGCTTGTCGTTGTAAGTGCCGAATACCTCGTACCGCAGCCCCAGGTTGAGAGTCAGGTTATGCGATACCTTCCAGTCATCCTGGACAAACAGCGCCCATTCGGTATTTCTCAATTGCGAGAAGAGCGTGGCGGGCGCTCCCGTCGCCGGGTTGACCAACCGGTTCATGGATAGCGCTTCATCATCCGCGAAGTCCAGAAGGTTGGCGAATCCGTATGTCGGAATGTAATTGCTTGTGTTCTGAGCCGCCCCGCGCATGCGGCGCAATTCGGCGCCCATCTTCAGGTTGTGGGTGGCGTGGACCCAGGAGAAGACGTCCTTGAAGTCGAAGCTGGTCTGCCACCAGCCGCTCGGATAAAGCGCTCCCGAAAAACCGCTCGCTCCCGTAATATTTACGCCCGGCACTTCCAGGTGCTTGCGAAGATCGGGGCGCCCGATCAATTGGACCACGCCGCCGCGAATCTCGTTGATCTTGTTGGAGCTGAAAGTATGCGTGTAGTTGAGGTTCCCGAAGTAGGTGAATTCGTCCTGCGGCGCGTCAAACTGCGGACGGACGCCGCCCGAGAGCGTGCGGTTGGTGGTTCGGAAGTACGATCCGTAGATGCGATCCTTGCCGGGCCGCAACTCGTGGTCGATGCGGACGGTGAGCTGATAGGCGTTGCGGAAAGCTGCCGGCGTGTAGAAAACCGTCCCCAGGTCCGGAATCCCGTCCGGGGTGGTACTGAACTTGTTCACTCCCGGTTGCGGGCTGCCGATGTCCCGGATGCTGGCAGTTGGATCGCCGATCGGCTTGAAATTCTTCATCAGGTAGGCCGCAATCGAGTTGGGCCGGGTTTGCAGCACGAAGTTGCGGAACTCCGGAGTTTCCACGGTAGCCGAAGCCGTCCGCGCGCCGCCCTGTCGCAGTCCCTCGTAAGACGCGAAGAAGAACGTTCGGTTGTGCACGATCGGACCGCCGCCCGCGAAATCGAAAAGGTGTTTACGGATGGAGGGAAGGGCGCCGGGATCGAAGACCTGGCGCGCGGCGAGCGTGTTGTTCAGGAAGTAGTAGGCGCCTACTCCGTGAAAGTTGTTCGTTCCCGCCTTCGAAACCAACTGCACCTGGGCACCGGGATTGCGCCCGTCAACAGCCGAGAAATTATTCGCGACCACGCGAACTTCTTCCACCGCTTCCGAGTTGGGCACCACGTTGGTCACACCGTTGCGAGCCTCGCCGTTCACGCTGGTATCGTCGAAGGTGTAGTTGTTACCCTCGAAACGCTGCCCGCTGGCGAAGACCGACGGCTGAGTCTCTCCCGAGAAGGAATCGCTGCCGCCGCCGCTGTACAGGCCCGCCGACAAGCCGCGTCCCACAATTCCCGGTTGGATGGCGATCAGGTTCAAAATATTGCGGCCATTGATGGGGAGCTCCTGGAGCTGTTTGGCTTCGATGCGGCCGGATACGCGGCCCTGCTCCGTTTCCACCAGGATGACCTGCTCCGTAACGTCGATGCGTTCGTTGACCGCGCCGACCGTCAGGGCCACATCCACTCTGCCGATCTCGCTATTGGCGAGCGGCACAGAAGTTTGTTCTTTGGTGTTGAACCCGGGTTTCAGCACCGTGACTGTATAAGTTCCCGGACCGAGACTGGACACACGGTAGAAGCCTTCGACCGACGAGGTGGTCGTACGCGTGATACCGGTTGCCTCGTTCTTGACAGTTATTTTGGCGTCCGCAACCGCCGCATTCGTAGCGTCGGTAACGGTTCCTTGAATGGCGCTGGAAAACTGGGCCAGAGCCGAAGCAGCGGCGAGGATGAAGCACAAAACGAAACGTGTCATTCTTGGACACCCCTCTCTTTAGCGAAATTGGTGTGAGTTTATCGCAAGCGGCAAGCGCTGTCAAGCAGGTTAAGTAATTCAGAGCTTCCGACCCTATATAGTTGCTATGTAACCGTTATCATGGAATCTCGGTGGCTCCGTCGCGCCGATGTATAATCGGGCATCTGTGAGCAGATACTGCTGGCCTTTCCCTCGCAGCTTTTCCGCTCTGCTGGCCGTCGCTGTTGCCGGCTTTTTTAGCGTGCCGCCGGCGTGGTCGCAAGCGCCGTCCGACTATGCGGCCGCCGCTTCTTACGTCAAGGCCGGACAGTTCGACCGGGCGATTCCGCTTCTCGAAAAGCTCCTCGCCGCAACTCCCAACGACCTGAAGGCTCGCAACCTGTTTGGCATCGCGCTCTTGAACGCCGGCCGCAAAGAGGAGGCCAGCGTACAGTTCAAGAAGGCGCTGCGAGTCGATCCCAACTTCCAGCCGGCGCTGAAGAACCTCGCGGTGGACGAGATGGCGCTGGGACAGCAGTCAGAAGCCAAGGGCCACTTCGAGCAACTCCTGAAGCTTGTCCCCAAGGACCCCGTGGCGCACCTCTACCTGGGCGAGATTTGTTTTGCCGAGCGCCGCTATGTCCAGGCAATTGCTCACTACGGGCAGAGTGGCGACCTGCACCTGAAAGACCCTCAGGTGGTCCTGCACTTTGCCCGGAGCGCCATTGAAGCCAAGCAGCCGGCGGCCGCCGAGCAGGTTCTGGAGCACCTTCCGCCGGATGCGGGCCAACTTCATTTCGACGCAGGAGTGCTGCTGGCTGGAGCCAAGCGGTATGCGGCGTCGGCGCGCCAGTTTCAGCTTGCGCAGAAAAGCTATTCCGATCCGTACCAGGTGGGTTTCAACTTGACTCTTGTCTACGTCGACGGCCAGAACTACCCGGCCGCGATTCAGGCCGGCGAACAACTGGCGCGCGACTATCCGAAGGCGGAACTCTACAATCTGCTCTCCAGGGCATACGAGGCAAGCGGGCGGACGCAGGACGCCTACGACGCGCTGCGCACCGCCACGCGGATCGACCCGCAGGGTGAGACCAACTATCTCGACCTCATGTCTCTCTGTCTGACGCACGAGAATTGGGACCTGAGCCTGGAGATCTCGGACGTGGCGCTCAGCCGCATCTCGCCCGCCTGGCGGGTGCGCCTGCAGCGGGGAGCGGTGCTCGCTATGAAGGGCCGGCTGGAGGACGCCGCGAGTGAGTTCGTGACGGCTGCGCGGCTGGCCTCTGAATCGAACTTGCCGACAGTCGCGCTGGCGGTGGTGCAGATGGAGATGAAGAAGCCCGAGCAGGCCGTCGAGGTGTTGCGCGCGCGCCGGGCCCAGCGCCGGAATGAGTATCAGGTGGATTGGTTCCTGGCGGAGGCGCTGAGTCAGGTGGGCGCGGAGCCAGGCACGCCGAACGAGAAAGAGGCGGTCGAGGCCCTGGAGGATGCGCTGCGGCTGAATCCTGGGGCAGCCGCGCCGCGGGTGTTGCTCGGCAAGATGCTGGTAAAGCGCGGTGAGCCCGATCGCGCGACGCGCCAGTTCGAGGAGGCCCTGAAGGTGGAGCCGGATGACATCGCCGCCGCCTATCAATTGGCACTCCTCTATCGCAAGGCGGGCAACACGAAGCGCGCCGGGGAGTTGATGACTAAGGTCGGCAATGCCACGTCGGTCCCCGATTCCAAGCCCATCACCGGCCGCGACCTCGTACGGATTGTTCGAGAAGCGTCGAAGTGACGATCGCAGCGGCGTACTACTTGTGAAACTTCTCCGTCCGCACGATTCCCGCGCCTTCCCGGACGACGACGAGCTGATCGGCGGGCACCTTCGACACCTTCTCCTGGTTGCCGTTCGGCCAGCGAATCTCCAGATCCGCGCTCTCAACCGAGCCGAGACCAAAATGCAGCCGCAGATCGTTGGCGGAATAAAAACTCGACTGGCTCAAGACTTCCTGGGCTTGAACCCTGCCGCCGTACCGGGCAGTGACGCGCGCACCGATCGCGCTGCGGTTCGACTTCACGCCAATCAGCTTGACCTTCAACCAGTGGTTGCTGCCGCCCAGATCGTTGCGCAACAGCGACGGCGGCTCGTTCAGGTTGATCACCAGGATGTCGATGTCGCCGTCATTGTCGAAGTCGCCGAATGCGCAGCCGCGGCTGCAATGGGTCGCTGCAATTCCCGGGCCCGCTGAATCGATCAGCTCTTCAAAACGCCCTCCGCCGAGATTCCGGAAGATGGCTCGCGGGGTGCTCATCGGATACTGCGCCAACTTCTGTGCCACCTCCGGAAAGACACCGCCGGTGGCCATGAACAGGTCGGGCTGGCCATCATTGTCCAGGTCGACCATGCCGGCGCCCCATCCGACGAAACGGGTCTCGACGCCGAGCCCCGATGCATTCGTGACGTCATCGAAGTTGCCCTTGCCGTCGTTGCGGTAGAGAGTGCTGGTGTCGTCGGAGAAATTCGTTTTGAAAATGTCGAGGCTGCCGTCCAGGTTGTAGTCGCCGATGCCGAGGCCCATTCCCGCCTGTGGATTGCCATCCTCGTTGAGAGCCACGCCGCTGATCAGCCCGACTTCGGTGAAGGTGCCATTCCGGTTGTTCCGAAACAGGAAACTGGGCGTGGAGTCGCACGCAACATAGATGTCAGGCCATCCATCGTTGTCGAAATCGGCGGCGACCGCCGTCATCATGTAGCTGCCTTTCGCTTTCGCCACACCGGAAGCCGCGCTGACGTCGGTGAAGGTGCCATCTCCGTTGTTGCGATAGAGCGACGGCGTGCCCGGCGGCAGACCGCGCGGACCGCAATGCACCCCGATCCCCTTCCAGTTGCAGTAGGAAGCGCCGCCCGGAGGCGGTACCGATTTCGGATCGAACTCGAGATAGTTCCCGACGAACAGGTCGAGCAACCCGTTGCGGTCGTAATCGACAAAGGTGCAGCCCGAGCCCCAGCGCGTCTTTTCGCTAAGCAGTCCGGCCTCCTTGGTCACATCGGTGAAGGTCCCGTCGCCGTTATTCCGGTACAGAACATTCTGCCCCCAGTAGGTGATGAAGAGGTCGTCGAAGCCGTCGTTGTTGTAATCGCCGACGGCCACCGCGGACGCCCATCCGGTGCGGTGCAGGCCGGCCCGCTCGGTGACGTCGGTGAACGTGCCATCGCGATTGTTGCGGTAGAGCCGGTTGGTAGCGCCCGGAGATCCGTCCATCCGCGTGCCGCTGAGAATGAGAATGTCGATCCAGCCATCGTTGTCGTAGTCGATGAACGCCGCTCCGCAGCCGACGGTTTCGAGGATGTAGTTCTTATGATCGACTTCGCCGCAGATCGTCGGCGCGCGCAATCCGGCTGCCTGCGCGACGTCAGTGAATCGAGCGTGAAACGGCAGTCCGGACGCCTTGCCGCGCGGCGCCGGCTTCACGTTCCGGGTCGCAATTCCCTGTCCGCGAAGCCGGTCCAGGGGCAACGCTAACAGCTTCGCAAAGTTGCGGCGAGTCCAACGCAAGGGTGTCCGCTTTCCAGCGTATCACCGCTCAGTTCGACGAAAGAGCCGGGTTAGAATCGCAACAACAGGCTTGCCGACAACTGCCGGGGGATCGCCGAACCGGTCGATTTCCCGAAGGTGTTGCTGGTCAAACTCCCTGACGGCGAATTCAGATTGGTATGGTTCAAAGCGTTGAACGCTTGCAGCCGGAACCTGAGATTGAAGCGTTCCGTGAACCGGAAATTCTTCGTCAGGGCCATGTCGATACGCTCGAATGCCGGGCCGCGGAACGTGTTGCGTCCCAGGCTGCCGTTCGTGCCCAGAGTCGGCACCGGAAACTGCGACGCCGTAAAGATGCCGTTGAGGAACTGATCTTTGGTGAATCCCGATGTCTGGATCGCCGTGATCGGGGCATTCGGACGGTCCAGGGCGGTACCGTCGGCATTGTAATCGCCGTTAGGGTGATTCGTCAGAAAAACCTGTGGGTGAGTTCTGGCTCGGGCAGTTTGCCAAGTGAATGATAGAGTGCCAGTTCGGTGACTCGGAAGGTTCGGAACCCATAGGATCTTCTCATAGTGACTTTGGCTTTGTTGTTCAGACCCT
>JBGPHT010000023.1:0-67193 GCA_041484525.1 Bryobacteraceae bacterium | reverse complement strand
TTCCTCTTCAGCGAGTAATAGCTGTCCCGAAGCAAATCGGCCGTTACGTGATGCAGCAGTGCGGTGAACTTCTGCTTCTTGTCCTTGCGGGCTGCTTCCCGCACACCTCCGAGTCCCTGGGGACACGTGTTCCCGACCCTGCGTCCGGCACGTGTGAGCCTCTTCGGTGTTCCCCTCGGTCGAACAGCTTCCCTCCACGCTCTCCGCCGAGGATCGCTCCCCCTGGTTTTATCCCGGCGCACTCTGTGTGCATCGGCGGCCGATAATGCCCCCCATCCTGTCCTCCGATCAAGCCGCTGCCGACCGCTTCGACCGGTAGCGCTCGACGGTCGTACGGAACGGCAGGAGCAGCCATCGCTCGACCTGCCTTCGCCTGGCGCAATCCGCGCATGCAGGTCGACAATGCTTATTCGTGTGGGCGACCAAATATTTCAGTTGATCGAACAGGACATCCGTCATCGGGGCCGACGCGACATAACATGCCCCGGCGCCGCGGACTGCTTTTCTCGCGACGCCGGGCTGGCCTGCCGCGTTCTCGATCGAACGGTCACAACCCATGTTGCCCTCCGCCCGGACATTTTCAAATCATCCGGTGGCTCCAATATGTACCCTCGGCGCGCTCCACACCAGTCAGCACCGTACTGTTGCCCGTTCAGTGGCGGGACCCTGGCACGTAATAGGGAATTTGCCCCGTTCGCGATATTATGCCTGCCCTCCACCACCGCGCCAAGTACTTAAAATTCCACGGGTTGTTATTTTGCGTTTTTCCGCGCAGGCGTACTATCCGTACCGCTCGGCCTACGTCCGGGAGCCGCAGGCGGCACTTTTTCCCATGGTACGGATGTCATGCCGTTCAGGTCGTAGACCACCTTGCCGTCGCGCAGCGTCATTTCGCAGAGCAGTTTTTGGGTGCCGTCCAGCCGCCCCGCGCTTTGGTCCACGAATCCGAACTTGCCCTTCTCGAGGCGCAGCACCGCCACATCCGCCGGCGACCCCACCGAGAGGTTACCCAACTCTTCGTGTTGAATCTCCTTCGCCGGATTCCACGTCGAGCGGAGAATCACTTCGTCCAGCGGCATCCCCATCGCCAGAAACTTATCCATCACGTTGAGCATGTCCTTCATGCCCCCGTTCGAGCTCGAGTAGTGCAGATCGGTCGAGATGGAATCGGGGATGAAGCCCGCCTTCATCAGCGGAATCGCGCAGCTCCACAGGAAACTCGCGCCTCCGTGCCCCACGTCGAAAATGACCCCGCGCTTCCGGCCGTCCATCATCGCCTTGCTCGGCCCTTTGGTTTCCGGATCCTGCTCGCCGCGATGCCCGCCGTACATATGCGTGAAAATGTCGCCCGGACGGAAATACTTGTTCAGCAGATCGTACAGCGTGCGCCCCGCGCGGACGTTGCCGCCGAAATCCACCATCACCGGAATGTTGGCAAGCTTGCCCACTTCCTCGGCGTTGATATACGGCGTCCATTCCGGCCCGTTGAAGTGCGCGCTCTTGATCCCCACGATGGTCCCTTTGTACTTCAAAGCCATATCGGCAGCCGGCTGGACTTCCATGTCCGCCAGGTTCTGCTCGATCTGCCCCGGCCCCATCCCCGCTCCCACGATGTTGAGGAACGACAGGACACGCACCTTCTGCGCGTCGATGATTCGGGTCTTAAAGTCCTCGAACGTCCGCCATCCGGCCGACCCGGCGTCCGCCACCGTGGTCACTCCCACCCGCAGCGTGAAGCCGTCCGGCTGCAGGCCGAAGGACCCGGCCGCATAGGAATTCTTCGTCAGCCCCGGGTACACGTGCACATGAATATCGACCAGCCCCGGCGTCACGTACAGCCCCGCCGCATCCACCGTCTTAGCCGCTCGCGACGCCGCGATATTCGGCGCGACGGCCGCGATCTTGCCGTCTTTGATGGCCACATCGCGCACCGCGCTGATTCGATTCTTGCCGTCGATGACATGCCCGCCCTTGATCAGCAAGTCGTAATCCGGCTGCCCCCAGGCGATCGCCGCCAAGCCCACCGCCGCCAATAATCTCGCAAAGCTCGTCAATGTTTTTCTCCCTGTCGGACCGCGTCCGCCGCTAGTGTATCCCAATCACCCCATGTTATAGTTTCAGGGCATGAATCGGCGAGCGTTTTTAGCAGCCGCGGCTACTGTGCCCGTGTTAGCAGCAGCCGAAACAAGGCCCATTCCCGACTACCGCACGGTTACGAAATACGCGCCCGCCCCGCAGTCCGGGATGCCGGGCCCATATCCCGGCCGCGTGGTCACAGTCCATTCTCCGAACTGTATCGACGAGGCCACCGAGAAGGTCGATGTCCCCACCGTCCAGGCCATGATCGCGCGCGGCATGACGACCCTCACCGGCGACAAAGATCCGCGCGACAGTTGGGCCCGCTTCTTCAATTCCCAGGATTTCGTCGGCATCAAGATCAACTGCTCCGGCGCGCCCGGGGCCATGTCGATGCCCGAAGTCGTCGCCGATATCGTGAAGAACCTGATGGCCGTCGGCGTGAAGCCCGCGAACATTGTGATTCACGAGCGCGGCGGCGGCCAGATCCTCCTCGCCCACTACGAGCGCTTCGTGCCCGATGGCGTCCGCGTGGAATCCGCCAACACCTGGCTCGGCTACGATCCGGCCGTTTACGTCGAGACCAATTTCTTCGGCGAGGACGATACCCGCTCCTACCTGCTCCGAATGGTGACCGAGCACTTCACCAAGATCGTCAACGTGCCGAATATGAAAGACCACAGCGCGTCCGGCGTCACCGGATGCCTGAAGAATATCGCCTATGGCGAGTTCGGCAACGTAGCGCGCTCGCATTACAAAGCGCAGACCGAAACGCTGACGTTCATCGGCACGCTCGCCCGCGTCGAACCCCTGCGCTCCCGCACCGTGCTGAATATCATGGACGGCCTGCGCGGAGTGTGGCACGCCGGACCGTTCTCCACCGACAAGCGCTATCGCTTTTATCCGAAGCAGATGAAATTCGGCACCGACCCGGTGGCTATCGACCGTTTCCTGATTGACGTGATCGACAACAAGCGCCGCCAGGAAGGCGCCATCTCCGTCTGGGAACGCAACATGAAATACTTCAGTACGAAACTCGCGGACTGGCAGGCCAACCCAAACGTGAACCGATTCATTCGCGAACCGGCCCACATCGAATACGCCTCGAGCCTCGGCCTCGGCGTCTACGACACCACCCGCATCCATCACACCGAGATCACCATATGAAATCCGCCAACCCGCCAGCCCGAGTCGGAAACCCGGGGACAGGCTACGAAACCTTCCGCGCCGCCTTTTGCGCGGAATTTCGTTGCCTGTCCCCGGCTTTCCAGCGCACGATGTTCCTAGTGCTGACCACCGCAGCCCTCTCCGCGCCCGCCGAGAACACCCACTTCTACGTACCCCCCGCCGCATCCACCCTTATTGCCCAAGCCCTAGCCGAGCCCGCCCCAACCGAAACCGCAACCTTCCAATCAGTCCCAACCCCCGCCGTCCGTTTTCAGAACAACGAAGCGCAAGCGACCACCTCTCCCTGGGTCGATTCCAACGCCTGGCGTTTTCAGCGCGGCATCTCAAAAGCGAACTACGCCAAGC
Source organism: Bryobacteraceae bacterium (assembly GCA_041484525.1). Classification (GTDB taxonomy): domain Bacteria; phylum Acidobacteriota; class Terriglobia; order Bryobacterales; family Bryobacteraceae; genus JBGPHT01. The sequence continues at coordinate 63,584 of JBGPHT010000023.1, read as the reverse complement.
TGCCCCCCGGCTCCGCATCCCTCGCCGCCGCCGAAGCATTCGCCTTCAACGTGGACGCCATCCTCAATCCCGACCCCGCCGATCTCGAGCCATTGACCCGCATGCTGCAATTCCTGAAAGCGCAGCGCCGTCCGCCCATGCCCGCCCTGGCCAACATTGCCGTCGTGGACGACCATTCGCCCGCCCTGGATGAAGTCTTGAACATGCTCTCGCGGCGCAACATGCTCTACCGCGTCGTATCCGCGCCCGATCGCAAACTCGATTTGACAGTGCAACTCGGCACCAAGGATTTCCCCACCGAAGCCACCGCCAACCCCAGCGATTTCGCCGCCCGCGTCCGCGAGAAGTTGGGCGACGACAAGCGCCTGGTGCGCCTCTATGGAACCAGCACTGTGATCGCGCATCTCACCGGCGACGGCAAGCGCGCCCGCCTCTACCTGCTGAGCTACACCCGCAGCCGCGGTCAACAGGGCGGCAATCAACAGATCGGAAACCAGCCCGCGGGCATCCGCGTTCGCGTGCTCGGACGCTACCGGCCGTCGGTTGCGGCCTACGGAGCCCCTGATGCCAAGTTGATCGACGTCGAAAACCCAGGCAATGCTACCGAATTCACGCTCCCCGCTTTCAACACGCTCGCCATCATCGACCTGGATGCCGTGAAGTAACCCATGCCCACGCTGCTCGCCTTGTTCTTCTTCTTCGCCGCCGCCGTGGATACGTCCGCCGTGCTCGAGAGCGCCCGTTCGCCGCGCGATTTCGATCTCAATCCGGATCCGAAAAGCCCCGAGTGGGTCCACGCGCCGCACGTGATCGCCGATCGCGACTACCTCGGCAAGCCGATCGCCGGTCCGCCCACCGAGATCCGTTCGCGTTGGACCACCACCAACCTCTACCTGCTGTTCATCTGTCCCTACGACGAGCTGAATCTGAAACCCGATCCCAATCCTTCCGCGGAGACTCCCCGCCTGTGGAATTGGGATGTCGCCGAGACCTTCATCGGATCCGACTTCGAGCACATCACCCGCTACAAGGAACTCCAGGTCTCGCCGCAGAGCGAATGGGTGGATCTCGATATCGACCGCGACGATACCAAGGGCCAGCAGGGGATGAATTGGAACTCCGGATACTCGGTCAAGGCTCGCATCGATGCCCAAGCCAAGATCTGGTACGGCGAGATGCGCATTCCATTTCGCGCCATCGATGCCCGCCCTCCTCAAAAGGGACGCGAGTTGCGCATCGGCCTTTTTCGGATCGCCGGTCTCAATCCCAAAAAGTATTACGCATGGCGTCCCCCCGGCGGGACCAGCTTCCACGTACCGAAAGCGTTCGGCACTCTCCGCCTGCGCTAGTCAATACTGCGTCGAGCCCGCCACATCCAGGCGCACGCGGAAGATCGAGTTCCCCACCATGTACAGGGTCCGCAGATCGCTATCGCCGAATGCCAGGTTACGCGGATTCACCGGCGTCGCGATCTTGCCGAGCAGTTTGCCGTCCGGCGAGTAGACCACCACACCGCGCGCCGTAATGTAGAGATTGCCCTTCACGTCCGTGCGGATTCCATCCGGGCCGCCCGGTAGATTCTCGATCGCGAGCCGCTCGTTCGAAGCCGCGCCGCCGCCGTCCACATCGTACGCGCGAATATTCCGTTCATCCGTATTCGCGACGTACAGAATCTTTCCATCCGGCGATAAAGTAATTCCGTTGGGCCGGGTCTTCATTCGGGCGATCGCCTCGATCTTCCCTTTCGGAGTCACGTGGTACACGCCGTAGAAATCCAGTTCCCGTTGATCGAGAGGCGTAAAGAGCGGATCGGTGAAGTACACATTTCCATCGCGCCGCACCACGATATCGTTGGGTGCGTTGAGCCGTTTACCTTCGAACCGGTCGACGAGCACCTCGACGCGCCCCTTCCGATCCGTCCGTGTCACGCGCCGCGCTTTGTACTCGCAGGAGTACAGCCGTCCCTGGCGGTCCATCGCGTTTCCATTGGCGCCATGCGAATCCTCGCGATAGACTTCCGGCGCTTTCCCAGGGACATACTTATACAATCGATCCCGGCTGTAGTCGCTGAAGATCAGGAACCCCTGGCGCGCCCATACCGGCCCCTCGCCGCCCGGAAAACCCGCCGCGACTTCCTCCACTTTCAAGTTCGAGAAATCCTGCCCCGCCAGTGTCCATGCGGTCAGGAGCAACAGCGCCACGCGAGTTATGGAATCCATGAGCATGCCGGTTGTTTTGTATCTTCGCAGAGAAACACGCGGAAGTCTTTCGGTTTATTCGCCGCCGTCCAGGCGCGCCCCTGGATGAAGTACGGCTTGGCCCACGCCTCGCTGTCGATGGTGCGCGGCGCGACCACGGAAACCGAGGAAGTGCCCTGCGCCGGGAAGCCCGTTCGCGGGTCCATGATATGCGAATAGACCCGCCCTCCCGCCCTGAAAAACTTCTCGTAGCTCCCCGAAGTCGAGAGCGACATGTTTTTCAGAAACACCTCCGCCGCGGATTTGTGCGGATCTCCCGGCGCGCGAATCGGAATCCGCCACCCCGCGGGCTCGTCCGGCGGCGCGCCCATCCCATAGATGCTGCTTCCCGACCCCGAGACCAGTGCCGCCTCCACGCCCATCCGCTTGAGCACATCGACCATGCGGTCCACCGCGTAGCCCTTGCCGATCCCGCCTGGATCGAGCTCCATATCCGCGCGATCGAACTGCACCGTCTTCGAACCCGCGTCGAGCCGCACATGAGAATAGCCGACGCGCCGCAGCGCCTCCGCCACCTCAGCCGAACGCGGCAGCAGTCCCTCGCCCTTATAGAACCCCCAAACTTTCATCAGCGGCCCCACCGTGATATCGAACGCCCCGCCGCTCTGCCGGCTGTATTGCATGCATTCCGAGAGCAATTGAAACAACTCATCCGGCACCTTCACGGCCCGCACCCCTGCCTCGCGATTCACCTCGCTCCAGGGACTCGTGGCCCGGTAATTCGAGAGCAGTTCATCCAGCCGCTCTACTTCGTCGAACGCCGCGTCCGCCGCCGCCTCCAACCTGGCGTAGTCCTTCCCATAAAGAACAACCGAGAAAGTCGCCCCCATGGCCTCGACGCTTTTCTCCAGCTTGACCGCCGTGCCTGACTCCGCCGTTGCGCACAAGCAGAGCGCCAGCATCCCGAGTCGGAAACCCGGGGACAGGCTTCGAAATTCCGCGCCGTGACGCCTCAAGAAACAGATTCCTGGCACTTTCGGAATTTCGTTGCCTGTCCCCGGCTTTCCAGCGCACCCCCTTCTCATCCCGTCACGGAACCTAAAAATATTCCCACCCCCTTCCATCGCCTGTACTTGCGCCGATTTCGCCCCTGCCCGCAACCCTCTCCGCGCATCCCCATCCTTCACAATAGACTCAGAAGAATCGCAGATGCAGAAGGAAGACACAGAGTTCCGCCGAAGCCGTGGCGGCCGCCGCCCCATAACTGCCGCGCCCTCAATTCCGCCGCTCCCGAACACCGCCGAACCCGTGGCGGAAGCCAATCCCGAAAACGCGCTTCTCGATCTCGGACGCTCCATCGGACAAGGCCAGGCTCTCAGCTTCCTCGCCTCCAAGTGCAGTTCCGCCCAAGCCGAATGCCTGCAGTCCATCCGCGAGCAGAAACACTACGAGACCCTCGGACTCACCTGGGAAGAATTCTGCCGCCGCCACCTCGGCATCAGCCGCTCCTACGCCGACCAACTGATCCGCAACCTCCAGGAGTTCGGAGCCACCTACTTCCGGCTCTCGAAAATTCTCCACATCTCCGAAGCCGCCTATCGCGAGATCGCCGCCGCCGTCACCGCGGACGCCATCGAGATCGATGGCGAGAACATCGCCATCGTCCCCGAAAATGCCGCGCGCATCCGCCAGACCCTCGCCCAACTCCGCTCCGATCTGCACAAGGCCCGCGCCAACCGCCCCGCCGGCGCCATCACGTCGCTGCAGAGCCGCCTCGACGCATGCTTCCAGGAAATGACCGGCATCGCGCGCGTCTCGCTCGATTTAGGCGAGCAGGCCGGTCTGCGCGCCCTCGTCGAATACTCGCGACGGAAGTTACAGCACATCCACCTTCCGCCGCAATAGCCCTACAGACAAGCGATGACGTCGATCTCCACCAGCGAGTTTCCGGGGATGCCGCCCGCCGCCGCGATCGTCGTGCGCACCGGAGGCTCCGCACCGAACTTGCCATCGTAGACGGAGTTCATCGCATCGTAGTCCTTCAAGTCATTCAAATAAACGTTGACCTTCAGGACCTTCTCCATCGACGATCCCACGCTCTCGAGCTGCTGCTTGATGGACGCAAGAACGTTCTCCGTGTGGACCTTGATATCGCCTTCCTTGTGGTACCCCACGCCCGCGATGAAGATCAGATTCCCGAACGCCACCGTTGAGTTGAACCGTGGCGGCTTGTCCGGTTTCTTGCCGTTGCGGTAGAGGACTTTCTTGGTAGCTTTTTCCTGGGCCTTGCCGGTGGACGCCACCGCCGTTACCGCTGCCGCCGCGGCCACGCCGCGTCCGATGAACTTCCGTCGATTCGTCTCGCTCATAGTTTTTCCTCCCCTATCCCGCCTGCCTGCGTGCAGTCTCCGAAATTATATCGCGCTCCCGTTGCCTCAGCGATCGAGTGTGGGATAAGATCATTGCCGTAAAGCACCTTGGCGGTTTCGGAAAGGGGAAGTTATGCATTCCTGGAAACGTCTGCTGTTGATCGGCTGCGCGGTCGCTCTGCTGACCGCCGCCTACGAACGCACCAACTCTTCGGGCGTGATGACGTCCGCCGCGAAGTCGTACCTCGCCGCACTGACAGCGGATCAGCGAGCCCGCACCGCGTTCCCGCTTACCGCCGACGAGCGGTTGAACTGGCACTTCGTTCCGATCGAGCGCAAGGGACTGGCGCTGCGCGAGATGACTTCCGCGCAAAAGCATCTGGCCGAAGCGCTGCTTTCCGCCGGACTTTCCCAGCAGGGTGCGATCAAGGCCCACTCCATCATGAGCCTGGAACAAATCCTGAAAGAGATCGAGGCCGGCAAAGGGCCGGAGCGCGATCCCGAAAAATATTACGTCTCGATTTTTGGCGAGCCCGCCGAGCAAGGGACATGGGCCTATCGCTTCGAAGGCCACCACATCAGCCTGAACTTCACCATCGTCAACGGGAAAATCGCGTCCAGCCCGAATTTCTTCGGCACCAATCCCGCGGAAGTGAAAGAGGGTCCGCGCGCCGGCCTGCGCGTCCTCATGCGTGAGGAGGACCTGGGACGCGAACTGATCGCATCGCTCACCGATGCCCAGCGCGCCATCGCCATCGTGGACAAGACCGCCTACAAGGACATCATCACCTTCGATTCGCGCAAAGCCGCGTTGAGCGGCCAGCCGAACGGCCTGCCGTTCTCGAAATTCACGGGCAAACAGAAAGAGGCTCTCACGAATCTGGTGACGGAGTATGCCTCCAACTTCCCCCCGCAGATCGCGGAGATGCGTCTCGATCAATTTCGCAAGACGCAAGCCAACCTGTTCTTCGCCTGGGCCGGGGGGATCGAAAAGGGCCAGCTGCACTATTACCGGATTCAGACTCCGGCATTCGTCATCGAATACGACGACACGCAAAACAATGCCAATCACATTCACAGCGTATGGCGCGATTTCGACGGCGATTTCGGCATGGACCTTCTGGCCCAGCATTACCAGGCCAGTCACCAATAGAGAGAATCCGGGATGCTCCGGATAGTGAATCTGGAAGACGAACTGTCGCGTCCCAGCGAACCCGATGTCGAGTTCCTGCGGAAACAGGAAGGCGACATTCTGATTTTGGGCGCCGGCGGCAAGATCGGGCCGTCCCTGGCTCGCTTGTGCCACCGCGCAGCCGATGCCGCCGGACAGCCTCGCCGCATATTCACGGTCGCCCGCCGGCCAGTCCCCGAACCGGGATGTGAATCGATTGCCTGCGATCTGCTGGATCGCGGCCAGGTGGCGCGCCTTCCCGAGTGTCCCAATATCCTCTACCTCGCTGGGCGGAAGTTCGGCTCCACCGGCAGCCCCGAGCTCACCTGGGCCATCAACACCACGGTCCCCGCGATTGTGGCGGAGAGGTTCCGCGACAGCCGGATCGTGGTGTTCTCCACCGGCAACGTCTACCCTCTCCGCGAAGCCGGCGGCCGTGGCTCGCGCGAAACGGACCTGCCCGCTCCCGTGGGAGAATACGCCCAGTCGTGCCTCGGCCGGGAGCGCGTCTTCGAATACTTCTCGAACCAGCATGGACTCCGCTGCGTGTTGTTCCGTCTCAACTACGCCGTGGATCTTCGCTACGGTGTGCTGGTGGATATTGCGCGCAAAGTGCATGCCGGCGACCCCGTCGCGCTCACCGTTCCGGTATTCAACGTGATCTGGCAGCGCGACGCGAACTCGTATGCATTGCGATCGCTGGAACATTGCGAGTCTCCGCCCACCATATTGAACGTCACCGGAAAAGAGACGGTCTCCGTGCGCACCGCCGCTGAATTCTTCGCCGCGAAGTTCGACCGCCCGTGCCACTTCGAAGGCGCCGAGGGGCCGGCAGCGCTTTTGAGTGATGCCTCCCGATGCCATGCGTTGATGGGGCCGCCGTCGGTCTCAGCGGATCGACTCATGGAACTCGTGGCCGCGTGGGTGAAGGCCGGGGGCGCGAGTTTGGACAAGGCCACTCACTTCGAAGTCGCCGATGGGAGATTCTGACGCGATGCATCCGGACGTTGCGCAGATCCTGCAAAAAGGCGTCGTGATCCCCGCGCATCCACTGGCGATCACCGCGCAGCGCAAGTTGGACGAGCCGCGCCAGGCGGCCCTCACGCGCTACTATTGTGCGGCCGGCGCGGGAGGAATCGCCGTTGGCGTCCACACCACTCAGTTCGCGATTCGCGATCCCAAGGTGGCGTTGTTCGAGCCCGTGCTTCGCCTTGCCGCATCGGTGGCGGCCGAGTTCGAACGCAGTGCAGACCGCCGTCTGGTGAAAATCGCCGGCATCTGCGGCCGGACCCTGCAAGCCCTGCGCGAGGCCGTCGTCGCTCGCGAAGCAGGGTACGATCTCGGCCTGCTCAGTCTTGGCGCCCTGCCGTCGGCATCCGACCAGGAACTGCTCGAACACTGCCGTTCGATCGCACGCGAGATTCCGCTGTTCGGCTTTTACCTGCAACCGGCGGTCGGTGGCCGCGTCCTGTCGTACGACTTCTGGCGGCTGTTCTGCGAGATTGAGAACGTGGCCGCGATCAAGGTAGCGCCATTCAATCGATATCAGACCCTGGATGTGGTCCGCGGACTGGTGGACAGCGGCAGGTCGCGAGAGATCGCACTCTACACCGGCAACGACGACTGCATCATCCCCGATCTGCTGACTGATTTCCGCCTCGGCGCCGACAGCATTTCCTTCCGAGGCGGCCTGTTGGGGCAGTGGGCCGTGTGGACGCGCCGCGCCGTCGAACTGCTCGACGCGGTTCATGCGTGCCGCGCCTCAGGCGGGAAGGGGACCGCCGAAATCCTGGCCGGTTCGGCAGCGCTCACCGACGCCAACGCCGCATTATTCGACGTTCGGAATTCCTTTGCAGGCTGCATCGCCGGCCTGCATGAGATCCTTCGGCGGCAGGGCCTGCTGGCGGGCCGCTGGTGCCTGGACCCTGCCGAAGACCTCTCTCCCGGACAACTCGAGGAAATTGATAGAGTATCCGCCAGCTACCCGCAACTGGCGGACGATGACTTCGTGCGCAGCCACGTGGACGAGTGGCTGCATGGCACAATCGACCAGGAGGCAATCTCATGAACGATATGACGCGCCGCCATTTCACACGCGCCGCCGCGCTCTCGACGGCCCTCAGTTATTCGCGGATTCTCGGGGCCGCCGACCGGATACGCATGGGCTACATCGGGCTCGGCAACCGCGGCGACCAGGTCCACGACGCGTTTCTCGAGCACGGCGACCAGCAGACCGCCGCGGTGTGCGACCTGCGCGACGACTACATGGATTTCGCGATCAAGAAGTCGCGAGCCACTCCCAAAAAGTACCGCGAGTATCACGCGCTGCTCGACGACAAGGATGTCGATGCCGTGGTGATTGCCACCCCCGATCACTGGCACGCGCTCATGTTCATCGACGCCTGCAACGCCGGCAAAGATGTGTACGTCGAGAAGCCGCTGTTCCTGACTGTGACCGAGGGGCGGAGGATGGTTGAAGTGGCGCAGCACACCAGCCGTGTTACGCAAGTCGGCACACAGCGCCGATCGACCGCGTCTTTGCGCGAGGCCGCGGAATTCGTGCGCTCCGGCGGCATCGGCCACGTCACCGTCGCCAAGTCCTATCACATCGGAAATGAGTGGCCCAACGGCATCGGCAACCCGCCCGACGGCGAACCTCCCAACGCCAAGGAATGGGATCAATGGCTGGGTCCCGCGCCCAAGGTGCCCTACAACAGCAATCGGGCGTATTACAAATTCCGCTGGTTTTACAACTACTCGGGCGGCCAGCTCACGAATTTCGGCGTGCACAACGTCGACATGATGCGCTGGTGCCTGGGCCTGGAATATCCGCGCCGCGTCACCGCCATGGGCGGCAAATACGTGATGGGGGACAACCGCGAAATCCCCGACACGCTCGAAGTGATTTGGGAATACGACAAGACGCTGATGACGTTTTCGCAGTACGACGCCAACGCATCGAAGACGAACCCTCCGGGCGCCGAGATCGAACTGCGGGGCACCAAAGGGACCATGTACCTCATGGCCGGACGGTGGGAAGTCGTGCCGGAACAGGTGACCGATTTGACCTTCTTCGCGCGCACCCCCTTGGACCGCGTGAGCGAACGCGCCTACAGAACCGGGCGGAAAACGCTGATCGAGGCCAAGTCGAATGGCGCCGGCCCGGAAAGTACCGAAGCGCATGCGCGGAACTTTTTGGATTGCATGAAGAGCCGCGCCAAGTGCAACGCCGACGTGGCGATCGGCCACGTTTCCACGGCGACCACACTGATCGGCAACATCGCCCACAAGACCGGGAGCCTGCTCGACTGGGATGGCCGCGCCGAACGTTTCACCAACAGCGAAGCCGCCAACCGCCTGCTGTCTTACAAATATCGCGCGCCGTACAAATTGGGATAACTACGAAAACGTCGTCCCCGCCGCGGTTGGTCGTCGCCCGTAGTTCCGCAACCGGCCGCACTCGCATCTGCGACCTATTTGGCCTTGGAATCCGGCCTTGGCCTTCTCGCCGGCGAGACAGCGTCCCAACGCGAGTCGCCGGTCTGCATATAGTTCTTCGGCAGCTTGTCCCAATCGGGACGCGTGATGCCGTTGTAATCGTAGACCACTTTGCCGTTGCGGACAGTCAACTCGCACGCCAGTCTTTGCGTTCCCTGCAACCGCGCGCCGTACATGTCGGTGTACCCGAACTTGCCGCTCTCCAGCCGCAATACCGACACATCCGCCGGCGATCCCACCGAAAGATTCCCCAGCTCTTCGTGTTGGATTTCGCGCGCCGGGTTCCAGGTCGAGCGCCGGATCACCTCGTCCACCGAAAGCCCCATCGCCAGGAACTTACTCATCACGTTGAGCATGTCCTTCATGCCCGAGTTCATGCTGTCGGCATGCAGGTCGGTCGAGATGGAATCCGGAAGAAATTTCTGCTGGATCGCCGGCACCGCGATGCGCCACGCGAAACTGCCGCCGCCGTTCCCCACATCAAAGATGATGCCGCGCTTTCGTCCCTCGAGCATTCCCGGATTGAGATTGCCGGAATCGTCCAGTTCGTGACGGAGTCCGGAATAGCAGTGCGTGTAAATGTCGCCCGGCCGCAGTTTCTTCGTCAGCAGATCGGCCAGCGGACGCTGCGGACGGTCCTCGCCAAAGTCGACCATCACCGGAATCTTGGCCGTCGTACCCGCTTCCACCGCGTGTTCCACCGGCATCCATTCCGGTCCGGCGTAGTGCGCCGTCTTGATGCCCACGATCAGCCCCTTGTAACGCTGCGCCATCTCGGCCGCGGGCGCAGCCTCCATATCGGCGAGATCGTTCTCATACCTGCCGCCGCGCATCCCATTACCGACGATGTTCAGAAACGCCAGCACGCGCGTCTTGGACCGGTCGATGATGCGGCTCTTGAAGTCTTCGAAATTGCGCCATCCCGAGCAGCCCGCATCCGCAACAGTAGTCACGCCGGCGCGGAACGTGAACCCGTCCGGGTAGAGGCTGTGGTCCCCGGCATAGGAGCGCGCTTCGCCGGTGCCGGCGAAAACGTGCACGTGGATATCGATCAACCCCGGCGTGACGTACAAACCGGCAACGTTGACGGTCTTCACCGCAGAGGCCGGATCCAGATGCTCCGCGACCGCCGCAATAGTCCCATCCTTGATCGCCACATCGCGGATAGCGCTGATCCCGTTCTTGGCGTCGATGACGTGCCCGCCCTGCAGCAGCAGGTCGTAAGCGGCCTGGCTCAGCCCGTGCCGCGCCGTGCCGAGAAGAATAATCAGGATGGAGGCGATTCGAATAGGTTGCATCACAGCTCGATCGACTTCAGTTTGATTTTCTCCGCGTCGAATACACCCAGACCGAGCTTCGACGCGTATTCCACGTGCCCCGGCTCCCGTATGAACTTGTTCTTGTTCGGGTCCGAATTATTTCCGAGATGCTCCCTGGACCGGTCGAACAGTGACACCGCGCCCTCTGCCTTTCGCTTCTCTTCGATCAGCTCGATGAGCTTGTGGTCCATAGCCACCGGGTCGGTGCCGAACATAATCTGTTTGGGAAAAAAGCGAAACCGCGCGTTCTGGCTGAACGGGCCCGCGTGCCACACGCCGCGCAGTCCGTCCATGATGTTCAGTACGACGCGGGAGCGGACGGGCTCGGTCGCAGCCAGAGTGCCGATGAATGTCTGGGTATTGGTCTTTTCGAAGCGGTGCGACCGGTCCACGTTGGAAAAATTGCCGTATGCAATATTCTTCAGGCAGCCCGTAACGCCGGCCGCCTGGTGCTCCTTCATGTTCGGGACGTTGATGATCTTGGTGAGCGTCTCCGACACCAGCCGCACCAGGTTCGACCGCGTATCCTCTTCGCCGAAGAAACTGGTCTCCACGTACGTGCGCGGATCGTATCCGAGAATCGAACCACGCGTAGCTTCGGCGGCTAGAATCGTCACCCCCGCCGGAAGATACTTTTCGTAGCCCACGCTCTGCAGTTGGTTGTCGAAACGCTCGTAGACGTAAATCTGTTTCGCCGGGACTCCGGCCGCGATGAGGTTCTCCGCGATTCCCGCCACTACCTCCGGGATGGAATTGACGCGCGGCGCTCCCGAGCAATTCACCTTGATGCCCACCACGTCTTTCGGAGTGACGAAGCGCGCCCAGGCGTCTTCATCGCGCGCATCGCCGGTGAGCGCCTTCATCCCGCTCGAGAGCATTCGTTTGACGACGTCCCGATTTACCCGCTCGGTCTCGACGTCGATCGAATCCGCGGCGTGCACTCGCACCACCTGGCCCGGATAGGGTCCCGGCATCCCCGGCTTGGCAGCGGGTTTGTGAGGGGTGACGACGCGATAAACCGGTTCGTCAACGGGACTGCCGACCAGGGGAGATGCGGCAGCTACTTGAAGGAACAACCGTCGGTTCATAGATCAGGTCCTGGCGAATTGAGATTGCTGCGGCGCTTTGTATGCCACCTTGAGGTGCGGCGTCTCGAGCCGCGCATGGTCCTTGCTCTTGGATGTGAGGCAGCTTTCCAGAATGCCGCTGACGAGCAAGGTGCGGTCGACTGGATACGGCGCCGCGCCGCTTTGGAACATCTGCTCCGCTTTGTGCATCAGGCATGCGGAATAGGTAACGTTCGGCTCGGGAGTCAGCAGGAACTGCGTGGATTGGATCTGCGGCACACCCTTCAGCCGTGCCGCAAAATTGAAATCCTTGACCGCGCCGTCGAGCATCAGCATGGTCGCTTTGAGGCCGTCGTTATATTCGATGAAGTAAGCCGAGGGATTTTTCGCGATCTTGCGCAACTCGCCGGACCCCACCAGGTCTTGTGTGCGGCCATCGGCCTCTGTCAGCCCCAGCGGCGTGTCGCTGCGCGATAGAGCCGCGATCAGCAGCTCCTTCGGATACCGCCCCTCATCGCCCGCCTTCCAGACGGCATCGCCTTGAAGCAGTTGGACCGCTTTGACGCCGCTCTCTCCGCCGCGCCGCCGTTCCACCATGCACTGCAGTCCTTCGAGCGCGTGGAAATCCATCGCATCCGAACCGCCTTCGCCGACCATCAACGCCGCCTCGATCTCGCAGCCCAGCGGCAGGTCGATCGAAGGAAGCCGCCACGTCACCGGAATCGAAGAGCCGGCCAACATCGGAAACCGCAGCCGCCGCGAAGCGTCCACCATCGCCTTTGCTTTTTCGAAGCTGTACGAGAGGTGCTTGTCGTTGTAGACCGGAACCGCGCGCCCCGACTGCTCGAACACCTTGACGCACTGGTCGAAGAACTCGTAGCGCGGGTACAGGACCTGGCCGAGCTCGTTGCGCGGATAGTTGCCATGCTCGCCGATGATCAGCACGGCATCCACAGCCAGATCTTTGCCACCGCAGCGCAGGGTCTCGGCAACTGTGGGATAAACTTCGAAGCCGAATTCATGTGCACGGGCGCCGCTCAAATCGCCCTCAGGCTTCTGATCGACGTAGAGCGACACCACCTTCATGTCCGGCTTGTGCCACACGCCGTCGTACGGGTAGCCCACCAGGAAGCGGTCGCCCATGTGTTGCGCGTGCGACAGATACCGGTAGATCGTCGCGACGATCGCGATCCGCTTGGGCTGCGTTTGGCCCTGGCCCTGTGCAGCCGTCGCAGCCACAGCCGAGGTCTGAAGAAAAGCGCGCCGTGTCAGCATCGTCATGTCCTCCAGAAAGTCGACTCTTTAGCCGGCTGGTAGCGGATAGCCAGGTGTGGAGTATCGAGCGCCTTCTGCCCTTGATACAGGCTGTCGACGCCGGCCGCCGTCAAGCCCGTGGTGAGGAGCGTTCGCTCCACCGGATACGGCGCTTTGCCGGTCAGGTACATTTTTTCGAAGTTGTTCACCTGCGGGCTGAAGAAATTGGCGAGCGTGGTGCGGCCGTCGGGCATCGGCAAATACATCTGCGTGGACCATGGCTGGCTCGAGCCATTCACGTACGCGGCGAAGTTGAAATCCTTGACCAGGCCCGCCATCAGCAGCATGGTGCACTTCAATCCGTCGGCATGCTCGTAGCGGTATGCCACCGGATCTCGCACCAGCCGCTGCATATCCTCAACGGTCGGGAAAACGTGGTTGAACCCGGCCCGCGCAGGCGTCAGCGTGTGGCTGCGGCACAGCGCCGAATCCATCAACGCCTTGGGCCAGACGCCACCGCGCAACGCTTCCCAGAATTTGGGGCCGCGATACGCCTGCATTTTCTGGACTCCGGTCTCACCGCCGCGCCGACGTTCCACCATGCATTGGATGGTCTCGAGGCCGTGAAAATCGTAGCTGTCCACGCCGCCATAGCAAACGCACAGCGCCTCGCTGATGCGTGAGCCCAACGGCATCTCGACCGACGGTGTGCGCCACGTGACCGGCAGGCTCGATCCGGCCATGAAGGCAAACCCCATCTCGCGGGAAGTGTCGTACATCTTGCGCGCCCAGTCCCAATTCCAGGAAAGGTGCTTGTCGCTAAAGACCGGCACCGACTTGCCGCTGTCGCGAAAAACCTTCACCATCTGCTCGAAAAACTCGTAGCGCGGATATTTCGTCTGCCCCTTTTCGTTGCGCGGATAATTGCCGTGCTCCCCGACGATCACCACGCCATCCACCGCCAGCTTGCTTCCGCCGAGCGTGAGCGTCTCGGCGATCGTGGGATAAACCTTCATGCTTGGATGGCGAGCCGCGCGTTCCCGGCTCCAGTCGTTCTGGCCGACCTGGTCGACATAAAGGGACACCAGGTCCATGGGAGGATAATGGTGCGTGCCGTTCCAGCCGTAGCCATCCAGCAGGCGATCGACGATATGCTGGGCGTGCGAATACTTGAAATAGGTGGTGGTGAGCGCGGCAAGTCTGGGACGAGTTGAATTGGCCATGGAACAATTTCCAAGTAATCCAGATTATAAGACGGCCGCATGCGTATTGGTAGCGCTCGCCGCTGCCGCCAGCCTGCCGGGCCAGCAGACGCCGGCCCCGATTTCCGCGCGGGCTCGTGCCCTGCACGCCAGTTCGCTGGTCTTCGATGGCCACGTTCACGCCATCGACCGCGAGTTTTATCACGGCGGCGACGTGGGCCAGCTTAAGCCCGACGGCCAGTTCGACCTGCCCCGCGCCAAAGAAGGCGGCCTCGGCGCGCTCTTCTTTTCCATCTTCGTGACCGAAGATTATTACCCCGCCCGGCACGAGACCAAACAGGCGCTGCGCATGCTGGATTGTGCCATCGACCAGATCGCGCGCAACAGCCGGACCATCGAAATCGCGCGCACCGCATCGGACATCGAGCGCATTCATGCCAGCGGCAAAATCGCCGCGGTGCTCGACATTGAAGGAAGTTTCGACCTGGATGGCGACCCGGCCGTGATCCGTGAAATGTACCGGCTCGGCATGCGTTCGGTCCAGCTTTCGGCGCACAACTGGACCAGTAACTATGCCGATTCCTGCTGTTCGCCCGAGAAGTGGCACGGCTTGAACGACCGCGGCCGCGACGTGATCCGCGAAATGAATCGCCTGGGTATGGCGATCAACCTGTCGCATGCTTCGGACGACGCGATCTCGACCGCCATCGATATCAGCACCGATCCGCTGATTGCAACTCACCACGGCTTGCGTGCCATCAACGACATTCCCCGTAACATGCCGGAGGCGCTGCTAAAGAAGCTCGCGGCCAAAGGCGGCGTGATCGGATTCCAGCTCGGTAATGAATTTCACAACCGCAAGGCGTTCGACTGGCGCACGCAGCATGCCGGCAAACCGTTCTGGGACACGACGGCCATCCTGCAGCGCGGAACGCAGCTCAGTATTTACGAACTGGATAAGATCGTGGCGCCGCAATTCCCCATGCTGCCGGCCGATATTCCGCAGGACATCCGAATGACCGTGGATGACTGGGTGGGCGTGATCGACCGTGCCATCCAACTTGTCGGCGAAGATCACGTGGCGCTGGGCAGCGATTTCGACGGCGGCCCTCCATTGCCCCGCGGCATGCGCGACGTTCGCGACCTGCCGACGATCGCGGACGCCATGCTGCGGCGCGGCTACTCCGAAGCGCGCATCCGCAAATTCCTGGGCGGCAACCTGCTTCGGGTTTTTCGCCAGATCACAGAGAAGCATCCATGACGGCGGAACGTCTCCTTGACTTTCGTAACCCGGGTAATTTATTCTGTCCATTCGTTTTGGCCACGCTTCCTGGCCGCAATCTGTATGCGGGAAAACAAGCCCCACGTACCGGAAACCGTGGAACGGTTTCTGGAATCGACACTCGAAAGCGTGGACAGCGCTGAAGAGATCGCGGTCGGCGTGGCCCAGCGGGCGGGCTTCGACGAGGACGATCTCATGAAGATCGGGATGGCCGTGCGCGAATCGATGGTGAACGCTGTGGCACACGGCAATCGGTACAATGCGCACAAGAAGGTCCGGTTCTCGGTGGACAAGACGCACGAGCGGTTTACCATCCGGATCGCCGACGAGGGCGAGGGGTTCGATTTCGATTCCATCCCCGACCCGCTGGCGCCCGAGAACCTCATGCGCACCTCGGGCCGCGGCATTTTTTTGATCCGGTCCTTCATGGACGAGTTCCAGATGCGGCACCTGGAACCCCTGGGAACCGAGGTAACTTTGGTCAAATTTCTGGTGTCAAAGTAATTTCAAACGGATTTTCAACGTGGAGGCATAGTTCAGTGAGCGTAAAGTTGACGACTCGGCAAGTGGGCGATGTGAGCGTGGTGGATGTGGCGGGACGGATCACCCTCGGCGAGGGTTCGAGCGCATTGCGCGATACGTTGCGGGAGATGGTGGGGAAGAGCCAGAAGAAGATCCTGCTCAACCTGGGAGACGTTTCCTACATCGACAGCTCGGGGATCGGCGAGCTGGTTTCGGGGTTCACCACGGTCACCAACAGCGGCGGGGAGTTGAAGCTGCTCAACCTCAACAAGCGGGTCAAGGACCTGCTGCAGATTACGAAGCTCTACACGGTGTTCGACGTCCACGAGGACGAAGCCGGCGCCATCCGCAGCTTCGCGTAAACGGAATGTTGTTGTGGGGCGGGCATCGAGCGCCTGCCCCGCCTGCCCATTCTTGCCGCAGGCTACCCGCCGCCCACAAATTGTACGATTTCCACCTGTGCGCCGCGGCCCAGTGTCGTTCCGCTCCAATGCGGCTGCTTGACGATTCGCCGGTCCAACTCCACCGCCACGCGCGCCGGGTCGATGCGCAATTGTTCCAACAGTCCGAGAATGGTCTGCCCTTCAGGCGCGGATTGCGGCTCGCCATTCACCACGATGTCGATCATGCTTGGTTGACACTCCAGTTTTGCACCAATTATAGTCAGATTTAGGCCTCGACCTCCCGACACACATGCCTACCTCGTACACCGAAGTGTATTTTCCTGTCCTGGTGCAGGCGCTACTCGCGATGGCGCTCGCGGCCGGGCTGCTCACGGCCTCGTATCTGTTGGGCAAGCGGGTTCGCAATCGCGTGAAGGACATGCCGTACGAGTCGGGCATCGTTCCCACCGGCGACGCGCGCCAGCGGTTCAGCGTCAAGTTCTACCTGGTGGGAATGCTCTTCATCCTGTTCGATATCGAAGTGATCTTTCTGTACCCGTGGGTGGTGGTTTTTCGCGAGCTGAAAATGTTCGCGTTCATCGAGATGCTGGTGTTTGCGGTCCTGATCCTTTGTGGGTTTTTCTATATCTGGAAAAAGGGCGCGCTCGATTGGTCCGGTGCGGACCAGGGCGCCCGAAGACGGCTGTAGCCTTCGAATGTTACCCGACAATCTGCGAGATCGCGCCGTGGCGGCGGCAGTGGAGGCGTTTGACGCCGACGCCGTCACCGGCGGAAAATTCGAGTTCAACGAGCTGACGCTCGAGATCGCCATTGGGAAAATCGTCAGCGTCTGCGGCTTTCTCAAGTTCGACCAGAAATTCATCCGGCTGAGCAGCGTGACCGCCGTCGACCGCTACCCCGCCGAGCCTCGCTTCGAGGTTGTCTACCATCTGCACAATATCGAGCAGAACCTGCGGGTGCGCCTGAAGTGCCGGGTTCGCGGCGAAGATCCCGCCATCGAATCGGTCACGCCGGTCTGGCGATCCGCCGGCTGGTACGAACGCGAAGTCTTCGACCTCTTCGGAATCCGATTTGTGAATCACCCCGACCTGCGCCGCATCATGCTGCCTGACGATTGGGAAGGCCATCCGCTGCGGAAAGATTACCCGATCGCGGGGCCGAGAGCTTAGTCATGAGTGAATCGGGCATCCCCGGAATTACCGCCACCGTCGAAGGCGACGAACCGATACAAACCGGCCCGCGCCGCATGGTTCTCAACATGGGCCCGCAGCACCCCTCCACGCACGGCGTGCTGCGCCTGCTGCTGGAGCTCGACGGCGAGACCATCATGAAGTGCCAGCCGGACATCGGCTACCTGCATACCGGCATCGAAAAAGAGTTCGAAGTCAAAAACTACCAGCAGGCCGTTACGCTCACCGACCGCGTGGATTACCTGGCGCCGCTTTCGATGAACCTGGGCTGGTGCCTGGCCGCGGAAAAATTGCTGGCGCTCGAAATTCCGGCGCACGCGCAGTGGATGCGCGTGATGCTGACGGAGCTGACCCGCCTCAACAGCCACCTGGTGTGGCTGGGCACGCACGCGATCGATATCGGCGCCATGAGCGTCTTCCTCTATTGCTTCCGCGAGCGCGAAGACATTCTGCGCATCTTCGAGATGTTCTCCGGCCAGCGGATGATGACCAGCTACTTCCGCATCGGCGGCCTGGCGCTCGAACCGCCGCGCGGCTGGCAGCAGCGCGTGAAGAAGTTCATCGACGGCTTCCCCAGCAAGGTGGACGAGTACGAGAATCTGTTGACGAACAACCCCATCTGGATCGGCCGCACCCAGGGGATCGGCTTTATTTCGCTCGAGGACATGCTCGACCTGGGCGTGACCGGCCCCATGCTGCGCGCCGCCGGACTGCAGCTTGACGCCCGCAAGACGGCGCCCTACACGAGCTACGAAAAGTTCGATTTCGAAGTGCCTACCCGTACCGAGAACGATGTCTTTGCGCGTTACCAGGTGCGCATCGAGGAGATGCGGCAGAGCTCGCGCATCATCCGGCAGGCGATGGAAGGCATGCCCGCGGGGCCGTGGAAAGCGGACGCGCCGCACGTGGTGCTGCCCGACCGCGAGAAGATGAAGACCCAGATGGAGGCCCTGATCTACCACTTCAAGATCGTGACCGAGGGCTTCCGCGTGCCCGAAGGCGAAGTCTTCCAGACGATCGAATCGCCGCGCGGCGAACTGGGATTCTACCTGGTGAGCGACGGGACGTCGAAGCCGTACCGCGTCCACATGCGCACGCCGAGCTTCGGCAACTTGCAGGCCGTGCCTAAAATGGTGGAAGGCACCCTGATCGCGGATGTGATCGCTTCCATCGGCAGCATGGATTTTGTTCTGGGCGATACGGATCGCTGATAACAACCGCATGACATTTTCACCACAACTGGAAGCCCGGTTTGAAAAACTGCTGAAGAGCTATCCGCCGGGACGGCAGCGCTCGGCGATGATCCCGATGCTCCTCTATGCGCAGGACGAAATCGGCTGCTGCACCGATGAGCTGATCGACGAGGTCGCACGCCGCGTGAGCGTGACGCCCTTGCAGGTGAACGAGGTGCTCTCTTACTACTCGATGCTGCATCGCAAGCCGCTCGGGAAGTACCACGTCCAGATCTGCACCAACATCAGTTGCCTGCTGCACGACGGAGACAAACTGTGGGAGCACGCCTGCAAAAAGCTCGGCGTCGGGCATAAGGAAGTGACTGCCGACGGGCAGTTTTCGCTGGAAGAAGTGGAGTGTATCGGGGCGTGCTCGTGGGCGCCTGCTGTCCAGGTGAACTACGATTTCCATCACGCCGTGACGGCGAAGAAGCTCGATCAATTGCTGGAGAGTCTGGCGAGGAGATGAGAAAAAGTATGCTCACCGCCGAGACGCCGAGAACGCCGAGAAGACTAACGAATTGGCTTTCTGATTTTTGTGTTCTCAGCGATCTCGGCGTCTCGGCGGTGAATCCTCTTTTGCAAGCCCACTAAAATGCTCTACAACGAACCTAGCCCGCTCGAAACCAAGGTGCTCACCCGCCGCTTCGGCTTGCCGGACTCGGCATCCATCGACACGTACCTGGCGAACGACGGCTACAAAGCCTTCCGTAAAGCCGCGGGCATGAAGCCCGAAGAGATCATCGAAGAAGTGAAGGCCTCGAATCTTCGCGGCCGCGGCGGCGCCGGCTTCCCGACGGGAATGAAGTGGAGCTTCGTACCGCGCACTTCGCCCAAGCCGAAGTACATCGTAGTCAACGCCGACGAGAGCGAACCGGGCACCTGCAAAGACCGCGTCCTGATCGAAAACGATCCGCACCAGTTGATCGAGGGCTGCCTGATTGCCGGTCTCGCAGTGGATGCGCACGCCGGCTACATCTATGTACGCGGCGAATACCGCTACCTGATCGAGGTCCTCGACAAAGCTATCGCGGAAGCGTACGACAAGGGCTGGCTCGGCAAAAACATTCAGGGCACGGGCTTCGATTTCGAGCTCTACACGCACACCGGCGCGGGCGCTTACGAGTGCGGCGAAGAATCGGCGCTGCTCGAATCGCTCGAAGGCAAACGCGGCATCCCGCGTATCCGGCCGCCCTTTCCGGCGGTGGTGGGTGCGTTCCAGTGCCCCACCATTCTCAACAACGTTGAGACGTATTGCGCCGTCCCGCCCATCCTGCTCAACGGCGGAAAGGCGTTCGCCGATCTCGGCATTCCCAAAGCCGGTGGAACCAAATTGACGTGCCTGACGGGCCACGTAAACCGGCCGGGCGTTTACGAACTGCGCCTCGGCTTCCCCGTGAAGCAGATGATCGAAGAGGTCGGCGGTGGTATCCGGAATGGCAATAGGCTGAAGGCGTTCATTCCCGGTGGATCGTCGTGCCCGGTGCTGACGGCGCAGGAATTGGAAGGCGCCACCATGGACTACGATTCCATGGCGAGCCGCAAATCCATGCTCGGCTCGGGCGGCGTGATCGTCATCGACGACCAGACTTGCATGGTGAAAGCGGCGCTGCGCATCATGCGGTTCTACGCGCACGAAAGCTGCGGCTGGTGCATTCCGTGCCGTGAGGGCACCACGTGGCTGAAGAAGATTCTCACCCGCTTCCACGAAGGCGGCGGGACGCGCAACGACATCAACCTGATCGGCGATCTCGCGAAGAACATGCTGGGACGGACGTTTTGCCCGCTGGGCGATGCGGCCGCGCTGCCCACGATCTCCATCGTCGAAAAGTTCCGCCACGAATTTGAAGATCACTTGAATGGAAAACCGTGTCCGTATGAGCGGTCCCCGGTGTTGCTGAATGCCTGACTTAGTCAAACTCACGATCGACGGCCGCGAAGTCCAGGCCCCCGCCGGGATGCTGGTCATCGATGCCGCCAAGCAGGTCGGAATCGAGATCCCGGCGTTCTGCTATTACGAAGGCCTGACTCTCCAGGCCGCCTGCCGCATGTGCCTGGTGGAAGTGGAGAAGATGCCGAAGATGATGACGGCATGCACGCTTCCCGTGGCCGAGGGAATGGTGGTGCGCTCCGAGACCGCGCAGGTGGCGCAGGCGCGCAAATACACGCTCGAGTTCCTGCTCACCAATCATCCGCTGGATTGTCCGGTGTGCGACAAGGGCGGCGAGTGCGAGCTGCAGGACATGGTGTTCCGCTACGGCGCGGGCGAGAGCCGCTATACCGAAACCAAAATCCACACGCCCGAGAAACAATACTCCCCGGTGGTCTTTTTCGATGCGCCGCGCTGCATCCTGTGCTTCCGTTGCGTGCGAATTTGCAATGAAGGCATGGGCGTGGGCGCGCTGGGCGTAGTCAATCGCGGCGCCTTTTCCGAGATCGCTCCCAACGTCGGCGACCACCTGGAATGCGACGAGTGCGGCGCCTGCATCGACATCTGCCCGGTGGGCGCGCTCACCAGCGGCGCCTACCGCTACCAGACGCGTCCCTGGGAGATGACGCACGTCGGCACCATCTGCACGCACTGCGGCGACGGCTGCAAGACGACTCTCGGCACGCGCAACGACCGCATCCTGCGCGGCAATAATCGGGATCGCTCCGGCATCAACGGCGAGTTCCTCTGCATCAAGGGGCGCTACGCTTTCGATTTCTACGATCACGCGGAGCGTCTGCAAGCGCCGCTGGTGAGGAAGAACGGCACTCTACAGGAAGTCTCGTGGTCGGAAGCGTTGCAGACGGTGGCGGAGAAATTCAAGAAGACGCAGGCCGATGGCGGCAGCTTTGGCGTCATTGGGTCGAACCACACGACCAATGAAGAGAACTTCTATTTACAGAAGTTCGCGCGGGGCGTGCTGCGGACTAACAACATCGATCATCATCAGACGGGCGATGTGGTGACGCTGCTGGATGCGCTCTCGGGGCGCGCGGGCCAGCTTGCCACGGTGGCGGATCTTTATGATCGCAAGGCGGCGCTGGTCCTCGGGGCTGATCTCGCGCTCGAGCATCCGCTGCTGAGCTTTCAGTTGCGCGCCAACTACCGGCATCATCAGGCTCGCATCTATGTGGTGACCGAGAAGCCGGTGCGCGAGGACAAATACGCCGCAGCCGTGGTCCGCGGCCGCGATTACGAATCGCTGCGCGACAAGCTTAAGACGGAGCCCGAGCTCGTCATCCTCTTCGACGACTCCTTCAAAGGCGACGATATCCGAAAGCTGGTGGACTTCGGCGAATCGCTCGGCATCCCGGTGAAATACATCGCGCTGGTGGATTATTCGAACTCGCGCGGCGCGGTGGATATGGGGCTCACGCCCGAGTTGCTTCCCGGCTACAAGCCTTCGGGCCAAGCGGGCATGCATCTCGACGAAATGCTCGCGGCCGGCCTCGACGTACTGTGGGTGGTCGGCGCCAATCCGCTGCGGACCGGCGCGTCGCGCAAGGCCGGATTCCTCGTGGTGCAGGACATGTTCCTCACCGAGACCGCGGCACAGGCCGACGTCGTCCTGCCGGCCGCGTCCGCCTACGAGAAGAACGGGACCGTCACCAACGTCACCGGCGAAGTGCAGCGCCTGAAGCGCGCCATCAACACCATGGGCGCCAAGCCGGATCTCGAAATCATGGGCTTCATCGCGCGTGAATTGGGAGCCGCCGCGGCACTCGGACCGTGGCTGCCGGACGTCGTGTTCGACGAGATCCGCAAAACCGTCCGCGGTTACGATATCCCCGCGCCGGCGATCTCGACCGGCGGGGCCGCCCAGACGATGCCGGTCAACGGCCGCATCTCCGTCGAGAATCGGCCCGACCTGGTGCGCTCCGACCACAACGGTCTGTTCGCGTCGGGCACGCTAGGGCGCTACTCTAAGGTTCTGAACACAGTTGTGGAAGGCCGGTCGAGCCGCTAAATGGACTCGTTTATCGTCATCAGCCTCATCAAGACCGCGGTGGTGTTCGCCGTCCTGATGACCACGCTGGCCTATCTGCAGTGGGTGGAGCGCAAGGTGATTGCGCACATTCAGGTGCGCCCCGGACCGTATCGCGTCGGCCCGCACGGCCTGCTGCAGCCGCTCGCCGACGTCATCAAACTCATCACCAAGGAAGATCTGGTTCCGCCCTACGTGAACAAGCCGCTGTACCTGGCGGCGCCCTTCCTCGCGATCACGATGGCGCTGCTTTCGATTTCCGTGATTCCGTTCGGGCCCATGATCGAGGTCGCCGGCTACCAGACCTGGATGCAACTCACCGACCTCAACATCGGCGTGCTCTTCATCCTCGCCGTCTCCTCGATGGGCGTGTACGGCATCGCGCTCGCCGGCTGGGCGTCCAACAATAAATACTCGCTGCTCGGCGGGTTGCGCAGCTCCGCGCAGATGATCAGCTACGAGCTGCCGATGTCGCTCTCCATCGCTGCGCCGCTACTGCTTTCGAACACGCTCAGCCTGCGCGACCTGGTGGGCACGCAACTCGGCGGCTTTTGGCACTGGAATCTTTTCCGCGGCCCGTTTCCGCAAGTGGTGAGCTTCTGCATTTTTCTGATCGCCGCCTTCGCCGAGACCAACCGCGTGCCGTTCGATCTTCCCGAGGCGGAAAACGAACTCGTGGCCGGGTTCCACACCGAGTACAGCAGCATGAAGTTCGCGTCGTTCTTCATGGCTGAGTACGCCAACATGATCACGGTTAGCTGCATGGCGGTGCTGCTTTTCCTCGGCGGCTGGGACGCGCTCTGGCCCACGCCGTACGGATCGAGCTTTGTTCCCGTGGTGATCTTCGCGACCGCTGGCGTGGTGGCGCTCTACCACGGCCTGCACCCGGCGCGCCGCCGCGATCGATTGACGCTGCCGGCTTTCGGAGCGATCTTCCTCATCATCGCAGCCGTATTTCTGCTGCCGATGGTGCAGAGCTGGCTGCTGCCGCTGTTCTGGTTCTGCGCGAAAACCGGCCTCATCCTTTTCGCCTTCATGTGGATTCGCGGCACCCTGCCGCGCTTCCGCTACGACCAACTCATGGGCTTCGCCTGGAAGTTTCTCTTCCCGGTGGCGGTCTTGAATCTGCTGGTGACCGGCTTTCTGGTTGCCTGGTTTTCCTGACATGGACGTCATTCTCTTCCTCGTTTTCGCCACGATCGCGGTGCTCTGCGCCATCAATGTGGTGGTGCAGTCGCACCCGATTTCGAGCGCCGTCTCACTCGTCGGCGTCATGGGCTCGCTGGCCATTCTCTACCTGCTGCTGGGCGCCGAGTTCATCGCCGCCGCACAGGTCATTGTCTACGCCGGCGCAGTCATGGTGCTGTTCGTCTTCGTCATCATGCTGCTCAACGCCGGCGCCGAATCCCGCCGCGGGCGATCTTTCATGGTGAGCTTGCTGGGCGTACCGCTGCTGATGGCTTTCCTCGGGCTGCTCGCCTACTACGTGCAGCGGCTTTTCCGCCAGGACGTGACCGTTCACTTCGGCGGCTTCACCGGCGGAACCGCCCGCGATATCGGCCGCGCGCTCTTCACCACCTACCTGCTGCCCTTCGAAGCGACTTCGATTCTGATTCTGATCGCCATCCTGGGCGCGATCGTCCTGGCGCGAAAGGAGCTGGACTAAGATGAACGCCGTTCCGATTTCCTGGTTCCTGATTCTGAGCGCCGTACTGTTCTCGCTCGGCGTAGCCGGCTTTCTTTTCCGCCGCAACATCATCACGGTCTTCATGTCGATCGAGCTGATGCTGAACGCCGTCAACCTGAGCTTCGTCACATTTTCCTATCAACTCAAACAGGTGAACGGCCACCTCTTCACTTTCTTCGTGATGGTGGTAGCTGCGGCGGAGGCGGCAGTGGGTCTCGCAATTATCCTGACCGTTTATAAGAATCGTTCGACGCTGAATATCGATGATGTGAACTCGATGAAGAACTGAGAAAAAGAATGTTCACCGCCGAGACGCCGAGATCGCCGAGAAAACTGGGAAAGGGTGCCGACGATCTTTGTGCTCTCGGCGATCTCGGCGTCTCGGCAGTGAATAAAGCCCTTCAACCAAACGCACGCTAATGCAACTCTGGCTCATACCGATACTCCCGCTCGCAGGCTTCCTCATCAACGGCCTCTTTGGCCGCCGCTTCTCCAAGACGGCGATCGACGCCGTCGCCGTCGGCTCTGTCGTGCTCTCTTTCGCCTGGGTGCTCAAAACCATTTTCGGCCTGGGCGACCTCAACACCGCCCACACCGAGCACTACTTCACGTGGATCCAGAGCGGCGCCTTCAGCGTGAATTGCGATTTCGCCATCGACCGGCTCACCGTCATCATGCTGCTGGTGGTCACCGGCATCGGTTCGCTCATCCACATTTATTCCGTCGGCTACATGGCGCACGAGGGAGGCTACTACCGATTCTTCGCCTACCTCAACCTCTTCATGTTTTTCATGCTGGTGCTGGTGCTGGCCGCGAACTACCTGGTGCTGTTCGTCGGGTGGGAGGGCGTGGGCCTCTGCAGCTACCTGCTGATCGGGTTCTACTTCGATAAGAAATTCGCCACCAACGCCGGCAACAAGGCGTTCATCGTGAACCGGATCGGCGACTTCGGATTCTCGCTCGCGATTTTCATGATGGTGAAGCAATTCGGCTCGCTCGATTTCGGCACGGTGTTCCAGCAGGCCGCGGGCGCGCCGGAGAACGTGCTGTTCTGGATCGGCATCCTGCTGATGGTCGGCGCCTGCGGTAAGTCGGCGCAGCTTCCGCTCTACGTGTGGTTGCCGGACGCGATGGCGGGCCCCACGCCCGTATCCGCGCTGATCCACGCCGCCACCATGGTCACGGCCGGCGTCTACATGACGGCGCGCTCGTGGGTCATTTACACGCACGCCCCGGCGGCGATGGACATCATTGCGTATATCGGGATCGCGACCGCCTTCTTCGCGGCCACCATCGGACTGGCGCAGAACGATATCAAGAAAGTCTTCGCCTACTCCACGGTTTCGCAGTTGGGCTACATGTTTGTCGGCGTCGGCGTCGGCGCGTTTTCCGCCGGCATCTACCACCTGATGACCCACGCGTTCTTCAAGGCACTGCTCTTCCTGGGTTCCGGGTCCGTGATTCACGCCCTCTCGGGCGAGCAGGACATGCGAAACATGGGCGGCCTGCGCAAGTACATCAAGTGGACGTTTCTGACCATGATGTGCGCCGCCGTCGCCATCTCGGGCGTGCCGCCGTTCGCCGGCTTCTTCAGCAAAGACGCCATCCTCCTCGCCGCGTACCATCACGCACCCTGGATCTACTGGCTCGGCACCATCACCGCCGGCCTGACCGCGTTCTACGTTTTCCGCGCGATGTTCATGACGTTTTTCGGCGAATACCGCGGCCACGAGCATCCGCACGAATCGCCGCCCGTGATGCTGATCCCGCTCGTCATTCTGGCGCTGCTCTCAGTCGCCGGCGGATTCCTGTTCAAGGTTCCGGAATTCCTCGGCACGATCTTCCCCGCGATGGAAGTGCCGGAAGATATGACCCTCATGGTGATTTCGACGGCCGCGGGCCTGCTCGGTATTCTCATCGCGTACGTCATGTATGTCGCCAAGCCCGGCATGGCCGACTCGCTGGCCTCCAGCGTTAGATGGCTGTACACCGTCGTCTATAACAAATACTTCGTGGATGAGATCTACGACGCGACCATCGTCAAACCCGTAGTCAACGGCTCGCGCGCCGTGCTGTGGAAGGGCGTCGACGCGGGCCTGATCGATGGCGCCGTGAACGGCATCGGCGCGCGCGCCCGCAACGTCGGCAGCGTTCTTCGGTTACTGCAATCCGGCAATATCCGCAGCTACGCCGGCTGGATTCTGTTCGGCTCGGTGCTGGTGATCGTGGCCATGGTCGCGGTCACGGGAGGAGTGCGATGAACTTGCTGGTTGTCGTCCTGTTCCTTCCGCTCGCAGGATTCCTGATCGCGCTGCTAGTGCCGCGCTCGTCGCCGCAAGGCAGCCGCGTGTGGGCACTGGCCTTGTCGCTCGCGACCTTCGTCGCCTCGCTCGGCCTGCTCTACTGGTTCGACCGCAATTCCGCAGGCGAGCAATTCACCATCGACTGGCCGTGGATCGCCGCGCCCGAGATCCACTTCACGATCTCGGCCAACGGTGTCAGCCTCTGGCTGATTCTGCTCTCGACCTTGCTAACGCCGATCTGCGTGCTCATCTCGTGGCGCTCCATCCAGAACCGCGTGAAAGAATTCTACGCGTTCCTGATCCTGCTCGAGTTCGGCCTCATCGGCGTCTTCCTGGCGCAGGATCTTTTCCTGTTCTACGTTTTCTGGGAAGTCTCGCTCGTCCCCATGTACTTTCTGATCGGCATCTGGGGCCACGAACGCCGCATCTACGCCGCGGTGAAATTCTTCCTGTACACCATGGCCGGCTCGGTGCTGATGCTCGCGGCCATCATCTACCTCTACGTTCGCGCCCAGACCTTCAACTATCCGGCCATCCTCGACATGCTGTCGAGCGGGCGGCTGAGCTTCGACCGCGGCGAGCAGTTGCTTCTCTTCCTGGCCTTCTTCCTCGCCTTCGCCATCAAGGTGCCGCTCTTCCCGCTGCACACCTGGCTGCCTGACGCGCACGTGGAAGCCCCGTCGGCGGGCTCCGTCATGCTGGCCTCCGTCATGCTGAAAATGGGCACGTACGGAATCCTGCACTTCTGCCTGCCGCTGTTCCCCAGCGCCGCGCGCACCTGCGCCCCGTGGATCGCGGTCCTGGCCATCATCGGAATTATCTACGGCGCGCTGGTCGCCATGGTGCAGCCCAATATGAAAAAGCTGGTGGCGTATTCTTCGGTGAGCCACCTGGGCTTCGTCGTGCTCGGCATTTTCAGCTTCACACAGATGGGCCTGGATGGCGCCGTCTACCAGATGCTCAACCACGGCATCTCGACGGGCGCGCTGTTCGCCATCGTCGGTCTGCTCTACGAGCGCCGCCATTCGCTCGAGATCGCGGATTACGGCGGCGTGGCCACCACTGCGCCCTGGCTCGCGACTACGTTTCTCATCACCACGCTCGCCAGCATCGGCCTGCCGTTGCTGAACAATTTCGTCGGCGAATTCCTAGTGCTGCAAGGAACAGCTCTAGCCAATTACACGTGGACCGTGTACGCCTCTCTCGGCGTCATCCTCTCCGCCTGCTACATGCTCTGGTTGTATCAGCGCGTGTTCTACGGCGAGGCTAGCGAAGAGGTCCGCCACCATGTCTTCGACCTGAATCTGCGCGAGTGGGCCGCCGTCGTCCCGCTGATCGTGATGATGGTCTGGATGGGCGTCTACTCGCAATCGTTCCTGCCGCCCGTCAGCCGGAACACCGCCCGCATCCTGGAGCAGACGCAAGTCAACGTGCCATTTCGAGTGGAACTGAAGCGCGGCGCGGAGGTTTCCCGTGCCCGTTAACCTCATCTTCCATCCCACCGACCTCATCCGCATCCTTCCGGAAATCATCCTCACCGTGATGGGCACGCTGCTCATGGTGCTCGATCCCGTGCTGCACCGCCGCTCTTCAAACGCGTTCGGCCATCTCAGTCTCGCCGCCCTGCTGGCCGCGCTCGGCGGTGCAATCTACGCCTGCACGCAGGCCGGTCCCGCATTCGGCGACATGCTGATCGTGGATGGTTTCGCGACTTTCTTTCGCGTGCTCGTGATCGTGGTCGGTATCCTCACGATTCTGCCGTCGTACCGCTTTCTTGCGCGGCAGGACGCCGAGACCAGCGAATACCACGCGCTGCTGCTTTTCTCCATCGCCGGCCAGTGCCTGATGTCGGCCGCCAACGAGCTGATCGTGATTTTCATCGGCCTGGAGATTTCATCGATCGCCAGCTACGTGCTGGCCGGCTACCTGCGCGACGACAAGCGTGCCAACGAAGCCGCCCTCAAATATTTCCTGCTCGGCTCCTTCGCCACGGCGTTTTTCCTCTACGGCGTGGCCCTGATCTACGGCTCCACCGGCACCATCACGCTCACCGAAGTCCGCGCCGCCATCACCGGCCAGAACGCGCCCAGCCCGGTCTTCGTCGGTCTCGCTGCTGCCCTCATGTTCGTCGGACTGGGATTCAAAGTGTCGGCAGCACCTTTCCAGATCTGGGCGCCCGACGTCTATCAAGGCGCGCCCACTCCCGTCACTGCGTTCCTCTCCGCCGGTCCCAAGGCCGCAGCCTTCGCCATCTTCCTGCGTATCTTCATGACAGCCTTCGAGCCGATCGGCGCCGGCTGGGAGCCGCTGGTCTGGATCTCGGCGTTGCTCTCGATGACCATCGGAAACTTCGCCGCACTGCAGCAGACCAACGTCAAGCGCATGCTGGCCTACAGTTCGATCGCGCACGCCGGCTATGTGATGGTGGCGCTGACCGCGCGCTCCGATGGCGGCACAGCCGCGGCGATGTTTTACCTGGCTGCGTATGCATTCATGAACATGGGAGCCTTCGCCGTGGTGAGCCACCTCTCCGGCCGCGGCGAGCGCTACCAAAGCATCGACGACTTCGCCGGCCTGGCGCAGAAACAGCCCATGACCGCGGCAATGCTCACCATATTTATGCTTTCCCTGATCGGCGTGCCGCTCACCGGTGGCTTCTTCGGCAAGTTCTACATTTTCCGCGCCGCTCTCGAATCGCACCTCGTCTGGCTGACTGTCCTCGGACTGCTTAACAGCGCTGTGGCCGCTTATTACTACCTGCGAATTCTGGTGATGATGTACATGCACGAGCCGGGCGAAGCGACGGCCGGCGTCGAGCCGCTCTCTCTCGGACTGCGCGCGGCGCTGGTCCTGCCCGCTCTCGGAACTCTCTTCCTCGGAATATTCCCGACGTGGATCCTGAACTTCGCCACGCGCAGTTCGGTGTTGGCCAAGTAGCCGCTAGAATAATTTCACATGGCCCGGATGCTGGCGATCTTCCTGGTAGCCGCCCGCTTACTCACCGGCGACGCCCGCAGTGAGGCCGCCGACCGAATCCTCGCTCCCCTGCGCTCGCCCACTGCGCCCGGCTGCGCCCTCGGCGTCATCGAGGACGGCCGCTTCGTCTACACCACCGCCTTCGGCCTGGCCGACCTCGAAGGCCGCACTCCCATCACCATCGCCACGCCCTTCAACGTCGCCTCCATGACGAAGCAGTTCACCGCCGCCGCCATATACCTCCTCATCGACGAGCGCCGGCTGCGGCTCTCGGACTCCGTCCGCCGCTTCGTCCCGGAACTCCCCGACTACGCCGCTGCCATGACCGTGGCCGACCTTCTCCACCACACCAGCGGCCTGCGCGACATTCATCCTATCCTCGAAATCTCCGGCCGCTTGAATCAGCCGCTCGATCTCGGCCAGAACCTCAAGATCCTCGCCGCTCAATCGGCGCTCAACTTCGCGGCCGGTACGGACTACGAGTACACCAATGCCGATTACATTCTTCTCGCCCTCATCGTCGAGCGCACCACCAGCCGGCCGCTCGCTGAATTCGCCGTCGAGCGTATCCTGCGTCCGCTCGGCATGACGCACTCCGGTTTCCGTCCCAGCGGCGCCGTCGGCTATACGGCGAATGGCGTCCGCTTCCGGCAAGCCCCGCCTCCGCCTCTCTCGATCGGCGATGGCGGACTCTACACCACCGTCGAAGACCTGCTTCTCTGGGATCAGCATTTCTACGCCGACCGCCGTTTCGCGGAATTCATGGAGACGCGCGGCCGCCTGCGCAATGGCCAACCGATCTATTACGCCGCCGGCCTGAACGTGGGCCGCTACCGCGGGCTGCGCGTCGTCAGCCACGATGGCTCGCTTCCCGGCTACCGCTCCGACTTCGCCCAGTTCCCCTCCGAGCGCCTCACCGTGGTGTGCCTCTGCAATCGCGGCGACGCCGAAGCATCGTCGCTCAGCCGGCGCGTGGCCGCCGTCTATCTCGCCGACAAACTAAAGCGCCCGCCGCGCCCCGGCATCGACTACACCACCACCGGCTTTCCCCACCTCGACGGCCAATGGGAGTCCAAACAGGGTTGGCTGCTGCGCGCCTGGAGCGCCGTGGACGGCCTCTCCATCGAGATGGGCGGCGACACTTACAAGCTTTTTCCGTTGAACCGCCGGCAACTCGCATCCGACGCCGGCGGCTTCCGCCTGCTCCTGACGAAACTCTCGACGGATCGCATCGAGCTGCGATGGGAAGACGATTGGCCCGTAGTCTACGCGCGCCTCCCGGCGGCCCAGCCCAAGCGCGCCGATCTGCCAGCCTACGCCGGCGACTACCGGTCCGCCGATGCGAGCACAGAGTGGCGGATCGTTTTCGAGAAGGACGCGCTGCTGATTACGACGAAGGGCGGCTGGCGGATTCCGATCGAGGCCGCCGGTCCGGATCGCTTCCTCGTCGGTCCGTGGTCCCTACGCTTCGTGCGCGCGTCCGGCGGCAAAGTTCGCGGCGTGGAACTGCATCGCGCGCGGCTGTGGAACTTGTGGTTCGACAGGCTGTAGTTTCGGTGACAGGCTACGCAACCTCGAAATTCAAAGGCCGATTGCTCGTGGCTCTGCATTTCGGTGACAGGCAACGAAATTCCGCGCCCAAATTCGGGGCGCAGAAGGTTTCGTAGCCTGTCACCCGAAATGCGAGAAGTTATAGGGGCGGCAGCGTGAACTCGAAATCGTAGGAATGCTTTCCTCCGGCGACGTCGATCGCCATGCTGCCAGTCAAACCTGCCAACTCACCGGTACCCGAATCCGGCACCACCGTGACAGTCAATTGCGGCGCGCCGCGCGTCATCGTGCCACTGTGTTGAAGCACGAAGGTGCCGCTACGGCCGTTGAGCGTGCAGTGACCTGCTCCATCGCGACGTAACCGGCCGAGCCCTTCACCGCGGTCCCGGCCATCAGCATCTGGCCCTGGCTGCCGGCTTCGAGACTGCCATGGAACTGTTTGTCGATGGACATCCGGCCGACAGGTGAATCGCCGGCCTGCGGAGTCAGCTTGACTTCGAACGTTCCACGGGCGTGATCAGTCAAGCGTGCCTCATTGGTAGTGCGGCTCGCCGGAGCGGAATGGGTTGGCCGGGAGCCCGGCCTGGTTGATCAGATTGCAAACCGGATCGTCGGCCCAGGCGTAGCGGACGGCTACGGGGTTGGCGACCTGCGCACTCGACACAACCACCGTGGCGCCCTCGATGCGGGCTTCGGCGGGGACGTAGTTGCCGTCGGCGCCGGCGACGGTGAAACCGGTGATCTCACCGCCGCCCTTGGGCTGTAAACCGTCGGCGTGCGTAAACCATACGCGCACCTGATTGTTCTCCGTCGTCGCCTGTCGATACATGGGGCCGGAGTATTCAATCGCCTCGTGATAGGCCACGTGCCGCGCGGCCAGCGCCAGGCGGTGGCCCACGTCCTGCTTGTTCTTCGGATGAATGTCGCGCGATTCGCCGATGTCGATGGCCAGCGCCATTCCTGTATTGCGCAGGCTGAGCGTCTCGGTCTGCGATTCGCGAAGCACGGGCCAGTATGGATTTGCCTTGAAGTTGGCGAGCTGCACGAAGAGGAACGGCATGTCGTCTTCACCCCAGCGCGCGCCAGTCCTCGATCATCGCGCGGAAGAGGCGGCGATAGCGGTAGGCGTGCGCCTCGCTGGCGTTGGATTCACCCTGATACCAGATGACGCCGCGAATGGCGTAGGGCGTGAGCGGCGCGATCATGGCGTTGTACAGGCCCGCGGGTGTGTTCGGATGCCCGGGACCTTGGGGCAGACCAGGCCGGTTGGGAGGCGTCTTGCCCGCGGCTTTGGCGGCGGTGACGGCGTCGTTCCAGGCCGCCAGTTGCTGGTCGAAGCGCGATTTCGCGGCTGGGTAATCGGCCATGACCTTGTCCCATCCGTCGAGCACGAACTTCAGGGCCGGGTCGGATTCGAGCACGGGCTTGCTGGTCCAGAACTGCGCCGGCGTGCCACCCCAGCCGGACTCGATCAGGCCCATCGGGACTTGCAGATCGTGGAACAGGTCGCGGCCGAAGAAGTATTCCCCGGCGGAGAAACTGCGAACGGTTTCCGGGCTGCAGACCTGCCATGTGCCCACCACATCGTCGGCGGGCTGATCCGACACCGCTTTCTTAACGTGGAAGAGGTGGATGAGCGGAAAGTCGGCGCGCGCGATTTCCTCATCGTGATTGACCGCGTTGTTCAGGACGAATTCCATGTTGGACTGGCCGGAGCCGACCCATACTTCGCCGACCAGCACATCCTTAATAGCGATAGAGTTGCTGCCAGCGATGGTCATCTCGAGCGGGCCAGCCGCGGCGAGCGGCTTCAACCAGGCGGTCCACTTTCCGTTCTCCGCAGTCTTGGTGGAGACGGTCTGGCCTTGGAACTCGACGCGGACCGTTTCGCCGGGATCGGCCATTCCCCAGATGCGCACCGGCGCCCCGCGCTGCAGCACCATGTGGTCGGAGATGAGTGAAGGAAGTTTGACGGCGGCTTGCAGGCCGCCGGCGATAACGAGAAGCACGAGGGACTTGGCGAGCTTCGACGTGCCGGCCTCCAGAAGCATCATTCTACAGGAAAGGCTCTGAGGGACTCCGATCCGGCTGTTGCGGGTGCATCCCATTCGGTTGAACATGGGTCATGCAGGAAAGGCCTCGGACCACCGAGCGCCTCGCAGCTTTTTCAGACGGCGTCATCGCCATCATCATGGTGTTGGAACTCAAAGCGCCACACGATGCGGCCTGTCCGGACAATTCGGCGAGGATGCCTTCACCCTGCTGTTTCGCTTGCCAGCATCGTCGGCGCCGCGGTGCTCTACTTCATACCGAGAGCGCATAAGCGAGCTTGATGCAGCACGCGGACCTTGATCGCTGACTTACTTCGCCAGTTCCCGAGACTTAGCCTGATCCGCGTCGGCACCCGCCTTGTCGCCCGACGCGCGCTTCGCCGACGAGCGATTCACATAGGCGTTCGCATACGCCGGGTTCAGGCGGATTGCCTCGTCGAAGTCGGCGATTGCTTCGGCATAGTGCTTCAGACGCGAATGCGCGTACCCGCGCGCGTTGTACGCCAGCACCAGCGAGGGTTCCAGCTTCAGGGCTTCCGTCAATGGACCGATGGCCTCCCCGAATTTCTCTTCCTGGATCAGCTTACGACCCTGCGCGTGCAGCGCCGCGGCACTCGCGCCTGATGCTGCGGGCGCCGCTGATGCCGGCTTCGGTTTCGATTTCACCGCTGCGGCCTTCGGCATCACCGGCGGTGCTTCCGCATTGGGCTCTTCCACCTTGGGCGTCTCTGCCTTCACGGGCTCCGGTTGCGGCGTCTCCATTTTCGGCGGCTCGATTTTCGCCGCCTCTGCCTTCACCGGCTCCGGTTGCGGCGGACCGACCGCGGCGGCGCCCGGCAAGACGGCCGTATTCGTATCCGGGAGCTTCTCTTTTGCCATCTGCGCGTCCACCACTTCGCTCACTTTTGCCTGCGCCTGCATCAGCAGTTTCTGCGTTTCCGGATTTCCCGGCTCGAGCTGGTTCGCCCGCTTCAAGTCCGAAAGCGCCTCGTCGTAGCGGCCAAGGAGAAAATACGCGTTGCCGCGCGCCGACCACGATACCGCCAGGCTCGGGTTCAACGCGATCGCCATCGCGCGGTCCTGCAACCCCTTCTCGTGGTGGCCCAGTTGGTGGTACGACCCGCCGCGCGCGACGTACACTTCCGGATTCTTGGGATCCAGCTCCACCGCCTTCTCCCGGTCCGCGAGCGATTCCTCTTTTTTCTCCAACCGCGCGTAGATGGCGCCGCGCGCCAGGTAAAGACGCGCATCTTTCGGATCGCGGCCGATGGCGTCGGTGTAATCCGCCAGGGCGCTCGCGTCGTCGCGCAGAACCTCGTGAACCGCGCCGCGCACCCGCAGCGCGCGCAAGTCCGCGGGATTCATTTTCAGCGCTGCGTTCAGGTCCTGCAGCCCGCGCTGAAAATCGCCGGCGCCGACATAGGCCAGGGAGCGTTCTACAAATGCTTCTTCATAGGCCGGCTTGCGCTCGATGCAAAGATCGAAATCCTCAATCGCGTCGCGATATTTGCCCATGGCCGCGTGCGCCATCCCGCGACCCTTGTAGGGCTCGGCATTGTCCAGACGCAGCTTGATGGCCTGCGAAAAATCTCCGATGGCTTTGTCGAACTGCTGCGTCTTCAGGTACGCGTTGCCGCGCGAGTTGTAGACATCGGTCCGCTCCAGTTTCAGGTTGAGGGCGGTGTCGAAGTCGTGGATGGCGCGCACCGGTTGGTCCAACACCACGAAGCACTCGCCCCGCACTGCGTAGGAGAGCGCATCGCCCGGCTGCACCTGCACCGCCTGGTCGAGATCGGCCACGGCCTTCACAGCATCGCCCGCGGCCAGGTAATCCTTGCCACGCGCGCGCCACGCGGCGCCGTTCGATGGGTCGGCTTTCACCGCCTCGGTAAACGCGGCAATGGCTTCATCGCGCTTGCCCGCTTCATCCGCGTGCATGCCGCGCTGGTACGCGGCCTGCGACTTTCTCCGGTCCGGCTTGGCGTCGGCGGCGTTAACCGGCGGCAGCAGTCCGGTTATGACCAGCGTTACTACAATTCGTGCCAACGGCATAAGTGACGTGTGCATCGGCTTTCTGAATTAGTGTACACTCAGGTGGAAGTCGAAGTTCCGCTGGTGCTCGGGAAGCTGGTGAAAGTCCAGCACGGCCCCGCCACTGTAAGCGCGGAGGATCGATCGAACACGTCACTGTCCGGCAACGGATGGGAAGGCCGATCGGTCCGTAGATGCGCAAGTCAGGAGACCGGCCAGCGCGATTCAGCTCGTACGGCTCTCGAGGGAGGAGCCCGGAATGCGAATCTACGTTCAGGCCCTGCTGGCCTTTTGCCCGTTGTTTACCGCCTGCCTTTCGGCTGCTGAGATCAAAGGCAAGGTTGTCGATCCATCCGGCGCACCGATCTCCGGCGCGCAGATTTCCATCGTGAACCGCGTCGGCGTGGAGGCGCAAACCCGCGCCCGCTTCGACGGCGCTTTCGAAATACAATCTCCGCCCAATCCCGATTCGAAACTGACGGTCACCGCTCCCGGCTTCAGCACCAGGACGGTGCCGATCGAGCGCGCCGCCACGATCGAGCTCGAGATTGCGCCGCTGGTCGATTCCGTGCAGGTGGTCGGTTCGGCCATCGATGTCGCCGCCAGCGAACAGGGCGGGAGCGTCACCATCATTTCCCAGGAAGCCGTCCGGCAGCGCAACGAGCCTTTCGCGGTGGACCTGCTGCGCTACATGCCCGGCGTCACCTTCAACCAGACGGGCGCTCCGGGCGGCGTCACCAGCCTCTTCCTGCGCGGCGGCAATTCCAATTTCAACCTCGTGCAGATCGATGGCGTGCCGGTGAATTCCTTCGGCGGAGCATTCGATTTCGCGCACATTCCGGTCGAGGCGCTGGACCACATCGAAGTCGCGCGCGGCCCGCAATCGGCGGTCTATGGGTCCTATGCCAACAGCGGCGCCGTCGACTTCATCACGCGCCGTCCGGGCAGCGAGCCGCAGCTCGATCTGATGGCCGAGGGCGGCTCTTACCGCGAGCGCCGTTTCGGCATCACCGGCAGCGGCACCTTCGCCGGCTTCGGGATCACCGCCTCCGCTTCGCGCTACGACACCGACGGGCCCGTCCGGAATTCGGACTACCGCAACGAAGACGCGATGCTCTATCTCACACGCCGTTTCGGACGCCAGAGCCTGTCGTTCGGCGGTCTCTTCGATTCCAACCAAGTCGGCGTGCCGGGCGCCTGGGGGTCCGATCCCAAACACACCTTTTCCGGCATCGACACCGTCAGCCGCGCGAAGAACAATTTCTCGGACTACTTTGCGCACTACGAGGCCGATATTTCACCGCGCGTCCGCCAGGAAGTGTTCGGCAGTTTTTTTCTGTACAACAACGGTTACCGAAGCAAGTTCGGGTTCAGCTCCAACAAGGACATCCGCGGCCAGGGCGAGGCGCGCACCGTCGTCAGCGTGTCTCCGCACTACACCGCCGCGTTCGGCTTGAGCGGCGGGCGCGAGCAGGTTCAGAATACGTACATCACGGACGCCAGCTTTGAAAGCTTCCCGCTCGAGCGCAACGATCTCGCGGTCTACGTGGAGAACCGATTCGTCTTCGGCCGGCTGTTCCTGAGCGCTGGGGTGCGCGCCGAGTTCATCCGCACGCCGGAGATTCCGCCGGATGGCTTTTCGCGCCCGCTGTTTCCGGCCACCAACATTACGCGCCCGAACCCCAAGGTGTCGGTTGCCTATGCCGCCGGCGCCACGCGGCTGCACGCATCCTTCGGCACCGGCATCCGGCCGCCCGCCGGTTTCGACCTGGCGTTCACCGACAATCCCGCCCTCCGGCCCGAGCGGACTCGCAGCTTCGAAGCCGGCCTGGAGCAGAAGCTCTTCCACGGCCTGCTGCTGGTGGACGGGACTTACTTCTACAACCGCTACTACGATCTGATCGTCAGCCTGGGCGGCTCTCTGCGCACGCTCGGCCGCTACAAGACCGCCAACCTCGCCAACTCGCGGGCCGAAGGGGCGGAGTTCTCGGCCCGGCTGCGGCCGGCGCGTTGGGTATTCGTGACCGGCTCCTACACGCTGCTCGAGACGTGCATTCTCTCGCTCGACGGCGCACCCGACAAGGCGCCGCTGCCCTTCACGGTCGGCCAACCTTTGACGCGCCGCCCCGAACATTCCGGCAACATCGTGGCAACGTTCTCCGCCGGACGGGTGACCGCCGATCTGACGGGCTACTTCCGCGGCGCGGCTCTTTTTGAAGAGCCGGCGCTCGGCGCGACTAACGGATTGTTCTGGAATCCGGGTTTTGCTAACGTCGGGATCAACTTGAACTATCGGGTGGCGCGCGGCCTGACGGCGTATGGCAATCTGCGAAACGCCCTCAATCGGCACTATGAAGAAGTATTCGGATTCCCCTCGCCGCGCTTGAATTTCGTAAGCGGACTGAAGTGGACCATAGCGAGAAAATAGTGGGGCGGGCCCTGGCCTACGGCCGGCCCCCGGACAGGCTTGTTGGTGCGAAGACAAACTGGCGCGACAAGCTGCGGCCAGGGGCCGGGTGCGGCCAGGGCCGAGGTGCGACCAGGGGCCGAGGTGCGGCCAGCGGCCGAAGTGGCCAGCGGCCGAGGTGCGGCCAGGGGGCCAGCCGTAGACCAAGCGAGTCTGCCCCACGAGGATTGCTATGAGCGACCAATTCTTTGACACTCCGCGGCTGGCGATCAATCGCGTCTACACGCGCCAGGGCGACCAGGGAGACACGGCGCTCGCGGGCGGCCAGCGCATCCCCAAAGATAGCCCGCGCATCGAAGCCTACGGCACCATCGACGAACTGAACGCGTTCATCGGCGCGGCGCGCTCGACCGCCTCGGCAGGCGCCGCCACACAAGCGCTCGCCGTCATCCTGCTGCGCGTCCAGCATGAGCTATTCAATCTGGGTTCCATCCTGGCCACGCTGCCCGAAGATGCCCACCCCAAGCAGGCGCGCGTCACCGATGCCGAGGTGGCGCAGCTCGAGGCCGAAATGGACCAGATGAACGAAGGCCTGCCGCCGCTACGCTCGTTCGTGCTTCCGGGCGCCAGCCGGCTGAACGCCGAGTTGCACATCGGCCGCACCGTCTGCCGCCGTGCCGAGCGTGCCTGTGTAGCGCTGGCGCGCGTGGAAACTATTCCGCCCGAGGCGGTGCGCTACCTCAACCGGCTGAGCGATGCCCTGTTTGTCTGGAGCCGCTGGGCCAGTCACGTTTCGGGCGCCCCCGAGACATTGTGGGAACCGAACCAGGCGGCCTCCGGACGTCCCCCGGCGCCCGGCCCGGCAACACCTGATGCATAATGTAAAAGGAGAAAACGATGCAGAATAATACGGCGCGGCCGTTGGCCCTTGGCCTGATCGTCCTGACGGCGCTCGCACGCCTGGTGCAGCGCGTAAACTTCGCTCCCGTAGGCGCACTCAGCCTGTACGCGGGCGGCCGGCTGCGCGGCTGGCAGGCATACGCTCTGCCGCTGGTGCTGATGGCGATCACCGATCCGCTGCTGGGCGGCTACTCGTTCGCGACGCCGTTCGTGTATGCCAGCTTCATGATTTACGTCTGGATCGGTTCGCGATTGCGGTCGACGGAGAATCCGCTGCTGATCGGCGGCGCCGCCGTGACCGGCAGCTTGCAGTTCTTCCTCATCACCAATTTCGCCACCTGGCTCAGCTTCCAACTGCCCTATCCGCACACGTTCGCGGGCCTGATGCAGTGCTACGTGGCCGCCATTCCCTTCTACGGGCGCACGCTCGCCTCGGACCTGATCTACTCCGGCGTACTGTTCGGCGCGCACGCTCTCCTCAGCCGGACCGTGGTGCGCTCGGAGCGCGTAGCCGTGCAGGCGGCGTAATCATCTTTGAAAATCCTGCTCGCGTGGAGCTCGGGTAAAGACAGCGCCTGGACCCTGCACGTCCTCAGGCAACAGGGGCATTCGGTGGCCGCGCTCCTCACTACTATCAATGAAGCCGCGGACCGCGTCGCCATGCACGGCGTCCGCCGCGAGTTGCTCGAAGCCCAGGCCGAAGCCGCCGGGCTTCCTCTCCGCGCCATCCCGCTGCCTTGGCCCTGCACCAACGAGGAATACGAATCCCGCATGGCCGACGCATGTCGCCGCGCGGTTGCCGAGGGCTTCGACACGATGGCGTTCGGCGACCTTTTCCTGCGCGACATCCGCGACTATCGCGAGCGCCAGTTAGCGGGTTCGGGATTGACGCCGATCTTTCCGCTCTGGGAAATCCCGACGGCGGAACTGGCGCGCGACATGATCGCCGGCGGTCTCCGCGCCCGCATCGCCTGCGTCGACACCAAGGTGCTCGACGCGGCCTTCGCCGGCCGCGAGTTCGGCGTCGATCTGCCGCCCCATGTCGACCCCTGCGGCGAGAACGGCGAGTTCCACACCTGCGTTTACGCCGGCCCCATGTTCCGCGCGCCGATCCCCATCGAGACCGGCGAGACGCACACCTACGGCCAGTTCGTCTATCGAGATCTCATCCCGTGCCGCGCATTGTCTCGCTGATTTCGAGCGCCACCGAAATCGTCGCCGCCCTCGGCCGGGTCGACTGGCTGGCCGGACGGTCGCACGAGTGCGACTACCCGGAGCAAGTGAAAACCCTGCCCGTGTGCACGCGGCCGCGCATCGACATCCATGCCAGCAGCCTCGAGATCGATCGCGCGGTGAAGGAATCGGCGCGGTCGTCGATATCGATTTACGACGTCTTCGACGACACCATCGAGCGCCTCGAACCGACCCACATCCTGACGCAGGTCCAATGCGACGTCTGTGCCGTGAGCCTGCGCGACGTGGAGATGGCGCTGGCCCGCGGGATGAAGGGCGAGCCCGAGATCGTCTCGCTGCAGCCGGATTCGCTCGCCGGCATCTGGGCCGACATCCGCCGCGTCGCGGGCGCCATCGGAATTCCCGAGCGCGGCGAAGAGCTGGTGAGCGGACTGCTGTCGCAGGCAAACCGGCTGCGCGTGCCGGACGCAGAGCGCTCGCCCCGTGTCGCCTGCATCGAGTGGATCGAGCCGTTGATGGCGGCCGGCAATTGGACGCCGGAGCTGATCGCGCTCGCCGGCGGCGTCAACCTTTTCGGGGAAGCGGGCCGGCATTCGCCCTGGTTCACCTGGGACGAGCTGGCCGCCGCCGATCCGGACATCGTCGTTATCGCGCCCTGCGGCTTCGACCTTCCCCGCACCGAACAGGAAATGTACTGGCTGACCGGGCGCCCCGCGTGGCACGACCTGCGCGCCGTCCGCACCGGTCGCGTCTATCTCGGCGATGGCAACCAGTACTTCAACCGGCCCGGCCCGCGGGTGGTCGACACT
Source organism: Bryobacteraceae bacterium (assembly GCA_041484525.1). Lineage (GTDB taxonomy): Bacteria > Acidobacteriota > Terriglobia > Bryobacterales > Bryobacteraceae > JBGPHT01. The sequence goes on along the minus strand of JBGPHT010000023.1, from coordinate 22,993 downwards.
CTCGAAATTCTGGTCGAAATGTTGCATCCGGAACGGTGCGAGCCGCGTCATCGTGATACAGCGTGGCGCGCGTTATGATGAGCATATGACATGGCGTTGATCGCCGTTTCGGGCCATCCTGGATGCCGTTTCGAGGAGGTCGCGCGCATCAGTGCGCAGCGGCTGGGGTTCGAACTGCTGACGCAATCCAGGATCAGGGTCCTAACAGATGAAGAGTTCGGCCCGCACGCCGGCATCCCGGACAAGGCGTATCCAAGCCTTGTGACCTCCATCCTGGCGCGGCTGGCCACCGAGCACCACATCGTGTATTGCGCCGTCGGCGGCGAGGTGCAGGCGCGGCACTTTCTGGGTATGCTGCGGGTGCACGTGGTGGCGCCGGAGAACGTGCGCATCGGCAACATCATGCTGGATCACCGGATGGAGCGCACCGCCGCGCGCCAACACTTGCTCGAGCTCGAAGCCGCCGACCGCGCCGATCGCAAGGCCAAATTCGGCAAGACCAGGGCTACGGCGGACCTGTTCGACCTGGTGTTGAACGCCGAGACGCTCACCACCGAGCAGATGGCGGAGCTGGTCGAGACCGCCGTCGTTTCCACCGGCCTCAGGGAGCGCGGATACCTTTCGGGCGCCGCCGAACAGCAGCTCCAGTTTCAGATGCGCCTGCGGCTGGCGCGCTTCGGCATCGTGCCGCCGGGCAACGTCACGCTGCGCAAGAAGATTTTCGCCAACCAGAGCGAGGAAATGTTTGCCAACCTGCTGGATTTCTACCGCATCGCCTGGGAATACGAGCCGCGCAGTTTCCCCGTTTCGTATGACCGCGACGGCAGCGTGCTCGAGGCCTTCACGCCGGACTTTTTTCTGCCCGAATTCGATCTCTACGTGGAACTGACCACCATGAAGCAGTCGCTGGTGACTAAGAAAAATCGCAAGGTGCGGCTCCTGCGCGAGCTGTACCCGAACCTGAATATTCAGGTGTTCTACCAGAAGGATTTTGAGAACCTGATCTTCAAGTACGGCTTGGCAGAACGGCCGGTGCAGGCATGAGCACGCTGGCCATTCCCGGCATTGAAAAGATCCTGTTCACCGAGGAACAGATCGACGCCCGCATCCGTCAGTTAGCCGCCGAGATTTCGCACGCCTACGAAGGCAAGACTGTGAAGCTGGTGGGCGTGCTGAAAGGCTCGATCTTCTTCCTGACCGCGCTGGCGCGCCATATTGAAGTGCCGGTGAAGATCGATTTCCTCGGCATCTCGAGTTTCTCGAACAAGAACGGCGCCCCCGGTGTAGTGCGCATCGCGAAGGACCTGGACGAGAGCATCGAGGGCGAAGACGTGCTGCTGGTCGAGGACATTGTCGATACCGGCTTCACACTGCGCTACCTGCTGCAGACGCTGGCGGGGCGCGCGCCTAATTCACTGTCGGTGTGTACGTTCCTCGATCGCAACTCGCGCCGCATCGTGCAGGTGCCGGTGGACTATCGCTGCTTCGAAATCCCCGACCGGTTCGTGGTGGGGTTCGGGCTGGATCATAATCAGCTCTACCGGAACTTAGGATACGTGGCGGTGATGAAGCCCTAGATCACGTGGCGTACATGCTGCCCGGCGGAATTCCGGGCGTCAGTTCCACACGCATTCGAGCAGCGTCGATTGTTCCATCTAATCCGTGGATCCCTTCTAAAACCAATTGGTATCCAGCCGGAGTTCGTTTCACGAACAAGCCATTCAGGACGTTCTGGTGGTTAAACTGTTCAATCCGGGTGTTCGTGACTTCGGAAAGAATGAATGTGACGATGGCGTGTTTTGCCGACACATAGTGTCCTCGAGAATCGACTTCGGGTGTCGACTCGAATGCATGGACGACCACTCGGGAAGGGTTCCTGCGGTCCAAAGTCACGGAGAGGACTTCGCCATCGTGAAAGGTTGGCCAATAGCCGAACCACGCGATGACGTCGGCGGCGCCGGGGATATCGGGCGGTTCGATCGTCACGGTCTACGGTACCTTCACCTTCAGTATCGTCAGCGAGTGCTTGGGGAATGTGTACGCGCCCGCGAGATTTGTCGTCTTGGTTGCCGGGCGCACCACGAAGTCCTTACCGAAGGCGTGGGAGGCCTTCAGGTCCGCGTGATTCAACTCCCAAACTTCGGCAGGACCACCCGCGCCCGAAATCTGTGCCGCGATATCCTGCTTCTCGCTGCGGTTCAGTACGTTTAGAAAAATCTGGCGCGAAGCGGGGTTGTAGGTTGCCGAAACGTCCAGGTAGCTGAGCGCGCGGCCGCGGTCGGGCTGGTACTCGGGAGCCCGCACCAGCACGTCGAGCGACTGGTTGCCGCGCTGCTTGGCATACTCGGCGATCGGGAAATAAATCGTCTGGAGGTACATGCCTTCCGGATTAGTGAAGATGGGCGCGATGACGTTCACCAGTTGCGCCAGGTTCGCCATCTTGACGATGTTGGCGTGGCGGATGAACGAATTGAGAAACATGCCCATCGCCAGCGCGTCCTCGAAATTGTAGTTCTCCTCCAGGCCGGTCTTGCCGATCTGGTATTCCGTGCTGCCGGGGACCAGCGTCCGGTACCACACGTTCCACTCGTCGAAGGCGATGCGGATATTCCGCGCGTTCGGCTGCCCCACGCGCGCCGCTTTGATCTGCCCTTCCACGATCTCGATGCGATCGTCGATATCGCGCGACACCGCCAGGAACTTTTCAAAGTTGTTGTCGCGATTTCCGATGTAGGTGTGGAGCGAGATGAAGTCGATCTCGGTTTTGAGCCGGTCGAGCACGGTGCGGTTCCAGCCGACCCAATCGGCGTTGGGGCCGAAGTTGGAGGAGCCGGACGCGATCAACTGGATGGAGTCGTCGGCGCGGCGCATGGCTTTGGCGGCTTCGAGGGCGAACTTGGCGTAGTCCTCGGCGTTCTTGTGGCCGAGCTGCCAGGGGCCGTCGATCTCGTTGCCCAGCCCCCAATACTTCACGGCCCACGGTTTCTCGCGGCCGTTCTTGCGCCGCTGCTGGGCCCAGTGGGTCTCGCCCGGCTCGTTGCAGTACTCCACCCAGTGACGCGCGTCGTCCACCGAGCCGAGGCCGGCGTTGATACAGAGGTACGGCGCGACGCTCAGGCGTTCGCAGTATTTGAGAAACTCGTCCGTGCCGAAGCGGTTCGAGTCGAGCGCGCCCCAGGCGTTGTCGCGCCGCGCGGGCCGCTGGTCGCGCGGGCCGATGCCATCCATCCAGTTGTACCCGGAGGCGAAGTTGCCGCCGGGCCAACGCAGCATGGTGACCCCCAGGCCGCGCGTGGCCTCCATGGGTGTGCGACATAAAAGTGGAGCCACCCGGCGCAACCTGATTTTTGACGGCCCGCAGGGTCCCGAAGCAAAGGGCCTCAAGGACGGGCAATCCCGCAACGGTCAAGATGTGCGTTCCCCGCACAGCGGCCAGAAGCCTTGCGTATGTGTACGCTCAGACTCTTGTCGTTTTGTTGAGGATGCGTAGGTCTCTCCACTTTTATGTCGCACACCCGGCATCCATCACATCCTTGCGGAATCCATCGGCGTCCGACAAGGGGCTGCCCTCGGCGAAGATGCCACCATATATACAGCGCCCCAGGTGTTCGGTGAAGTTGCCGAACAGATGAGGATCGACTTCACCGATGGTGCGGTCGGTATCGATCTTGATCTGGGCGGGCCGCGGCTGGGCCAGCAGGCATCCGGTCGAGAGGATCAGGGGAAGAATTCGTTTCATGGCATCGGCTCCAGAAAGACATTAGCATTCTTGCCGGCGCCGCGCCTCCTGACTTTCGCAGGCGTGAAAACTTCTCCAAATAGCCATTGTTCTGTCACGGATACGGGGCTAGAATTAGATTAAGAAAGGTTAAGGAAAAAAGGAAGGCGCATAATGAGGTCCCGGATTCTTTTTATCTCCGGGTGTCAAGAAGATGCCCGCCGCCTTTCGCGAATGCTGGACGCTCTCCCCATGGTCCTGGACCACGTGGGGACGCTACAGCAGGCACGCACCCTGCTTGGCCAGAACACGTACAGCGTGATTCTGACCGAAGCCGCTCTCCCCGACGGCCAGTGGCTGGATGTTCTGCACCTGGCCCGCGAATCTCCGCAGGATCTGGAAGTGGTTGTCACCGCTCCCCATGCCGACGCCCATCTGTGGGCCGAGGCGCTGAATTGCGGCGCTTACGATCTGTTGGCGCAGCCGTTCTACGAACCCGAGGTGCGCCGCATCTTGGAATACGCATGCACGCGGCTCGGCCGGCAGGGAGCGGCCATGGCCGCCGTATAATGGTTTCTCCGCCGCGGAGAAATCCATGTCAACCGCTACTGACGCTTTCGTCACGCAAAATCGAAATCGCCTGCTGGATGAGCTGAGGCAGTTCATCCGCATCCCCAGCGTGAGCACGCTGCCGGAACATCGTCCCGATATCGACCGCGCCGCCGGGTTCGTGGCGGACAGTCTGCGCACGGTGGGAATGGAGAACGTGGAGATCGTTCCCACCGGCAAGCACCCGCTGGTGTACGCCGATTGGCTGCACGCACCGGGCAAGCCGACGGTGCTGTGCTACGGCCACTACGACGTGCAGCCAGCCGAGCCGCTGGAGTTGTGGACTTCGCCGCCCTTCGAACCCACCGAGCGCAACGGGAATCTCTACGCCCGTGGCGCGGTGGACGACAAGGGCCAGATGTACATGCACATCAAGGCCGTGGAGGCGCTGCGCGCGGTCAACGGCACGCTGCCGGTGAACCTGAAGTTTCTGATCGAGGGCGAAGAGGAAATCGGCGGCGAGTCGATCGCGAAATACGTCGCGGGGCACAAGGACAAACTGCGGGCGGACGCGGCGCTGGTCTCCGATACGGCGATGTACGCGGAAGGCATGCCGACGCTGTGCATCGGGTTGCGCGGCCTGATGTACATGGAAGTGGAAGCCACCGGCCCGATGCGCGATCTGCATTCCGGCCTCTACGGGGGCGCGGCGCCGAACGCAGTGTACGGGCTGATCGAATTGCTGGCGAAGGCCAAGGACGCGAACGGCGCGCTGCAGATTCCGGGCATCTACGACGATGTGGAAGAGCCGGCCGCGGCGGAACTGCAAAGCTGGCAGGGGCTGCCGTTCGCGGAGAAGGATTTTCTGGCGAATGAAGTTGGATCGAGCGAGCTGACGGGAGAGCCGAAGCGTTCGGTGCTGGAGCGGGTGTGGTCGCGGCCGACTTTCGAAGTTCACGGGATTGCGGGCGGCTTCACCGCGGCCGGAGCCAAGACCGTGATTCCCGCCAGAGCTACGGCGAAGGTGAGCATCCGGCTGGTGCCGCGGCAGGATCCGGACAAGGTGCTGGCGTTGTTCCGCGAGTGGGTGGCGAAGAACACACCGAAGGGCATCCGGACCGAGGTGCGGCTGCTGAGCGGGTCGCCGGGGCTGGTGGTGAACCCGTCGCATCCGGCGATCGACGTGGCGGCGCGCGCGTTCAGCGACGTCTTCGGCAAGCCCACGGTATTCATCCGCTCGGGAGGGTCGATCCCGATCGTGGGCGACTTCGCGACGCACCTCGGAATCCCGACCATCCTGATGGGTTTCGGACTGCCGGACGACGGGCTGCACTCGCCCAATGAAAAATTCAAGATCGAGAATTACTACCTGGGCATCATGACGATTGCTCACTTCTTCGAGCAATACGGAAAATGAGGCCGGGCAGCAGGCGTCGCCTGGCTAGCACGAGGTAGACGAGCGTGAGCAGGATGGCCGCGGCGAAGGTTCCCGCCACCATGTACTCGAAGCGGCGGCGCGGCGCTTCGACCGCCCAGAACAATACCTTCGCCAAAACCGCCAGCAGGATCACCATGCCCGCGGTGAGAATGGGCGGGCGTTTGAAATCGAACGTCACCATTTCATCTTAAATTAGGCGCGTTCTGGTACGGCTGGTAAAATGGTTAATAAGTTGTGCAGCCTGGTTTCATAACGAAGGTTAACGCGGTCCTGCTAATCGTGGGATTGACCGCGTGCGGCAGCAGCCCCAAGCGGGCACCGGCCGTCGGGGAAGCGTTCGTGGGACCGGCCCTCCTGAAGATCACTAGCGACATTGTTCCGCAGTCATCCACGGTGGCGACGGTGAAGCACGGCGAGCGCCTGGAATTGTTGCAGCGGCGCCGGCGATATTTGCGGGTACGAACGCCGAATGGCGCCGAGGGGTGGACGGACGAGCGGCTGCTGCTGGCATCCGCGGATATGGCCGCATTGAAGCAGCTCTCGGCGCGCGCGGCGAAGATGCCGTCGCAGGGTGTTGCGACAACCTACGGCGACCTGAACATCCACTCGCAGCCCTCGCGCACGTCGCCCAGCTTTCTCCAGATAAAGGAGAACGAGAAGATGGACGTGCTGACGCACGTCGCCGCGCCGCGCACGGACACACCGCGTAAGCCGCTGATCACGCCCGTGCCGAAGAAACAGAAGACGCCGGTGAAGAAGCCGAAGCGCGAGGCGAAATATCCGCCTCCGCCAATGCCAAAGGCGCCGCCGGTGCCGGCGAACTGGCTCGACCTTTCGAAGAGCGCCCTGGATGAAGGGGACGATCCGGAACCCGATGCCGTCGAAAAGCCGGCCGAGCCGACCGATGACTGGAGCCTGGTGCGCACGCACACGGGACAATCCGGGTGGGCGCGCACGCGGCGGCTGATAATGGCGATTCCCGACGAGGTGGCGCAGTATGCCGAAGGGCGCCGCATCGTGTCCTACTTCCCGCTGGGGACGACTGACGATGGCGGCGAGAAGAAGACCACATGGCTGTGGACGACGATCGGGAGCAGCCCGCAGGCATACGATTTCGACAGCTTCCGCGTGTTCATCTGGAGCATACGGCGGCACCGCTACGAGACGGCGTATATCGATCGGAAGGTCACGGGCTATTCGCCGGTATTGCTGAAGGACGTGGAGCTTTCGGCCGCGAAGTCCCGGGCCGACGCAACGGCGAACTATCCCGGGTTTTCCATCTGCGTGGCAGGGAAGGACGGCCAGCGTTACAGGCGGGAATACGCGCTATTGGGAAACGTGGTGCGGTTCGCGGGAGAGGGTCCGTGCGAGGCTACGCAGGTTCCCGAGTACGTCAAGCCGCCATCGCCGCTGCCGGTGGCGGAAGCGCCTCAATCGGCGGCGCCGGAGAGCTTTCCGCAGCGCTTCAAGAAAAGGCTGAAGGCGATTACGCGCGGTTGGTTCGGCGGATAGCCCGATAGCGCTATTCACGTTGCGGCGGTCGTCCCATTATGTTAAATATGAGTTCAAGTCGGACAATTTGATCCAACTGAGCCGCCCCTCTTGGGCAGGTCGACGGTCAATCATAAACTCTTCAAAGGATGGCATCCCGTGGAAGCTGTCAATCGGAAACTCATTCGTCCGTCTCTAAACGAGATCAAGGAACAGATCACGCCGCCGCGGCGGGCACCGGTGCAGCAGAAAAAACCCGTTCCCCCGGATCAGACCAACGCGGAGAATTTTTACTACGTGAAGCAGATGCAGACGAAGACGCCGATGGTCTTTGTGCTGCGCGATGGGGAGACGCTGCACGGGACGATCGAGTGGTACGACAAGTGCTGCCTCAAGGTGAATCGCACGGGCGAGCCGAACATCCTGCTTTATAAACCTTGCATCAAGTACATGTACAAAGAAGGGTAGCGCGGCGGCAGGCGCATCAGGTATTGAGCCGTTTGCGCAAGGCAAGGCGGTATTCTCTGCGTTCGCCCGCCTCGCGGTAGCGGCGTTTTTCGTCTTCGGTTTCTGGAATCACGGGAAGAACCGAGACGGCTTTCCCGTTTTCATCCAGCGCCACAAAAGTGAGGTACGCGGAACAGGTGTGCAGGCGCACGCCCGTCAGCAGCTTTTCCGTGATCACCTTGACGCCGATTTCCATCGACGACCGGAAGACGCGATTGACGGAAGCGCGCAGCACGATCAACTCGCCGATGTGGACGGGATGCAGAAAATGCAGAGTGTCGACGGAGGCCGTGACCACGGGCCGGTGCGAATGGCGCATGGCCGCCATTGCCGCCGCGAGATCCACCAGGTGCATGATCTTGCCGCCGAGGACGTTGCCGTAGCCGTTAGCGTCGTTGGGAAGGGCGAGCTCGGAATATTCGGAAGCCGATTCGCGGACCGGTTTGCCTTCCGTCATTTCGATTTCCGCCGGAGGTAACTTCGTGCGTAAGCGCAGGCCTGGCGCGCGAGGGTGGACTGCGGAGGAGGATCGAGGAGACTGTCCCGATCGGAGGAATACTCGAGGGCCCCGTGCGCGTAAGGGTGGTGATCGCGTTCCACGACGTAATAGATGCGGATGGTGGGACCGTCGTCGCGCGAAATCGTGAAGCGGACGGCATCGGGACCGTCGGTATCGGGGAAGTGGGCGCACTCGCCGCGCGCATAGCCGAGATTGCAGAGCGGCCGCAGGATGGCATCATCGGGCTGCGACGGACGATCGGGAGTGGCGAGACAGGCGCCTGCCCACGAGTCGCCGAGTGGAAGCATCGCGGTATGGGCGGAGAGCGCCGGCGAGCGTGGTTCCACGGGATCGAAATAGGGGCAGGCCATTTCGGAGGTATAGTAGCACAAGCATGGCAAGCACCCGGCTGGAGATTCTGAAGAGCATGGTGGCGCAGAAGCCGAACGACAGTTTTTCGCGCTACGGTCTGGCGATGGAGTATCGGAACACGGGCGATATGGAATCGTCGATGGCGGAATTTCGGGCGCTGATCGGCGTGGACCCCGATTATGCTCCGGCGTATTTTCACGGCGGTCAGACGTTGGAGCGGATGGGCCGTGAGGAGGAAGCGCGCGCGCTGTATGAGACGGGGGTGGAGGTGACGACGCGAAAAGGCGATCAGCATGCGCGCAGTGAAATGCAGGCGGCGTTGGATCTTTTGGGCTGACGGACGGTGTAGAATAGTTAAGTTCGGGCCGTGGCGCAGCCTGGCTAGCGCGCTTGCTTGGGGTGCAAGAGGTCCCGGGTTCAAATCCCGGCGGCCCGACCAGCTTTTTCTATCAGTTGCAAGGATTCTTAAGACTATGGCGTGGGCCGTTGTAGATAAAACTGTAGCTGTGTTTTCCCTCCGGTTCGTCTTCACGGGTTTTCAAATTGGATCACTGACTTGCGGTGCAAAAACTCCCGGGTTCAGATCGGCGGCCCGACTAGCCTTTTCAATGGCTTAAGCGGAGTTTTGGGACTATTCCGAAAACCGCTGTGGCCGATTTTGTAGACGAACTCTCCTCTCTGTTTCGCCCAGCCTCGAAGTCCATCAGCCGTTCATGATAGACAGCCCAGCATGAATCCTCACGGACATTCGCCCACCCTTGTGGAAAACTCATTTGCACCTTCCTGACCGGATGACTATACTGCAGGTCATTGGCGTCCAAATTAGTTGTTTGGCAGCTTTCCCCAGCTTGAAAATACTGGCATAGCGCGACTCGGTGCCTGGGCGCGCCACTGCACATCGCCCAATGTCGAAGTAAGTCCACCCGATGGTCCTTTCAAGGCCACACTTCGCAAAGAACGGGAGTTTCGCAGCAGTCTTGCCGAGCGAAACCATGCAAAGATTCCAATCGCCCTGGCGCGGACGAGTTTTTAGCCACACCACGTCGGCTTTCGGGTGGTGCTTCTTGAATAGCGCTATCAACTTCTGTCAGTAAGGTTGAGGATTTCAAGATACGCGTCTTGTTCTCAAGGACGGTCCGCAAGAATACGAACTCCCGCTCACGCTGGCCATGAAACGCATCATCCTCAATGCACTCAAGCTCCATGTGTAGAGTTCCATCAACCGTCGACACAATTCCTTAAGTTCCTCATTGGGCTCCTTGTCCACCAGAGCAGGACTGGCGAGCACGATGAGGAACGACGAACTGAGTCCTTCCAACGCATGGCGCTTCTACGCCTGCCGGTACTCTTGAATGGTATCCCGAAGGTCGTTATCTCCACGCCGCATGCCCAGGATTTCGCGTTCCTCCAGCAGATGAAGACGTTCTTGTTCTTCGCGGCAACCTTGCCGAACAGACACGGTTGCCCTCCGTGCCAGCCACTCGCGGTACACCCGAATCTTCTCCCGCTTTTTGTACCGATCACTAAACAAGACCGCGTTTACGGCGGCAATATCGCTCGAAAACGCTCGCCTGCTCCGAAATCGATCGACCGTTCCGTGAAACTTTAGCTCCAATAACAATTCGGCGAGATGCCGTCTGACCACGAAGTACCTCCATCTGAAGCGAAAACCGCGTTCCTATAGGCGCAGATAAGGCGAAGGAAGATCCCCGATGGCGCGCTAGAAGGGATTCATCCGAAATAGGCGCCCGTTGTTTCCAACGTCGCTGAGCTCGCGGATAATTTGACCCTGGGCGAACTCCAGACGGTGACCTTCCTCCTCGACGGGCATCTCCGCTTGAATCACGCTAAAGATCGACTGCACGCCGGTCTCGTCAGCGAATTCCTTCAGCAGCTTCAAGAGCGCCACCTTTTTCCGGTCGTCCATCGTCTCCAGAATGCCATCGTGATAAACAAATCGGAAGAAAGCCTTCTTCGCGTATGCCTTCAGCACCGCCAAGTCGAACAGGATGCAGAGGAGCCGCTTGTATGTGTTTCCTTCGGACTGACTGGATTGCCCGGCATCGGTATTCGCCGGGTCGGCCGTATGCTCTGGATCGATATTGCCGTTCTGATTCATCCGAAGGAAGACGCTGCCATTTAGGGCCAACACCTTTCTCACCATTCGCGTAAATTCGGTGTTTATCTGTTCTTGGATTTCTGTGCCGGCCGATACCTGGGCTTCTATATCCGCGACGACCTTCGTTCGCTCCAGCCTGCTTGCTCTTGTGATTCTGTTCGGCAAACGGCAGCGCCGGGAAATTGTGTGCGCGGCGGTCGAGCCCGAAGGCGCCGCGGTGCTCGCGGGAAAGCCGGTTTCGAAAGTCCGCCACACCCTGCAAGGCACTGGATACGGCGCCGTGCCTCCGCAATGGGACTTCGATTTGATGGACCTCCCGATCGCGATCGGCGACGGCGAGGCGGCGGAATGGCGGCGCCTCCTGGCGCATCGCGAGGGCCTGCACGTGGGCTATTCGTCGGCGGCCAATGTGCTGGCTGCGTCACGCTTGCTCGAGTCGGGCCGGCTGCCGCCGGATGCGGTGGTCGCGACCGTCCTCTGATACCGGCCTGAAGTACTGACGCGCGGCTATTCGAGAAGGTCAGGCTCGTCGCGGCTGATGCGGTCCCAGAGCGGCTGGAACTGGAACCACCCGACCATTTCGCCCCCCACCTGGCTGCGCGCGACCAGGGCGCTCTCGTGCGCGATGGAGATGGGCTTGCCGGCGGCCTCCGCCATTAGCTGCGCGTGGCAGCTTCGCTCCATCGTGATGAACCACCAGGCGGCTTCATCCACGGTGCGGCCCACGGTAAGCAATCCATGGTTGCGCAGGATGGCCGCTTTGCGCGGGCCGAGCGCCGCCGCGATCCGGTCTCCTTCGGTGGTGTCGTACACCACGCCCGTGTAGTCGTTGAAGAGCGCGTGGTCGTCGTAGAACGCGCAAGCGTCCTGCGTGATCGGGTCGAGCAGCCGTCCCAGCGAGGACCAGGTTTTGCCGTAGATCGAATGCGCGTGCGCCGCGGCCACCACTTCCGGCCGCGCGGCGTGAATGCGCGAGTGAATCGCAAAGGCCGCGGTGTTGACGGGGCGGTCGCCCTCGATCACCTCGCCGCGGCTGTCCACCAGGATGAGGCCGGAGGCGCGGATGTGCCCGAAATACGCGCCGAACGGGTTGACCCAGAAGCACTCGGGATGTTCGGGGTCGCGGGCCGTAATGTGGCCGGCCACGCCTTCATTAAACCCGAACCTGGCGAACAGGCGGAACGCGGCGGCCAGCCGTTGTTTGCGGTGCCGGCGCTCCTCGGCGAACGTCGGGAACGTAGGAGGCGCCGGAAGATTCCGGGCTCTTCCTGGGGCTTCGGTCTCGGTCATGGGTCCAGCATACACGACCGGGATGGCCATTGCGCCGCCCGGATGGCTGGCCGGAAGAATCCAGAAAGGCCCTTCAGATCGCTCCGAGTGCTCAGTCATAAAGAGTCCCGACGCTGGAAATTCAAGCTTCGTTTCAGTACGCACTGTACCTCGATGCCCTTGTATTCTCATCGTCTTCGGCATACTCTCAGGATGTCTCTATGCCACGCTCGGCAGCCATCTGGATTGTGTTCCTGGGTCTCAGCCCGTTTGCCCTCGAATCCAAGCCCAAAGCCCGCCTCTGGCAGGACGGCGAAGTTACATCGCGGAAAACGATCCACACGGCGGGCCGCCTCAAACCTGAGTATCTTTATGGAGTCAGGTCGGACGGAGTCCGCTACCTGGTTGTGTTAGACCAGCCTTTGAACGTGAACCTGTATGCTCCCGTGAAGTTCTCGGTGGCTCGCAATCACTTGGTCATTCATGATGCGGATGGGCGGGAACGCAAAGCCAGGATCCGGGAAAAGAATGCCGGTCTGACTCTCAGACGGTAGGCCCTGGAATGCTTCGGACCGGTCACTCCCACGCTGCTGTAAGAAGCATCCGCCCTCATCACGAGACCCGCCATAGAGCCGCACAGGCACTACTCGAGGAACGGCGAGACAGACTTCTCCTGAGATTGGAACTCCTGGCTCAGCAAAGAGCGGGCGCGGACGAGCGCAAAAAGTGGAGACAAAGACACGCAGATTCCAACGAGTGGAGAGTCACGACACGTTTCGCGTGTCCGATCTGCACTTCAAGAGAGGTGCGACGCTCGCATAGGCGGACTCAATGGGAGTTGCTGTTGAGTATCCTGATTCTGCCGCATCGGTGTCTGGCGTGCGGACTGCGATTCTTCGTGACCCGCCGGGTCGTCAACAGACTACGTCGGGGATGACGCCTTCGGGTATACTCGTACTTGGAAGGCTGGCGTAGCTCAGTTGGTAGAGCATCTGATTTGTAATCAGAGGGTCGGGGGTTCAAGCCCCTCCGCCAGCTCCAATTTCAACTAAGAAAGACTCTCTACCTGCGGCACACTGCTAGAACCTATCAAACGGGGACGGTTTGCCTGTAAGAACCAGACTCGTTGCATTAGTTGCCCTAGCCTCAATTCTCGCAGTTCTCGCCCTCGCCCAACCGAGTGCCGGTGAATCGATTGTCCACCGGGAATTCCTAAAACGATTAGTAGCGGCCGCAATCGAGCGGACGCATCACGTAGTGCGGTACGATCCGGCGTACGTCAAGATTCCGTATCCGGGCGGCGACGTCCCTGCCGATACGGGGGTATGCGCGGACGAAGTGATTCGCCCGTACCGCGCGATCGGAGTGGACCTGCAGAAGGAAGTCCACGAAGACATGAAGCAGAGTTTTTCAGCCTATCCACGCAGGTTGAGGTGGCTCGCCTGGCGTCCGGATACGAACATCGATCAGCGGCGCGTCCCGAACCTCATGGTGTTTTTCTCGCGCAAAGGAAAGACGCTCGGAATCACGAGCCGGGCCGAAGACTACGCGCCAGGCGATCTGGTCACGTGGGACCTTGGCGGGAATGTCCCACACATCGGGATTGTCGTGGACCAGAAATCGGGCACAAGCGGGCGTTACATGCTGGTCCACAACATCGGGCAAGGCCCCAAAATGGAAGACGTCTTGTTCAACTGGAAAATCACCGGGCATTACCGTTACTTCGGACCACGCTCCTGAGTCAGATTTGCGCCAGCGCAGTCCCTCGAAAAGCCTCACCAACAGTACCCACTTGACAGAAAGCGAGTACAAGCCGTACGCTGCCAAGCGTACGCAATATCACGGAAAACGTCCCCGGAGCCAGCGCGGGCGCTTTTCTGGAGCACAGCCTATGCCGTGGACAACCCTACAGGAATTCGTCTCGGAACTCGAAGGCCCGACCGTCGGCAAATACCAGGAGTTGCACAAATGGCACAAGTTTGAGGACGAACTGGCTGTGCTCATGTCCGCCTACCGCGTTTACAAACGCGCCTGCGGTCTGCTGCCGGGCCCGTTCAATTTCATCCTGCTCGGCGACACCAAGATCCGCATGGATCCGCATCTGTTGCGGAACTTCGGATTGCTTTCCGGCGCCGGGGTGCAGGAGGCGGATGAGAAAGCCATGCTCCAGATCATGAAGTTTCGCGCCATCCAGCGAGGTCTCCCGCCCCCCAATATCGGCACGGGCGCGATCCTCAGCGATTCGACGTGGTCGCCGTTGCTCAACGACGCGCTCGTCATCGGCGGCGTGCACGGATACCGCGAGTTCCATCTGGCCGACGACCGCGTGGATAGCGTGGAGGCAGTTACCAACCTGCGCGCACGGTTTGAGCCATCCGCCCCCAAGGCGGGCGATCTGCCAGGATACATCGGGAAATGGCGAGCGTTCTTCAAGCGGTTCCCCGATTCGTTGTGGAATCCACTCTACAACGTGCCACGCGTACTGTGCCGCGAACTGTTGGGGCTGCGTGTTTTTGGATATGAACCCCAATTCTCCGCACACCAACTGACCTTTAAGCCGCGGCGCACCGGCCTCTCGATGGGGGCGAATTTCCGCACGTATTTGAGTGAATTGGGGAAGGCGGGGATGTTTTCGAGCGGCACCGAAAAGACGATACTGGCCAACATTTCGAGCTTCCTGTTCCACACACCCGATGCGCTATGATTTAAAATGGTGCGTTTAGATGCAACTCCCGGCCCGTATCGGCAAGTACGAACTGGAGGAATTCCTCGGTGGCGGGATGTCGCATGTCTTCCGGGCGACCGACACGGTTCTCGGCCGCACCGTGGCAGTGAAGGTCCTCACCGATTCAGCCTGCGCCCAGCCTGACGCCAAGGCCCGGTTTCTGGCTGAAGCGCGTATGGCCAGCAAGCTGGCCCACGACAACATCCTCAGCATCTACGATTTCGGGGAAGACGAGCAGCATCGCCCGTTCATGGTGATGGAACTCCTGCGCGGCGAGAACCTGCGCGACGCCATCCGCAACGGAAACACGGGCGACCTCCAGAGCAAGATCCGCATCGCGTTGCAAATCGCGCGGGCGCTCCAGTACATACATTCCCAAAAGGTCATCCATCGGGATATCAAGCCGGAAAACGTGCACCTCAATTCCGCCGGCGTGGCCAAGTTGATGGACTTCGGCATCGCCAAGACCGAAGGGCTCAGCATGACGCGGACGGGGTTCGTGCTGGGAACGCCGTACTATATGGCGCCCGAGCAGGTCACCGGCAAGGAACTCACCGAACAGGTGGATGTCTACGCGTTCGGAGTGCTGTTGTTCGAGCTGATGACGGGGACGAAACCCATCGCGGGCGACACCGTCGAGCGGATCTTCTACGTCATCTTGAACGAGCCGCTCGACCTCGCTCCGATGGTGGCGTCGGGCGCGCCGCCAGCCATCTGCGACCTGGTAGGCCAGTGCACCGCCAAGGACCCGGCCGCCCGCCCGCAGGGATTCTCGCCGGTCCGCGCGTTTCTCGAAGGGCTGACAACCCCGTCTGGAGCCCCACCCGCTGTGACCGCGCAGGCGGGCGGCGCCGCCGCGGCTCCGGCCACTGCCCCCGCTGTCGACACCTCCACGCCTGCGCCCCAAACCGCCGCCACTCCGCGCCGGCGAGGACTCCGCGTCAGCATGTGGATTGCGGCGGCATTGGTCGTCCTGCTCGGCTCCGGTTTCGCGTTTGTCTGGTTCCAGCGTCACCAGCTCGACTCCCGGTTCCGGGCCGCGGCCGACGCGATCAGTGCCGCCGGAATCGGGGCGGACGGTCTGGTCAGTGCCGACGCCGTACGGCAGTTCGACATCCTCCACGGGTATCTGGACTCCGTGGACCGCTACCACCGTGAGAGCGCACCGTTAGTCTATCGCCTGGGTTCGTGGCTCCAGGGAGACCCGTATCCCTCGGCGCGCCGTCTATACTTCGACCGCTTCCGCACGTTCTTCCTGGGACCCGCCCACAATAACCAGGTGCAGTACCTGCGCGGGTTGCCGGCCACTCCGGGCCCGCCCTATGGGCCCGTATATGAAGCGTTGAAAAGCTATCTGATGACGACTTCTGAGCCGGCGAAGAGCGATCCCTCCTTTCTGGTTCCCGGGATGATGCGCTGGTGGGGCGCCGGTTTGAACGCCGGGGCCGATCGTGACCAAGGAGCGCGCCGGCAATTCGAGTTCTACGCACAGGAACTGCGGCAGGACGATCCGTTCCCGCTGGATAACGACCGCGAGGCAGTGGACAAGGTTCGCCGCTACCTCGGCCAGTTCGGCGGCGTGGAGCGGGTCTACACGTTCCTGCTGGCGGACGCGGAGAAACATACTACGGCGCTCAATTTCAACCGGCAGTTCGCCGGCTCGGAGAAGGTATTGACTGATGCCTACGAAGTTCCCGGGTCGTTTACCAAAGCCGGTTGGAACTTCGTCATGGACGCCATCGCGCACAGCGAGCGCTACTTTTCCGGAGAGTCCTGGGTGGTCGGAGACAGCACCGCGGCGGGCGGCGGTCATTCGACCCTGGCCGCCGATCTCGCCGGCCGCTACCGCACGGATTTCACCACCGTCTGGCGGCAGTACCTGCAGTCCGGCGCGCTGGTGCGGTTCGCCAGCTTGAAGGACGGGGCCCAGAAGCTGGAACAACTCGCCGGGGAATCGTCACCGCTTTCGCAATGGTTGTCTCTGGCGGCGGAGAATACGTCAGTCGATGCCGCTATGACAGACGGCGCTTTTCAGCCGGTCGCAGCCGCCCAGACCGCTCTGGCGCGCTATCGGGAGTCGCTGGCTGCGCTGAGCGCTTCGATCGAGAAGGTCGTAGGCCAGCGGGCGGCTGCGGGCGATACTGCCGCCGGGCAAGCTTTGGCGTTGTCACAACAGACGCTGCAGGCCACCAAGCAGATCGAGACATCCTTTCATGCTGACGCCGCAGGCCACCTGGATGCGACGATCGCGCGCATGTTCGAGGAACCGATCGCCGGCGCGCGCAGCGTGTTGCGGGCGGGCGGTCCGGCCGAATGGAATGCCCGGGGCAACGAGCTTTGCGCGCAGATGAAGCCGGTCATGAGCAAGTATCCCTTCACGCCCGGCGCTGGCGCGCAGGCCAGTGTCCAGGAGATCGCGGCGATTTTCCAGCCCGAAAGCGGCACACTGTGGAAGTTCTACAAAGCGTCGCTGCAGAAGTTGATCCTGCGCCAGGGTCCGCGGTTCATCGCCAGCGCATCGGCGGGCCTTCCGGTCAATCCCGCCTTCCTGCTCTTTCTGAATCGCGCCGCCGCGTTTAGCGATGCGGCCTTCGCCGGCGGCGCCTCCCTGCCCAAGCTTCGCTACACGCTGCGCCCGGTCTTGACCGCCGGAATGGATTCGGTGAAATTCTCGGTGGATGGCCAGAACGCCACCTTCCGATTAGCCGCCGCGGGCAAGCCGTTCGTGTGGCCCGGCAGCGCGACGCCGGAAATACGGCTGAGTGTGAAGTCCAGGAACCGGGCCGAGTACAATTGGGCCAAGCCGGGCACGCTGTGGTCGGTGTTTCAGTTCTTCGACGCCGCGGAACGGCGCCAGGGATCGCAGATGGAAATCCCGCTGCACGGACAAGCCCCCAATCTGTGGATTGAGGTGGTCGCCACGCCGCCGGTGTTCGACCGCGGATATTTCTCCGGACTGGCTTGCGTGGCGGAAGTGGTCAAGCCGTAAGGCTTCACCGTCCGCGCCGCTTCCCAGCCGCACCGCTTCCCGTCCGCACGCCGCCTCTTCGAGATCCCGCCAGGTTCCTCCCTCGGCCAACGTCCTGAAAAAGACGTTCCAGTTACTCACGCGATGGTCCGATTTGCGCCGCAATTGCGCCCGAACAGACAGGAGGATTCTCATGAAGCGTTGCGTAACGGTGTCAAAGTTGATGTTGCTGGCGGCGGTTTGCTCCCGGGCGGCGCAGATAGTGACCACGCAGAGCGGGATCTCGCAGGTGGAAATTGCGGGCATCCGGGTAGCCGAGTCGAGTGACGCGAAAACCGACGGCTTCGTCTCCGTGTTCGCGCTGTGGGGCACCCAGTCAACCCCGGAAGCTCGTACCGCGGCGCGCTCCGGATCGCACGAAATGGCGGCCAATGCCCGCATCGACGACAAAATGCAATTCAGCCGAACCGACTTCAGCACCGTCCTCAGCCAGGCCAGCTACTCCATCCAACTGGCAGCCGACAACCTCTTCGTGCACGATGCAGTGGTCGATTTCGTCCTGCCGCCAAGCTAGATGGAAGTAACCAGCACGGCGGAGGTCCCGTTCATCGCGTTGGATATCGTCCTGCTGGCTGACCTCCGCGTGTGCTTCGCCGTTGCGTGTACGCTCTCCGATACCCGCTTCCATCTGCAGGCCAATCTGGAGGCCTCCTTTCAAAGCTTCAATTGGGCTGCCAATGCGACCGGGGACCCAAGCCTGAACCTGACTCCCCTAGAAAACCCGACGATCACGGATGTCGGGGGAGGCCGCAACAATTTCTTGCGCACAACCAACGTTGCATTTCCCCTTTTTCAAGGCCACCTCGACCCGGGAGTGGTACCGGCAGGAACGCCGCTGACTCTCGAGTACATCATGCAGGCGTGCGCTTCCGGCCTGGGCATCGCCAACATCGGCATCGCCTCGATCAACGACCCCTTCCTGCTATCCACCGATCCGGTGCACTTGTACGATCCGATGACCCTCACGCTCGCGGATGCGGCAGCCCCTTCCGATGCCCCCGAACCTGGTTCTTGGCTCCTTTGCCTGTCAGGCGTAGCAATTCTAGTATCGGGAAGAATCGGCATCAGATGGCAGGGAGCGCGGCGCCTCTCCGAAGAAGCTCCGTGGGTGTTTCCCGTAGTCCTGGGTGGTTCAATTGGAAACGATCGTTGCGCCTGATCCCTGCACCTGGTAGATCGTTGCGCCGCCCTTGACCGAGGCTGGATCGAACCGCTGCCCGTTTTCCTCGGCTTCCTCTTTGGCGCGTGCCGCAGCCTGTTCCCGAGTCAATACGATCTTGGTGAACTTGCCTTCAGCGATGGCGGTCCTGCCGGCCGAGTCTTTGGGGAATTCGATTTCGCCGTCGTTCACCTTGATGCGAATCTTCTGCCCGTCCTGGTTGGCCAGTTCCATCCAGCAACCCATCGCCTGGCACACTTCGGTGATCTTGCCTTTCACCTGTACCGTTTTGCCGGTATAGTCGTCGGGATGCGCGAGCAGCGTCGCGATCGGCACCGCTTCCGGGACGGCGAGCGGCTTGCCCAACTTGATATCGGCGGCCGGCAGGAGAGTGGCTGCCGCTGCCACGGCGAGCAGAATCTTCATGCCTCAATTATCGCTTGCGGCGGCCTGGTGTGGGCTACTGCGCCGGCGGCGGTGCGGCCGGTGGCGCCGCCATCTTGGGCGTCACTTCGCCGCGATGGCACGTATAGCAACTCACGTGCTCCTTCCCGTCGGGAAACTTCGCGTTGATTTCGCCCAGCATCACGATCATGTTGCGCCCGATGTCCTTCTTCGGGTTTTCGTCACTGGCGAAATTGCCCTGGATGTGGCAGTGATCGCACCTGACGCCGAGCGCGACGGTGAATCCCATCATGGTGTTGCGAATATTCGTGTCCGGCTTCAAGACCTTCAGGTTCTTCGGACCGCGGCCTCCTCCGCCGCCCTGCTTCGGGGCGTCCTGCGAAACGGCCAGGAACGGTATCAGGCAGAACAGCAAAAGCGGGATCAGTTTGCGCATTGACAAATGATATAACAGCCGCGGGAAAAACGCTCGATGAAGACGACGACATTTTACACGCCGGGGTCTGCCGGGCCCTCACCTACTGTGCCGCCAGGCCCAGCCGCCAGCCGAGTTTCTCTTGATCGACCCACGCGATGCGCGCGCCGAACCATCGGCTCTCGGAAGCGCCATGGATGCGGTCCGGACGGGCGGCCACCAGCACGAAGGCGCAGGGCGATTCGCCGAACCGGTCGAGCCGTTCCGCGAGCCAGCCATCGGCCGTCAGCGGCTGCGCCAGGATCACCGGCACCTCGCCCAGCAGCGCCATGTACGCGCCGAAATCCTTGTCCACCTGACGAATGGGCTCGGGCGAACCGAACGCCTGGCGGTAGCGTTTGATAGCGGCATCGAGATTGCGCACCGCGATCACGACCTTCGAAATGCCCTTGTATTCGCGCGTGACCGGCTTGCCTTGCGGGAAGGCCCGCTGCGCGCGCGGTGTGCGGTCTTGAATCAGGAACGGGAAGAACGTCCCGCGCGGCTCGTCGCCGAGTTGCGAGGTTTGCCATTCGAGGCGCACTCCGTCGGGCCGCTCGCGTCCTCCCTGTTGAGGCGGCGAGACTTTGATGCCGGCGGCCTCGAGGCGTTTCACCTCGGCGGCCAGATCCTTCTCGCGCACCGCCCAGGCGCACGGGCCGGCGTCTCCCTTGAGGAACTTCGCCCACTCATGCTGGTCCACGAGGTGCGGATCGGCGCCGGGCTGGATAGCCATCAATTCCAGGTACGAACCGTCGGGGAAACTGACCAGCGACATCTCGGTGGTCTTGTTAGTGTGGGCGCCGCCGTAGACCGCATTGAGGCCAACGGCAGCCAGGCGCGCCTGGAGGTCCTTGGTGCTGGCGCCGGTGACGGTGACGTGGTCGATCTGGACATCAGCCGCCGACAGCAGTGCCGCCCAGAGCGCAAACGGGAGAACGCGGTACATGAACCGATTGTAGGCCAGCCGCGGTCAGGAAACGGCGGGCGCGGTCCGCTTGTCTGTCTGCTGGCGCGCGAGCCACGATCGGAGCCACACGGCAATCCGGTAGATCAGCAGGATCCCCACCAGCGCACCGTAGAGCGCCGGCAGCCGGATATCGGATTTCACCAGCCAGTAGTAGTGCACCACGCCGGCGATGCCGCTCATGTAAATCAGCCTGTGGAGCAGTTGCCAGCGTTTACCGCCGAGCCGGCGAATCCACCCCGTCGTCGAGGTCGCCGCCAGCGGGATCATGAGCACGAACGCGGTGAATCCGGCGGTGATGAAAGGCCGCTTCGCTACGTCCTTGAGTATTTCGTGCAGATCGAAGAACTTGTCGAGCCAGAGGTAGGTGGTGAAGTGCAGGCACCCATAGAAGAACGCGAACAGCCCGATCATGCGCCGGAAGCGGATGAGGCCGGGCAGCCCGAGCAGTTTGCGCAGCGGCGTCACCGCCAGAGTGGCGACGATGAGCCGGATGGTCCAATCGCCCGTGAAACGGGTGATGAACTCGATCGGGTTGGCGGAGAGATCGTCGTTCCACGCGCGCCATCCAAGCCAGCCGAGCGGCACCAGGCACACCAGGAACACGATCGCCTTCGTCCAGCGGCGGCGCAGCATCAGTAAAATTTTCTCAGGTCCATGCCGGTGTAGAGTTGCGCAACCTGGTCTGCGTAGCCGTTGAACATCAGCGTGGGGCGCTTGCGGAACTCACCCAGGCGGCGCTCGGTGGCCTGGCTATAGCGGGGGTTATCCACCTGCGGATTGACGTTCGAGTAGAAGCCGTATTCTTGTGGGTTGGCCACGTTCCAGGTAGTCGGAGGCATGCTGCCCACCAGGCGGATCTTCACGATCGACTTGATGCTCTTGAAGCCATACTTCCAGGGCACGTTCAAGCGCACCGGCGCGCCGTTCTGCGGCGGCAGAATTTCGTCATACATGCCGACCGTAAGCATCGCCAGGGGGTGCATCGCTTCGTCGAGGCGCAGCCCTTCGACGTACGGCCACGGGAGGCCGCCGTAATCGGCCGTCGGCATCTGGCGGCGGTCATAATAGGTTTCGAAGGCGACGAACCTGGCCTTCGACGTGGGCTGCACCTGCTTGAGAATGTTGCTCAACGAGTAGCCGATCCACGGGACGACGATGGACCACGCTTCCACGCAGCGGTGGCGATAAATACGCTGTTCGAGCGGCGCCAGTTTCAAGATCTCGTCGATCGAGAACTTGCGCGGCTTTTCGACATTGCCTTCCACGGAGACGGTCCACGGATTGGTCTTGAAGTTCTTCGCGAGCTCGGCAGGCTGCGCCTTGTCGGTGCCGAATTCGTAGAAGTTGTTGTACGTCGTGACGTCCTTGTAGGAGTTGATCGTTTCGTCGACGGTGTACTGGCTCTTGACGACTCCGGTCAGTTTGGTGCCCGCGAGGGCGCGTGCCGAGGGTGAGAATAGCTCACGCCCGGCCAGGAACGCCGCCGGGACCGCGGCGAGGAATTTGCGCCGGTCCATGTAGACGGATTGAGGCGTAACCTCTGAGTAGCGGATGTCCGCAGGTTTCTTGATCAGCATCTCTAGCCTAATTCTATATCCTTGGACTCGGCCCGATTATTCCGGGGATTCGGCATTTAACAATCCGGGTTCCTATTCGGGTATACGGGGCGGACGCCGGTGCCGGATGGGGGGTGGGGCTGTGTACCCCGAAATCCAAACCCGAGAGAGTTGCGGGTACCTGCCGATCCAGGTATGCTGGTAGTTTCCCCGCAATGAGATTCTCGCTTTGGGTGGGAGGATTGCGGGTGAATGGCCTGGACGGGTGGCCGAGCGGTTAATGGCAACAGGCTGTAAACCTGTCGCTCCTTGGAGCTACGGAGGTTCGAATCCTCCCCCGTCCACCAGTTTCGTACACTGTTAGCAGGCCGTTGTAGCTCAGTTGGTAGAGCGCGTCCTTGGTAAGGACGAGGTCACCGGTTCAAGCCCGGTCAACGGCTCCAGATTTTGAGTAGCTGACCGGGCAGAGCGCCAGTAGCGGAAGGCCGCCGCTGCAAGCCCGGTCTAGGGCTCAGTTTATTCCTGTTAACAATCCTGACAGGCAAGAAGGTTTGGCATGGCAAAGGAAAAGTTCGATCGCAGCAAACCGCACGTAAACATCGGGACCATCGGGCACATCGATCATGGCAAGACGACCCTGACGGCCGCCATCACCAAAGTGCTGGCCAAGCACAATCCGAAGGTGAAGTTCCGGAGCTTCGATTCGATCGATAACGCGCCGGAAGAGAAGGCGC
>JBGPHT010000022.1:0-70557 GCA_041484525.1 Bryobacteraceae bacterium | reverse complement strand
TGTGGGCCCAATCCGTAACGGATCGCAAAAGACTAATCGAAGCGCAACTTGCCGAGACCGCTACCGCGATTCAGGACGCTCTTTTGAGTGCAGGGGAAATTCTGTTTTCCCTTGACAAGTCCTTATCATGGATGTCCCCGTAATTATTGAGCCTGCTTCACTAACTGCTCCCAGCGCGATTGAATTGTCTGTGCCTCGGCCTCGCCCAGGCCGTAGAACATGAAGGTCAGCATCACGATATTCGGCATGGCGGTGATGCCGAACAGAGAGTCGTTGGCCTGCTCGATGGTGCCTCCAATGTAGGTCGGCGGGAAGCACATCTGGACCGCGCCGCTGATTTCGTCGCCATTGGCCGCGCGCCAATGGAACCGGTCGCCTTCCTTCAGCCCCTCGACCGATCCCGACGCCAGAAACGCCTTCGGCCCCATCACCCGTGCCCATGCCTCTTTGGGATCGAGCGCCGTCGCCACAAACTTCATCGCCTGCCTGCAAGGCACGCCGGGGTGCCGCGTCAGGGCGTGGCGCAGGGTTCGCAGGTACATCATCCAGCCGTAGTGCGTGCTTTCGAATTCGTGGTCCCAACTCGATTCCGTCCCGAACCCGGAGTGCACCAGCCGCAGCACCGTGCCGCCGCCCTTGGCTTCCAGATAGTAGTCGACCGCCACCTCCACCGGCTTGGCATCAACCACCGCCTCGATACCCCCTTCGCAATCCTTGCGCGGAGCATTCGGACGATTCTCCAAAATCCGCAAATGCCGCTCCGGCTCCCAAACCTGGATGGTCGATGTCCCTTCCATCCCTGGCCCCCAGGAGACAAACATCGAGCCTTCCCTCCCCCGGTGTGACCCGCGCCTCGGGCGCAAACCAGCGGACGATTTCCGATGCTTCCGTAATTCCCCGCCACACCGCTTCGGGCGGCAACGGTATCTCTACTACGGTTTCATGCGAACGCGTTTTCGGTTTTTCACTCATCGTAGTTCACTCCATGTTCGCGGCGCGGGTATCCCCCGGCTGCGTGTCTTCGGGTGGCTTCGGGTAGGCCCCCACCACCAGTCGAAACGTGCGCCCCTTGGGCGCGGATGCTTCGTGATATTTCGCCATCAGGCGCATCACTGCGCCGGTCAGTTCTTCGGTGAAGGCGCTGCGCGAGCCGGCGCTCGCAAATCGCACTTCGCCTTCCAGCGTCAAAGTCGCGATGCGCTTTCCGTGAGCGTCGGCACGCGCCCGCACCGCCGCCAGATCGCGGATCGTGCGCCCCGCGGCGCTCGCCAGGTATGCCGCCGAAAAACGATCGCGAGCCTCCTCGCTGGACGAGCCCAGCTTCCCCAGCGCCTCCGGGCTGATCAGGTACTGCCGCGCGGTCGCCCTGACGATCCGCTCCACGCAATTCCCCTTGCGCCGCTCTTCGACGAACTCCACCAGCCCTTCCTTTTCCAGTTGCCGCAGATGATAGTTCAGCTTCTGCCGCGGGATGCCGGCCTCGCGCGCCAGGCCCGCCGCCGAATTCGGCTCGTCGAGCTTTTCGAGGATGGCGAGGCGAGCCGGATCGAGCGCGCTGGCCGCCGCTCTCGGATCGCGAATCACCTGCAGCGCGGTGGGCATGATTCGTTCGTATTCCGAAAATTTTATGATGTCAAGAAAGATTTAATTTTCGGTTGCCGCTGACAAAACGGCTGCCCTTCACGATGAACCGCAGCGGCCAGTCGGAGCAGACGTTGACGTTGATGCGCGGCGTCACCTTGATCTCGACAGCCCGGTGTTCCCCAGGTTCGCGGACCACCAGACTGCCGCGCGTCACGTCCACGCCGTATTGAGCGGTCGTGATCCCCATCGCCAGCGTGAGCTTCGACGGCCCCGACGCCAGGTCTTCGATGCGCCGCGCGGTGGGACGGCGTTTCTGCATCAGCTCGATTCCCGCCACCGGTTCGATGGCGCGGATCAGCACGCAGCCCGGCTTGCCCTCGGCTTCCGCCACCAAGTTCAGGCAGTCATACATGCCGTAGATGATGTACACGTAGGCGTGGCCCGGCGGCCCGAAGATGACGCGCGTCCGGTTCGTGATGCCGCGGGAGGCGTGTGAGGCCAGATCGCTACCGCCCAGATAGGCTTCGGCCTCCACGATGATGCCGGCCGTCGGACCATGCACCAGGATTTTTCCGAGGAGGCCGCGCGCCACCTCCACCGTGGGCCTGTCGTAAAACTCGCGTTTGAGAATCGGACCGAATCGCACGAGCACCATCTTGCCCGATCCGCGGCTAGAATGAAAAGTTCATGCGACTGTTCATCGGCCTGGACCTTCCCGCCGAAGTCGTCCGGAACCTGGAAGAACTGCTCGACGGCCTCCGTCCCGCCGCGCGGATTCAGTGGAGCCCGCCCGCCAACCTCCACGTCACTACCAAGTTCATCGGAGAATGGCCGGAGGAGCACCTCGAAGAACTGAAGTCGGTGCTCGCGACGATTCCTGCGCGGCCGCCGCTCGCCGTGAACATCCACCACCTGGGCTTCTTCCCCAACCCGCATTCACCGCGCGTCTTCTGGTGCGGAATCGATGGCCCCGGGCTGGCGGAACTGGCCGGCGACACGGACCGCGTCACCTCCACCCTCGGCCTCGAAAGCGAAAAACGCGACTACTCGCCGCACCTGACGCTGGCGCGTATCAAAGAGAAGCTGAACCTGCAGCCGCTGCGCGAGTCCATCGCCGCGCTGCCCTCACTCGAGTTCGGCCGGTTCGACGCGCACAGCTTTTTCCTCTATCAGAGCAAGTTGCGCCCCACGGGTTCCGTGTACACTAAACTGGCGGAGTTCCCACTGTCGAAATGATGCTGCTCCTCGCCGCTGCCATCGCCTACCTGCTGGGCGCCATCCCCTTTGGGTATCTGCTGGTCCGTTGGAAAACCGGTGCCGACGTGCGCGCTTCTGGCAGCGGCAACATCGGCGCCACGAATGTTTTGCGCACAACAGGCCGCGCCGCGGGGATCGGCACCTTGCTGCTCGATATCGCCAAAGGCTACCTGGCGGTGTGGATCGCGGGGTGGCTCACCAACCACGACGTGCTGTCGATGAGTGTGGCCGCGGTGGCCGTCATGCTCGGACACATCTACCCGGTGTTCCTGCGGTTCCAAGGTGGCAAAGCCGTGGCCAGCTTCGTCGGTGCCTTTCTTTGTCTGACTCCCCTTGCACTGATTTCTACACTAATAGTATTCATGGTAATTGTGGCCTGGACGAGACACATCTCGATGGGGTCGATCATCGCCGCCGCCACTCTTCCGCTGGCCGTGTGGTTGATCGAGCGAGGTCCTCTCTCGGCATTCCTGGCTGCGGGCGTTGCCGCAGGGCTAATTATCTACAAACATAGTAATAATATCCAAAGGCTTCGCGCAGGTACCGAGAACTCCTTCACGTTCGGGACTCGGAAGCCGTGAAGAATCTGGCTATCATCGGAGCCGGAAGCTGGGGCACGGCTTTGGCGATGGTGCTGGCCCCGAAGTTCAGCCGCATCCGGCTTTGGGTTTACGAGCAGGACTTGGCCGCACGCATCCAGGAAACTCGGATCAACGATGTTTACCTCTCAAACTGCATAATTCCAGTTCACGTGGAGCCAACGAGCGATCTGGCCACCGCATTGGACGGCGCCGAAGTCGTCCTGAGTGTCATGCCCTCACACCACATGCGTGGATTGTACCAGCAAATGCTTCCGTATCTGAATGAATCCATGGTATTTGTAAGTGCAACCAAGGGGTTGGAGAACGGCACACTCCTACGAATGTCAGAGGTGATAGCCGAAGTGGTCGCGAAGCGTTTCCCTCCGCGCGTGGCAGTCATCTCGGGACCCACCTTCGCCCGTGAAGTGGCCCAGTTTGAGCCGACAGCCCTAGTTGTAGCTTCAGAAGATTCGGCAGTCGGTGAATGTGTGCAGGCGGCGTTCTCCGGACCTTCATTCCGTCTCTACACCAGTAGAGACCCGATCGGAGTAGAGATCGGCGGTTCCATCAAGAACGTCGTTGCTATCGGATCCGGCGTGTTGCACGGCATGGGTCTAGGGCACAACGCCACCGCGGCATTGATCACGCGCGGCCTGGCAGAGATGACCCGCCTCGCGGTCGCGATGGGCGGTCGACCGCTGACGCTGGCCGGCCTAGCGGGCCTCGGCGATCTCGTCCTGACCTGTACCGGCGACCTCAGCCGCAACCGCACCGTAGGGATCGAACTGGCCCATGGCCGCAAGCTCGACGAGATCGTCGGCTCCATGAAAATGGTGGCGGAGGGCATCAAAACGACCAACGCCGCCGTGGACCTGGCCCGCCGCTACTCCATCGAAATGCCTATCTCGGAACAGATGTTTCAGATGCTACACTTCGGAATATCGCCGCGAGAGGCCATCCAGCGCCTTATGGAACGTTCTCTGAAAGGGGAATAGCCCCGGAATATTTCCCGCAACGGACGCAACCTAGGATGTCAGAACGGGTTAAGACGAGTGTGGGGACTGTGGTAGCGTGCCTCGACTACGACGCGGAACTGATGCTTCGCGTCAAAGAGGGGGACGGCGCGAGCTTCGGCGTCCTGCTGGAAAAACACCGCACGTCGGTGGTCCACTTCCTGTACCGGATGGTTCAAAACCACGGAGTTGCCGAAGAACTGGCGCAGGAGGTTTTCCTGCGTGTGTACCGGTCGCGCAGCACGTATGAGCCGACGGCGAAATTCACCACCTGGCTCTTCCGGATCGCGACCCACCTGGCTCTGAATTCGCTCCGCGATGGGAAGCACGAACGCCAGCAGGAGCGTCTGGATGACGACTCATCCGAACTGCCGGTGCGGCAGGTATCGGATGCCCGGCCGTCGGTGGAGCAGTCGATGGTGTATCAGGCACGTCTCGAAGAGATCCGGGGCGCGATCGCTACGCTGCCCGAGAAGCAGCGGGCCGCGGTGCTGATGCACAAGTATGAAGAGATGGAGTATTCGCAAATCGCAAAGGTGCTGAACTGTTCGGAATCGGCCGTGAAGTCTCTGTTGTTTCGGGCCTATGAAACATTGCGCGCACGTTTGGCGCATATGGCATAATGATCGGAGTTTTTTATGAGGTGCCCAATCGAAAATCATGAAAGCGCGGAGCTGCTGCTGGCCTATACCGCCCGCACGCTGAGCGCTGAAACCACCGCGGCCCTCGAGCAGCACATTGCAGTCTGTCCCGCATGCCGGGAATTCGCGGCCCATCAGAAGGCCGTTTGGGAAGCACTGGATACGTGGGATGCAGCGCCGGTGTCGGCGGATTTCGATCGCCGGCTGTATCAACGGATCGAGCGCGAGGTCTCCTGGTGGGATCTGTTGGTGCGCCCGTTCCGCCCCATCACTCTGGTGCGTAGCCTGCCCATCGCGGCGGCCGCGGGCATTCTGATCATGGCGGGAATCATGCTGCAGCGCCCGGCCGAGATGACGCCGATCGAGACTGGCGTGCAGCTCGAGGCCGTACAGAGCGTGCAGCCCGAGCAGGTGGAGCATGCCCTCGCCGATATGGAATTGCTCGGCGAATTCAGCAGGGAAGTCCGCAAATAAAGTTCGTTGAAGCGAAGCATGACGCGCGCCCTCCAACTCGGAGCCCTTCTGCTGGTGGCAGCCGGAACCGCGCTCTGCGACCAGAAGGACGCTGGCGGTAAGGCGGCGAAGCCCGCTCCTCCGCCGCGAGGAGTTCTGCGGCCCAACGCGAATAAGGGCGGCGTGCCGAAGGCCGCGCCTAAGATGCTGCCGAATCCGTCCAACGAAATCCAGCAGCTATTACGCATGTCGCCTGCACAGCGCGACCGCATTCTCGAAAAGTACCCGCCCGACCGGCAGGCGCAGCTCCGCCAGCGGTTGCAGAACTTCGACAATCAGCCTGCCGCGGAGCGGGAGCGGAAACTGCAAATTCTGGATAACTTTTCGCACTTGCCTCCGGATAAACAGACGCTCGTGCGTACCCAGATTCAGGCGTACAACAAACTTCCCAACGACCGCCGGGTAATGGTGGGCCAAGCATACGTACGGCTGAGCCGGATGCCAGAGGCCGAGCGTCGCGCCTGGCTCGACAGCAATCCGTTCAAGAACCGGTTTACTCCCGCCGAGCAGCAAATCATATCCGACTTGACCCAATATCGCCCGCTGTTTCCCGAGGAGTAATCTTTTTTACCATTCCCCAAAATAAATATTGTCTTGCCTCCGGAATTCTGATACTTTTCGAAAACCAATGAAGAAGAGCGCCGCAGCTCCAGTTCAGGATGGCAACACGGAGTACCGCCAGAAGCTGGCCGAAAAGCGCAAAGAAGTGCTCGCCAGCCTGGGGATGAAGTTCGACACGCTGGCCAGAATGGGGCGCGTGGCGGAAGACGACCAGGCGCAGATCACGCACGACGAGTTCGTGTTGTTGCGCATGAACAGCCTGGATTATCTCAAGCTCCGCATGGTAGAGGAAGCGCTCGACCGGATCGAGTCGGGACATTACGGCATCTGTCTGGCGTGCGAGGAGCCGATCCCCGTCAAGCGGCTGCGCGCGCTCTCATGGGCGCGCTATTGCCTGTCGTGTCAGGAGACCGCGGGCGCGGATCTCGACCGCGAGTGGATGGCCTCCCGGACGCATATGAGTGCCGTCCATCGGCAATAAGAAACAGTAATAAGTAATAGGGACCCCAAATAAGGGTAAAAACTGATTTGACTCACCCAACGAGTTTTGGGTACCAATCGGTACCAGTGACAGGCCGGTTCAACCCCTTCGTGAGCCTATTTTGTAGAATTTCGATGTCGCGGATTCTAAAAGAGATGGCTCTGTAGTAATAGTGTAAGATGGGCAACTACAGGAAAAGAAAGAAGATATGCTTGACTATGGTGGATTTAGCTGGTATTCTGGGTCTGCCAGTCCTAGCCTGATTGCTCTGCTTTCAAAACGGGCTGGCGGCAACGCTGAGGAGGGGCGATTTTGGATTTCCGTCTGAATCGCTGAGAGGAGCCTGTTTGGTGGTGTCCCTTATGAATTCTACACAACGTCACATTCGGCAGTACGTCAAACGACGTGTAGGGCGCTGGTAGGAGCGGGCCATGCGACCACGCGCGATCCAAAGCGTACCAGGATTGGACCCGAAGGCAAGTCCAGCCCAGCGCTTTGAGCAGTTCTCGCGCATGCTCGTAGCGGTACCAAAATCTGAATTGGAGAAAGAGATTGAGAAATCCGGTTCTGCCAAACGGAGGACCGGATTGAAACGGAAGGTTCGAGATGCCAGTTAATAATAATAAGACGATAAGGGTCAGAAAGGCCCAAAACGCTGATGCGCGAGCCATCACAGTGTCTGCCAGCGACACTCACGTTGTTGGAATCGGCAATCTCCGTGTGGCTATCGAAAGCGACGGGAAATATTGGACGGCTCAGGGTTTGGAGATTGACTATATAGCTCAAGGCTCCGACCTAGAAGACGCCAAGAAGCAGTTTGAGGATGGCTTGGCATGTACGATCCATCAGCATCTTCGAATTTATGGAAACATAGACAGACTGCTTTCGCCTGCTCCGCGTGAGGTCTGGAAGGATGTTCTCAATCCAAAGGCAATCCGCACCCGGTATTCGCAGGTCTCTGTACACGAGATCATCAAAGAAGCATTTGGTTTTGAGAAGGTAGATTATCTAGTGCTCGCTACCGCCGCTTAGGCTTTCCAAATGGCTGACGATTCTTCTTACGTCGGCAGGGCTACCGTTATAGACGTTTTACAAAGACATGGTGTTGAAGTATCGTGCGATGATGGTGGCCCTGGCGGCAGTGGTATGGTAATTCTGATTAAAGATGGAAAACTGAATGCCAGAGTACTGCCAAGCGAGGTATCGCGTCCCGTTCTTCGTTATTTGGCACGTCTTTTCGATATTCCTATACACCACTTTTATAATCCGCACATGGCACCAACGCGGCCCGGTGAGCCTATTCAGTGAGGCGCTTGCCGTGCCTCTGCCTCAACGTTCCACGTAGTCATCTGATTCCAAGTGAGTCGCTTTCCGGCAACCATTGAGCAAAGCTGCACGAAGCGATCCGCGTCCGTGGTATGGCGCTTATTGAACCGAAATGCCTGCTCGTCAATGTAGCGGAATAGGTGGAAGGGCTCAACACTGATGTACGTGCCATGCAGGCCGCGCTTCAACAAGCTCCAAAAGTTTTCCAAGCCGTTCGTGTGGATCTCGCCGTCAACATAAGCCATGGCATGATCGATCACCTCATGCTGAAACTCATCCAGCCCTTCATATGATTTCAGCGCGTCAGTGAAGATTGCGGAGCCAGCCATTATGTGCTCACGGACGTGCTTCTGGACGGAACTCTTGCGCCGAGTCGGAATCACGGTAACCCGTACTTGACCACCACGCTCCAAAACTCCCATCACGATTGCTTTGTCTTTGGGGCCGGTGCCCGTGATTTTCTCGGCTCTTTTGGAGGCGTGCATATTGCGCGCCTTACCTCCGATGAAAGTTTCGTCCGCTTCGATCTGCCCGCACAGTTTGTTGAATGTCTTCGTGTGCATTGCGTGACGAATCCGGTGGAGCATGAACCATGCAGACTTCTGCGTTACGCCGAGATCCCGGCCGATCTCATAGGAGCTGACACCATTCTTGCAATTCGCAACGAGCCATATAGCGCAGAGCCATTTGTCCAACCCCAGCGGTGAGTCTTCAAAGATGCTGCCGACCTTGACAGAGAATTGCTTTTTGCAGTCCAAGCATTTCCACATCAGACGTGTAGAGAGAAACGAAACCCGCCTCGACTGGCAGCGCGGGCACTCTGGACCTTCGGGCCAGCGAAGATGAGCCATGAATGTAATGCAAACAGCGGGATCGGAGTAGTGCTTGATCGCTTCGACCAGCGTATCGGGTACTCTCAAAGCGTCTTCCAATGTATCGATAGTACCCCTAGTCGCTGGGTGAGTCAAGTAATTTTGGCCTCAAATAAGAAACCGGGGACCCTTTCGGAATCCCCGGCTTCAATGCTTCAATTCCTTTCGCAAACGTTGCTTACGGTCGCGGCTCTACCGGCGCCGCACTTACGACGTGGGCCTCCAGCATCTTCAGCACTTCGGACTTGCCGACTGCGCCGACGCGCTGCTCCACCACGTTGCCGCCCTTAAACAGCAATAGTGTCGGAATACCGCGGATGTTATACCGCATGGCCGTGTTGCCGTTGGAATCCACGTCCAACTTGCCTACTTTCACTTTGCCGGCGTACTCGGATGCGACGACATCGATCGTCGGCCCCATCTGCCGGCAAGGGCCGCACCATTCGGCCCAGAAGTCCACCAAAACCGGAACTTCCGACCGCAGCACCTCCTGGTCGAAGGCCGCATCGGTAAAGGTTAACGTGTTCGGACCTGCCATTTCTTCTCCTAAATATTAGAATCTCGAAGGGTCAAAAGGATTCAGACCCGCGTCATTAGTTGCCGGTAAAGTGCCGAATACGCCGCTGCCGATCTTTTCCATGAAAAATCCTTCTCCATGCCGCGACGCATCATTTCCCGCCAGCCGCTCCGGTCGGAATATGCCCGGACGGCGGCGCGAACCGCGCCCAAAAGGGCCTGGCCGGAGTATTCGCTAAATTTGAATCCCGTGCCTTCATCGATGGTATCATCCAGCCCGCCGGTCGCGCGTACCACCGGTACCGTGCCATAACGCAGGCTATAGATCTGGTTCAGGCCGCACGGCTCGTAGTGGCTGGGCATCAGGAACATGTCGGCTCCGCCCTCCACCCGGTGGGCCAGCGCGTTGTCGAACCCGATGCGCACCGCGATGCGGCCGGGGTAGTCGGCGGCCATGCGGTGGAAGAAGGTCTCATATTCCGGATCGCCGGTGCCGAGCCCCACCAGGTAGACATCTTCGTCGACCATCTCGCCGGCCACTTCGGCGATCAGGCCGGTGCCCTTCTGCCGGGTGAAGCGGGACACGATTCCGAGCAGCGGCCGGTCGATCGCAGCCGCGGGCAGGCCAAACTCGGCGAGCAACTGCTCTTTGCAAATTCGCTTCCCGCTGAGATCGTCCGCGGAGTAGCGCGCCGGCAGAAACGGATCCACATCCGGACTCCACTCCCGGTAGTCGACGCCGTTGAGTATCCCGGTGAGCGCGCCGGCCCGCGCGCGCAGGATGCCATCCAGGCCGAAACCATACTCGGGCGTCTGAATCTCACGCGCATAGGTCGGGCTCACGGTGGTCAGCGCGTCCGCAAACGCGATTCCGCCCTTGATATAACTGACGCGTCCGAAGAACTCCAGGCCGTCCGGACGGAAAACGCCGGGGTCGAGCGCCACCTCGGCGAGGGCGGTTTTGGGGAACAGCCCCTGGTAACCGAGGTTATGAATCGTGAACAGTGTCTTGGCGCCGAGGAAGGTCGGATCGCTGGCGAAGGTGGTGCGCAGCCAGGCGGGGACCAGGCCCGACTGCCAATCGTGGCAGTGAAAGATTTCAGTTCGGAACAGGACTCGCGCCACTTCGAGCGCCGCACGAGAGAACACGGCGAAACGAATATGGTTGTCCGGATAGTCCAGGCCGGCTTCGCCGTAGAATCCCTTGCGCTCGAAAAGCGGCGGGCAATCGACCAGATAGAGCGGATATTCTTCGGCGGCCTGATAGATCGCGACGTCGTAGCGTTCCAGGCCGAGGTGAATCGCCATGCCGTCCCATACCCGCCGCGCGCCTTTGAGGTCGATCGACCCGTAGCGTGGAATGACGACGGCGACATCGTCTCCAAGGGAGCGGAGTGCGGCAGGGAGCGCGCCTACAACGTCGGCCAGACCGCCGGTTTTCGCCAACGGCGCAGCCTCCGAAGAGACCATCAGGACGCGGGGCACAGCCGAATTGTAGCAGGCAAGGGGCTGCACGCTAAAAGCTTGTTATGCTTTACTCAGAACGGTGATCCGTGGCCCGCGAAGAAGTCCTCGCCAAGCTTCGTGAAAGGATTGTAAGGTTCGCGGCATCTCATATATCGAGGGATGTCGCCGAAGATCTGGCGCAGGAGGTGCTCATGCTGCTGCATGAAAAGTATGCGCAACTGGAGCGTCCGGAAGACCTGCTGCCCCTGTCGCTCCAGATCATGCGCTTCAAGATCATGAGCTTCCGCCGCAAGGCGGTGCGGCACGGCGAGTACAGCCAGGTTTCGATCACCGACATCCCGCTGCCGGACCTCGATTCCAACCCGGCGGACTATGTGGAACGGAAGCAGATGCTGGAGCGCCTGGCGCGCGCCATGGAACAACTGGGGGACCGCTGCCGCGACCTGATGCGCCTCAAGCTGCAGGGGAAGACGTTTCCGGAGATCCAGAAGATCATGGGCGCCGGCGCCATCAACACGGTCTACACGTGGGACCACCGCTGCCGCAAGAATCTGCTGGACCTGATGGGCGGCGATTGGGAAAAGGGAAAGCGATGAACCGGGAAGACATCCAAAAGCTGTTGGGCGGATACGCTACCGGTACGCTGACGCCCGAGGAGCAGCAGGCGCTGTTCGAGGCGGCGCTCGACGACCAGGAGATTTTTGACCTCATCGCGAAGGAGCAGCCGCTGCACGATCTGCTCGGCGACCCGGCGGCGCGCGCCGAATTGCTGGCCGCGCTGGATCGACCGCACGTGCGATGGTGGCAGCGCTGGCAGGTGCAGGCCGGAGCCGCGGTGGCGCTGGCAGGGTTGGTGACGGGTGTGATTGTGATGCGCCAGCCCGCGACGCGTCCGGTTCTGACAGCCGAGTTCAAGACCACTCCGCCACCGCTTACTGAAGTTCCGGCAGCCGTGCCGGAAACGACTCCGACCCGTCCCGCAGAGCCGCGAACGTCAGGGAGCGGTTCGTCCGCTTTGGCACGCAAAGCCGATCTACCAGCAGAGCTGCGCGCAAAGAAGGAAGCTGACGTCGAGCAGTTGTCCAAGGTCGCGACGGAGTCGGCTGCGCCGCCTGTGCCAGCCGCGGCCCCCGTGATTGCCCCACCGGTCTCGGGCCGTCAAACGCAACAGATCCAGGTGCTGCAAGCGCCTCAGGGTCCTGCCCCTTCTCAACAAGCCCAGCAGACGCAAGACGCCCTGGCACAAGCAGCCCCCGCACAATCGGCGGCGAATTTCCAGAACGCTCGCTCGATGTTCTACGGGACTCAACTTACGGGCGCGCTGAAGGATCAGGCTGCGAATGTGCTGGCCGAGGCCTCCGCGGATAAGCAGAAGTCCGCGGCGCCGGAGCGCGCCCGGTCGATGGGTGCCGTCAGCGGAGTCCTCCCGGGCGCTGCCAAGATGCTAAACAGCCCCGCAGCCGCCAACCTCGGCGTGCGTATCGATGTATTGCGCAAACTGCCGAGCGGCGCTTTCATCAACACCGACCCCGAGAACCTGAATGGAAACGATACCGTCAAGCTGCGCGTGACGCCGAATGACAGCGGGGTCCTCACTGTTCTCGAGAACGTCAACGTCAAGGGCGGCGCGGCCGGCTTGGTCAAGACCGGGCCGGCCTCACGCATGATCCCATTCGAAGTCGAGCTCCCGCCTCCGGGCAGATCGGGAACCCGCGAGTTCCTGGTGCAGTTCACACGCCAGGCCGGCGTGGGTGGCTATATGAACGTCGCGGATCAGCGGCGGCTCGACCAGGCCTCCTTTACCGATCGCGACGAGAAAGCCACGTATGTCGCGAGCAAGACGGCGAACCCCACCGCCCAGCAGATCGCGAAACCCATCACGCTGAAGTATAAGTAGCCCGCGCCGCGGCGCCGCTCGCCGCCTCCAAAAACAAGCGCGCGATCTTGGGCGCGTCGAACTGCTCCACCCAATGCGCGCCGGTCCGGCCCTGCGCCGCGCGGCTCTCGGGCGCGCAGTAGAGCGATTCGATTCCCGTCGCGAGGGCCTGGGGATCGTCCGGTTCCACCAGGGTCGCATGCGGCGCCACTTCTGGAATGGCGGCGGCGCGCGACGCCACGATGGCCTTTCCTGCCGCCATAGCTTCGAGCAGCACGATCCCGAATCCCTCCTGCACGCTCGGCAGGCAGAAGATGTCCGCGCGATTGTATTCCGAGACCAGCTCGGCGCGCGAGACATCGCCCAGCCACACCACCGTGTTCTCGAGGCCGAGATCGCGCGCGAGCCGCCGCAGCACGGGACCGCACGGCCCGTCGCCGACGATCCGCACCTCGAGATCGGGGATGCGGCCGCGCAGCGCCGCGGCACTCGCGAGCAGCACGTCCACGCGCTTGCGGCGATAGAACCTGCCCACGAACAGCAGCGTAAATCGCGACGATTGCGCCGGGTGCTGTTGCAGCAGCTTGCGCCACTCGCCCAGGTCGATCGGCTCCGGCACGACAGCAGGGAAGCGATCGAGCGCGTAGAACTCCTGCGCGCGCTCTCCCGAATAACGGCTGGTGACGATGACGCGCCCGGCGCGCTCGACGTGCAGCCGCTCGCGCGCGGCTTGCATCGACATGGTGAAGCGCGTTAGTCCGCTCTCGAAGCGGACCTCGTCGGCGATCACGCCCTTGAGCGACGCCACGTGCGCGCCGCCGCTGCCCGCGATGCGATACCCGTCGAGGTCGAAGCCGACGGTCAGGTCGAAATCGGTGGAAGGGCGCAGGGAACGGTTGAAGAGGATCCGCTGCAGAGTGTAGATCGGGAGCCGGTGCCGCGGCGTCTCGAACGCCACTTCGTGGCCCAGTGACTCGAGGGCCCGCGCCAGCACGTGGATCCCCACGAACGTACCGCTGCCGCGGCGGATGTCGAGCGGAGTGGAGGTGAGAAAACGGATGCGCACGGGGTCCTGCGCCGTTAGGGCACGCGTATCACTATATGATAGCGGCCTGGCGCCGGGTATTCGAGCACGGGCGCTACACTTGAAATATATTGATGAAGCGAGCAGTTTGTCTCTTGAGCGGCGGCCTCGATTCCTCCACCTGCCTCGCCGTGGCGCGGCGGGAGGGCTACGCCTGCTACGCGCTCTCGTTCGACTATGGCCAGCGCCACAAGGTCGAACTCGAGGCCGCGTCGCGCGTCGCCGAAGCCCTCGGCGCCGAGCGACACATGGTCGCGAAAATCGGCCTGGATGCGTTCGGCGGGTCGGCGCTCACGGACGAGATCGACGTTCCCAAGGGCCGTTCCGCCGGCGACATGGCGCACGGCATCCCCGTCACCTACGTCCCGGCGCGCAACACCATCTTTCTGTCGATGGCGCTGGCCTGGGCGGAGGTGCTCGCCAGCGCGGACCTCTTCATCGGAGTCAACGCGCTCGATTATTCGGGCTACCCCGACTGCCGGCCGGAGTACATCGAAGCCTTCGAGCGCATGGCCAACCTCGCCACCCGCGCGGGGGTCGAGGGACATACGCACCTCAAGATCCACACGCCGCTTCTCTACTTGACGAAGGCGCAGATCGTCACGCTGGCGCGCGATTTGGGGATCGATTTCTCCCTGACCTTCAGTTGCTACGACCCCGGCCCGCAAGGCCGTCCCTGCGGGCAGTGCGACGCTTGTCTGCTGCGCGCCAAAGGATTCTCCGAGGCCGGAATTGAAGATCGCTGAGCTGTTCTATTCGGTGCAGGGCGAAGGCTCGCTGGTGGGCGTGCCGTCGGTGTTCATCCGCACCAGCGGCTGCAACCTGCGGTGTTCCTGGTGCGACACGCCTTACACTTCGTGGCAACCGGAGGGCTCGGACTTTACGCTCGAACAGATCGTGGACGAGGTCAAGACCCACCCCGCGCGGCACGTGGTCGTCACCGGCGGCGAGCCCATGATCGCGCCCGAGATCGTCCCGCTCACCGAACGCCTGCGCGCGCTCGACCTTCACATCACTATCGAGACCGCCGGCACCGTCGTCCAGCCGGTCGCCTGCGATCTGATGAGCATCAGCCCCAAGCTCGCCAACTCCACGCCCGAGGGCCCCTGGATGGCGCAGCACGAGCGGCTCCGCATCCAGCCGGAGAAGTTGCGGGAATTGATGGACCGGTATGCGTATCAATTGAAGTTCGTCATCCGCGACCCGGCCGACATGGACGAAGTGCGCCCGCTGGTGCAGGCGTTGCGCGCCGCCCGCGACCGCGTCATCCTGATGCCGGAGGGCATCGACGTCGAACGCCTGCGCCAGCGTGGTATCTGGCTGGCGGAGATTTGCAAAGCCGAAGGGTTCCGCTTCAGCCCGCGCCTGCACGTGGAACTGTACGGCAATCGACGAGGAGTCTGAATGAGCACAGTGCTGTTGGCCGATCCGATCTATCGCGAGCACCTCGTGGGACGCGACCATATCGAGTGCCCCGAGCGTTTCGACGCCGTCGTCGACGGTCTGCGCGAAGCCGGCCTCCTCGACCGCCTGGGCCGCGTCGATCCGCGCGCCGCCACTGAGGACGAGCTGCTGCTGTGCCACACGGCCGATTACCTGCGCATGGCGCGCGAGGACGTTGACGCCGGCCGCCCGTTCCTGATCACCGGCGACACCGACATCACGCCAAATTCGTGGGACGTAGCGTCGCAGGCCGTGGGCGGCGTTCTCAACGCCGTGGACGCGGTGGTCGCCGGCCAGGCGCGCAACGCTTTTTGCGTGGTGCGGCCGCCCGGCCACCACGCCACCGCCCGGCGCGGCATGGGCTTCTGCCTGTTCAATAACGTCGCCATCGCGGCGCGCCACGCGCAGCGCCGCCACGGCCTCGAGCGCGTGCTGATCGTGGACTGGGACGTGCACCACGGCAACGGCACGCAGGATATTTTTTACGCCGACCCATCAGTCTTTTTCTTCAGCACCCACCAGTGGCCGCTCTACCCCGGCACGGGGCGCGCCGACGAAACCGGCGTGGGCGCCGGCGAAGGCGCCACCATGAACTTTCCTTTTCCGGCCGGCTCCGGGCGCACCCAGATCATGGGCGCCGTGCGCCACTCGCTCATCCCCGCCGCCGAGAAATTCCGCCCCGACCTGGTGCTGATCTCCGCCGGTTTCGATTCGCGCGCCGGCGACCTGCTGGGCCGATTCACCCTCACCGACCAGGATTTCGCCGACCTCACGCGCGCCGTGATGGAGATCGCCGACCGTCACGCCGGCGGGCGCGTGGTCTCGATGCTCGAAGGCGGATACACCCTCGGCGGCCTAGCCTCGGCTGCGGCCGCGCACGTGAGGGAACTCTCTGCCTCCTGACCGTAAGCAGCCCGGGCAGGCGCGCGCCGCCGCCATCAAGTTCATCGTGTGCCTCGGGATCGTCAGCCTATTTGCGGACATGACGTACGAGGGTGCGCACAGCATCATCGGCCCGTTTCTGCAGAGCCTCGGCGCCAGCGCTACTGAAGTCGGGATCGTGGCGGGCCTGGGCGAGATGCTGGCGGCCGGGCTGCGGCTTTTTTCCGGCCGTCTGGCCGACCGCACGCACGCCTACTGGACCCTCACCATCGCTGGTTATGCCGTGAATGTCATCGCCGTGCCCGCGCTGGCGTTCGCCGGAAACTGGCAGATGGCGGCGCTGCTGGTGGTGATGG
Organism: Bryobacteraceae bacterium; assembly: GCA_041484525.1. Taxonomy (GTDB): domain Bacteria; phylum Acidobacteriota; class Terriglobia; order Bryobacterales; family Bryobacteraceae; genus JBGPHT01. The sequence continues at coordinate 54,104 of JBGPHT010000022.1, read as the reverse complement.
AGCGCACCGGAAAAGCGCTGCGCGGACCGGCGCGGGACGTCCTGCTCTCGGGAGCCACCGGCGTGGTCGGACATGGATGGGGCTTCGGACTGCATGCCGCGCTCGACCAGGCGGGCGCGGTGATCGGGCCGCTGCTCATCGCCGCCTCCGTGGCCCGGTCCAGGCAGTTCGCCCCCGCTTTTTTGTGGATGGCTATTCCGGCGGTGCTGTGCCTGACGGCCCTGCTGGCGGCGCGCGTGGTGAACCCGGTCGAGGCTGCGCCGCCCGCCGCGCCCGACGCGCAACCGTTGCCGAAAGTGTTCTGGATTTACGTGGCCGCGGCCGGGCTGTTGGCCTGCGGGTTCATCGATTTTCCGCTGCTCGCCTACCACTTTCAGAAATCCGCGCTGGTGAAACCGGCGGCCATTCCGCTGGTCTATTCAGCCGCCATGGCTGTCGACGGCCTGGTGGCGGTGGTCTCAGGCAGGCTATTCGACCGCTTCGGAGTGGCGGTGCTCGGCTGCGGAATTCTGATCTCGCTGTGGGCGCTGCCGCTCGGACTCCTGCTCGGCGCGGGCGGCGCCATCGCCGCAGTCGCGTGCTGGGCGATCGGCATGGGCGTGCAGGACGGCTGCCTGCGCTCCGGCATCGCGCAGGTGGTCTCGATGGAAAAACGAGGCGGCGCGTTCGGCGCCTTCAACGGGATTTACGGCGTGGCCTGGTTCGTGGGCAGCGCTTCGATGGGCCTGCTCTACGACCGTTCCATCCCGGCCGTAGTGGCCTTCGGCGTCGCCAGCCAGCTTTTGGCGGCAATAGTATTCTTCCGCGTGCGGAAGCCCCTGGGTCGCTGAAAGCAAATACTCACCGGAGAGACGCCGAGAAGCAAATAGGACGGAATCTGGCCTTGCGTTTGTTTCCCGTGTTCTCGGCGGTCTCGGCGTCTCGGCGGTGAAGACTTGCCATCTAACTACTCCACCGTGGCGTCGAGCGCGCCCTTCGCCAGGCGCACATGGATGCGGGACTCGGGCGGCGCCGCCGCGCTGTCCTTCAGGATGCCGCTCTGGTTCGACACGATGGCGTAGCCGCGCTCCAAAACCAGCAGCGGGCTCAACTGCGAGAGCTTGGCAGCGAGCCGGTCGAGCGCGTGGCGGCGGTCCACCAGACGCATCCGCATGGATTGCGCCAGCGTGCCGTGCGCGGCTTCCATGCGGCGGCGGTCGGCCGCGAGGCGCGGACGCATGTCGAAGCGCCGCAGCCGCGTATCCAGCGCGCGGCGGGCCCGCTCCCGCGATTCGATGGCGGCGCGGATGCGCTCGCGCATGCGGTACTCCTGCTCGTCCGTGCGCTGCAGGTGGCGGCCCACGCGCCGGTGCAGCACGCCCAACGCGCGCTCGATCCCCTGCTGGCGAACGCGCCTTTCCAGCATGGCGAGCCGATAGCGTACTTGCTGCTTCGCTTTGCCTTCGGCGCCCGCGATCCGTTCCAGCAAGTCGGCGAGTGTGGGCACGACCATCTCCGCCGCGGCCGATGGCGTGGGCGCGCGCAGGTCGGCCACGAAATCGGCGATGGTGACGTCGGTCTCGTGCCCCACCGCCGAAACCACGGGCACCGAGCTGGCGGCGATGGCGCGCGCCACCGCCTCTTCATTGAAAGTCCACAGGTCTTCGAGCGACCCGCCGCCGCGGCCCACGATCGTTACGTCCGGCCACTTCGTCCGGCTGAAGTATTCGATGCCGCGGCAGACTTCTTCGACCGAGCCCTCACCCTGCACCAGCGCCGGATAGAGCCGGATGTGCAGACCCGGAAAACGCCGCGTGAGGATCTTCACCATGTCGGCGATGGCCGCTCCCCGCGGCGACGTCACGATCCCGATACGCCGTGGAAATCGCGGCAGCGCGCGCTTGCGCTCGAGTGCGAAGAGACCCTCGGCCGCCAGTTTGTTCTTGAGCTGCTCGAACGCCAGTTGCAGCGCGCCCAGGCCTTGCGGTTCGAGCAGCTCGACAATCAACTGATATTCGCCGCGCGCCTCGTAGACATCGAGGCGCCCGCGCGCGAGCACCGCCAGCCCATCCTGCGGCTTGAATTTCCAGTAGCGGTGGGCGGAGCGGAAGGCCACGCATTTCACCTGCGCCTCGCGTTCCTTCAGCGTGAAATAGTAGTGCCCGCTTGACGCCAGCTTCAGGCCGGAGATCTCGCCCGTCACCCAAACGTCCGGGAACTCGCGATCCAGGGTCGCGCGGATGGCCGCATTCAACTCGCTGACCGAGTAGATGCGCCGCTCCGGCGTCAGGTCGAAATCGAGGGCGAATTGGTCCACGAAGACATCGTAACGCGCCGGTTACCGCTTCACGGCAGTGAACAGCGTCTGCGGAAGATTCTGCCCATTCAAAGCGAAAACGATCGGCACCAGATCGCTGTCCGGCACCGAGGGTACGACGATGTTGAACTGGTAGAGGCCGACATAATTTGGAGCCAAGCCCCCGTATTGCACCGTCGCATCCGTGCCGGCGAATTGAACCTTCAGCGAACCGGTGAGCGAATTCAGGGCGGGGACAACCTGGCCGGCAGGTATGACTTGCCCTGACGCGGTGGCGGAGGGACCGAAGCCCACGCCGTAAATAAGGATGGTCTCACCGGGCTTGGCCTGGCGGCTGGCGATACCCGGGATCGCTCCCGGCGGCATGACATATGTCTGGTCCGCAAATTGAGCCACCACGTAGAGCTTGCCGCCGACGGTAAACGAGGGTGGAGCAAGCAGGCCGGGCTGCACGGAATTGACGGTCATGGTGTACCCGGCGCTGGTTCCGCCCGTGTTCGCGACCGTCACCTGCTGCGTTCCCGTCGGGGTGTTTGACGGTACCTGCGCGTTCACTTGCCCCGGGCTTACATAATCGACGAAGGCCGATTGGCCGCCGATCGTCACCTTGACGCCATCGAGAGACGCCGGAGCATTGACGCCGGTGAAATCGTCGCCGGCCCATCCACGTGTCGTTGTGGACAGGTTGGTACCGTAGATTTCCATCCAGGAGCCGGGCCCGACCGATGTGAAGGCGCCGAAGTTGGCGGCGCTGACGATGCCGCCCGCAGAAATGGCGGGCGCCGGTCCCGCGGCCCCGGGTGCCAGCGTGTAAGTTGCGGTATAGATGTGATCGCCGGTGTTGTTGCCGTCGGCGTTGGCCGCGTTGCCGGCGACGTAAATCACGATGTTGCCTACTGCGCTCGCAGGAGGAGTCCAATCGAACTCGAACGTCTGCGACCCGGTCTTAAACCGCTGACTCCCGTTCGCCGTGTGCTCGATGTACGCCAGGGGCCTGGACGCGGGGCAGTTCTGGTTTTGCGGGAAATCGATGAAGGTCCACTGTGTCTGATTCAGCAGGCCGGCAACGGAGGCGCACACGACAGCCGTAAACCCATCCGTCGACGTGAATGATCCCGCCTGGCTCTTGGAATCGGTGGATTGCCTGGCGGTGAGCTCGAATCCCCAGAATCGCTGCGTCGCAGCCGGGTCGGCGACCGTCACGACGAGGTGCTGTTTGACTCCGGGAACGTAATTCAGGCCGGCCGGAAACGTCACCTTCACGCTTCCCGCTCCTCCGTTCAAAGGCGTTCCGACGTGGCACCCCACCTCCGTGCACGTCGACTCCCCGGGAACGCCGGCCTTGCCCGGATCCGGGCCGGTGGATATGGCCCAGAGCAGCAGCGGAACGGTCGCCATGACAACGGCAGTTTTTGCAATTACGAGTTTGCGTCGCCTCTCCATACGTATTGACCTAAACACCATTCGTCCGTAGTGTACCCGGATGCGCCGGTGAATTGTCCCGAACCGGGAACCTTTTACGAAACTCTAACAAGTTGTAAACAGATCGTGACACATTCAGATAACTCCCGCCACTCTCAGCGCTTTTCGGGCCGTGGTGCTCAGGGGAATCGCAGTCAACTCTTCGGGCTCGAACCATCGGAAGCCGGCCTGCGGCACACGCGCCCGGGCCGCCCGCACCGCCAGGGTGAAATAGTGATGCGTGATGGTATGGCGGATTTCACCCAACCGGGCGCCGGGCCGCGCGCCTGGCAAGTCGTCCGGCGAGGGGAGGTCCCAGAAGCCCGCCATCCGGCGCGCATCCGCGGCGCGCTGACGCAGCAGGACGCCGCTCCCCTTCCGTACGACCAGCAGCACGCCCTCGATCCGCACCGGTTCCGTCTTCCTGAGTTTCACCGGGAGCTGCGCCGCCGTACCTTCCTCGCGCGCGCGGCAGTCCGTCGCCAGCGGACACACCAGGCACAGCGGGCTCCTGGGAAGGCACACGGTCGCGCCCAATTCCATCAGCGCCTGGTTGAATGGGCCGGGCTCGGATGCGCCCAGCCAGGCCTGCGCCGTCCCGCGAAAGCGTTGGCGCGTGCGCGGCGCGCCGATATCGGACGCGTCATTCTCGACGCGCGCCACCACCCGCAGAACGTTGCCGTCCACCACCGCGTGCGCCAGGCCGAACGCAATGCTCGCGACCGCCGCCGCCGTGTAGTCGCCGACTCCCGGCAGCGCGCGGATGGCATCGTACTCACGCGGAAATCCGCCCGCCTCGACCATCTGGCGCGCCGCTCTCCGCAGGTTCCGCGCGCGCGAATAATACCCCAGGCCGCTCCACAGCGCCAGCACCTCCTCCTCGGCCGCCGCGGCCAGCACCTCCACCGTGGGGAAGCGATCGAGGAACCGCTCGTAGTACGGGATCACCGCCTGCGCGCGCGTCTGCTGCAGCATGATTTCGGAGACCCAGATGCGGTAGGGATCGGAAGTGCGGCGCCACGGCAGGTCGCGATGCCCGGCGCCATACCACTCGCGCAGCCGCGTGGCGATGTCCCCGCGCTTCACTCGATTACGCGCAGCCATTCGGCGACGACGGCGAACCCCTCGGGGTCCACGTCCCACGCCTCGAATTCGGGGTTGAGCGGCTCCAGGCGAATCCGTTCGTGCCGCCACTCGCCTTCCGCGCTCTCGACTTTCTTGCTGGTGTACCGCTTGATGGTGTAGCGCGCCGTTTCGTCCACCGCGCCGAACCGCTGGATGAGCAGGATCTTTCCCTGCCGCGATCCCACCGGATTATAGCGAAAAAGATTCAGGCTGCCATCGGGGATGCGCGGCTCCATGGAGCGTCCCACCACGTGCGCCACGAAGAGGTCGGGCGCGAGACGCATGCCCGCCGGCGCGCGCACCCAATCCTCGGCTTCAGACGCCATCTCTTCCCCCAACCGGCCCGCCGCCGCGCGCAGCCCGAACAACGGCACGTGCGTGCGGAACGGCTGCACCTCGATCTTCTCCACGTGCTCCTCGAACAACCGGTCGAGCACCCGCGTGAACGCATCCACCGCAACGCTTTGGCGGTCGCCGGCACGCAGTACGTTCGAAAGCGAGTCCTCGAGCGATTCGAGTAATCGCTCCGCGCCCATTTCGTCCATCCGGACCCGCAGATCGTCCTCGATCGCCTCGAGCACCTCGGCATCTTCGGGCTCCGCGAGATCCGCATACCGTTCCCGCATCCGGACCCACCCGCGCCCACTCTCGGGATCGATCAGGATGACCCCCACATTCTGCGCAGCCCTACCCGGCAGGACCGCCTCGAGCAGCACATACGTGCCCTGTCGGCGCCCTGCAATCGGAATGACGCTGGCCGGCATGGACCTATCCTATCTGCTTCTCGTCCCGAGTGCTATCGGCCTAAAGTGCTAAAGCGAAAGATTGTTCACCGCCGAGACGCCGAGAACGCCGAGAAAAATCCGGAAATCTAATCCAATTCCTGTTTTCTTCTCGGCACTCTCCGCGTCTCGGCGGTGAACAATCCCTTCCTGTTCATCTCCGGATTCACGTACACATCCACCCACTGCCCACGCCGCTCAAAATGAGCTTCAACCGGAAAAGGCACCACGGCGCGCGCCTCAGCCGCGGTGACATTCGGCACGTAGCCATAGACTCTCCGCCAGAAACTCAGGATCGGCTGGAAATGCAGGATGCTGAATTCCGGGTCCCAGGCTCGCGAATAGACCACCAGCACCTGCTCGGCCTTCCAGTCGAGCGCGGCCAGCGTCTTGGGCTCCAGGTCGTGGATCGACCGCGCGGCGATCTTCCGGTCCACGAATCCCAGATCCGGCCGCGACAACTCGAGCGTCAGCGGCCAGACCGAATCCACGCGGGCCGCGGGATACCAGTGTTGAATGTAGTCGGCCGTCTCCGCCTGCAGTTTGACGAAATCCGCGAACGCCAGGTTGTCTTCGAAGGGAAATGGATACGGGGGATTGATGAAGTTCGCCGCCGCCACTCCTGCCACCAGCACTATGCCCGAGGCCAGTTGCAGCGGCCGTCGATAGAGCGAGAGCCCGGCCACCATAGCGGTGTAGACAATCGGCATCACCGGCAGCAGGTAGCGCGCCAGCACCGCGCCTCCGAGCAGGCTGACCGCTACTATGTGGGCCGCCACCAGCAGCCACGCGATCCGCCAGGAGCGGCTCAAAAACAGGCGGCTCTTGCGCCAGCCGTAGACGATCGCCGCCGTTCCCACCCAATGCAGGTTGGCGAAGAAGACGTAATAAATCCGGCGCACCAGCGCCACTCCCACGCGCGCCGGGTGCAGCGGATACCAGAGGTTGTAGCGCGTGAATTCCGGGTTCCCCAGCCAGCTTCCCGTCCGGTGAACCAGCACCGCGATCCATCCCCCTAAAACCAGCGCCGGTGCGGCGAACCAGACGGCATCGCGCCATCGCCGCTCGTATAGGAGCCACCCGGCGAACACCAGCGGCACCACGATCCCCGTCTCCTTCACCAGCACCAGGACCACGCACACCGCCGCCGACCACACGATGCGGTCCTGCAAGAAAAGGAGCAGCGCCAGAACCGTGAACAACATGGCCGGCGCGTCCAGTTGCGCCAGCATGGACTGCACGAAAAAGATGGGCGACGCGCAGAGCAACGCCACCGCCAGGAACGCCGGCGCGCCGCGCACTTCTTTCGAGAGCTCGATCGCCAGCAGGAACGACGCCAGCAGCGCGAACGACGACAGCAGCAGCATGGCGGTGCGCGTCGACGCCGGGGCGTAGCCGGCCAGCCGCCAGAACGCCGCCAGGTACGCCATCACCGCCGGCGGATGGATCTCGGGGACCACCGAATGCGGCACCCAGGCGCCGTCGCGCATCAGGTCGAGCGCGGCCGGAATGTAGTGCCCCGCCTCGTCCCAGAAATAGGGCAGCTTCAGCAGCGGCATGTGGGACAGGAACAAAATGGCCGCGAACAGGACGAAGAAAACGGCGTAGGTTTCGAGGCGAATGCGCCGGGCGGTTCCCCGGCTGCGCTGGTCCATACTACTGCACGATGCCGCCGCCGGCCTGCGGCTCGAGCCGGATCTCGCCGAACGCGGTCTCGTACTGGGTTACGTTTTGCTGCAGCACGTTGAGCAGAGCTTTGGCCTGCTGGGGGCTGACGTAAATGCCCTGAAAGTTGTGGATGGTCACGTTGTCCGTGGTGGTCTGGTTGACCTGCCCGAACATCAGCAGGAAGTCCCACAGGTTCACCCGCACCTGCACGCTATTGGCGTAGTTCTCGCGGTAGTCGGGCGTCCGGATCAACTGGATCTTGGGCGCGGTGGGCTGGGTCATAGTTCCAGCGTAGCACCGGCGGCTTCGGGGCATCGGCCTCGTGGAATTTATAATTCTTTACGAATTTGGTACAACCAACGCCCTCAGTTTTGCGTCGGAAGAATTGAGGCGAGACCATGAAAGCACTCGTAGAAAACCATACCAAAGGGCAGGTTCATTGCCCGATTTGCACCCACACGGTACCGGCCGACCTGGACCTGAAGGGAAAATTTGCGCGCGTGTCCCCGGGCCAGCGGTGCCCCCGCTGCTCGTGCTCGCTCGATGTAGCGCTCGTAGTACAAATCCCCGAAGCTGCCTAGCACAGTACGTACTTTGGATAGTTGTCCGGCGGCGCAGTTTCTGCCATAGTGAGATTGGGATTGCCATGAAACGCAAGGTGCAGCCAAAGCCCGAGCCTGTGGTTCCAGCCGAGATGCTGGAACAGGCGAGGCGTGCCGTTTCGACGGACCGTCTCAAGAGACTGACGAAGTGCTCGGTGTGCGATGCGGAGACGGTCAGCGCCGGATCCGAACCATTGTGCTGGGTGTGCCGGCGTCTCAAGATCAGCGCCTGGCGCGAGATCGAACAGCAGATGCCCGCTCAGGAATAGCGCGCCGCCAACAGTTCCTCACTGCAACGATTGTCCGGCTCCGGCTTCCACCGCGCGTTCGAAGACATAGCCCGCCGCGATCACGTCTTCCACCGCCAGACCATTTGACTTGAAGATCGTAATCTCACCCGGGCCCTGCCTGCCGGAGCGCCCCGTGACCACGTCCGCCAGTTCCACCGTGCGCTGCCAGTCCTCATCGCGGAACGCCAGAATCAGATCGCCCGATTCCATCCGGCTTTGCTCGCGGCTGTCGACCGCGATCAGGGCAGCGCGCTTCACCATCTCCGCCGGCAATTCGCGGCGCTGCGCCTGGTTGGAACCCATGGCGTTGATGTGCGTTCCGTCCCGCACCCACTGCGCGTCGAGCACCGGCTCGGCGGCGTTGGTGGCGGTTATGAGAACGTCGGCCGCGTGCACCGCTTCCTCGGCCGAGGCCGCCGCTGACACCGGGAGGCCGAGCGCCGCCGAGCACTCCCGCGCGAACTCGACGCGCCGATCGGGCGTACGGCTCCATACCAGGGCACGCTCGAACGGAAACGCCGTGTGCACCGCTTCCAACTGGGTGCGCGCCTGAAACCCGCTGCCGATCAATCCGGCGACGCGTGAATCGGGCCGCGCCAGAAGCTGGGTGGCGAGACCGCTGGCCGCGCCGGTCCGGATCTGTCCCAGGCGGTTGGCCTCGAGGATGGCGAGCGGCTCTGCGTCTTCGGCGCGGTAGAGCAAGACGAGAAAGTGGGCGCCGCGGCTTGGGTTGGTGGCATAGATCTTGGCGCCAAAGTACTTTCCATCGCTCGCCGCCATATAGTGCAGGGTCGAGCGCGTGGGAAGAATCAGGCGCCGCCGCGACTGGTTGATGGCCTCCCCGGCAGCCAGTCGCTCGAACGCCATGCGCATCAGGGAAATGCACTCCCGCATCGGGAGGAAGCGGCGGACATCGGCTTCAGTGAGGTACAGCATTCACCAATCCCTTTCGGGTATAACGACCAACCGCTTACCACGCTCTGTGAGCCGGAACAGAGCCGTGGCCGTAAACCGGTTGGTCGTCATACGTGATGCCTTATCGATTGGCCTCGATCGTTTGCGCCACATCCTCCCACTCGGCCAGAAGCGCCTCCAGGTCCGACCGGCGCGCGTCCAGCAACTCGGACTGACGCCTGGTCTCGTCGGCGTTGACGAAGTTCCCGAGCGCGGCCTCGTACTCCGCGATCTCGGCTTCGAGGCGGGTCACTTCTTCCTCGATCTCGCGCCGCCGCTGCTTCATCTGCCGGAGCTTGATCGGGTTGAGCCGACGGTCACCCGCCTTGCCATCGGCCGCTTCCTCGCGCTCGGCCGGCCGCACCGCCACCACCGGGGCCGGCTGCCGGGTCTCCACTTCCACAGCCGCGGCAACGTTTCCTCCGCCCTGTTTCCGCCACAGGTAGTCCTCGTAATTCCCAGGGAAAACGTGGACCTTCCCGTCCTCCACCTCGAACACCCGCGTGGCCAGCTTGTCGATGAAGTAGCGGTCGTGCGACACGAATACCACGGTGCCAGTGTACTCCTGGAGGGCTGTCAGCAGCACATCTTTGGCGCGCATATCCAGATGATTCGTGGGCTCATCCAACAGCAGGAAATTCGAGGGCATCATCAGCATGCGGGCCAGCGCGTAGCGATTGCGCTCGCCGCCCGAGAGCACTCCGATACTCTTATACACGTCGTCTTCGGAAAACAGGAAGCAGCCGAGCACGCTGCGCAGCTCCGTATTGGTGCCGCGCGGCGCCACCGTGGCGAGGTCGTCGAGCAGGCGCGCGTGGGGGTCGAGCTCCTTATACTGGTCCTGCGCGAAGTAGTCGGGATCGGTGTTATGCCCCAGGACGAAATCGCCCGCGCTCACCGGCTCCGCGCCCGCCAGAATCTTGATCAGCGTCGATTTGCCCGCGCCGTTCACGCCCACCAGGGCCACGCGATCTCCCCGCTCGATGAAGAAATTCACCCCCGCGAAAACCGTGTGGCCGCCGTAACTCTTGGCTATGTTCTTGAACTCCGCCACCACGCGCCCGCTCGGCTTCGGCTGGGGAAAGCGGAAGTAGATGGTCTTCTCTTCGGACGGAATCTCGATCCGCTCGATCCGCTCCAGCTCTTTGATGCGGCTCTGCACCTGCTTGGCTTTGGTGGCCTGGGCGCGGAAGCGGCTGATGAAGGTTTCCAACTGCTTGACCTTGTCCTGCTGGTTTTCGTAGGCCGCCTGCAGTTGCGCGCGCCGTTCCGTCTTCTGCAGCTCATACCGTGTGTATCCGCCGGTGTAAACATGCAGACCCTTGTTCCACAGCTCGACGATCTTCCGTACCGTAACGTCCAGAAAATAGCGGTCGTGCGACACCAGTACGAACGCGTAAGGATAAACCTCGAGGTATTGCTCCAGCCAGTTGCGCGCTTCGAGATCGAGGTGGTTGGTGGGCTCGTCCAGCAGCAGGAGGTTGGGTTTTTCGAGCAGCAGCTTAGCTAGCGCGATGCGCATCTGCCAGCCCCCGGAGAACTCCTCCGTGCGGCGCTTCCAGTCGCGCTCAGGAAATCCCAACCCGGAGAGCACGCTGCCCACCTGGGCCTCGACGGCGTATCCCTCGCGCGCGTGGAACTCGGTCTCCGCCTGATGGAAGCGGTCGGCCACCTGCGCATACTCGCCGCTCGCCGGATCCAGTTCCGCCATGCGCCGCGCCAACTGCTCCTGTTCGTCTTCGAGCGCCCGCAGCTCGGCGAATACCGTCATGCACTCGGCGAAGACGGTGCGCCCGGAGAGCGATAGTCCCTCCTGGGGCAGATACCCGATGGAGACGCCCTTCTGCGTCGAGATCGAGCCCGCGTCCAGTCCCTCGATCCCCGCCAGCACCTTGAGCAGCGACGACTTCCCCGTGCCGTTGGCGCCCACAATGCCCGCCCGCTCGTTGGGCGTGACCATCCAGTCCACACCTTCGAACAGAATTTTAGGGCCATAGCGCTTTTGCGCAGCGGTAAGTTGAATCATGGATCTGGAGTTTTATTCTAACGCGTGAAAACATATTCACCGCCGAGACGCCGAGATCGCCGAGAAAACTGAAATCATGAAAGTCTTCGTGTGTTCTCGGCGGTCTCGGCGTCTCAGCGGTGAGGATTTATCCCCAGTTTCACCCCAAAAACCGAAGGGCTCCAGGAGCGGGCCCGACAGCCGCGTACCCGGAGCCCGAAGACAGGGAGAAGGAAATGCTTCGACACCTGTCATATATTCAGACGCGCCGCGCGGGGATCGGGTTATAACCAGTATTGCCACTGATCCGTCAGCAGCACGTAGACCGATAGGATGCCATTAGTCACCGCGTGCGCCCAGATGCAGTCGGCCAGGTTGCGCGTCCGGATGAACCACCAGTTATAGATCACGCCGGTGATCAGCCCCACCTCCCAGTAAGGGCCGTGTTCGGAGGCAAACAGCACCGCCACAATCCAGAAGGCAGAGGGGGCATAGGTGCCAACGGGTACCCTGGTGAAGTCGTTGTCGATCAGCCAGCGCATCAGCCAGCCGCGCCAGAACAGCTCCTCGAGGATCGGCACGAGAATCGTACAGGAGATGACGCGGGTCAGGACGAACGGAATGTTGCGGGTCAATCCCGCGGGGAGCGAACTGGTCGCCCGGCCGGTCAGGAAGTTCTCGAAGAGCCAATGCTGGCGGTACCCGAACAGCACGTCGGGCGCGATCCAGATGACGAAGACCGCGGCGCCGATAGCGACGCTCGCCAGCGGATAAGCCGGCCGCAGCGGAATGTAGGGCCGCGAAACCAGCAGAATCAAGAGCGAAACGAGTGTGAAGCGTATCGGATAAAGAAGCTGCGGCGGCAGAGACACAATCCGCTCCACGGCCATCATTCCGACGAAGGCTATGAACGGAGCTATGTACGCGACCGTGGGGTTATTAGTTATGCCGGAGTGCTTTTCGCCCAGACCCAAACTTCCTGATCTTACCGCATTCGGCGGGAGTCAACGGCCGCGCCGATTGGACGGCACCGGCATTTTCACGCTAACTACCGGGATCAGGGAATTCCGCTCCTCCGGCTCGGGCCGGCGAACGGTGTGCGACGCCAGCTCGCGGTTGAGGCTGGCGATGAATTCCTGGATCTGGGTCTGCATCTCGCCCATTTTCTCGCGCATGTTGAGAATGATTTCGACACCCGCCAGGTTGACGCCCAGATCGCGCGTCAGGTGCAGAATTACCTCCAGCCGCTCCAGATCGCCATCCGTGTACAGGCGCGTGTTGCCATCGCTGCGGGATGGCTTCAACAGGCCTTCCCGCTCATAGAGCCGCAGCGTCTGCGGATGGATCGCGTACTGTTCGGCCACCGCCGAGATCATATAAGCCGCTCTGGATTTGGCCTTCGCCATATTACCTCGTCAGACCTTTTCCCAGATCTCCGCCCGCGGATCCTCGGGGTGCAGTTTCGCCAGCTCGCGCAGCAGTTCGCGCGTACGCTCATCGCGCGGGTCGGGCGCCTCGATGGCCACTTCCACAATCTCGTCGCCGCGTTGGCCGGTGCGCGAATTAGGGACACCCTTCTCGCGCAAGCGGAACTTCTGCCCGTTCTTGGTGCCTTGCGGAATTTTCATCGAGGTGCGCCCGTCGATGGTCGGGACCTCGATCTTCGCCCCCAGCGCCGCTTCCGAAACCGAGATCGGCACCTTGATCTCGATGTTGTCGTTCTCGCGCTGGAAGAACGAATGGTCCTCGACCTTGGTGGTGATGTAGAGATCGCCCGGAGGCGCCCCCATCGTGCCCGCGTTGCCTTTTCCCGGTACCCGCAGCCGCGAGCCGTTGCGAGCGCCCGGTGGAATCCGCACTTCCACAGCTTCGGTGCGGGTCACGCGGCCCTCGCCGCCGCACGTCGGGCAGGCATTTCGAAGCTTGCCCGTCCCGCCGCACCGCGGACACGTCAGGTTGAACTTCATCGCCCCGGCCATCTGCGTGACGTTGCCCGAACCCTTGCACTGCGGGCAGGTGACCTCGCCCGTCCCGGTCGAGCCCGATCCATGGCAGGTGGCGCAAACTTCGTAGCGCGTGATGTTGAGGCGCGCCTGCGTACCTTTGATGGCCTGCCAGAAATCGATATCCATCACGTATTCGAGGTCGCTGCCTTTTTCGGCTGCCGGCTGCTGTCCGCCGTGCCCCCCGAAGAACTGCGAGAAGATGTCGCGAAATCCGCCCGCTTGCCCCTCGGTGGGCCGGCCGCCACTGCCGGCGTGCCCCGAACTTCCGGCGCCACCCTGGAAGAAATCGGAAAAATCGAACCCGCTGAAATCCATGTTGGGGTTGGGACCGCCGCCCGGCCCTGCTGGACCTCCCGGCCCGGCGCCCGGGAACCCGTTCTCCGAATAGAAGCCATACTGGTCGTACATCTGCCGCTTTTTCGGATCGCTCAGGATGTCGTAAGCTTCGGAAACTTTCTTGAAGCGGTCTTCGGAGGACTTATCCCCCGGGTTCAAATCCGGATGGAACTTCCGCGCGAGCTTCCGGTACGCCTTGCGGATATCGTCCGCCGCCGCCTTCCGGTCCACGCCGAGCGTCTCGTAATAATCGTGCTTGGGAGCCGATGCCATATGGGTATTTCGGGGACAGGCTACACAACCTCGAAATTAGTTTCGAGGTTGTGTAGCCTGTCCCCGTAATTGGGTTACTTCTTGTCGTCGACGTCCACGAACTCGGCGTCGACCACGTCGTCCTTCTTGCCCGGTTCGCCGCCGCCCGGGGTGCCGCCGCCGTCCGTCGACGGTCCCGCACCAGTGCCCGGCTGCCCCGGCTCGGAAGAGGATTTGTACATGGCTTCGGCCAACTTGTGGCTGGCGGTCGTAAGCCGGTCCACGGCCGAGTTGATCTGGTCGGGATCGTTCTCCGTCATCGCCTTCTTGGTCTGTTCGAGCGCCGCCTCGATCTCCTTCGCCTCCGCGTCGCCCACCTTGGCGCGATGCTCCTTCAGCGTCTTCTCCACGTTGTAGACCATGGCGTCAGCGCGATTGCGGGCTTCGATCGTATCCCGCAGCTTGCGGTCGTCCGCCGAGTGCGATTCGGCGTCCTTCGCCATCTTCTCCACCTCGTCCTTCGACAGGCCGGAGGACGACGTGATCGTGATCTTCTGCTCGTTGTTGGTAGCGCGATCCTTGGCCGTGACGTTCAGGATGCCGTTGGCGTCGATGTCGAACGTCACTTCCACCTGCGGGATGCCGCGCGGCGCCGGTGGAATGTTGCCCAGTTGGAACACCCCCAACAGCCGGTTGTCGCGCGCCATCGAGCGCTCGCCCTGATAGACCTTGATCTCGACCGACGACTGATTGTCCGCCGCCGTCGAGAACACCTCGCTCTTGCGCGTCGGAATCGTGGTGTTGCGCTCGATCAGCTTGGTGAACACGCCGCCCAGCGTTTCGATGCCCAGCGACAGCGGAGTCACGTCGAGCAGCAGCACGTCCTTGACTTCGCCGCCCAACACGCCGCCCTGCACCGCCGCGCCCACTGCCACGACTTCGTCGGGATTCACACCCTTGTGCGGCTCGCGGCCGAACAGCTCGCGTACCATCGCCTGGATACGCGGCATACGCGTCTGTCCGCCCACCAGCACGACCTCGTCGATCTGCTGCGGCGTCACGTTGGCGTCCGCCATGGCCTGCTTGCATGGCCCCGTCGAGCGCTGCAGAATATCTTCCACCATCTGCTCGAAGCGCGCCCGCGTCAGCTTCATCTGCAGGTGCTTCGGCCCCGTGGCGTCAGCCGTGATGAACGGCAGGTTGATGTCGGTTTCGAGCAGCGTCGAAAGCTCCATCTTGGCCTTCTCGGCGCCTTCCTTCAGGCGCTGCAGCGCCATCTGGTCGCGCGACAGGTCGATGCCGTTCTCTTTCTTGAACTCGGCCACGATCCAGTCGATGATCCGCTGGTCGATGTTGTCGCCGCCCAGGTGGGTGTCGCCGTTGGTCGACTTCACTTCCACCACGCCGTCGCCCACTTCCAGAATCGAAATGTCGAACGTGCCGCCGCCGAAATCGTAGACCGCGATCGTCTCATTCTTCTTTTTGTCGAGGCCGTAGGCCAGCGCCGCCGCCGTCGGCTCGTTGATGATGCGCATCACTTCCAGGCCCGCGATTTTGCCCGCGTCCTTGGTGGCCTGGCGCTGCGCGTCGTTGAAGTACGCCGGCACCGTGATCACCGCCTGCGTGACTTTCTCCCCCAGGTAGCTCTCGGCCGCTTCCTTCAGCTTGGTCAGGATCATGGCCGAAATTTCGGGTGGAGAATACTTCTTGCCGTTGATATCCACGCGCACATCGCCGTTGTCGCCGCGGACAGCTTTATAGGGCACCATCTTCATTTCTTCGTTTACTTCGTCGTAGCGGCGCCCCATGAAACGCTTGATCGAGAAAATCGTGTTCTCGGGGTTGGTGATGGACTGGCGCTTCGCCACCTGGCCGACCAGCCGTTCCCCACCCTTGGTGAATGCAACGACCGACGGTGTGGTGCGGGCCCCTTCCTGATTGGCGATGACCGTGGGCTGGCCCGCCTCCATTACCGCGACCACTGAGTTGGTGGTCCCCAGGTCAATACCGATGATCTTTCCCATGACTTGTAACAGCCTCCTGCGTATTGTTTGCTATGTGATGGCATGCCGCCAAGCGGGCGGCTATTTAGTCCAGTCCCATTATCAAACTTTAGTATGGAGTTGTCAAGAAATCGTTGAGTGCTGGATACTCAAGCACCGGCCGCCCTGGCCCGCTCCAGGAGCACTTGAACCAGCCCCGGATGCCCGTCCAGCGGAGGTGTGACCGCAATCTCTAAGTCATTGTTGGATTTGGAGATCTCCCGCACGATGGCAGGCAAATCCCGCTCCAGGTGGATGCCCAGGGTCAGGAAATAAGGGATTACGAGGATGCGCCGCACTCCTTGTCCGCTCAAACGTGCCACGGCCTCCGCCAGATCGGGTTGGCCTAACTCAAGGAATGCCGGTTCCACGTGTTCGAACCCGCCGGCGCGCGCCAGTTCCGCTGCCACCGCCCGCACCGCCTGGTTAGCCGATTCGATGCGCGAACCGTGGGCGAATACGATGATCCCGGATGTCACGCGCTCCCATGAATATAGGCCCGCATGTGGTGCAACTCCTCGGTCTTGCGCGCCAGCTCATAGTTCATCAGGTCGCGCATGGAAAGGAATCCGACCACCTGCGCCGCGCGTGTCACCGGCAGGTGGCGGCAGCTATGTGTCTGCATCGCCTCCATAGCCTGTTCCAGGTCGGCCTGTTCGTCGATGGTGGCGATGTCGGTGCTCATCACCTGGGCTACGGCTGTATTCTCCGGGTCCAGATGCTCGATCACCACGCGTTTCATGAGGTCGCGCTCGCTGAAGACGCCGCGAAGCTGATCGCCGCGGAAAACCAGGATGGCGCCCACCCCGAGTTCCACCATCCGCCGGGCAACGCCGGCGACGCTTTCGCTCTCGTCTACCTGGAAGAGCGGCCGTTCCTCTACGATGTCACGTACAAGGGACATGGGAACACCCCCCCGTAATTCTGGCTGAACTATATCACAAAACCCCCCAGCCGTAACAGATCATAATGGGTGGCATGGCCGAGGGATTCCGCTTCACCTGCCAACCCGGCTGTATCGAATGTTGCACTCAGAAAGGTTTCGTCTACCTCACCGAAACCGACCTGCGCCGCGCGGCAGCTTTTCTCCATCTTTCGCCCGCCCAATTCGAGCGTCGATACGTCTACCGGACGCGTCACAAGCTGCGCCTGCGGGTGCCGCGCGGGTCCACCTGCTCGTTCTTGCAGGACCACGGCTGCTCGATCCACCCTGCCAAACCGACACAGTGCCGGGTGTTTCCCTTCTGGCCCGAGCTGGTCGACAACCGGCGCGAGTGGCGCAAGACCGCCAAGTATTGCCCCGGCATCGGCGAAGGCGAGCTGATCCAGATCGAAACCGCGCGCGTGCTTTCCGCGCCGATGCGCTGATTAGCGATCGCGTTCGAGCGGGCCGGGCTCCTGCCCGCGCCGGGGCTGAGGCGGCATCGGCGGACCATTCGGTTGGCCCTGGCCCATGCGCGGCGGATTCGGTCCGCCGGGCGCACCCGGCACCAGACCCATTTGCATGGCTTCGCGCGTCGCCTGCGGCAGAGCCGCGGCTTCTTCGATAGCGCGAAACTTCGTCCGTTGATCGGCCGTCAGCACAGCGAGCTGTCCGGCGCGTACCGCCTGCCGCGACTCCCGCATCTGCTTCTCCAACCCGCGGATCTCCAGCATCAGCTTTCCCACCGCCGTGGCGTCGCTCGTATCTTTGGCGAGCAGGTCTTGGAGCGCCATCCGCTTTTCACGGATCTGCGGTTCCAAAGCTTTGGCCTTTTCATCCGCCTGCCGCCGCGCCTGCTCGCCCGCCTGGTGCATCTGGCGCACCTGCGCGTCGGTCAGGTTGAGGTAGGTTTTCAGGGCCACCAAATCCTGCGGCGGTTGCATGACGTCCAGCGCTGGCACGGTTACATGTGCTTGCCAGGTTTTCAGGGCCACCAAATCCTGCGGCCGTTGCATGGGCCCATTCGGCGGCCCGGCCGGGCCCTGCGCCAAGGCGGCGCCCAGCACGGCAAACGGAATCAACAGGCGAAATGTCATCATCGGCCTCTTTCTTGCTCCTGCGCAATTCTACACCGCAAACCGCCGTTCCGGAACCGAATTCAACCAAGCAGCAGCGCGGGGTATAATGCCTCGACACTCATGCCACTCGCTGCGGGAACGCGCCTGGGCCCTTACGAAATCGTGGCGCCGATCGGGGCCGGCGGCATGGGCGAGGTTTATCGCGCGCGCGACACGCGGCTCGATCGCACCGTCGCCGTCAAGGTTCTGCCCGCGCACACCGCCGACCGGCCCGAGGTCCGCCAGTGCTTCGAGCGCGAGGCCCGCGCCGTCTCCGCGCTCAACCATCCCCACATCTGCACCCTGCACGATATCGGCCGGCAGGACGACACCGACTACCTGGTGATGGAGTTCCTCGAAGGCGAAACCCTCGCCGCCCGGTTGCACAAAGGCCCTCTGCCGCTCGACCAGACCCTGCGCATCGCGATCCAGGTTGCCGACGCCCTCGACCGCGCCCACCGCACCGGCATCACGCATCGCGATCTCAAGCCCGCCAATATCATGCTCACCAAAGACGGCGCCAAGGTGCTGGATTTCGGCTTGGCGAAGATTGCCGCGGGTACGCTGACGAGCGGCGGCTCGATCATGCAGACGCTCACTTCGCCGCTCACCGGCGAAGGCGCCATCATCGGCACCCTGCAATATATGTCGCCCGAGCAGTTGGAAGGGCAGGAGGCGGACGCGCGCAGCGATATCTTCGCCTTCGGGAGCATTTTGTACGAGATGGTGGCAGGCCGCCGGCCTTTCGAAGGGAAGACGCAAGCCGGCCTCATCGCGGTTGACGGTTGTTTCCGCAGTTTGTTAATCTGTACTCCTTAAGAACATCGCCGGGTCTCTCCTTACTGAAAACTCATGGATGCCACGCTGCACGCCTTAGGCGGAATTCTGCTGAGAGCGGTTCCTACATTTCTACTCGTCGTTCTGCTGAACGTTTATTTGAAGTTCGTTTTCTTCAAGCCTCTGGAAAAAGTCCTGCACCGCCGGTACGAGGCCACGGAAGGCGCACGAAAACTGGCTGAGCAGAGCCTGGAACGCGCTGCTGCCAAGACGGCTGAGTACGAAGCGGCGCTGCGGGCGGCGCGCTCGGAAGTCTACGCCGCGCATGACAGGCTCCACAAGGAATTGCACGAGCGCGAAGCGGCGGATGTCGCGGCGGCCCGGCAGCGCGCCGACGCGATGGTGCGCGAGGCGAGGGCACTGCTGGCGAAGGATGTGGAGGCGGCCAAGATGTCTCTTGCTGGCGACAGCGAAGCGTTGGCGAACCAGATTGCCGAGTCGCTGTTGCGGCGGAGTGCGGCATGAGGGTAGGGAACAGGAGAAGGTGGCTCGCTACGCTCGCTTTTCTCTTTTTGAGTTGCGCGGGCTCGCGGGCGCAAGAGGCGCACGAGGCTGGCAAATCCGCTGAATCGGGGCATTCCAAGGAAGCGGAGGAGGAAGGCAAGCTCGAGATCTGGAAGTGGGCCAACTTTCTGTTGTTGGCAGCGGCGTTCGGGTACGTGATCGGCAAGAACGCCGGGCCGTTCTTCGATGCCCGGTCGCAGAAGATCCGGAAGGATATGGTCGAGGCTGAGGACGCGCGCAAAGGTGCGGAGGCGCGGGCGGCGGAAGTCGACCGGAAGTTGGCGCGGCTCGGTGATGACATCGCGGCGTTGAAAGGGCAAGGGCAGGCCGAGGCCGAAGCCGACGCGAAGCGCATGGCGGCGCGGACGGCGGCCGAGTTGGCGAAGATCCAGGCGCATGCGGAGCAGGAAATTGCGTCCGCGGGAAAGGCCGCGCGCGTGGATTTGAAGCGCTATTCGGCGCAACTGGCGGTGAGCCTGGCGGAGCAGAAGATCCGGGCGCGCATGACCCCGGAAACGCAGGACGCGCTGGTGCGCGGGTTCGTCAAGGGGCTCGAGGACGGCTCGGCGCGCGCGCAGACCAGATAAACCATGACAATTACGGCTGTAGCCAAGCGATACGCCGAGGCCCTCGCGGACGTGGTAACTGCGAGCGGCTCGGTCTTGCGCCCGCAGGACGCGGTGGCGGAATTACGTGCGTTCGAGTCCGCGCTGAAGGGCTCGGTGGAACTGCAGAATGCGCTGGTTTCGCCCGCCGTGACGCCCGGCCGGAAGAGGGCCGTGGTGGGCCGGATCGTGGACGTGCTGAAGCTTTCGCGCGTGACGCGCAATTTTCTATTCGTACTGGTGGACCGCCGGAGGATCGCGGCGTTTCCCGAGATCGTCCAGTTGTTCGATCTGATTTTGGACGAGCGGCTGGGGATGGCGCGCGCCGAAGTCACCTCGGCGGCCGACTTGACGGAGACGCAGCGCACGGCGCTGAATGCGGAACTGCAGAAGCTCACGGGCAAGCGCATCCGGATGCAGTTTGCGGTGGACCCATCGCTGATCGGCGGGGTGATGGCGAGGATCGGCTCCACGGTGTACGACGGCTCGGTGCGCGGCCAGCTCCATTCGCTGGCGCGGCGCCTGGGCGCTGAAAGTTAATCGCAACGGGAAGGAACTATGGCTCAAATACGAGCGGATGAGATTACCAGCATATTGCGCCAGGAGATTGAGAATTATGAGCGGGCCGTCGATGTGACTGAGACCGGCTCGGTCATTTCCGTGGGTGACGGCATTGCGCGCGTGCACGGCCTGGAGAAGGTCATGGCGGGCGAGCTGATCCAATTTCCGCACGGCGTTGCGGGCATCGCGATGAACCTGGAAGAAGACCAGGTAGGCGCGGTGCTGCTGGGCGAATATTCCGAAATCAAGGAAGGCGACGAGGTGCGGCGCACCGGCTCCATCATGTCGGTGCCAGTGGGCGAGGCGTTGATCGGGCGCGTGGTGGATGCGCTGGGCGCGCCCATCGACGGCAAGGGGCCGATCCTGACAGACAAGCGGAACCACATCGAACGGCTGGCGCCGGGCGTGGTGGCGCGGCAGCCGGTGAAGGAGCCGGTGCAGACCGGGATCAAGGCCATCGATTCCATGATTCCCGTGGGACGCGGGCAGCGCGAGCTGATCATCGGCGACCGGCAGACGGGTAAGACGGCCATCGCTCTGGACGCGATCATCAATCAGAAGGGCGGCGACATGATCTGCATCTATGTCGCTATCGGCCAGAAGCGCTCGACGGTGGCGCAGGTGGTGAAGACGCTCGAAGACCACGGCGCCATGGAATATACGATCGTGGTTTCGGCCTCGGCGTCGGACCCGGCTCCGATGCAATACCTGGCGCCGTTCTCGGGATGCGCCATGGGCGAGTTCTTCCGCGATTCGGGTCGGCACGCCCTGTGCGTGTACGACGATCTTTCGAAGCATGCGGCGGCGTACCGCGAGATTTCGCTGCTGCTGCGGCGGCCGCCGGGGCGCGAGGCGTTTCCGGGAGACGTGTTCTACCTGCACAGTCGGCTGCTGGAGCGCGCGGCCAAGCTCAGCAAGGAACACGGCGGCGGATCGCTGACGGCGCTACCGTTCATCGAGACGCAGGCGGGCGACGTTTCGGCGTACATTCCGACTAACGTCATTTCGATTACGGACGGGCAGATTTTCCTCGAAGCCGACCTGTTCAACTCGAACGTGCGGCCGGCCATCAACGTGGGCATCTCGGTGAGCCGCGTGGGCGGAAACGCGCAGACGAAGGCGATGAAGCAGATCGCGGGCGGGCTGCGGCTGGACTTGGCGCAGTATCGCGCGCTGGCGGCGTTCGCGCAGTTCGGCAGCGACCTCGACAAGTCGTCGATGGCGCAGCTCAATCGTGGCAAGCACCTGGTGGAGATCCTGAAACAGGGGCAGTATTCGCCGCTGCCGCTGGAAAAACAGATCGTCATCATCTTCGCCGGCACGCAGGGTTATCTAGACGATCTGCCGGTGGAGCAGTGCCGCAAGTTCGAGGAAGAGTTGTACCGGTTCGTGGACAACGCGCACCGCGGCGTGTTCGAGGAGATCAAAACGAAGAAGGCGCTGGACGACAGTCTGCGCGCCAAGCTGAAGTCGGCGATCGAGGAGTTCAAGGCGCGTTTCGTGTCGGAGCAGGGCGCGGTAAAGACCAATGCCTAGCCTGATCGACATAAGGCGGCGTATCCGCTCGGTCAAGAACACGCAGCAGATCACGCGCGCCATGAAGATGGTTTCGGCGGCGAAACTGCGGCGGGCGCAGGACCGCGTGCTGGCTGCGCGTCCGTACGCCAGCCTGTTGCGGAAAGTGTTGGGGAACGTGGCTGCGGCAGTGGCGGGCGACGAGACGGCGGGCGAGAATCCACTGCTGGCGCAGCGCGCGGAGCGCCGCATACTGCTGGTGCTGGTGACGGGCGATAAGGGACTGGCGGGCGCGTTCAACAGCAACCTGATCAAGGGTGCGCAGCGTTTCATGGCGGAGCGCGCGGACGCCGCGGTGACGTTCGAACTGGTGGGCCGGAAGGGGCGCGACTTTTTCCGCAAGCGGGCGGCGAAGATTTCGGGCGAGCACATAGGGCTTGCGGCCAAGCCGGCGTACGCGGACATGGCGGCGATTGCAGCGACGGCTACGGAGATGTTCCGCGCGGACGAGATCGACGCGGTCTACATCGTCTACAACGAGTTTAAGAGCGTGGCCTCGCAAAAGCTGACCCTGTCGCGCGTACTGCCGGTGGACATGCCCAAGGAGACGGCGCCGGTGGATTACATTTTCGAACAGCCGCCGACGGAGATGCTGAACCAGCTTTTGCCGAAGTACATCGCCATGACATTTTTTCAGGCGCTGCTGGAATCGGCGGCGAGCGAGCACGCGGCGCGCATGACGGCCATGGAAGCGGCGACTTCGAACGCGTCGGAGATGATCGATAAGCTGACGCTTTACATGAACCGCGTGCGCCAGGCGAGCATTACTAAAGAAATCATCGAAGTGGTGAGCGGCGCAGCCGCTGCGGAGTAATAAGAAGATATGGCAAGCACCAAAGCACTTGTAGAAGGGCGCGTAGTCCAGGTGTCGGGACCGGCCGTGGACTGCCAGTTTCCCGAGGGTCAGATTCCGCTGGTCTACACCGCGATCCGGATCGTCAGCGAGGGGTTCGACGTTCCCGAACCGATCGACATCATCTGCGAAGTGCAGCAGCACATCGGCGAGGGGCGCGTGCGCACCATTGCGCTGCAGCCTACCGAGGGGCTGGTGCGCGGCATGAAGGCCATCAGCCTGGGGCGTCCCGTGGAAGTTCCGGTGGGACCGGAGACGCTGGGGCGCGTGCTCAACGTGATCGGCCAACCGGTGGACCAGATGGGTCCCGTGAACGCGAAGAAGCACTACTCGATTCACCGGCCGGCGCCGTCGTTTGAAGAGCAGTCGACGCGGCTCGAGATGTTCGAGACGGGCATCAAGGTTATCGATCTGCTGGAGCCTTATCTGCGCGGCGGCAAGATCGGGCTGTTCGGCGGCGCCGGTGTGGGCAAGACCGTCATCATCATGGAGCTGATCAACAACATCGCCCAGAAGCACGGCGGTGTGTCGGTCTTCGCCGGGGTCGGCGAGCGTACTCGCGAAGGCAACGATCTGTGGCTCGAAATGCAGGAGAGCGGCGTCATCGATCCGCACGACTGGAAGAAATCGAAGTGTGCGCTGATTTACGGCCAGATGACGGAGCCGCCCGGCGCGCGTCTGCGGGTGGGGCTGACGGGGCTGACGGTGGCGGAGTATTTCCGCGACGAAGAAGGGCAGGACGTGCTGCTCTTCATCGACAATATTTTCCGGTTCACGCAGGCGGGCTCGGAAGTATCGGCGCTGCTGGGCCGCATGCCTTCGGCGGTGGGATACCAGCCGAACCTGGCGACGGAGATGGGCGAACTGCAGGAGCGGATCACGTCCACTAAGAAGGGCTCGATCACGTCGGTGCAGGCGATCTATGTGCCGGCCGACGACTATACCGACCCCGCGCCGGCGACGGCGTTCGCGCACCTGGATGCGACCACGAACCTCTCGCGCGACATCGCGGCGCTGGGCATCTACCCGGCGGTGGACCCGCTGGCTTCCACTTCGCGCATTCTCGATCCGATCATCATCGGCAATGAACATTACAATACGGCGCAGTCGGTGAAGGGGATTCTGCAGCGCTATAAGGACCTGCAGGACATCATCGCGATTCTGGGTATCGACGAACTTTCCGATGAAGACAAGCAGGCGGTAGCGCGAGCGCGCAAGATTCAAAATTTCCTCTCGCAGCCGTTCTTTGTGGCCGAGCAGTTCACGGGTACGCCGGGCAAGTACGTGAAGCTGGCGGACACGATCCGCGGGTTCCGCGAAATCGCCGAGGGCAAGCACGACGACGTTCCCGAGCAGGCGTTCTACATGCAGGGGACGATCGACGAAGTGCTGGAGCGCTCCGAAGTTCTGAAGAAGGCGTAACCATGGCCGACACGCTGCCCGATTCCATCGAACTGGAGGTCGCGACGCCGGAGCGCATGCTGGTGCGCGAGCAGGTGACCGAGGTGCAGCTTCCCGGGAAGGACGGCTACATGGGAATCCTGCCGGGCCATGCGCCTCTTCTGAGCCAGATGGGCATCGGCTACCTGAGCTACATGGCGGGCGGAAAGAAGCGGTACCTTTCCGTGCACGGCGGGTTTGTGGAAGTGCTGTCGGATCACGTGCGCGTGCTGGCGGAGCTGGCGGAGCGCGCGGACGAGATCGACGTGGAGCGCGCCCGCCGTGCGATGCAGCGGGCGCAGGAGGAGATGATGAACCCCGCGTTGGGCGTCGATCCAGGTGCGGCACTCGAAGCGATGGCGCGGGCACAGGCGCGCCTTATCGTGACCGAGCAACAGAAATAAGCGAGCGAGCGGGGGATGGTGCATCACCGCGGTAGCGTGACCGCACGGGACAACTCCGATGCCTGACGTGAAATCTCGAATCACCGTGGAACCCGAGAAGCGTGGCGGGAAGCCGTGCATCCGAGGGCTTCGGATCACGGTGCGGGATGTGCTTGGCTGGCTTGGGGCTGGAATGACGGAGCAGGAAATCCTCGAAAAACATCCGGACTTGGAGAAGGAAGACTTCCCGGCTGTATTCCAGTTCGCCGCTGAGGTTGGCCGGAACGCGCGAATTCGGTGAGCCTGCTGCTTGACGAGAACTTGTCGCCCAGGTTGGTGGGCCGACTGGCCTCCTTATTTCCGAACCTGACCCATGTACGAGATGTTGGCCTGAGACAAGCACCGGACCCGCAGATTTTGGAGCTCGGCCAAAGAAAACCGATGCACCGTTGTGACGACCGACTCCGATTTTCGTCGAGCTCGGCGAGTGGCTCGGAGCGCCACCGAAGATCGTACACATCGAGGCATAGCGCCTGTGCGAAACCGTGCAGACGGGCGAACCGTGTACGAGTACACTTACTGGTAGGGCGAAATCCAGGCGGTTGGTAGATCGCTTGCTGACTTTCGGCTGCCAGAGAAGATGCCACGAACCATTTTGCCGGGTAAACCTTACCCGCAAGGCGCCACCTGGGACGGTACCGGAGTTAACTTTTCGCTTTATTCGGAAAGCGCCGACGCCGTCGAGTTGTGCCTGTTCGACGAGCTGGACTCGACCGACGTCGAAGTCATCACTGTCCGAGAGTGTACCGGATACGTGTGGCATTGCTACATTCCCGGCGTCAAATTGGGCCAACTTTACGGATACCGCGTCCATGGGAAGTATGAACCGGAGCGCGGGGAGCGATGCAATCCCGCCAAGCTGCTCATCGACCCGTATGCGAAGGCGCTGGCCGGGGCGTTGAACTGGGACGCGCCGGTGTTCGGATACACCATCGGCGATCCGGCGGCGGATCTTTCGTCCGATTCCAACGACGATGCGTGGGGTGTGCCGAGGGGCGTCGTCACCACTTCGCACTTCGATTGGGAGAACGACCGGCCGCCGCTCACGCCGCTGCACGATTCCGTGATCTACGAAGTGCACGTGAAGGGGTTCACCAAGCTGCATCCCGAAATTCCGGAAGAACTGCGCGGCACGTATGCGGGGCTGGCGCATCCGGTGGCGATCGATTACCTGAAGAAGCTCGGGATCACGGCGGTCGAGTTGATGCCGGTGCACGAATTCGTGGACGACAAGCATCTGCTGGATAAGGGACTGCGCAATTACTGGGGATATAACTCGATCAACTTCTTTTCCCCGGAGGCACGTTACTGCGCGGCGGGGGACGGCGGCGAACAGATTGGCGAGTTCAAGGCGATGGTGAAGGCGCTGCATCGCGCCGGCATCGAGGTGATTCTGGACGTCGTGTACAACCACACGGCGGAAGGCAACCAACTGGGCCCGACGCTGAGCTTCCGCGGGATCGACAATGCCACTTACTATCGCCTCGTGCCCGATCAGCCGCGCTACTACATGGATTATACGGGGACCGGCAATACGCTCAACGTCCGGCATCCGCAAGTGCTGAAGCTGATCATGGACAGCCTGCGCTACTGGGTGCAGGAGATGCACGTGGACGGGTTCCGCTTCGATCTGGCGGCGGCGCTGGCGCGCGAACTGCACGCCGTGGACCGGCTCTCGGCATTCTTCGACATCATCAACCAGGACCCGGTGATCTCGCAGGTGAAGCTGATTGCGGAGCCGTGGGACGTGGGCGAGGGCGGCTACCAGGTGGGGAAGTTTCCACCGTTGTGGGCGGAGTGGAACGGGCGCTATCGCGACGTGGTGCGGCGGTACTGGAAGGCGGACGACGGGCAACTGGCGGAGCTGGGCTACCGGCTGACGGGCTCGAGCGATCTCTACCAGCGTGACGGCCGGCACCCGACGGCCAGCATCAACTTCATCACAGCGCACGATGGCTTCACGCTGCACGACCTGGTGAGCTACGACGCCAAACACAACGAGGCGAATGGCGAGGAGAATCGCGACGGAACCAACGACAACCATTCGTGCAACTACGGCCTGGAGGGTCCCACGGATAACCCCGCGACGATCGACGTGCGGGAGCGGCAAAAGCGCAATTTCCTGCTGTCGCTGCTGCTTTCGCAGGGCGTGCCCATGATCTGCGGGGGCGACGAAATCGGGCACACGCAGCGGGGCAACAACAACGCATACGCGCAGGACAACGAAGTCAGTTGGTTCAACTGGGATCTGGACGAGCGCCGCAAGCTGCTGCTTGAATTCACGCGGCGACTGGTGGAAGTGCGGCGCGAGCATCCGAACCTGCATCGCCGCAAGTTCTTCCAGGACCGCGCGGTCAAGCCGGGCGACACAGCGGAGTGGGAAGTGGACGGCCGCCGTGAGAAAGACATCACCTGGCTGCGGCCGGACGGCGGCGAGATGACACCCGAGGAATGGGGCGCCGGCTGGGTGCGCTGCATCGGCTTGCAGTTGAGCGGCCGAACCCTGGATGACGTGAATGGCGTGGGCGAGCCGATTCGCGATGAGACTTTTCTGATCCTGCTTAATCCGCATCACGAGCCGATCAAGTTCTACATGCCGCGGGGGCAGGGAACGGCGTGGGTGGTGATGCTCGATTCCGGATTCCCCGCGCGCGAGGAGAAGGCGGCGATCGGGCCGGGTGAGCCGTACGAGTTGATCGCGCGCAGCACGGCGCTGCTATGCGAACAGGGCGACTAAGGCGACATGAGAATCGGAGCAACAGTAGTTGCCGGTGGTGGTGTGCACTTTCGCGTGTGGGCGCAGAAGCGGAAGCGCGTGGAGGTGGTGATCGAGCGAGGCGCCTCCAGCGAACTGGTGCGCGAAGAGGCCGGCTATTTTTCGGGCCGTGTGGCCGGGGCGGCAGCAGGCACTCGCTACCGCTTCCGTTTGGACGGCGGCGATAGTTTTCCCGACCCTGCCTCGCGCTTCCAGCCGGAAGGGCCGCACGGGCCGTCGGAGATCGTAGACCCAGCGAGCTTCGTCTGGAGCGACGGCGCGTGGAAGGGAGCGGCCATCGAGGGGCAGGTCCTCTACGAGATGCACATCGGCACGTTCACGCGGGAGGGCACGTGGGAGGCGGCGCGGCGGGAGCTGCCGGAACTCGCGGCGGTGGGGATCACGGTGGCGGCGGTGATGCCGGTGGCCGATTTTCCGGGGCGATTCGGCTGGGGGTACGATGGCGTCGGCATGTTCGCGCCGGTGGCCATTTACGGACGGCCGGACGATTTCCGGCGTTTTGTGGATGACGCGCACCGCGTGGGGATGGGCGTGATTCTCGACGTGGTGTACAACCATGCCGGTCCCGACGGCAACTATCTCAAGGAGTTTTCGGACGATTACTTCAGCCATCGCTATCACAACGAGTGGGGCGAAGCCATCAACTACGACGGCGAGAATTCCGGGCCGGTGCGCGAGTGGGTGACGTCGAACGCGGCGTACTGGGTGGACGAATACCATATCGACGGGCTGCGACTGGATGCGACGCAGCAGGTCTTCGACGCGTCGGGCGAGCACATTCTGGCGGCTGTGGGGAAGAGCGTGCGAGCGGCGGCCGGCGGGCGTCGCACCATCATCGTGGCGGAGAACGAGCCGCAGCATACGAGGCTGGTGCGGCCTATCGAACAGGGCGGGTACGGTCTGGACGGACTGTGGAACGACGATTTCCATCACAGCGCGCGAGTGGCGGTGACGGGGCGCAACGAAGCCTATTACACCGACTATCTGGGCAAGCCGCAGGAGCTGATCTCGGCGGTGAAGTACGGGTATCTGTTCCAGGGGCAGCGTTACAAATGGCAGGCGAAGCGGCGCGGCACGCCGGCTTGGGGTCTCGCGCCGTCGCAGTTCGTCACCTACATTCAGAACCACGACCAGATCGCGAACTCGGGAAGGGGGCAGCGCCTCGACCGGCTCACCAGTCCGGGGCGACTGCGCGCAATCACGGCACTGTTGCTGCTGGCGCCGGAGACGCCGATGCTGTTTCAGGGGCAGGAATTCGCGTCGTCGAGCCCGTTCTATTACTTCGCGGACCATCACGCGGAGTTGCACCGGCTGGTGAAGGAAGGCCGGATCCAGTCGCTGGCGCAGTTCACAAGTCTGGCGCAGCCGGAGATGCGGGAGTTTCATATCGACCCGGGCGACCAAGCCTCCTTCGAGCGATGCAAGTTGGATTTTTCAGAGCGCGTCAAGCACGCGGGCGTGTATCAGCTTCACCGCGACTTACTGCGGCTGCGGCGCGAAGACCCGGTATTCCGCGCGCAGCGGGCGGGCGGCGTGGATGGGGCGGTGCTGGGAGGCGAAGCGCTCGCGCTGCGGTTTTTTGGCGGTGACGCGGACGGCGATCGGCTGCTGCTGGTGAACCTGGGGCGCGACCTGCGCCTGGATCCGGCGCCCGAGCCACTGCTGGCGCCTCCCGAGGATCGAGTTTGGGAGCTGCTCTGGTCGAGTGAAGATCCGCGGTATGGCGGGACGGCCACACCGCCGCCAGATGCGGCCGAGAACTGGCAGCTACCGGGACACGCGGCGCTGGTGATGACGCCGGCGGAGCCGAAAGGTGAATGGCAAATATGATCCGAGTGTTGCCCGAGCGCGAGCTGCGCGGCCCGGAAGTGGATCCGCACCTGCGAGAGGAGTGGCTGGTCACGAACGGGCTGGGCGGGTATGCGTCGGGCACGGTGAGCGGGGCGATCACCCGGCGGTATCACGGGCTGCTCATCGCGGCGCTGCCCAATCCGCTGGGGCGCATGATGATGCTCAACGGGCTCTCCGAGCGCCTGCGCCTGCCGGACCGGCGCGTGGTCTATACGGGCGCGGAAGAATTAGCGGGCATCACGCCGGAGCACACGCTTCGTGTGGCAGAGTTTCGCCTGGAAGCGGGGCTGCCGGTGTGGCGGTACGAGCTGGACGGTTTTACGATCGAGAAGCGGCTGCGGTTGCCGTACCGGCAGAACACGGTTCACGTGACGTACCGTCTGCTCTCGGGAAAGGGGCGGCTGCGGCTGGGGCTGCGGCCGGCGATTCACTTCCGCCCGCATGACGCGCCGGTGAGCGTGGAGCGGGGGCGCCGGTACGTGCTCACGGTATGCGACGACCAGTTCGAGATCGCTGCGCACACCGACCTGCCCATACTGCGCCTGCTGCATCACGGACCCTCTTCGGCGTTCACGTTCGACCGCAAGGAGACCGGCTCGATTCCGTATCCCACGGAACGGCACCGCGGCTACGAGTGGCAGGGCTCGTTGTGGAGCCCGGGGTATTTCCGCTCAGACCTGGCGGAGGGCGAGGAGGCCACGCTGGTGGCTTCCACGGAAACATGGGAGACGGTGCGCGCGCTTTCACCGGAAACTTCAATTCGGGCGGAACTGGACCGCCGCGAGTTGCTGCTGGCCGGGACGCCGCCGGCGGCGCAATCGGCCCTGGCGGCGGAGCTGGTTTTGGCCGCGGACCAGTTTCTGATCACGCCGGTGGGGCGCGTGGAAGATGCGGCGCGGGCGCGCGCGGCGGGCGACGAGATCCGCACGGTAATCGCGGGGTATCACTGGTTCACGGACTGGGGGCGGGACACGATGATCTCGCTCGAGGGGCTCACGCTCATCACCGGGCGGCACAACGAGGCGGCGTGGATTCTGCGCACGTTCGCGTCTTACGTGCGTGACGGGCTCATCCCCAACATGTTCCCCGAGAGCGAAAAGGAAGGACTCTACCACACGGCCGACGCCACGCTCTGGTTCTTCCACGCGATCCATCGCTACGTGGAGATGACGGGCGACCGCGCGACCCTTCGGCTGATTCTGCCGAAACTGGCTGAGATCGTCGAACGGCACATGTGCGGGACGAAGTTCGGCATCGGCATGGACCCGGAGGATGCGCTGCTCAAGCAGGGGCAAGCCGGCTACCAGCTCACCTGGATGGACGCAAAGGTGGACGATTGGGTAGTGACGCCGCGCCGCGGCAAGGCGGTAGAGATCAACGCGCTCTGGTATAACGCGCTGTGCCTCGCGGAGCAGTGGCTTCGGGAAGAGGGGAACGAACCGCTGGCGCTGCAGCTCGGGGAGACGGCGGCGCGCGCGCGCGAGTCGTTCAACCGGCGGTTCTGGTTCGAGCGGGGCGGGTATCTGTACGACGTGGTGGACGGGGAGAGCGGAGGCAACGACGCTGCGTGCCGCCCGAACCAGGTGATGGCGATCTCGCTCGACCATCCGGTGCTCGAGGAATCGCGCTGGGCGGCGGTGATGGACGTGGTCGGGAAGCGGCTGCTGACGCCGGTGGGACTGCGGTCGCTCGATCCCGGGCATCCGGATTTCAAATCGAAATACTACGGCGATCTGCGCTCGCGCGACGCGGCGTATCACCAGGGCACGGTGTGGGCGTGGTTAATCGGGCCGTACATCGACGCGTGGCTGAAGCTGCATCCGGGGGAAAATCGGCTGGCGCGGAAGTTTCTGGAAGGTTTCGTGCCGCATCTGGACGAGGCGTGTATCGGGTCGATCGGCGAAGTCTTCGATGCGGAGCCGCCGTATACGCCGCGCGGGTGCGTGGCGCAGGCGTGGAGCGTGGCAGAAGTGTTACGTTGCTGGGTTAAGACGGAGTAAAGAGGTTTGACCGCAATAACCGGATTGCTCGCGCACGACCGTGCTGGGATAATAGAAGTCTCCAAGTGTCGCAGGCCAGACAGCCCGCAACCCAAGACATCGCGGTTCGGCAGCAACTCGAAAAGATCCTGGCTCACGGTCTATTCGTACGCGCGGAACGCATGGGGAGATTTCTGCGTTTTGCGGTGGAAAGCGCGCTGGAGGGTAGAGCGGACGAGTTGAAGGAGTATCTCATCGGGGTTGAAGTCTTCGATCGTAAGGGCTCATACGATCCGCGCGTGGACCCGATCGTGCGTGTGGAAGCGCGGCGGCTGCGCGCCAAGCTCAAGGCTTACTACGAAGGCGATGGGCGCGGCGACCCGGTGACGATCGAATTCGCGCCGGGGGGATACGCGCCGCAATTTCGCGAGGCCGCGACCGATCCGGCTCCGGCGCCCGTGCGGGTGCAGGCGGAACCGGCGACAGTGGCGGTGCTTCCGTTCGTGAGCCTCAGCCCCAGCGGCGACGAATACTTCAGCGACGGCCTCACCGAAGAGTTGATTCACGCGCTCACCAAGCTTCCGGGGATGCGGGTGGTGGCGTGGACCACGGCGGCGCGGATGCGCGACCGGCAGCAGGACATGCTCGCCATCCGGGAACAATTGAACGTGGCGAGCGTGCTGACAGGCAGCGTGCGGATATCGGGCAAGAGTCTGCGCGTGCGGGCGCAACTCATCGACACCGCGACCGGCGTGTACCGGTGGTCGGAGACATTCGACCGGCCGATGGAGGACATTTTCGCGATTCAGGAAGAGATCGCGCGCGCCATCGTGAGGACACTCGACGTGCAGCTTGTTTCCGGGCGCGAGCAAGCACTGGCCGCGCGCAACCGCGGCACGATCAGCTCCTACGACTGGTATCTCAAGGGCCGCTACTATTGGCACCGGCGCACGCCGGAGGATTTGGCGTGCAGCGTGCAATACTTCGAGAATTCGATTGCCGCCGATCCCCAGTCGGCGCTGGCGCAGGCGGGACTGGCGGATGCGCACAGCCTGATCGCGGACTACGGGCTGGCGCATCCGGCCGACGCTATGCCCAAGGCGGAAGCGGCGGCGAGGCGGGCGATCGCGCTCGATCCGGAGCTGGCGGAAGCGTACTGCTCGCTGGCCCTCATCCGCGGGATGTACGGATGGGAGTGGGAGGAATCGGAGCGGCTCTACTTGCGCGCTATCCAGCTCAACCCCGGCTACGCCACGGCGCATCACTGGCTGGGCGTGGACCATTACGCGATCCTGGGGCGCTTCGACGCGGCCAGGGCGGAACTGGAGATTGCGGCGGATCTGGATCCGTTGTCGAACATCATCCTCGAGGGTTTAGGGTACATCATGGTGATGCAGCGGCGGTATCCGGAAGCCATCGAAGCGTACCGCCGGATCATCCGCATCGAACCCACGTTTTACAGGGCCTACACGTCAATGGGACGTTGCCATGCGTTGGCGGGTCAGTATCCGGAAGCGCTGGCGATGCTGCAGAAGGGGCGCGGGCTGATCGGCGACATGCCCAGCATTCTGGCTGCGATGGCCCAAGTGTATGCGGTGTCGGGCGACGAGCGGAAGGCGCGCGGACTGTTGGCCGAGCTGGTCGAGCTGTCGAAGGCCAAATATGTGCCCAACACGTCCTTCGCGATAGTTCACATGGGGCTGGGTGAAACGGATCGCGCGCTCGATTGGCTGGAGCGCGGATGCGCGCATCGGGACCTGCCGCTGGCGGCGTTGAAGTCCCATCCGCTCTACGATCCGTTGCGCGGTGAGGAAAGGTTCACGGCGGTGCTAAGGCGCATGCGGCTTGCGTAGTCAAGCGGACGCGAAGCTGCGATACCGCCGGCGCTGCCGGTTCGATCGTCACAACCACATCAAAGTTCGCAGCCTGCGGCTTGATTGCGATACTCCAGTTGTTGCGGGCGCGTTGGCGGGCCGCCCGCCCACACCACTGTGGATTCGCAGTCCCTTGCAAGTGGATCGCTCTGCTCTGGTGGCCGGCTGCGATTCAGTGCTGCGGCTGCACGCTCAGGTTGACGAAGTAGCCGTCGGTACCCGGACCGATCCAGAGTGCAACCGCGCCTTTTGCGGGCGCGAGTTTCAGGTCGTTGACGATCAGGCAGGGCTGCTCGGCGCCTCCGACATAGAGGCGGGCTTTGACGCCGGAGACGGCTATCTTCACCTTGGTCCAGGCGGCGGGTTCCAGATCTACGTAGGATTCGTACAGGCCCGGAGTCTCCTGTCGCGTGCGCTGCCACGGCCAATCCGGGAACGACACATATTGCGTGGAGTGGTTGCGTCGAAGCTGGTCTTCGGCCCGGCCGTTGGTGGGCCGCAGATAGATGAGCTCGTATTTCGCAGCCTGCGGTTGGACGCGAAACGCGATGCCGATGAATCCGCGCGCCGCATCGCCGGCGCCTGGAAGCGGGGAGCCGGCCAGGTCCAGTTCGATGACGCCGTCCTGAAACTCCGAACCACCGGCGATGGCGAGAGCGTCGTTTTGAATGTTCGGCGCCCCGGTGAGGTGGATGGCCTGCTTTCCACGATAGTTAGCAGACTCGGCACGGAGGTTATGCAGTTCGAGCTTGTTCAACGCCTGTCCGTAGACGAGAGACGTGCCGGCTAGAAGCCACAGTACGGCAACGATCATATTACGGGATAGACGGATGAGGAAGCGAAAGGGTTCGATCTATTGTGGAACCGAACCCTCACATACTCGACGACTATCGGCTCGGTTGCGTTTTTCGAAGGGCCTTAGTCTCCTCGGCCAAGCGCGATTGATTCATCTGGGCGCGGACCACGCGCGGGTCGTCGGCGCCGAGGACCCTTTCCAGCGCGGCCAGGGTGCTGCGGCCCAGCTTTTCGGATTCGGTATACCGGCGCTCGCCGCGGAGGACGTCGGCCAGCTCGTTGCGCGACACCAGCGTCCGCGGATCGTTCCTGCCGAAGACCCGCTCGAAGATGGCGGCAGCGCGCAAATAGAGGTCCTCGGCGCCGGTCTCGCGCTCGCGCTCGTGGTAGAAGGCGGCTAGGTTCATCAGGCCGCGCGCCAGGTCGGGGTGCTCCGGACCGAGCGCGGCTTCCCAAATGTCGATCGCCTCGCGGTAGAGCTGCTCGGCGTCCAGGTAGCGGCCCTGGAAGCGGTAGACCTGGGCCAGATTGTTGAGCGTGGCGGCGAGCGTCGGATGGTTGGACGGCAGCGTGCGGCGGGCGCGCTCCACGGCCTCGAGGGCATTCCGTTCGGCTTCGTCCATCTGGCCGCGCGCGATCGCGATGGTCGCCAGATCATTGTAAATGGTCACCGAGAGTCTCGGCGGAGCTTCCGGCAGGGCGCCGCGCAGGATGGGTTCGGCCTCCGCGAACCGGCGCTGGTCAGCGTAGATGGACGCGAGAATCACCGGTTGGTTGGGGTCGGCGGCGGCACGCAGGGCGCAGGCTTCAGCCTTCGCAAAATCTCCCTGGGCGCGGTAAACCTCCGCCAGATTGTCGAGTGCCCGGCCGACGCTCGCGGGTTGCACGTTGCTCGCGGCTTCCAGTCTGTGGATCGCCTCGAGCAGCAGCGGTTCGGCCTCGGCGTAGCGGCCGGTGACGCGGAACAGTGTGCCCAGGTTGCCCATGGTGAGCGCCATGTCGGGTGCCGGGTCGCCGCGGCGGGACCACGCCTTGAGTGCCAGTCGGAACATCTCCTCGGCCTCGGCGTAGCGCGCCTGAAAGTAATATTGGGAACCCAGATTGTTCAGCTCGCTGGCCGCGTTGGGTGCGGCCATGTCGATACGCTTCAGGTCCGGGGAAGCTGCCGCGGCAGACGCGGCTGCGAGAACCATCACAACTAATACCCTCACTACAACACCTCCGTGGATACAGAGTGCCTTTTTCAGGGCAGCGGCAAGGAGTGTGGAGCGGTTATCTTACGGTAAGAGAATATGAGCGACATTCACTTGTTTACACCTCTGACGGTGGGGACTGTCACGTTCCGTAACCGCATCGCGGTCTCGCCGATGTGCCAGTATTCGAGCGACGACGGGTTTGCCAGCGATTGGCACCTGGTGCATCTCGGGAGCCGCGCCGTGGGCGGGGCCGGACTCGTCATGGTGGAAGCGACGGCGGTGGAAGCGCGCGGCCGCATCTCACCCGCCGACATGGGGATCTGGAAGGACGAGCACATTCAGCCGCTGGCGCGGATCGCACGGTTTGTGAGCGAGCAGGGAGCCGTGGCTGGAATCCAGCTGGCGCACGCGGGACGTAAAGCGAGCACGCGGCGGCCGTGGGAAGGTGGCGGATTCATCGCCGCGCGCGAGGGCGGTTGGCTGCCGGTGGCGCCGAGTCCGGTTCCGTTTCGCCCCGATGATGCGCCGCCGCATGAGTTATCCAAGGCCGAGATCCACGCGATCACGCAGGAATTTGCGGCGGCGGCCCGCCGCGCGGTGCTCGCGGGATTTCAGTTGGTCGAGATCCACGGCGCGCACGGCTACCTGATGCACGAGTTTCTATCGCCCCTGAGCAACCTGCGCACCGACGAGTATGGCGGCAATCTCGAGAACCGCATGCGCTTCGGGCTGGAGACGATCGGTGCGGTGCGGGCCGCGTGGCCGCAGGGGCTGCCGCTGTTTCTGAGGATCTCGTCGACGGATTGGGTGGAGGGCGGCTGGACGATAGAGGAATCGGTGGAGTTCGCGCGGAGGGCGGCGGCGCTGGGCGTGGATCTGGTGGATTGCTCGTCGGGCGGGTCGTCGC
The DNA here is from genome assembly GCA_041484525.1 of Bryobacteraceae bacterium. GTDB lineage: Bacteria > Acidobacteriota > Terriglobia > Bryobacterales > Bryobacteraceae > JBGPHT01. The sequence goes on along the minus strand of JBGPHT010000022.1, from coordinate 18,049 downwards.
TCCAGCAGAAGATTCCGCTGGGGCCGGGGTATCAGGTTCCGTTCGCGGAGCGGATTCGAAGGGAGACAAACCTGATGACCGGGGCAGTGGGGATGATTACGTCGGCGGAACAGGCGGACGAGATTATCCGCGAGGGGAAGGCGGACGTGGTGCTGCTGGCACGGGAGTTTCTGAGGGATCCGTATTTTCCACTACACGCGGCCAGGAAACTGGGAGTGGAGCCGAAGCCGCCAGTGCAGTATGGGAGGGCTTTTTGAGGAGAAATGTCCAACCGTTCCCTGACGGTCGCGGGATTCTTGGGCGGCCGTAAGGGAACGGTTGGGGAGGGGAATTGAAAACTAGGTGGTGGCCTTCTTGGCAGTGAATTCCTGAGTCGTCATGTTGCCATCGCGGCCGGGGCCGGTTACTTTGAGTTTCAGGGTTTGGCCGTCGAGCGTGCCGTTGTATTCGCGGGTGATCGCGTTGCCACCCATGTTCTGCTCAACTTTGAAGGTCACGGTGTTGCCGTCTGCCTTGCCGTCCTTGATTTCAGTCACCATGGCATTGCCATCGCGACCCGGGCGGCTGAGGTTACCGGTCACTTTTCCGCCATCGGCTTTGAGGGTGAGGGTTACCGTGGTCGGATTGCCACCGCCGCGGCCCGGTTGTTCGTAGGTCCACTTGCCGCTCACATCCGCCGCAGATGCGGCCAGTGCCAGGGCAAGCAGAATTGTGGTTACAAAAAGCAGCTTTTTGGTCATAGTGCAAGGTTAGGCGTAAGGAAAAGACTGGATGTTACCCGGCATGCCTCTTTGGGGCCATTTACGCCGATAAAATCCTGAAAATGAACGATTTATTACTAAATTAATTCCCCTAAAGGTTCACTGCCAGCGGGCCGTGAAGATGTTGAATTCATAACGTTCCTTGGCATCGCGGTCGGAACAGAAAACCAGCGATTTGCCGTCCGGCGAGAACTCGGGGAATGACGTGAAGCCTCCGCTATCGGTCACTCGCTCGAGCCCGGTGCCATCCAGGTTCACCATGTAGAGGTCGAAGTAGCGGCTATCGCAATTGTGCTTATTGGAGGAAAAAAGGATCTTCTTGCCATCGGGCGTGAACGTGGGGGCGAAGCTGGCGCAGCCGAAATCGGTGATCGCGTGCGCCTTGCTGCCATCGGCATCGGCCACCATCAACTCCATCTTCATCGGGGCGGTCAGGTTTTCGGCCAGCAGCGTCTTGTACCGGTCCATGTCGGCGGGCGTCTTGGGGTAATTGGAGCGCCACACGATTTTCGTGCCATCGCGCGAAAACACGGGGCCGCCATCGTAGCCGGCGGTCTTGGTGAGCTGCCTTTTGGCCGAACCATCGGAGCGCATGGTCCAGAGATCCAGGTCCTTCGCGGCGAGCGAGGTGTAGATGATGTTGCCGGTCTTCCAGTTGACGGTCGCCTCCGCGTCGTAGCCGGGCGTGTCGGTGAGCCGCTTCTCGATGGTGCCGGTGTCGGTCGCGAGGAAGATATCGTAACCGGAGAAGACGCCCCACAGGTAGCCCTTACTGCGGTCCGGGTTGGTGGGGCAGGCGTCGGCGGCGAGGTGTGTAGAAGCGTACACGATATGCTTGTTGTCGGCCAGGAAGTAAGCGCAGGTGGTACGGCCCTTGCCGGTGGACACCAAGTGCTGGCCGGAGCCATCGGCGTTCATGACGAAGATCTGGTCGCAGTCGTAGGGCGGGCGCGTGGTCTGGAAAATGAGGCGCTTGCCGTCGGGGGACCAATAGGCTTCGGCGTTCTGGCCGCCGTGGGTGAGTTGGCGGATATCGGCGAGGTGGTCCGGAGTTTGCCCGAACGCCGAGGCGGCGAAAACTGCAAGGATGAAGGTTTTCATACGATGTAAAATACAAGTTTGCCTGATTTCCTCGTATCGGTGGTAATCCCCACCCTGGCTGCGGATTCGAGGCTTCGAGAGTGCGTGGAATCCCTCGGGCGGCAGACACGGCAAGATTTTGAAGTGATCATCGTAGACAACAGCGGCGAGGGTTTGGTGCGGCGCAATCAGCCGGCCTCGGGGGCGCGCGTCATCGAGAACCAGCGGAACATCGGGTTCGGGGCGGCGGTCAACGAGGGGTTTCGTACGTCGAATGCGCCATTTCTCGCCACCTTGAACGACGATGCGGTGGCTCATCCACATTGGCTGGATTCGCTGGTGCGCGCCATGGAGGAGCGCCCGGACGCGGGCATGTGCGCGTCGCAGGTGCGGCTCTTCGGCGAGGATCGGTTGGATTCGGCGGGAATGCTGGTAGCCGGCGATGGCAGCAGTAAGCAGCGCGGGCACGGGCGGCCGCCGGAAGATTTTCCGGTGGCGGAGGAGACGCTGTTTCCCAGCGGCTCGGCGGCGCTCTACCGGCGGGCAATGCTGGACGAGGTCGGCGGGTTCGACGACGCCTTTTTCCTGTACTGCGAAGATACCGATCTGGGACTGCGCGCGCGCTGGGCGGGGTGGAAGTGCCTGTACGTTCCCCAGGCTGTGGTCGAGCACCACTATTCGCATTCGGCGGGAGGAGCGTCGCCGCTGAAGGCCTACTATGTGGAACGTAATCGGTTATTCGTGTTGTTGAAGAATTTCCCCGGGCGCATGCTGCTGGCGGCGCCGTTCGTGACTCTGGCGCGGTATCTGTGGCATTTCTGGTATCTGCTCGAGGGCCGTGGCAGCGCGGCGCGGTTTCGTGCGGAAGGTCACGCTGGGCCGAAGATGGCGTGGTACGTGGTGCGCGCGCACGCCGCGGCGGCGGGCAATTTCGCACGTTTGTGGCGCCAGCGGCGGGAGATCCGGCGCCGCGCCCGCATCACGCCGGCGGTTTTCCGCTACCTGATCCGCTGCCATTCGATCGGCGTCCGAAAGGTGGCCGGGCTGTGATTCGTCCCGACGGTCCCGAGTCTCTACTGGTGATCGTGCCTGCGCTGAATGAAGAGGGCGCGATCGGGGACGTAGTGGACTCCATCCACCTTCATGTGCCCGGCGTGCCGGTGCTGGTGATCGACGATTGCTCGCGCGATGCAACCATCCCGGCGGCGCGCGCCGCCGGCGCCGAGGTGCTGCCGCTGCCGCATCATCTGGGTCTCGGCGGGTGCGTGCAGGCTGGGTACAAGCTGGCCTACGAGCTGGGGTTCGAGTACGTGATCCGCGTGGATGGCGACGGCCAACACGATGCGCGCGACATTCCGCGGATTCTGGAGAAGCTCAAGAGCACGGGTGCGGAGATGGTAATCGGCTCGCGATTCGCTTCCGAAAACGGATCGCGCACCGGCGCCGTGCGCTCGCTCGGCATCCGGTTCTTCCGCGCCATCCTGCGGCCTATTCTGGGAAAGCCGGTGCACGACCCGACCTCCGGGTTCGTGGGCGTGAACCGGCGCGCGCTGAGCGTGTTCAGCATGAGTTTCCCGCTGGAGTACCCCGAGATCGAGGCGCTGGTGGTGCTGCAGCGCAAGCGATTCCGCTTCGAGGAAGTGCCGGTGAACATGCGGCCGCGCCAAGCCGGGCGGTCGACCATTACAGCCGTGAAATCGCTCTACTACATCGTCCACGTCCTGTTGGGCGTGTTCGTGAATATTCTGAAATTCGAAGGCCGTCTACACCAGGCCGAACCGGAGGCGCAGGACCTGCCGAAGCGGGCGCCGGTGCCGCGTGTGGCCGATCCGGACCCGCGGCTGCACGACGGCTCTGGAGGATAGATGGACCGCCTCTTGCATGTCACAACCGTGCTGAGCATCGTGCTGCTGGTGATGGTGCTGGTCTCCGTCCGCCGGGCGCACATCCGCGTGGAATACTCGGTGAGCTGGCTGCTGGCCGCGATGTCGATGCTGCTGCTCTCGCGGTCGCGCCCGGTGCTCGATTTCATCACGGCGCACACGGGAATTCCGGACACGCCGCTGACGCTGTTTCTGATTTCAGGCAGCCTGTTCCTGATCATGTTCTTCCGCTTCTCGATCATCATTTCGCATCTGCGCGACGACAACATCGCACTGGCGCAGCGGGTCGCCATTTTGGAGTACCACATTCAGAGCCTCAGGAATCATGAAAGCCAGTAGGCGGGAAGCGAAACACAAACTGGAAGCCGTTCCGGCGCAGGCCAAGAGCCCGCGCCACGGTCTCTACTGGGCGATCGCGGCGGCAGCGGTGGCGGTGCTTTTCTGGGCGTACGGCCCGGCGCTGCACGGGCCGTTCCTGTTCGACGACAACACGCTGCCGTTTGCGCTTCCCGGATTCGACCAGCCGCTGAAGGTCTGGCTGGCCAATGTCCGGCCCGTCCTGTTCTTCACTTACTGGATCAACAACCAGATCTCGCGCGACGACACGTATTCCTACCACGTAACGAACCTCATCATCCACCTGATCGCCAGCGGGCTGGTGTTCCTGATGGTGCGGAGACTGCTCGAACTGGCGAAGGCTCCAGCGTCGCGGCAAACGCTGCTGGCGGGGTTCGCCGCAGCCATCTTCCTGCTGCATCCGGTGCAGACGGAGGCAGTGGCTTACCTGGCGGGCAGGTCGGAGTCGCTCAGCGTCATGCTGGTGTTCGCGGCGTTCACGCTGTTTCTGTACCGGCGCGAAGCGCGTGTGACGTGGGGCGTGACGGCGGCGGTGCTGCTGCTGTTCGGCGCGGCGCTGTTCTCGAAGGAGCACACCATCGTGCTGCCGGCGCTACTGTTGCTAACCGACTACTGGTGGAATCCCGGCTTCTCCTTCGCCGGCATCCGCGGCAACTGGAAGCTGTATGGGGTAATGGCGCTGGGCGCGGCGGCAGCGCTGGCCAAGTTCTGGAACCTGATCTTCCACGGCGGTGGCGCCGGGTTCGGGCTGACGGAGTTCACCTGGTATCAATATCTGTTCACGCAGTTCCGTGCGCTGTTTGTCTACATCGGCGAGTTTCTGCTGCCGGTGAATCTCAACATCGACTGGGACTTTCCGATTTCGCACACCATCCTCGAGCACGGAGCCATCGCCGGTCTCGCGGTATGGCTGGCGCTGATCGGCGCCGCCTGGTATTACCGCCGGCGTTTTCCGCTGGCGTCCTACGGGCTTCTCGTCTACCTGCTCCTGATGTCCCCGACGTCGTCGATATTGCCGATCAAGGATCCGGTGGCCGAACGCCGCCTGTATTTTTCGATCGTAGGTCTGCTGTTGATTGTGGTCGACGTGTTGAGCCGCGTGAAGGTGGACTATCGAAAGCTGGCGTGGGTCTGCGGCATCGTGACCCTTGTGGCCGCGGGGGTGACGCACGCCCGCGCCTCGGTGTGGGGCGACCAGTTTCTGTTGTGGCACGACACTGCCGCTAAGTCACCCAATAAGAGCCGCGTGCATTGGTGGCTGGCGATGTCGTATTACGAGCGGCAGCAGTACGACCTGGCGCTGGCCGAATTCGAGAAAACGGCGCAACTGGAGCGGCCGGTCTACCAACTGCTGATCGACTGGGGCTTGGCGTATGATGCCCTCAACCAGCCCGGGAAGGCGCTCGAGAAGCTGCGGCAAGCCGCGGCGCTGGACGCGACGGCGCACGTGTATTCGCAGATCGGGATGGTCTACGCCAAGAGTTCGCAGTACCCGGAGGCCCTGGAGGCGCTGGCCACCGCGGAACGGCTCGATCCAGCGTTCGCACGCACGTACCTTTACCGCGGCAAGATTTTCTTGAAGACCGGCCGCGTGCCGGAGGCGGTGGTGAACTATCAGCGCGCGCTGGCCCTCGACCGGAACCTCGAGGAGGCGCGGCAGGACCTGGCGCAGGTGCAATCGAAGCTTCGACCCGGTCGATGATATGCGGCCGCTGCGGATTGGCGTAAATGCGCTTTACCTGATCCCGGGCGGCGTGGGCGGCACGGAAATCTATCTGCGCGGTCTGCTCGGGGCGCTGGGCGAGATCGACGCGCGCAACCAATATCTCATCTTCACCAATCGCGAGACTGGGCCGGACCTGGCGCCGAAGCGGCCGAATTTCAAACTCGAACCGCAGCCGGTGCGCGCCACGTCGCGGCCGGCGCGGATTCTGTGGGAGCAGGCGGCGCTACCCCTGGCTGCAGCCCGGCTGCGGCTGGACGTAATGCTGAACCCCGGATTCACGGCGCCACTGCTCTGCGGGTGCCCGCAGGTAACGGTGTTCCACGATTTGCAGCACAAGCGGCATCCGGAATACTTCCGCTGGTTCGACCTGCCGTTCTGGGATTTTTTCCTGTTCTGGTCGGCGCAGGTATCGCGCCTGGTGCTGGCCGATTCGGATGCCACGGCGGCCGACCTCAAGCATTATTACCGGCTGCCCGACGCGTGCGTGCGGGTGGCGCCGCTGGGAGTGGGCGAAGCGTTTTTCGAACTGGCCGGGCGCCGCACGCCGGAGCCGTTCCTGCTCGCGGTTTCGACGCTGCATCCGCACAAGAACCTGGATGGCCTGTTGCGCGCGTTTGCTCTTTTCCGCCGCAGCCGGCCGGAGTTCCGCCTGGTGGTGTGCGGCATCCACGGGTTTTCAACAGAGCAGTTGAACGAGCTGCGCGAGTCGCTGGGACTGCGCGAGTCGGTCGAGTTTCCCGGCTGGATTCCGCGCGCCGACCTGTACGACTTGTACGCGCGGGCGTGGGCCTTCGTGCTGCCCTCGAAGTTCGAGGGGTTCGGCTTGCCGATCGTGGAAGCGATGGCGGCGGGCGTACCGGCGGCCTGCTCGGCGATCGAGCCGCTGGCGGGGATCGCAGGCGAGGCGGCATTGCAGTTCGATCCGCTGAACACGGAAGCTATCGCGGAGGCGATGCGGCGGATAGTGGATGACGACGTGTTGCGCGCACGGTTAGCGGTCGCGGGTCCGGCGCGCGCGGGTATGTTTTCGTGGAAGGCGACGGCGGAGCGGACGCTCGAAGCGTTAGAGTCTATGGCGTAAGATGCGTCCGATACCGTTGTTTACGAGTTGGGGTCTGCAAGGCTCTCGCCGGTATTGCGCCACTTCACGAAGCCCCGGTTCCTCTTTCGGCGTGCGGGGGTTGGGCACAAGAGAAGCTTGGGCGTTATGCGTCAACTTGAACGCGACACGATGTATCAGCGGACAGATCGGTTCCATGAGACGTAGTTCAGGCAAAGTACCCGGTTGCTTTGTCGCCGAACCATGCTCTTGGGCCGGCACCCTGGACGTGTCGAAGAGTTGGAAAACGGCGATTTGGTCCTGTGCGCATAATGGAATGTGGGTGAGTCTGTTCTGGTTCGAGTATTGCGGGGTTCCTCGGATGCTGGCATCCGCTTCAACGATCTCCGCGCCCTTCTCCGGCGTATCGGCTTCGCGGAGCGGATCAAGGGCAGCCACCATATCTTCACACGAGACGGTGTTGACGAGATTCTCAACCTGTAGCCGAGAGGCTCCATGGCGAAACCGTACCAGGTTAAACAAGTACGCAGAGTGCTGGTTCAACATAAGCTGGCGGAGGAGGGGCAATGACGAAGTACGAGATTATTCTGTATTGGAGCAGCGAAGATGATGCGTTCATCGCCGAAGTGCCGGAGTTGGCCGGCTGCGCGGCAGATGGCGCTACACGCCAGGAGGCGCTCGCCAACGTCGAGGCAGTAATCGCGGAATGGTTGGAGACGGCCCAGGAGCTTGGTCGCTCCATCCCGCAGCCCAAGGGTCGACTCTTGTTTGCGTGAAGGGGTGTCGGGTTCGCCACTTTGACGGTATGTCGCCAAAACACAGATTAAGAACACGGCGCTGCCCAGGCATCGAGGGAACTGTCGGGGCGCGTTTTGCGTCAACTTGATGGCCTCTGCCAACTTCCGAATGGCGTCTCCTGCAGAGTGCCCGTTCCGCACTTTGGTGGCCACACAGGATGAGTCAACCCGGTGGGACCCTTAGCAGCACTTGATATAACTCGTCGCGCTAGAAAAGCATGCTCTCCAGGTCGTCTATCTCAGTAGTTCTTTTCACCGACGTATAACCAGATGTCAGGCGGTTTTGGAGGATCAGAGCAATTGCAGGGCCCGAGCCGAACACCCACAATACCGGCATTCTTGAGGGCTCTCTCAAGCACACGAGCAAAGTCGGGCGCGCTTTTGACGTCGTTGACAACAACGACAATTCCGTCCAACAAGAGGTTCATATTCCTCGTCAGCCCCGCCCACGTGCCCGGTTCCGCATACGAGACATGGGCCTTCCATGACGGAGAGCCCTGTATGGCCGAAAAGAGCTTCCGTGCGTAGCCCTGTTGCTCGGGAAGCGTACCGGTCCTGATGTCCACCTTCCCCTCAGGCGTGGACCGAAGAGAGTCGGCAATCGTCTTTACCTGAGCTTCGGTGAGGACACGCGGAGCGGTCTTTATCATCAGTTCTCCCCTGACTGCGTCGCTAACGAGTCTGTGAAAGCCCTGTGAGGTGACTTCAGCAGATATCAGCTCGCTGACCTTCCCTTCAATTTCCTTCTTGAAGGCTCCCTTTTCGAACAGGTCACTCGCGGTTTCCCGTACGAGCTTCTGAACATCGGGTTGTTTTAAGACTTCTTCCACCTTTGCCTTTGCTGCTTCCCGCGCAGCGACTTCAGCGCTCACCTTCACGTCTGATATGGTTTTCCACCCGAGAAAGCCTATCGCGACACTAGCGATGACCAGAACAATTCCGATCAGTGCACCAGCAAGCTTAAACCAATAGTCGATTACATTCCGGTCGTTTTCAGCTTGCCTGCTTGTGAACTCTGCGAGATCCTTCCATGTCGGCTGCTCTGATCGCGCATCAGAATCCTTCGCTTTGTCATCTTGTGCCATTCCGTGCAAGAATGTACCACGATGACGACGCGAGTGGGGAAGGCAAGAAGGAATCTTCAGGAGAAGCTCCGCTGGGCATTCTGATTGGGTCGTTGGCTATTTGGAAGTTGGGCCGAACTAACTAATCCCCGGATGCCGCCTTGTGCGCGCCAATGATCTCCGGCCAAACACCTACCTGGGTTCTCCGCGGTAAATGTCGTCGATGGCATCCACTTTGACGCTTTGCCGACTCGTGGAAGTGCCCTCCCCGCCCATCGGAAAAACCTCCCGCGCTCTCCGTCAAGTGAGCAGCATTGACGCTATCCCCACCTTTCGAGGTACCACGCGAGATGCGTGACGTGTTCCGCGTGCTTGCGCTGCCTCACCTGTTCGATCCACTCCGGGACATCGCACTCCACCCAGTCGGCCAGCGCATCGATGACGGAATCGAGCGCGATGGCGCGCACGTAAAGGTCGATGCGGGCGCCGAGCGATTCCGACGGAATAATGTCCCGCCAGTCCTTGCCGCAGCGGAACAGCAGCGGAAAGGCCACGGTGGCATAATCTTCGGCCGGGTCGCCGATTGCCAGGCCATCCCAGTCGAGCACATGCCACTCGCTGCCGGGGCGGTCAGGACGTTATTCGGCCAGAGGTCCCAATGACAGGGCGAACGCGCGATGCCGTCGAGGGCCGGATGACTGACGCCGATCGCCAGGATGCGGGCGGCCTCCTCCTCCATCCAGGTCAGTGTGGCAGCGGAGAGAAAGGGCGGAGGAGCCTGGCGGATGGTGCGCAAGTCCTCTTGGAACAGCTCACGGTAGCGAAGATCCCAGCACTCGCGCCAGGTCCGGGTGCCGCCTCCAATGGCTTGCGCGACGTCACTGTCCGCGTGCAATTGCGCCAGCAGCGCCACAATATCGTTGGCCAGTTCGGGCCGCGCCGCAACGTCCTACGTGACGCCGTCGATGTGGTCGAATACGAGGCCGCCGTAGGGAGTGCCAGGGACGTCCAGCCAATCGAGCACGCGGGGCGCTCGATAACGGGTCTCGAGGATCTCGTGCACCGCCAGCCAGCGGCGCAGTTCGGCCTGCCCGGACGATTCTGCGAGCTTGATGTGCAGCGCGCGGCTGCCATCGGTGACATGAAATGAACTGGTCTGGAACCCGCCCCAATTCAGCACGCGATTGACGCGGGTGCGTGCGGCATCGAGAGAGAATTTTCCGGCCGCGATGTCTGCGAGAGTGGAAGGGAACGCAGGATTCATGACAACCGCGTTGCGATCTACGAACCGAGGATACCGGATATTTCCGCCTTGACCGCCGCTCCCATGGCAGGGTATTCTGAGCGCATTCCAGAACAGTGCCCCATGGAGGATCGATGAGTCCGCAAGAAGTGTTGGAATTCGCCAAGAAAAACGATGCCAAGCAGCTCGATTTGAGGTTCACCGATATTCCGAGCCTGCAGCATCACGTCTCTTACCCGATCGATCAGTTGGAAGAGGACAGCTTCGAAGAAGGCTTCGGCATGGATGGATCGAGCATCCGCGGTTGGGCGGCGATCCACGAGAGCGACATGCTTCTCATCCCCGATCCGAATACCGCTTTCATGGATCCGTTCGCCGAGATTCCGACACTGGTGATGTACGGCGACGTGAAGGACCCGATCACCAAGCAGCGGTACGAACGCGATCCGCGATGGATCGCGCAGAAGGCCGAACTCTATCTGAATAACACCGGCCTGGCCGATACGGCGTACTTCGGCGCGGAAGCCGAGTTCTTCATTTTCGACAACATCAGTTTCGACCAGAACCAGCATTCCGGGTTTTACTTTATCGACGCCGAGGAGGGACGCTGGAATTCGGCGCGCCGCGAGAACAACCTCGGATACCGCCCGCGCTACAAGGAAGGCTATTTCCCGGTGCCGCCGACGGATCATCATCAGGACCTGCGCAGCGAAATGGTCCAGACCATGATCCAGTGCGGTCTGAATATCGAATGCCACCATCATGAAGTCGCCAGCGGCGGGCAGTGCGAAATCGACCAGCGGTTCGACACGCTGGTGAAGTCGGCCGACAACATGATGCTGTACAAGTACGTCGTGCGGAACGTGGCCAACCAATACGGGAAGACGGTGACGTTCATGCCCAAGCCGATTTTTGGGGACAACGGCAGCGGCATGCACACGCACCAGAGCCTCTGGAAAGAGGGAAAGGCGCTGTTTGCGGGCGACGGCTACGCGGGGCTGAGCCAGATGGCTTTGCATTACATCGGCGGGCTGTTGAAGCATGCGCGCGCGCTTTCGGCGATCATCGCGCCGACGACCAACAGCTACAAGCGCCTGGTGCCGGGATACGAGGCGCCGGTGAACCTGGCGTACTCGCGGCGCAACCGGTCGGCGGCGTGCCGAATTCCGATGTACTCGGCCAGTCCGAAAGCGAAGCGCGTGGAGTTCCGGCCGCCCGACCCGGCGGCGAATCCGTACCTGGCGTTTTCGGCGATGCTGATGGCGGGTCTGGACGGCGTGTTGAATAAGCTGAATCCGGGCGAACCGCTGGACAAGGACATTTACGATCTGACGCCGGAAGAGATGAAGAGCGTGCCATCCATGCCGGGGTCGCTCGACGAGGCGCTGAGCTGTCTGGAAGACGACCACGCGTTCCTGATGCGCGGCGATGTGTTCACGGACGAGTTGATCGAGACGTTTATCGATTACAAGCGGAAGAATGAGGCGGAGGCCGTGAGGCTGCGGCCGCATCCGTACGAGTTCGCGCTGTACTACGATATCTAATTCGGGGACAGGCTACACAACCTCGAAACTCACGTGACGGGCATTTCGGTGACAGGCAACGAAATTCCGCGCAAAGACGGCGCGGAAGGTTTCGTAGCCTGTCACCGAAATGCGGATTATGGAAGGGAAAATCGTACAGGTCAGCGTGTCGCCGGGTGGGGTGCCCAAACGGGCCATCGCTCATGGGACGATTACGCCCCTGGGGCTCGATGGAGATTGGCACGCGCACCCGAATATTCATGGTGGGCCGCTCAAGGCGATTCTGCTGATTGCCGCGGAGGTAGTGGACGATCTCACGGCGCGCGGGTTCCCCCTGTTCTACGGCGCCCTCGGTGAGAATCTCACGACGCGTGGAATCGACGTTCGCGATCTGAGGATCGGGGATCAATTACGCGCTGGTGGTTCGATGCTCGAGATCACGCAACCGCGCGGGCCGTGCAGCACCCTGGCTGTCTACGGCGAGTCGTTGCAATATGAAATCTACGACCAACGGGTGAAGCAGCGTGACCACACTTCGCCGCACTGGGGGATGAGCGGTTTTTACGCCAGCGTTCTCCGGCCCGGGCCGGTGCAGGCGGACGATATAATTGCAGTCGTGGCTAAACTGGCCTGACGAATGCAGGGTTCGGTGGACGCAATCCGGCTCGCGGCGGGCCTTCCGGAACGCATCGCCACGCGTATACAGTTGCTGCTGGGGTCGGCGCCCGATCCCGAGCGCTCGGCCCGATTTCTGGAGCGCCTGCGCCAGGAAGCACCCTCCGCTTTCGACCGCATCACAAGCTCGCCCGGAGCGCTGCGGTGTGCGGTGGCGCTGGCTTCGTATAGCCGGTTTCTTTCCGACGCGGTGCTGCAAAATCCGGAGCGCATTCTGCAGGTCTCGAATTCGGGCAGCCTCTACCGCGTGCTCACGAAAGAGGAATACGGGGAGCGGCTGCGGGAGTTTCTGAAGGACACCGCGGGCGTTCCTCCGGCTGTGGACCTGGCGCGGTTCCGCAGGCGGCAGTTGCTGCGGATCGTGGTGCGTGACGTGCTCGGCGCGGCGGCGCTCTCCGATGTGACTTCGGAGCTCTCGGGATTGGCCGACGCCATTCTGGAAGTGGCCCTCGAACGAGTGCGCGCGGAATTCGTTGCACGCCACGGCGAGCCGCGCCTGGCCGGCGGGCAGGCGTGCGGATTCTCGGTGATCTCGCTGGGCAAGTTGGGAGGCCGCGAGCTGAACTACAGCTCGGATATCGACCTGATGTTCGTCTACGGCGGGAAGGGGGAGACGGACGGCGAGTCGCCGGTCAGCAACCAGGAGTTCTACAAGAAGGTCGCGAACAGCTACACGGCGCTGCTTTCGGGCTACACCGGCGAAGGGCAGTGCTACCGCGTGGATCTGCGGCTGCGGCCGGACGGCACGCTGGGCGAGATCTGCACTTCGCTCGATGGCGCCCGGACGTATTACGCGGAACGCGCGCGCGACTGGGAAAAGCAGATGCTGATCAAGGCGCGCGTCTCAGCCGGCGAGCACGAGCCGGGAGCCGAGCTGCTCGAGTTCGTGGAGCCGCTGATCTATCGAAGCTCGCTGGATTTTAGCGCGGTGGAGGCGGTTTCCGAGACACGGCAGAGGATCCGCGAAAAGGTCTCGGCGAAACGCCGGACGCGCAATGGGCTCGACATCAAGCTCACTGGAGGCGGCATCCGCGATATCGAATTCCTGGTGCAATGCCTGCAGCGACTGCACGGCGGGCGCGAGCATTGGGTGCGGCACGGCGGGACCATGTTCGCGTTGTTCCGTTTGCGCGACAAAGGACTGTTGAGCGGCGTCGAGTACGCTCGTCTTGCCAACGCCTATCAGTTCTTGCGGTACCTCGAGCACCGCCTCCAGATGGAAGAGGATCGGCAGACGCACGTGCTGCCGGCGGATCCGGAAGCCCTCAATCTACTGGCGCGCAAAATGCCGCCCGAGAGCACGGGCGAACTGCTCACGGGGGAGACGCTGCGGCAAAAGCTGGAGGAGCGCCTGCAGGCGGTACGCGAGATTTACGATCGCGTGATCCACGCGCAGCAGCCCATGTACTACACGGCGCCGCCCGAGCCCGCGGAGATCGAGGAAGAAGTGGAGGCGATCGCCCCCGCCAGCAGCCTGACACGCTTCCTGGATCAGAAGGCGCCGCAACTGGCCGAGACGGTGGCGCACGCCGATCTGCATCGCGGCCGCGAGCGCTTCGAGCATTTTCTCGAGAGGGCGATGGCCGGTCCCGAGCTGCTGGCGCGTCTGGATGAGGACCCGAAGCTGGCGGCTTCCGTGCTCGATATTTTCGAGCACAGCCCTTACTTCGCGGACGATTTGCTGCGCGATCCGGAGCTGTTGGAGGAAATCGGCCAGCCGTTCCAGATCGAGGGCGCGGCGCCGGCCGACCGTGCGGAGCTGCGGCGCTTCTACCGTCGGCGGATGCTGCGCATCCAATGCGAGAGCCTGCTCGAATCGGCACCCATCTTCACCACGCTGGGGAAGACGTCGGTGCTGGCGGACAGTGTAATCGCGGCGGCGTATCGCATCGCGGTGGAACAGGCGGAGCCGCCCCTCAATGCGGCGTACACTCCGAAAAATCAGATGATGGCGATCGCGTTGGGCCGGCTCGGCATGCGCGAGTTCGACCTGGGGTCGGATGCCGACCTGGTGTTCGTGATCCCCGACGCCGATTCCGCGGAGCACTCGTTCTGGACCCAGGTGGCAGAGCAGATGGTGCAGATCATGGGCTCGTACACCGGCGGCGGCGTGATGTTCGCAGTGGATACACGGCTGCGGCCCAACGGCCGCGAGGGCGACCTGGTGCAGTCCGAGAGCGCGTACAAGAACTACTTCGCGCAGAAGGCCGAGGCGTGGGAAGGCATCAGCTACATGAAGGCGCGCGCCGTGGCGGGTAATCTCGAACGCGCCACCGAGTTCCTGCATGAATTGCAGGACGTGGACTGGCGCCGCTACGGGCAGAGCATGCGCTCGCGCAAGGACCTGGCGGCCATGCGCGCGCGCCTGGAGCGCGAGCAGGGGCCGCGCAATCCGCTGAAGGCGGGAGTGGGCGGTTACTACGACATAGACTTTGCGTTAATGTACCTGCGGCTCCGCGGCGCGGGCATCTTTTTCAAAGTGCTGAACACGCCGGAGCGGATCGACGTCATCGAAAAAATGGGCCACCTGGACCGCGACGATGCCGACTTTCTGCGCGAGGCGGCTACTTTCTATCGTGCCGTGGACCACGGCCAGCGCCTCGCCACGGGCCACGCCGAAGGCAGTCTGCCGGCGGCCCAGTCGCAGCTCGAGATCCTGACGAACCTGGTGCGGCGGTGGACACCCGAGCACCTGCACGGGCAACGCCTCGACGTGACGCTCCACGAAATCCGCGGGCGCACGCGCGAGTTTTTCACAAGACTCTTCGGACGCCAATGAGAAAAGCGGTGCGGTTCGGCGCGTCGGTGAGCGCGGTGGCGTTGGTGCTGGTCGTGTATGGCACCGTGCTGCACGTCAACAACACGACGGTGGCGCTGACACTGCTGCTAGCCATCCTCGGCATCTCGACCAGGTGGGGCTTGGCGGAAGCGTCCGTGGCCTCGGTGGTGGCGGTGCTGGGATTCAACTACTTCTTTCTGGAGCCGGTGGGCACGTTCACGATTCAGGATCCGCAAAACCTGGTGGCGTTTGTGGTGTTCCTGATCACGGCCATCACCACCAGCCAGTTGTCGGCGCGCGCGCGGCGGCAGGCGGCGGAGGCGGAAGCGCGCCGGATTGATATCGAGCGGTTGTACGCGCTGGTGCAGGCCATGATGCCGGGGGGCAGCGCTCGCAAGACGGTGCGCGAGTTCGTGAACCGCGTGGTGCAGGTTTTCGGCTGCGACGCGGCGGCGTTTTACTACCAGCCCGGGGATGAGATCGTCCGCTCGGGGCCGGAGAGCAACCTCGTCTCGGACAACGACCTGCGCGCCGCGGCGGAGGTGGAGGACGTCTGCGTGCAGCCAGAGCGCGCCGTCGCGACCGCGCCTGTGCGGCTTGGAGGACGGCCCCTGGGGAGCCTGGCGCTGATGGGCCCGCTGCCTTCCGAGCCGATGGTGCGCGCCATCGCCAACCTGGTGGCGATCACGATCGAGAAGGCGCGCGCCTTGGAAGAAGCCGGCCACGCGGAGGCGGCGCGGCAGAGCGAGGTGCTGAAATCGGCGCTGCTGGATGCGCTGGCGCACGATATCAAAACGCCCCTGACATCGATCAAGGCCGCGGCCACCAGCCTGCTGGGAGAGGCTGCGGGGGCGCAGCTCGAACTGCTGACGATCATCGACGAAGAGGCCGACCGGCTGAATCGCCTGGCCGCCGAGACCATCGAGATGGCACGCATCGAGGCGGGCAAGTTGCACCTCGAGAAAGAGCCTGTGAATCTGGATGAATTGATCGCGGGCGCGCTGGCGCAGCTTGGGCCCGAATCGTCAAACCGTGTCAGTGTCAAAGTGCCGCACGGGTTGCCGCCGGTGGATGCCGACCCGGAGTTTGCCGGCCAAGTGGTGAAGCAGTTCGTGGAGAATGCGCTGAAGTATTCGCCGGCCGGATCGCCCGTTGCCGTGACCGCGGTGCCGAAGGGTGGGAAGATCGTGATCGGAGTGGCGGACCGCGGTCCGGGAATCGCGGATAGCGAGCGAGCGCGCATTTTCGAGAAATTCTTCCGCGGCCGTCAGCACCGCTTCGAGACGCAGGGAACGGGCATGGGCCTCGCCATCGCCAAAGGAATTGTGGAGGCGCACGGCGAGCGCATCTGGGTGGAGAGCGAGCCGGGGCAGGGCTCGGTGTTCTACTTCACGCTGGCGGCGAGCGCGGGAGGGCCGCAAAAATGAGCGCGGGCAAGATCCTGGTGGTGGACGACGATCCGCAGATCCGCCGCGTGATGAAGGCGACGCTGGTGACGCACCACTACGAGGTGACGGAGGCGCGCACCGGCGAAGACGCGCTGCAGGCGATCGGGCATGAAATTCCGAACCTGGTGCTGCTGGACATGAACATGCCGGGGATGGGCGGCCTCGAAACCTGCCGCACCATTCGCACCGGCTCGGACATTCCGGTGATCATCCTTTCGGTGCGCAATACGGAGAAGGACAAAGTGGCCGCGCTCGATGCGGGCGCCGACGATTACGTCACCAAGCCGTTCGGCATGGAAGAACTGCTGGCGCGCATTCGCGCGGCTATGCGGCGGTCGCCGTCGGGTCCGGAGAGCGGGCCGCACGCCTTCACGTCGCCCGAGCTCGAGATCGATTTCGACGGGCGGCGCGTTACGGTGCGCGGCAAGGAAGTGCGGCTAACGCCGAAAGAGTTCGAGCTGCTGCGTTACCTGGTGGCGCATGCGGGCAAGCCGGTGACGCATCGCGAGCTATTGCAGGCGGTGTGGGGGCCCGACTACGGTGACGAGCCCGAGTACCTGCGGGTGTTCGTGAATCAGGTGCGGAAGAAGATCGAGGCGAATCCCGCGCGGCCGAAGTATATCGTGACGGAGCCGTGGGTGGGATACCGGTTCGAGGGGTAGCCAACCAGGCGCCCTTCTCGTGCAGCCGGATGATCGATTAGTCGGGGGCCGATAGACCCATAAGCTACCGAGCCCGCGGCACGATTAGCGCTCGCGTTTCTTCCCTCGCATCGTGGGGGCGAAGACCTGCGCGCAGTCCACCCTCTTTTGATACATTGGGAACTCCAAGACAGCATAGACTTAACCATGGCAGATGATGATCTAGATTTTGCACAAAAGGAGCACGAAATCTACTTGGAGGAGCGGAAGCAGGCTGATCGATGCTGCGAGAGAGAGCGCCCGGACATTCGACAAGGCCGTACTGACATTTGGTTCGGTGGTCTTTGGCTTCTTCATCGCATTCCTCAAAGACATTGCACCAAAGCCTGCCCCAGACACTCTGAAGTGGTTAGGGGCATCGTGGCTATTCTTCTCCCTCGGATTACTGATCATTTTGCTGTCGTTTCTTTTTAGCCATCGAGCCTGTCTATTCGAAATTGAAGGCGCTAGCAAGGCAGTGACCATTAGCGGCCATCGGCGCCAAAAGAATCCATGGAGTCTCACTACCAATTGGTGCAATTTTCTGTATGTCGTACTTCTTTTCTTGGGCTTATTGTGTTGGGTCAGTCTTCGCATTTGATAACCTTAGCCGTGGAGACACTGCGCCAATGAACAAAGTTCAAACGCCCACTGAAAAGAGGGGTTACGTGCCGCCACCACCGCCAGCACCAGCAACAAACCCACCAGCGGCGCCGCCCACCCCTCAACCCACGCCAAAGAAGTGAGGAGACAAAATATGAAACCGAACAACGATACCCTAGGCAAGGTGCATTGAAAGAAGGCTGGTGGGTATCCCCTTGACTCAGCCGGCCACTACCTGTAGATTCGGGTTGTGGAAGACTACCCGCGAACTGTTCAGGAGTTCGAGGAGCGCTTCTCGACGGAGGAAAGGTGTCGAGCGTATTTGGTCAGCCTCCGCTGGCCGGAGGGTTTTCGATGTCCGCAGTGCAAG
>JBGPHT010000021.1:0-72814 GCA_041484525.1 Bryobacteraceae bacterium | reverse complement strand
GCTCGCAGGTTCGCATTTCGAGGCTTCGCCTTACGGATTGCTCCGCACTGCGCTCGATAGCTACATGTCGAACGGATAATCTACATGGTGAGATCCTTTCATCTCACTAGATCAGCCAGGCTTTTCCTGGCGCACCAGATGAACGCAGATAAGCGCAGATTGTCCACGAGCCCCTCACGGAAACGTTGTACCCAGCGGCAAACAGGATTCTATTAATATGTCTTGCTGAAACGATATGCTGGGCGCTTCCCCGTATTCTTTCACCCTCCCTCAGGGAGCGGGTGGTGCTTCATCAAATACTGCTCGCGGCAGGCGCGGATCAGATCTCGGGCTTCCCGGGGACCGCGCCATCCGCGCATTTCCGTGCGCTTGCCTTCCAGCTCCTTATATATCGCGAAGAAGTGCTCGATCTCGCGCAGGTTGTGCGGGAAGACCTGGTCAATCGTGTGGACCTGGTCGAAGCGCGGGTTGCTATTGGGAACGGCCAGGATCTTCTGGTCGGGCTCGTCCTGATCCACCATGTCGAGGAGACCGACAGGACGCACCGAGATCATGACGCCGGGAAAGCTCGGCTCGTCCACCAATACCAGGACGTCGAGCGGGTCGTGATCCATGGCGAGGGTGCCGGGGATGAAGCCGTAGTCGCCGGGATAGTGAACGGCCGAGTAGAGCGCGCGGTCGAGGCGGAAGACGCCGAGCTCGCCGTCGTACTCGTATTTGTTGCTGGAATTCTTCGGGATCTCCACGATCATGCGGACGATTTCGGGGCAGTCGGGGCCGGGCTCGATGTCGTACAGTCGGACGCTCACCCTGCTATCGTAGCAGCGCGTGCGCGGCCAGCACGATAGCGAGTCCAGTGATGGACGCGATGATTTTCATGACGGTCCACGACTTCAGCGTCTGCGGCACCGTCATGCCGAAGTATTGATTGACCAGCCAGAAGCCGGAATCGCTGACCTGGGAAAAGCCGGAGCCGCCGCAGCACAGCGCCAGAATCAGGAAGTCGGGGCTGTAGCCGGGGATGCCCTTCACGATGGGCGCCGCGATTCCAGCCGCCGTGATGATGGCGACGGTGGCGGAGCCTTGCGCGATGCGCATGGCGGCGGCGATGATCCACACCACGATCAAGGGCGAGATGGCGGAACTCATGAGAAGTTTGCCGGCGTAGGGGCCGACGCCGCAATCCACGATCACTTGTTTGAACGCGCCGCCGCCGCCCATGATGCAGAGGAGCGCGCCCATGGGAGCGAGCGAATCGGCGGCCATCTTCATTGCGTTCTCGCGCGTGACGCCGCGGCGGATTCCGAAAAAGTAAATCGCCACCAAGGCGGTGACGGTGAGCGCGGTGAACGGGTGGCCGAGGAAAACGGCCACCTGGCGGAACGGAACCTTGGCGAGCGTAGCGATGGTGGCGCCGAAGATCAGGAGTACCGGGAGAATCAGCAGCAGGATGATGACCGGGATAGGAGGAGCGGGAGTATCGCGCGGCGGTTCCACGGCGACCACCGCCTCCGGCACCGGAACGTAGATGCGCCGCGCGATCCAAGAGCCGTAGAACAACCCGCCCACGACGGCCATGGGGATCGAGACCGCGATGCCGTAGAGGATGGTGCTTCCCAGATCGCCGCCGAGCAATTGCGATGCGGCGGCGGGCGCTGGATGCGGCGGCACCAGCGAATGCGTCATGGTGAGGGCCGCCAGCATGGGCAGGGCGTAGAACAACACGGAGCGTTTGGTTTCACGGGCGACGCTGAGCACCAGCGGTCCCAGGATCACCACGCCGACTTCGAAGAAGATAGGCAGACCCACCAGGAACGCGGCCACCAGCAGGGCGAGCGCCGCACGCTCTTTGCCGAATTTATCCAGCAGCCAATCGGCGAGCGCGCGTCCGCCGCCCGAGTGTTCCAGGAATCGGCCGATCATGGCGCCCAGCCCGACCACCACCGCGATGAAGCCCAGGGCGTCGCCGAAGCCGGCCTGCATGGACTTCAGGACCTTGTCGGGCGACATGCCGGCGGCGAGACCGAGCACCATGCTGGAGATGAGCAGGGACAGAAACGCATGCAGCTTGACTGCCAGGATGAGTGTGAGGAGCAGGGCGATCGACACGACGGTGATCAGAACGAGGTACGGACCGTTGATGGGCGGCAAGCGGCCATTCTACTACGTGGCGCCGGCAAGCGCTGCGATGTTGACCTACAGCCAGTTCAAATCGGCGTAGCGTTCGCCGGTCAGGTGCAGAAACAGCGGCTCCAAGGCCGTGAACTTCTGGCCGTCATAATCGATCGTGCCATCGTGCGCAAGCACCGTAATGTCACCTTGCCAAACCAGCTTGCCGGGCTTGGTGATGATGGCGACATCGGTGCACAAGCGCTCCACGGTTTCAAGCACGTGACTGGTGATGAAGACTGTCCGGCCCTGGTCGGTGAAGCGGCGCAGCCACTGTTTCATCAGTGACACGCCGGCGGGGTCGATGCTTTCGAAGGGCTCGTCCAGGAACAACACATCCGGCGTGTGGATCACGGCGGCGGCGAACGCCACGCGCTTGCGCATTCCCGTCGAGTATTCGGAGAGCATCTTCGAGGCGTCGGTCAGCTCGAGCGCCGCCAGTAGCTCTGTGACGCGCTTGCGCGTGGTGACTTCATCCAGGCCGAACATGCGCGCCACGAAAGCCAGGAATTCGTGCGCGTAGAGCGGTTCGAACAGGCCGAGCGTTTCCGGCATCACGCCCATGCGGCGCTTGAGCGCGGCGCTTTCGGTGGTGAAGGGCTGTCCCAGGATTTCGATGCGGCCGGCGGTGGGGTCGAGCAGACCCGTGAGGCAGCCGATGGTAGTGCTCTTGCCCGAGCCGTTGGGACCCAGGAAGCCGAACATGCTGCCGGCGGGCACGCGCAGGGACAGGTTCTCCACCGCCACGGTGTTTCCATACTTCTTGATGAGGCCATCGATCCGGACTCCGTCCGCTGGGGGGTTCATGGTTACTCCCGTCCTTCCACTACTGCGAGCAGGGACTCGCGGCGCTCAACGAAGAGCTTGCCAACGGCCCGCAGGGAATACACGTAAAAAAGAAATGCCGGCAGCGCGGCGGCAAAAGGAATCCACCAGTTCTGCGGCTGAACCGCGAAGGGCGCCTTCTTCGCCAGAACCTGCGGCAGTATGATGGCGCTGAAGACGCCGCCGATCACGATTACATTGCCCAATGCCGAGAGGTCGTTGCCGAGGCTGCTGTTATAGTTCCCTTTGCGCGGGCCGAAAATGGTGCACCACAAGCCGAGACCGTGGAACAGGAACAGGCTGGTGAGTCCGCTGCCCAGCAGCATGATCACCTGGCGCGCGTCGAAGGGAAGCGGGCTGAAGATGAGCCATGCCGCGGCCGCCACCGGGATGAGCGCGGCGCCCAGCAGCATCGACGAATAGCTGCCGGTGCGCAGTGCCGCCGCGGGATCGATGGGAAACAGAAAGAAACGCCGGAACGCTCCGCCGACATAGCCAAACTGGTTGACCGCGATCCGCGACGTTCCCATGAACGGCACCAGGGCGAAGCTGCCCAGCGCTACGGTAAAAAACTTCTGCGGGCTGGTACCCTGGCGGCCGAAATTGAAGGTCAGGAACGCCGCCAGCGGAAGTGTGAGCATCATGATGGTGCGGCAGCGCGTGTTGCGCAGGTAGAAGCGCAGCCAGTTGGAAACCAGCGGCGCGTCCGCAGGGCCGAACCAGCTCGCCACGCGATCGAAGGGGCTCTCCCAGGCCATCTTGACGGTTTCGGCTTGGCGGACCCGAGCCGGGCGTTTTTCAATCCACACCAGCACGAGGGCGATGCCGATGGTCCACCAGAGCACTCTGCCGAGGCCGTAGAACGCCGCGCCGGCCGGCTGCGTCATGGCCGCGGCGGCGCTGAAAGTGGGCGAGTAAAATAGCGCCTGCGTGATCTGCTGAACGGCCGCCGGGTTCTTCTTCAGGATCGGAGCCAGCGTGGCCGGCAGCATGGAGAGACTCAGGATGAGGATCAGCATGATCATGGGGCCGGACTTGCCCTGCATGAGCCGGTCGACCAGCATGCCGATGACGCGCGCCGCCAGGTAATTCGTAGCCAACAACAGGATCACGGAGAGGAAGCCAAACCAGAAGCCGGCCGCGCCGGCGACGTAGAGGCCGAAGAAGAGGCCCAATTCGACGATGAGGACAAGCAGCCAGAACGGGTCGACGATGCCGATCAAGTGGCGCGCCGCGCGGCGATCGAGCGCGGGGACGGGGTAGCGGCGCAGCTCGACGTCGGTGAACACGGCGTTCATGCCGAACCCGAGCAGGATGCTCGCCATGATTGCCTGGACGAACACTGCCGTCAGCACGATCTGCGCGACTAGCGCCCCCTGGCCCATGCGCACGGCCTTGAAGCCGGCGCCGGCCCCGCCCGCGCCGAAGAGAGCCAGCAGCAGGACTAGCAGCAGGTAGCCGGTGAAGAAGATCGCGATCTTGCCGTTGCGCGAGCGCGTCTTGGCCCACATCAGCTTGTACCGGAGCTTCACCAGCTCGCTTAAGAGGTGCATGTTCATTGGGAGCGTTCCTCCAATTCCTGGCGCATGGCTGTGAGCTGCGCGATCAGCGGGCGGCATTCGCTTTCAAAGCGACGGCTGCGTATCCACAGGCCGAAGCGGTAACAGATCAGCGCAAATCCGGTAAAACCGGCGTGCACCTTGAGAGTGCGGAGGGGCGCGCCGTGCGGCCGGCTGTCCCAGAGAATCAGGTTCAGTCCGCAGGTGATGCTGAGCAGGAGGATCCAGAGGTAGCCGCTTAGCGGGCGCCGCTGGCGGCGAAGGCGTTCGATGGTGCCTTCGATGAAGACTACGGACGGATTGGCGAAGGTGCTGCGCGCAATGCCGAACTGGCTGCGCCAATCGAGCGCCAGGAAAACCGCTTCCCCGGCGGCGATGAAGGCAGCGCCGGTGAGGGCCAACGCGCCCACTCTCCGCAGAGTGAAGAACATCCAGCCGACCTGGACCAGGATGAGCGCGAGCTTGGCGGCGTTGATCGCGTTCTGGCGGCGGCCGAAGTTGCGGAAGCCGCGCGTCAGGGACACGGTGTCTACTGCCGGGCGGAACGGCGTCTGCTGGTTCTGCCACAACTCCTGGAGTTCGTCAAACCGTACCATGGCCGACCTCCGTCATCATCTGTTCGAGCGCCTGCTTGATACGCGTGATTTTCACGCCGACGTAATTGACGGTGATCCCGGTGATCTCCGAAATCTCCTTGTAGCTGAAACCTTCGAGGAGGAGAGAAACGATCAGCCGCTCCTGCGCCGGCAGCTCCGCGATGGCGCGCCGCAATGCCTGCAGCCGCTCGCGATCCTCGAGCGACTGGTGCGGACCCGCGCTCTCGTCGGCGAGATCCGCCAATTCCTCGCCCTGCTTCCATTTCTTGCGATAAAGGAGTGCAGTGTTGACGGCGATCCGGTAGAGCCACGTGGCGGCGCTGGCTTCACCGCGGAAACCCGGGAGTGCGTTCCACACGTTGGTCATGATTTCCTGGAAGAGGTCGTCGACCTCGCGGGCGGTGCCAAGGTAGGCGTAGCAGAGGCGCTCGATGCGCGGCCGGTTCTGCTGGAACAGGTCGAGGAAGATTCGCTCTCGCTCGGAGTGGTTCATGCGTGCCGTTACCTCTATTAGGGAGGCGTTCTCATAGTTTCTTACAAATAATTGCGGCGCGGCCGAATTCCACCAGTCTGGCGGTGGTATCCAGCCATTAAAGAACCGTCATGTGTAATTGTTTCAATGACTTTAGTCGTGGCATGCGACTTGCTTTGTAGGTAGTGCAAGGAGGCGACACACAATGAAAACGAAATTGATGGCACTGCTGCTGGTGGCGGGCGGTTCCCTGTTGGCCCAGACGCACTTTTCGATAGGGGTACAGGTTGGCGCACCTCGATACTATGGGCCTCCGGCTCGAGTGGTCGTGCCTGCCTACCGGCCTCCGTTCCCCGGCCCGGGATATGTTTGGATTGACGGTTATCGGGACGGCTACGGCAACTGGTTCGACGGCTACTGGGCATTGCCGCCGTATGCCGGTTCCTACTGGGTGGCGCCTCGCTTCTTCGGTGGACGTTTCGTCGCCGGCTATTGGGGCGGTGCGCGGTACTCTGTCGGCGATGGCTCCGGCTTCCGCCAATCTCGCGAACGTGAATTTCGCGGACAAGCATTTCGTGAGCGCGGTCGCAATTTTGATCGCGGCAATAGCCGCACTCCTTTTGGACGGTGAAAGGCTCGGACGCTGATCCCGATGCCGACGGCGAGTGTCAATGAGACGGCAATCGCAAAACCAGGATTCAAGCGAATCGATGGGAGACCGTACGGGAGGTCCTGGAGAAATGGGTTGAGTTGGTACCTAGAGCCGGAGCCGAACAATGCAGTTCTTCAAGTGAAATGTGGGCGCGACAGATCTTTGGTTGATGTTAAGAGATTGATATCTATCGTCTTAGCGGGCACCCCTGAGTCACCTCTGCCATTGACGGATCGTCGGATTTGTGCGATCATGACGTTGGAACAGGCTACGGTGCTTTAATGGCATCCGCGTGGACCGACCCGAAGAGGGCGGAAAAACGCCAGAGTTTCGGCTTTGAGATCCGATGACCCGATTTTGGGTCCGGCGGTTCCGGCGCAAGCTGGAAGCGTTGTGGTTGATTAGCTTCGGCTATTCTAACCGACCGGCTGGGACGTAGGTTAAACGCAACAAAGGCTGTTCGGAATATCCGCCGCAGCGCCTACTTAGTAGCGCTGCGGTATTTTATTTTCGGGCTACTGAGCCGAGTTTACGAAATCGTTGGGATAGATGTTCGCGTGGCTCCCCGACACGAAACACGCTCCCTTCTGGGAACAGTCAAACCTTGTTAGATCGAATTGCCGCCCACACTCGAATTGGGCGTCATGGTGAAATCCACGCGGTAGTGAGGTACCGAACCGGTACGTGCTGCGAAGCATCTCGCGGAGATTCGGTACATCGGCGTCTGGATCGATCTCTTGCGCTCCATGCATTTCGCTGGCTCGTGAACACGGGTAAACGACTTCGCGCGCATCCTTGAATATCATTTGATGTTCTTGAGGACGCAGGAAATCCGGGAGCCTCTCGTTGTCAAAGGTTTCGGATGGGATAGTGTCCGGCATCGCGTTTTCCCAAGCCCTGGTGCCCCGCGTCAATTCACAGAACGCGCGCCTGAGCCGACCATCACGCAGATGAAAATTGACTGGCGGGAGGAGGAGGGGTTCGTGTGACTTTCTGCTTTCGATGCGCGCCTGGAGCGAGCCAAGAAAGATGCGAGCATAGGTGTCCATCGCCTTGCTAATCGCTCGCTCACACTCGTGTCGCAGATGACGTCTCTGCGTTCCCGTGTCATCATACGTAGACAAATCGCGCAAGGGTACTGGGAAGACGAAGAAGTCGAATGCTTTGATCAGCAACTCATCGTCATCTGCGGGAACGTAGAACAAGGTGATTCTTCTGGGACGGGCAGTTTGGTTATCACTTTTGTTCTTAAGCCGGCGGATAGCGAATCTGGCTCCGGCAGTGAAAAGCGTCTGAACGGATTTCTCGCGATACAGCGCACCATCAAAGCTCGGAAATGGCGTCGCGATAGCCTTGGAGTGGCCGCCTGCGAGAGTTCGCAAGAACTCTTCGACTCGAGCATGAAGAGGATTTGGAAAACCAGCGAGGAGGAAGAGATCAACGGCATTCGTGGATGGCTGTGCCGCCACCGGCAACGCACGCTGCATGTGCTTCGGTTTGGCCATTCGTGAGCGCTACCGAATTCGGGACAGAATTTGAGCTATGTCAGCCGGAATCATCATACGCAGGGCAACGTCCGGCGGTTGCGCGGCGAGGAGGCGATCGAGCGCCGTTCTACCTCCTTCCGACGCGTCCTTTTCTTCGTGGTCGAGGCGGGAGAATTGCTCCATCTGCACGCCATGGACGGTCGCCCATCGTTGAATCCGGTTTTCGAGGTCTTTCCTATCACTATGGGCCAGGAGGTGAGGATTATCGATTCTTAGGCCTGGGCGCCGGTACTCAGGCTCGACAATGATGTAGTCGCTCGCGCGCTCCGCGGGGACGCCACCGACTTCGTATCGAAAAGGTCTGGTCCTCTTGACATACACCGGCTGGTTTTCCACGTTGATACAAAATGCTAGCAGCACAGGTTTGACTACGTCTTCTAAGCGGACCGGGGCGATCTCATTTTCGCCAAAACGCTCGGCAATTTGCGCCTCGACACTATCCCGAACGTCAGGAGTAACGACAGCAATGTACGCCGGGGAGCGTTTATCGCGGACAATTTGAAGATCGGGGCCGCGCATGTCGAGGATGAGTTGCTTCAGATTGCGCTGACCCCGGTCCGTAGGCCACGCATTTTCTTTCTCGATTTCAGCGCCGAGGTTCGAGAGCAGGAGTGGCGCGCGAGTTTCAGCGTAATGGGCCAGCACTTTCGCTTTGATCCTTTCCTTAAACTCCTCCGGCGGAATCGGCATACATAGGGCATTGTATCCCGATTGGCCTCTGTCCTTTGCGGATAGCGAGCGCAGGCTACCGACCAGAGCACCCGAGTGCAAGAGAATTCACCACCCGGTCGGCAGAGAGTGAAACCGGATCGTCACCCATTCTCGCCCTCAGCCACCTGGCTCTGGTCGCCTTTGGCCAAGTCGAGCTCTGCACTAGCCTCGCCCAACTGCCGCCCGCGACGAAGACCAATGCACGCAGTCAAAAGATGCGGGAGAGACTCGTCGGAAGGACTTGCCACCCCTCAATACGACGCTAACCTATTGCAAACTCGTAGGGCACTGCCTGCGCGTTTGGCGCGTTGCAGTCCCCCGCAACCACTCGGCTCGGCGGCCGTTATTTGACCGTCCTGGACACGTGATAGAATCCGCCCATGAAACGCGGATTGGTTCTCAGCGCGCTTGTCGCCCTGCTGGCGACGCTCCTGTTTTCCGCCGATGTCACTGGCAAATGGAAAGGGCTGTTTGCGGGAGGCGACCGGGATCGGGAACTTACTTTTGACTTTGCGGCGAAGGGCGAGACGCTGGCGGGAACGGTGAGCGGCATGCTTGACCATCCCCTGGAAATCAAGGACGGCAAGATTCAAGGCGACGCAGTGACGTTCTGTATCCAGTCCGAGTATCAAGGCCAGGCCGTGAAACTGATTTACAAGGGGCAGGTTTCCGGGACCGAGATCCGGTTCAGGGTTGGCAACGAAGAGGGTACCTGGGGCACTGAAATCCTCGCCAAGAAGAGCTCGTGACGGCCACGCGTCGCGTTACTTTGGCCGGATGACCTCAGCGTTCAGGTAGGGGCGCAGCGCCTCGGGGATGACGACGCTGCCGTCTTTCTGCTGATAGTTTTCGACAATCGCGACCCAGGTGCGCCCGATGGCCAAGCCGCTGCCGTTCAGCGTGTGGACGTACTCCGCCTTCTTGCCGGCGCGGAAGCGGATGCCCGCGCGGCGCGCCTGAAAGGCCTCGAAGTTGGAACAGGAGGAGATCTCCTTGTAGCCGTTCTGTCCGGGCAGCCAGACCTCGATGTCGTAGGTCTTCGCGGAGGAGAATCCCATATCGCCGGTGCAGAGGACGACGGTCCGGAAGGGCAGGCCGAGGCGGCGTAGGATGTCCTCGGCATCGGCCGTAAGCATCTCCAGTTCGTCGTAGCTCTGGCCGGGGTCCGTAAACTTCACCAGCTCCACTTTCTGGAACTGGTGCTGCCGGATGATGCCCCGCACATCGCGGCCGTAGGAACCAGCTTCGCTGCGGAAACAGGGCGTGTAGGCGCAAAGTCTGATCGGCAACTCGACGGCGTCGAGCGTTTCGTCGCGATAGATGTTAGTGACGGGAACCTCGGCCGTGGGGATCAACCAGAGGTCGTGGTTCTCGCACTTGAAAAGATCCTCCGCGAACTTGGGCAATTGCCCCGTGCCGTAGAGACTCTCCGAGTTCACCAGGAATGGCGGCAGCACCTCGGTATACCCGTGCTCGCGCGTGTGGACATCCAGCATGAAGTTGATGAGCGCGCGCTCGAGCTTCGCGCCCATGCCCCAGTAGAGGGCGAAGCGCGCACCGGTGATCTTAGCAGCACGCTCCAGATCGAGGATGCCGAGTTGAGGACCGAGGTCCCAGTGTCCCTTCGGCTCGAAGTCGAACCGGGGCGGCTCGCCGACGCGCCGGACTTCGACATTGTCCTCCTCATTCTTGCCCACGGGGACGGATTCGTGCGGCAGGTTGGGGATGGTCTTGAGCAGCGACTGGAGCTCTTCGTTGCTGGCCTTGACCTGCTCGTCAAGCTGCGAAATGCGATCGCCGAGGGCGCGCATTGCCTTCTGGCGCTCCGCGGTGCCGACGCCTTTTTTGCGATCCTCGGCAATGCCGGCGGACTCGCGGTTGTGCTGGGCCTTCAGGTCCTCGGTCTCGGATATGGCTGCACGGCGCTTCTTGTCGAGGTCCCGGAACCGATCGAGGTTGGGCACGCCCGCACGCATCGCGAGGCGCTCGGCGATGCGGTCGAATTGGCTCCGGAAAGTGGCGAGATCGTGCATTCCCCTTCATGCTAGCGCATGGGGGGCCTATTCCTCTTCCTCTTCAACTTTGATCGGTTCAAGGTCTTCGCCCTCGAAGATCTGGCGGCAATCGAGACATTCCACGTAATCGACGCCGTCTCTTCGCGCAATGAGCTGGGTGCGGGTATGGTCGCAGGCGGTTTGCATAAACAGCGCTTAGATGAGACTTATTCTATCCGGGCGCAAGTAGTTGTCAAGCCCCCCTGGGGTTAGTCCCGGCCTACAAAAGCCAATCCCCCGCGCGCTACAATCCGGGGGTATGCCGTTCCCTATCCACCGCCTCCGCCGGCTGCGCAGTTCGGAGGCCATGCGGGACCTTGTCCGCGAGACGCACCTCGGGCCCTCGCAGTTTATTCTGCCGCTATTCGTCTGCCCCGGAGAGGGCGTCAAGCGCGAGATCGGCGCCATGCCGGGAAACTACCAGATGTCGGTCGACGAGTTGGTCAAGGAGTGCGTGGAAGTGCATGCCCTGGGTATCGGCGGCGTGATTCTGTTCGGCCTGCCGGAGTCGAAGGACGAGATGGCATCGGGGGCCTATGACGATCACGGAATCGTGCAGCGGGCGATCCGCGCCATCCGCAAGGAAGTGCCCAAGCTGCTGATCGTCACCGACGTTTGCAACTGCGAGTATACGAGCCACGGCCACTGCGGGTTTATCAAGGACGGCGACGTGGATAACGACACGACCTTGCAGTGGCTGGCGAAATCGGCGCTGTCGCATGCGCGGGCGGGGGCGGATATCGTGGCGCCGTCGGACATGATGGACGGGCGCGTGTGGGCCATCCGTCAGGCGCTCGATGCCAATGGGTTCGAGAAGGTCCCTATCCTGTCTTATGCGGCGAAGTTCGCGTCGGTGTTCTACGGGCCGTTCCGGGAGGCGGCGGAATCGGCGCCGCAGTTCGGCGACCGGCGAACTTATCAGATGGATCCGGCGAACGGTCGCGAGGCCATGCGCGAAATCGAGCTGGATCTGGAAGAGGGCGCGGACATGATCATGATCAAGCCGGCCATGCCCTACCTCGACCTGATCTGCCGCGCGCGGGAGCGGTTCGACGTGCCGATCGCGGCCTACCAGGTGAGCGGCGAGTATTCGATGATCGTGGCCGCGGCGCGCAACGGGTGGATCGATCACGACCGGGCGATGATGGAGAGCCTGACGGGGATCGCGCGGGCCGGGGCGGGCATCATCCTGACGTATTTTGCGAAGCCGGCGGCGCGGCTGTTGGGGTAGCGCGCTCAAACGTTAACTGGCGTTTCATCGTTCCGTAACGCTTCCCGCAGTACAAAACAATTGTAGACGGAATTGTTCTGGACTGCGGCTGGGAGGCGAACGTGGGACGAACGACGATCCAGCAGCATTGGGAGACCCCCGGCTTCCACCGGCATTTTCGTACGGGCATCTCACTGCACGGGCATACCTGCCACTCGATTGAAGACCTGAAATTCCTGGGTGGATTCCGCGGGCATTTCCCCGTCATTCCGGCGGTGCTGCGGATGGCGGCCTGGCAGCACCGGCGCGCCACCGGCGAGACACTCGATATTCACCGCGCGGGGTGGCGGCCGCCGCTCGATCCGCCGGCGGCGCTGGACGTGGAGACGCGGCAGATCCACGGTCTGGGACTGGACGCGCTGGTGTCGCTGACGGACCATGACGATCTCGAAGCGGGGATCGAGACCGGCACCCCGATCTCGGTGGAGTGGACAGTGCCGTTCGGATCGACCTTCTTTCATTTCGGAATACACAACCTGCCGGAGACGCGGTCGGGGGCCATCTGGGGCGTGCTGCGCGGATATACGGAACGGCCGTCGGGGCGCGGGCTGGCGGAGGCGTTGGATCTGCTGGCGCACGAGCGCAGCGTGCTGGTGGTGCTGAATCATCCGCTGTGGGACGAAGCCGGAATCGGCGAGGCGGCGCATGCGGGCGCGGTCGCGCGGCTGCTGGTCGGGTGCGGTGCGCGGATCCACGCCATCGAGCTGAACGGACTGCGATCGTGGGCGGAGAATCAGGCGGTGATGCGCCTCGCGGCGGCCTGGAGAAAGCCGCTGATCTCGGGCGGCGACCGCCACGGCGCGGAGCCGAACGCCAACATCAACCTGAGCCAAGCGAATTCATTCGCCGGGTTCGTGGAGGAGGTGCGGCAGGATGGGCAGAGCACGATTCTGTTTCTTCCGCAGTACCGCGAGCCGCTGCGGCTGCGATGGCTACAGACGGTTTGGGATGTCGTCCGCGCGTATCCGGAAGCACAGGTGGGGCAGCGCGATTGGAGCGAGCGTTTTTTCTACCGTGCCGGGGACGGCGTTCGCCGCAGCGTGGCGGAAATGTGGAAGACGTCGCGGCCGCCGCTGCTGAGCCAGGCGCTGGCCATGCTCCGGGTGGCCGAGCTCGAGACGCTGCGTCCGGCGTTGCGTGCCCTGCTGGCGGACCGGTAACGGCGGCGCCCTTTTTGCGCTAGCGTATCGGTATGCAATTTCCGAAATTGCTCCTGGGGATGGCGCTGGTGTGCTCCGGCGCGGTTGACTGGCGGGGCAAAACGCGCGGGTCCGGTTCGGGCAGTAGGCGACCCATATTTATGGGAAAATGGGTCTGGTGAAGACGACCATCGAGCTTCCGGATCCGTTGTTCCGGCGCGCCAAGGCGGCGGCAGCCGAGAGGGGCCGGACCCTGAAGGACTTTTTTGCCGAAGCCCTGCAGGAGCGCTTGGTGCGCGTGCAGCAAGCCCCGTCGAAGAACCAATTGTGGGAGACCTCTTTCGGCGCGCTGAAGCACTTGCATCGTGAGACTCTTCGCATTGAAAAGATTATTGAAGATGCGTTCGAGACGATCGACGAAGAAGAATGGCGCTGATTCTGGATACGAACGCCCTCTCGGCATTGGCCGATGGCGATCTCGTTCTGCGCCGGGCGATCGAGCATGAACCTGATTATGCCGTGCCGGTTGTGGTTTTGGGTGAGTACCTCTTTGGAATCCGCAGGTCCCGGCATCGGCCCAGGTACGAGCTGTGGCTGGAGACCCTCCTGCCCCAACTGGAGATCCTAAGTGTAGTGCGTCGGAATTCGTCGAGTTTAAAGCAGAGCCCCAAAGCTGGTCGAGGTGGTTGAAAGGCCGAAACCCGAATTGGCACCAGATGAACGCAGATAAGCGCAGATGAAAAACAACTTACCTATCTGCGTTCATCTGCGTTTATCTGCGGCCAGAATCGCTCTCCCGGCATCTTCGGCCGCGTTGCCCCCTGGAGCAGTACCGCCGAAATAATCTGCGTTCTGCTTGCCGCACTACACTAGCCCTCGGCGAGGAAACAGCCTCCTATTACGCGCAGGTGCGGTCGGAGTTGACCGACGCAGGAAGGCCTCTGCCGGCAAATGATCTTTGGATTGCTGCGCTGGCGCGTCAGCATGGAATGGCACTCGTGACGCGGGACAAGCACTTCCGAGCAGTGCAGCGTCTGCAGATTGTTTCGTGGTAGCGGCGGCGAATCAACTGCGTCACTGCGCTAAAATGAGAACTCCTCATGGCCAAATCGCTCCCAGAATTGCAAGCCATCGCCAAGCGCATCCGGCGAGATATCATTGAAATGATCGGGGCCGCCAAATCGGGGCACCCGGGCGGATCGTTGTCGGCGGTCGAGTTGGTGGTCACGCTGTATTTCGACTACATGAATATCGATCCGAAGAATCCCACCATGCCGGATCGCGACCGCTTCATCCTCTCCAAGGGACATGCGGCGCCAGTGCTCTACTCGGTCATGGCGGAACTGGGCTACGCGGAGACTCCCCGCGACCAGTTGAACACGCTGCGCAAGCTTGGGTCGGTGTACCAGGGACATCCCGACATGCGATTCATCCACGCACTCGAAGCTTCGACGGGGTCGCTGGGCGAAGGACTTTCGGTGGGGATCGGGATGGGACTGGCAGCACGGCTCGACGGCCGGAAGTCGCGAACGTACGTGATGTTCGGCGACGGCGAGATCCAGGAAGGGCAGGTCTGGGAGGCGGCCATGTCGGGCGCGTACCACAAGCTGGATAACGTGGTCGCGATCGTCGATTACAATGGCATCCAACTGGACGGGTTTGTGAAAGATATCATGGAAGTCGCGCCGCTGGCTGATAAGTGGCGGGCCTTCGGGTGGCACACCATCGAGATCGACGGGCACGATCTCACGGCGGTCCGCAACGCATACCAGGAAGCCGAAGCCACCAAGGGGAAGCCAACGGCCATCGTCGCCCACACCGTGAAAGGCAAGGGTGTCTCGTTCATGGAGAACAATCCGAAGTTCCACGGCACCGCGCCCAGTGCGGACGAAGTCAAGCTGGCCCTACAGGAGCTGCAATAATACATGCCTGCCAAAACGAAATTCGAAGTGAAGCTGGGGGCCGCGACGCGTGAGGCGTTCGGCCGCGCCCTGGTGGAACTGGGGCGCGAGAACAAAGACATCGTGGTATGCGACGCCGACCTTTCCAAGTCGACCATGACGACGTATTTCGCGAAGGAGTTTCCCGACCGGTTCTTCTCGTTCGGCATTGCCGAGGCCAACATGGTGGCGGCGGGCGCGGGGATGGCGCTCGCTGGGAAGATTCCGTTCGTCTCGAGCTTTTCCGCGTTCGCGATCAATAAGGGATTCGAGCAACTCCGGGTTTGCGCGGCGTATCCACACGTCAACTTGAAGGTGGTGGGGACGCACTCGGGCATTTCGATCGGCGAAGATGGTCCGTCGCAGATGAGCATCGAGGAGACGGGGCTGGCCTGTTCCCTGCCCGGGTTCGTAGTGATGGCGCCCGCCGACGAGCCGTCGTGCAAGGCGCTGGTGAAAGCAGCGGCGGCGCATGTTGGACCGGTGTTCATCCGGACAGGGCGGCCGAAGGCGGCGCTGATCTACAACGGCGACCAGAAGTTCGAGATCGGCAAGTCGATCCAGGTGGCGGAAGGCAAAGATGTCACCATCATCGCCAACGGTCTGCTGGTGGCGCAGGCGCTGCTGGCGGCGGAGACGCTGGAGAGCGAAGGCCTCTCGGCCCGCGTCATCGACATGCACACGGTGAAGCCGCTCGACCGTGATGCGATTGCGCGCGCGGCAGCGGACACGGGGGCGATCGTGGTGGCTGAAGAGCACCTGGTGGACGGCGGACTCGGCGTGCGCGTGGCGCAAGTCGTGGCCGAAACCGCTCCCTGCCCCATGGAGTTCGTGGGCATCCAGGATACCTACGCGGAATCCGGGCAGCCGGACGAGCTGCTGGAAAAATACGGTCTGGTGGCGCGCGATGTGGCAGCGGCCGTGCGCAAAGTAGTGGCGCGTAAGCGATAGCCGGACCGCATGGAAGAGGCAGGCTCTCTCACCGACGCGTTTCTGTCGCAATGCCCGGCGTGTCATTGGATCGTGAATGCGGAGGGTGTGTTCCTCAAGACTTTTGGCGATGTCGCGCCGTTGTTCGGCAAACCGGCCAAGGAATTACTCCGCCGCTCGGTGAAAGAGACGCTGGGCGTGACGGCGGCCCGCACCTGGTCGGCGCGGTTTTCAAGCGTGTTGCAGGGTGAGACGCTGCTGCTGCGGGAGCGCTGCGGCAACTCCACGTGGGACGTCTCCGTCTTTCCCGTTCGCGTGGAGGGCGAGATCCGGTACGCCGGAGGACTGGCGCACGAAACCACCGCCTGGCTGACCGCGGAGCAGGAACTGCGCACGACTGTGCTGGGCGCGCTCAAGGCGCAGGAATTCGAACGCGCCGTAGTCTCCCGGTTCCTTCACGACTCGGTGGGCCAGAACCTGACGGCGCTCGGGCTGCAGCTCGACCTGGTTCGCATGGACCTCGAGAGCGTGGGACCGGAGACTTGCGAGCGCATCGTGGAAATTCAGAAGGTCCTCGAGACCGTCATGCAGGAGGTACGGGATTACAGCTACGAGCTGAATCCTTCGACAGTGGAGCGCGCGGGGCTTCGATCGGCGCTCGACCGGCTGGCCGGCCGCATCCACGAACGCTTTACGGGGGTGCTCCGACTCAACGTGGACCCTTCGCTGAAGCTGGATCCGAAGATCGCGTCGGCCATGTACCAGATCGCGCAGGAAGCGGTGGAGAACGCGGTCAAGCACTCCAGTTGCTCCACGATTGAAATCGCGGTAAAGTCCACACGTATCGGTCCTGCGCTCGAAATAAAGGACAATGGTAGGGGATTCGATCCCGCGGATGTTCGGGGAGGGGGCCGGGGGTTGGGCTTGCTCAGCATGGAACACTACGCCGCCCAGGCCGGTTTGGACCTTTCCGTCAACAGCAATCGGGGAAGCGGTACGACCGTGCGGGCCGCCGCGGGGCAGCCCGTCTGACGATGCATTATGGCATTCGACATAGTTCTGGTGGATGACCACAAACTGGTGCGCGACGGGGTCAAGACGATCCTCGAGCGCGGCGCGGAGTTCCGCGTAGTGGGTGAGGCCGAGAACGGCGCCGATGCGGTGCAACTCTGCAAGAAGACCAACCCGGTCCTGGTCCTGATGGATATCGGACTGCCCGGGATGAACGGCATCGAGGCGACGACGGAGTTGCTGCGGCACTGCCCGGCGGTGAAGGTCATCATCCTCTCGATGTACGACGACGAGAATTCCGTGGTGAGCGCGATCCGCAGCGGCGCGAGAGCATTCGTGCTGAAGAAGGCCTCGTCGAACGAATTGCTGGACGCGCTGCGGACGGTGGCGCGCGGCGGATCGTACTTGAGCTCGCAGGTATCGGACCGGCTGCTGCAACGCATCCAGCGCGGCGACCTGGATACGCACGATCGAGGTCCCCTCGAGGCACTCTCGCCGCGCGAGCTGCAGGTGCTGCGCCTGGTGGCCGAAGGCAAGACGAGCAAGGATATCGCGGTTCTCCTCGACCTCGGACTGCAGACGGTGCGCAGCTACCGTAAGACGATGATGAAGAAACTTGGGGTCAACAACGTGGCTGGGCTGACGCAATTGGCGCTGGCGGCGGGGATCACACACTGGAACAAGCCGGATGCAAACACCTTGGGGTGATTGCGCGGTCGCGGACGCGCACGTTCATTTCTTTTCGCGAAACTTTTTTGGGACCATGGGAGCGCAGTGCGGCAAGCCCGCGGAGCGCGTAGCCTCCATGCTCGGCTGGGATCTGCCCGCGGAAGAGCCGGCGGAACTGGCGCACGCCTGGACGGAGGATCTGGACCGGCACGGTGTGGCGAGTGCCGCGCTGATCGCCAGCGTGCCGGGCGACGAGGCCTCGGTGCTGGCCGCGGTGGACGCGTTTCCGGACCGCTTCTTCGCTTACGCGATGGTGAATCCGCTGGACAGCGCCACGGCCGTGGCGGAGGGCTTGCATGCCATCTGCCTGTTCCCCGCCATGCACCGCTATTCGATGCACGACGAGCGCGTGAAGCCGATTCTCGACCAGGCCGCCCAACTAGGCTGCGCCGTGTTCGTGCATTGCGGCGTGCTGACGGTGGGAGTGCGGAGGAAGCTGGGACTGCCCTCGCCGTTCGACATGCGGTTCTCGAACCCCCTCGATCTGCACGCCGTCGCGCTGCGCTATCCGAACGTTCCGTTCGTGGTGCCGCACTTCGGCGCCGGGTACTTTCGCGAAGCGCTGATGCTGGCGGACCTGTGCCCCAACGTGTACCTGGACACGGCGAGCAGCAATTCGTGGATCAAGTACGAGGGTCTCGAGCTGAAGACCGTGTTCCGGCGCGCACTGGATGTAGTGGGTCCACAGCGGCTGCTGTTCGGAACGGATTCGTCATTTTTCCCGAGGGGCTGGAATTACGACGTGTTCGAAGTTCAGTTGAGGGCCCTGCTGGACGCCGGAGTCAGCGGCGCCGACGCACGGCTGGTAATGGGCGAAAATCTGGTCGAGATGCTCGGGCAGTAACCTATACTAGCCTCATGAGCAAGCAACTCACGCGTAAGAGCGCGAAGCTCGCCCGCCGGTACTCGTTCCCCAATACGATGGCGTTTCCGCGGGAGTTGCGCGACGCCATTCCGGACCTGCCGACCTGTGTCGGGCGGGTGCTCGAGCTGGATGCGATGACCGGACGCGCCGTGAATACCCGGCTGACCGGGCCGCGCGTGCTGCTCAAGCTGTCGGTGAAGGAGACAGGGAAACTGAAAGGCAAGTTCGTGTTGCGGGCGGATCTTCAGGTGGACGCGGCCCGCGCGCTGGCCGCGACACTGACGCGACTGGCGGATGAAGCCGCCAAGTTGAACGCCGTGTGATGCAAAGTGGCATTACGATATTACGGATTTTCTTGCGGGACTCCCGCAAATTTTTGCTGACTCTAAGGCGCTTAAGGCCGATTTCTTGCGGGAGTCCCGCAAATCACTTGAATCGCCGGACGCCGCGCTCAGTCTATCGCAGGCGGTAGAATCGTTTCACCGCCATGAAACTCTACTTGAAACCGACTTGAACCACCTGCCGCAAAGCGAAGAGTTGGCTTCGCGACCAAGGCGCTTCCTTTGAAGAAGTGGATCTCAACCGCGGCGTCGCCGTGGAAGAACTCGATCGGCTCATCGGCAAGCGCGATTACTTAAAGTTTCTGAATTCGCGGAACGAGATGTATCGGGAGCGTGGCATGGCG
This sequence comes from Bryobacteraceae bacterium, assembly GCA_041484525.1. Taxonomy (GTDB): domain Bacteria; phylum Acidobacteriota; class Terriglobia; order Bryobacterales; family Bryobacteraceae; genus JBGPHT01. Next base: position 53,660 of record JBGPHT010000021.1, on the reverse strand, counting down.
CAGAACCCGCCGTCGCGCGACGAGGCGCTCAAGCTGATGTCGGCGCATCCGAACCTGATCAAGCGGCCCATCCTGATCCAGGGCGGCCAGATCGTGCTCGGATTCGATGAGGACGCCTACCGGAACCTGATGTGACGGCCTACTTCGACCACGGCGGCACAATGCCGTTCATGCGTGCGTAGGCGATGGCTTGGCCCAAGTGCTCCGCCATGTGCGTATCGATCAACGTCAGGACACCACGCCGCGTCGTCGGCGAATTGAAGAACTGGGTGTTCCGCGTCAGTGAGCCCGCTGAGGCGCCTTCGAGTGCCTTCCGCACATCGGCGAAGCTCTTAGTGAGCAGGTCGATCGTTTCCTGTTTGCCGATGGCTGCGTGCTCGCCCTTCGTGTTCTCCTCAATCTGCTTGCCCAGCGCCTCCTGCGAAGGTGAATTGTTAGCAATGTTGAGCAGGAGCTGGTTGCCATAAGCGATGTGCAGCAACACTTCCTTGATCGACCGCACGCCCGGGCCCGGCCGCCATCCGTATTTTTCCTCCGGGACAGCCTTGGCCAGCGCCAGAATGTGCTCTTCCAGTTCACTGAAGGGCAGCAGCAGTTCGGCTGCGGCCGAGGGCGGCGTGATGTCTTTCACGCCAAGCAACTCGACGTCGAAGATCAGCTCGGCTTTAGGCGGGATACTGCCGCGGCCCTGCTCGCCGTACGCCAGTTGATAGGGCAGGAACAGGCGGCGTTTGCCCCCGGCCTTCATGCCCTCGAAGCCGATCTCCCATCCGGCGATGACTTGCCGCCGCCCCTGGACGAACTTCAGCGGCTCCTTGCGGTCCACTGAGGAATCGAACTTGGTTCCGTCGCGCAGCCAGCCGGTGTAGTGGACCGTATACTCCTGCCCCGGCTTGGCCGCATCGCCGGTGCCTTCGGTGATGTCGATGTAGCGAAATACGGCGCCTTGCTTCACCGCACCGGCGGCTGCCGGAACCGAATCCGGCATCTTGGGCTCGAAGGTTTGGGCGGAAAGCGCGGCTGCGCCGAGCAGGAGTAAGAATCGCATAGACGGTTAACCGATCTTCTTCGTCGCGTAGGGCCGCGCAAACGCGGCGGGCGGATTGTGCGCGCTCGCCGTTGCCGCCTTCTTGTAGTATTCCATCGCCTTCTCCTGGTTGCCCAGCTTCTCGTGGGTCATGCCGATCAGGCACTGGATGAAGGGATCGTTCTGGTTGGCGTTCTGCAGGTCGGCGAGAGCCTTGTTGTAGTCGCCCGCATACAATGCCACATACCCGGTCAGGTACGGGTAGAAGATTTGCTGTTGACTGCGGAGGCCCTGATCCTGGATGCCGTCCACCGCGGCCTTGGCGGCGACGACGTGCGTGGCGGCTTCGGCCTTCTGTCCGCGGCGGATGGCGATGCGCGCCTGCGCGTGCTGCCAGCGGAACTCCCACAGCAGCTTGCGGTCGGCGGAGATGTTCTTCTCCTTCAGGCCGGCTTCGTAGCCTTTCTTGTAATAGGCGTAGGCCGTGTCGAGGTCGCCGTAGTCGATGCAGACGCGCGCCGCCTCATTGGCCATCTCGCCCTGCTGGTAGCCGTCCTCCTGCGTGACCCAGTACGCGAACACCATGTCTTCGTATTTCGCGGTATTCTTGCAGTCGCCCGAGAAGGCGTACGACATCGCCATGGCGCGCTGCATGCTGGCCTTGGTGGCCGCATCGGGCGCGGCGTCTATCGCCTTTTGAAAATACGGGCGCGCCTCCGGACCCTTGCCCATAAGATCGAGCAGCAGGCCGGCGCGGTTGTTGGCGTCGACCGAATCCGGGTGTGCCTGCAACTCCTTCTTGAGGACATCCAGGGCGGCGTCCATTTTGCCCTCGCGCTGGAGCTGCGCGGATTGCCGCCCGTACTCGGTCTGCGGGCCGCCGCGGCCACCCCCGGGCGGCGGTTGCGCCGTAAGGACGGCGGCGGAGAAGAGAATCAGAATCGTCGCGGAAACTGCCTTCATGCGATGGATTATCGCATACTGGATCTATAGTGAGACGCGCGATTCTGGCGGTACTGCTGTTGCTCGCGATCGGGGTCCTGGCCCAGAGGGGGCGGTTCGGGATGCGCGACGACGACGAGCGCGAGATGCCCGCCCGCAGCGCCGAATTCCATTTCATTCGCGTGGAATACACCGACCTGCCGCAGTACCATCGCGGCTGGGGCTTTTCATCGCGAGACGGGACGGGATCCGGTTGGTGGCTGGTGGATTGGCCCGCGGCAGAGAATCATTTCACCACCGGCGTCAACCGGCTCACGCGCATCGACGCCGGCGATCCACGCCACTTTCGATTGACCGACGATCGCATTTTCGACTATCCCTGGATCTACGCCACGCAGACCGGCTGGTGGGGATTGAGCGATGTCGAGTGCGCGCGTCTACGAGAATACCTGCTGCGCGGAGGGTACCTGGTGGTGGACGATTTCTGGGGTCCGGAGCAGTGGGAAGTTTTCCGCCAGACCATGCAAAGGGTACTGCCCAATCAACCGATCGTGGATCTGGCCCCGTCGGATGCGGTGATGCACGTTCTCTACGACATCGAGGAGAAGGACCGGACCTTCATTCCGGGCTCACGCCACTTGAGGCGTTACGGCGGAACCGTCGAGATCGTGCAGCCGCCGGGTTCGGTGCCGGCCTGGCGCGCACTTTACGACTACAACAACCGGATGGTGGTCGCGGTCAACTACAACACCGACGTGGGCGATGCGTGGGAGTTCGCCGACGTGCCGTATTATCCGGAAGCGATGACGTCGCTGGCCTACCGGTACGGGATCAACTATTTGATTTACGCGATGACGCATTAAGGATGAACCAACCGCTCCCTGGCGATCAAGGAGCGGTTGGTCGTCAGGCCTAGAATTTAAATCTAAGCGCGAACTCGATCATCCGGCCGCCCGGGTCGTTACTTCCCGAAACCGAAAAATCGCGGTAGGCGCTGGTGGTCTGGCCGAAGCTCCCGGTGATGCCGCCGGTACCCAGGGTGTTCACGTCGTTGCCGGCTGCGCCCAGCAGGAAGTTGGTCTGGTTGAATGCGTTCAGGAACTGGGCGCGCAGCTCCAGGCTCCGTTTCTCGCCAAGACTGGTGCGCTTGACAAGCGTCAAGTCCCAGCGCTGCTGCCACGGGCCGTACAGGAAAATGCGATTGCCGAGTTGGCCGGGCGTGAACTGCGGACCGATGTACGGCTTGTTCGGATCGAGATTGGCCAGCGTGAAGCCACCCACTTCCCAGGCCGCCAGCGTGTTGTTGATTATGTCCTGCGGCAGGAAGAATACCTGACCCACGCCGTTGGCGCCGGTAGTCTTGCGAATCTGCACCATGTTCTCGAGTTGCTGGATGGTGAGGTTGTGCAGCACCACGCCATTGTCATTTTGATTGAAAGTGCCGCGGCCGCCCGAAGTGAGCAGGTCGGGCGAGCCGGACTGGATGCGCGAAACGCCGCCGATCTGCCAGCCTTCGACGACCTTGTGCAGGATCGCGTTGTGGGGGTTCCCGAACGGAAGCTCATAGACGAAGTTGAGCTTGAAGCCGTGGCGGATGTCCCAGGGTGAGGGGCCCTTGTCGTTACCGGGCGAGCGGAACGTGGTCGGCTCGCTGAATACCGACGAGCTCGAAGCATCCATGTTGGTCAGCGATTTCGACCAGGCGTAGCTGCCCTGAACGAGCAGGCCCTTGGCCATGCGCCGCCGCAGTTCCAGTTGCAGCGCGTTGTAGGTCGACCCGCCGCCGTTCATCATGAGGAAGGCGCGGCCGTTGCCCACCGTCGGGTTGACGTAGAACAGGTTCACCGGATACCCGGCCTTGGTGAGGTTCGCCATGCGGGTGGCGTTGTTGGCGATGGAATTGGCCAGCGTGCCGGCCTGGCCGCGCTGCAGTTGCTGCGCGATGGTAGTGTCGCTGGTCAACCCCGTTGACGTCTGCAGGATCGGGACCGGCCCCTGGCCGGGAAGCCCGCGGTTGCTGAAATCGGTGCTGCTCGGATTCTGCGCCTGGTTGAGAGCGAGATTCTTCTGCGCGACTTTGAACTCGTCCAGGAAGTGGTTCTCGAAGATGTTCACTTCGTTGAGGTCCACCTGCCGCCACAATCCCACCGAGTGGTTGCCCACGTAGCGGACGTCGAGCACGGTCGAGTGGCTCAGCTCGCGCTGGAAGCTGAGGTTCCACGATTGCACGTAGCCCTGCCGCAGGTTGGAGGCGAAATCGTTGACGGCCTGTCCGGAGATTACGGCGGCGGGGAAATTCGGCGTCAACACTTCGGGGCGCGCCGGCAGCGAGGCATCGCGGAACAGTACCGAGCCGGCGGGTCCGAACACGCTGGGAAAGTTGGCCGGATCGACGGTGAGCGACTGCGTCACGCCCTGGTTGCCGCCCCAGATCGAGATCGGCACGTTCATGCCCTCGCGCACGGTGGCGATCGAGTAGCCCGCGCGCAGCACCGACTGGCCGTTGCTGCCGAGCAGGTGCGACAAGACCGGCGCGCCGGTATGCGGGATCATCCACGCGAAGCCGAGGAAAGGCGCGAACTGCTTCCACTTCGTCTCGTACGATTGCTGGCCGGGTTTGACGGCGACGAACTGCGGCGCCGTCCCCGTAAGCACGCCGGGTTGGAAGAGGTGGCCGATGCCGGAGACGCCCCAGACGCCCTCCTCGCCGACACGTGTATACGCGCCGTTCAGGTTGACGAAGGGGAACTGGACGTCCCAGCGCACACCGTAGTTGAGGGTGAAGTTGGAGCGGACGCGCCAGGAGTCCTGCCCGTAGTACGCCATCTCGCGCTGCCGGTTGCGGTCGACAGTGGGGACGTGGCCGTACTGCAGCGTCTTCTCGTCGAGGCCGAGCGACCGAGTGATGCTCTGAACGCGTCCGGTGAGGATGGCGTAGAGCGCCGCCGCGTCGCTGCGGTTGGTGGGCGTGCTGTTGGGAAAGTTGGTGGTGTCGAACAGCGAGGTGGCGCCGGTGTTGACCGGGTCGTTGGTGGCGGTGCCGAAGGTAACGGTCGGGACCACCGCGGTGCCCGAGGTCGACTGCCAACTGTTCACTTGCGTGAAGCTGCCGCCGAAGCTCACCAGGTGGCTCCCTTTCACAAACGTGGCATTATCCGTGGCCTGCCAAAGCGGGGTGTTGCGGCGCGATGCCGTGGTGGAGCGGTACGGGTTCTGGAGGTAATTGTTGTAGGACGTGCCGTACCCGTTCCACTGGCTGAACAGCGCGGGTGCGATCTGTTCGCGGAATAGCCCCGTGCCGCCGCCCGAATTGCCGAAACGGGCCTCATTCGTAAGGTGCGAGGAAAGCGTGGAGCGCAGCGCGCCCTCGATGGAGAAGGCGTAGCGCCTGATCCCGCCCGATTCCGGATGGCCGAGCACGGTGCCGGTGCCGGGCAGCACCGGGAAAATACTGTTCACGCCGTCGGGATTGGAATTGTAGTACTGATAATTCCAAACCGAATCGAAGTGGTGTTTACTGGTGAGGTTGTAATCGAATTTTGTGGTCAGGAAGCGGCGCACGTTGGTGCCCGGCGCCTGGAAGTTGAAGACGTTGCGGTTGTAGTCGTTCAACGAGGTGATGCGGTCCACCAGCGAGCCGGTCTGCGGCGTGGCCAGTTTGAGGTACTGCGCGAGCGAGGCCGCCACGGCCGGGTCGGGCGTCGTGGGGTAGGCTCGCGTGCCGGCGGGAAGCGTCGGATTCTTGCCTGCGGCGAGCTGGTACAGGTTAACCTGGCGAATCTGTCTCGTGGCGCTGTCCTGGTAGGTGAAGATACCGTTCACAGCCTCCGCCGTGGGCACGTTGGCGGAGACGTTGTAGGTCTGAGGCAGATCGAACTCGTCGAATGAGACGAAGAAGAAGGCCTTGTTCTTCTTGAACGGGCCGCCCAGGCTGCCGCCCTCCTGGTTGAGGTTAATCCGGTCGCGCTCCAGACCATTGATGTTGTTGAAGTAGTAATTGGCATCGAAGGCAGTGTTGCGATTCTGCCAGAACAGGCCGCCGTGAAATTCGTTGCCGCCGCTGCGCGTGACAAATTTCACCTGGGCCGCGCCTTCGCCCGAGCTGTCCGCGCCGACGCCCGCCGTGGAAACCGTGACCTCCTCGATCGAGTCCGTCTTGGGCTGGATGTTGGCGAAGAAGCCGTCACTCGATTTGAGCAGGTTGTCCTGGATGTTCATGCCATCGACCGTGATGTTCACACTCCCCTTGGGAAGTCCGTTAATGGAAGAGGTGCGGGGGGTGCCGGGCGTCTGGGTGCCTGGCTGGGTGACGACCACCTCGAGGAGATTGCGGGTGGCGAAAGGTAAATCGACGAGTTGGCGGCCGACCAGAGTGGAACTCACGGTGGCGCTAGAGGATTGCAGTACTTCGGCGCCGGCTGAAACCTCGATGGTTTCGTTAACGGTGCCGACTTCGAGCTTGAGGTTAACCGTGGCGGGAACCGAGGCGTCGATCTTAACCAGGTTAACCGTGGTGGTCTTGAAGCCCTGAGCGGACACAGTTACCCGGTAAATCGCGGCCGGGATAGAGGGGACGGCATAGTCGCCCTGGGAGTTAGTGGTGGTGGTGAAAATTTGACCTGTGACGGAATTGAGCACGGTCACGACGGCATTGGGAACAGCACCGCCCGTGGAATCGGTAACCAAACCGGTAAGCAGGCTGGAGGTGACTTGTGCGCACGCGCAAACAGCCACGACGGCCGCGAGCAAAACGAGACGCTTCATTAGTTGACCCCTTACGAGACTAAAGTCGTTAAAAGGCAAAGTAAGCCCGCTCCGTTATCGTGCCTACCGCCCTTACGTATTGGTCAACTAACCCCGGAACGCAGGTGATGATTTGGAAGGATGATACAACGGGAGGCAGTCGTGAGTTAAGTTAGTTAGACACAATTTACACTTGTGAAGCTAACTTTTCGTGCAGTAGGGGAGTAGCGGGACAGGACGGGATCCGACTATCGGCCGGGACGAATGCGGCCGTCCGAGTTAACCCAGAAACTTCTTTTGCGTCGCTTTGGGGCTGGTGCCCATCATAATCGACAGGAGGGTGTGTTCCGGCACAACCTGGCGGTGCCGGCAGGGCAATGCCGATCACCTACGAGATCGATCGGGCTCTCATCCGCACGAGATGTGTGGGTGACGTGACTCTGATTGAAGTGCTCGAACATTTCCGTACACTCGAGAGGGATCTAAACCGTCCAGACCGGCTGGATGTATTCCTGGACATGCGCGAGATGACGTCGTCACCATCCGCCGCAGAGATCCGGGCGGCCAGCGGCGGCGTCGCCAGCGTTCAGGGAACCGTCGCTTTCGGAGTTTGTGCGGTCGTTGCCCAGCGCGATGCTCTTTTTGGCCTGTCTCGCATGTTTGGAGTGTTCGTCGAGCCGTTCTTCCGTGTGATCCGCGTCTTCCGAATAGCAACCGAAGCGGAAGCGTGGCTACAGGAACAACGGTCCGGATACGGCAGCAAGATCGAACATGCGTGAGCGGTTGGCGCGATTCGGTGACGGCTGCTGGAGTGAGGAATTGCGAGGGGCCGCTTTCACGACCCCTCTCGAAGGCTGCTACATCAGAAGTGGAGGCGGAGGCCGAACTCCATGTTGCGCGGCGTGCCGGTCGTGCCGGTGATCCTGCCGAACGAGGTTGGGCTAGTGACCGTCAGAGTCGGGTTGCCCATGACTACGTGGTTCAGGACGTTGGTGAACTGGAAGCTGAGAGTGGCGCCGATGCGCCCTTCCATAAAGGAGATGTCCTTGCCTACGGCGGCGTCAAGGTTCCAGCGCGGCAGCCCGCGCAGGACATAGTAGCCACCGCAACTGGTGTCATAGCCAAGCACGCACGGCCGGAACTCTTTGAGGACCGAAGCTGGATCACCGAACATATTGACGTTGGTTGGGTTGGTGGTACCAACGCCACCCGAGCCGGCGTTGTTGTAGTGGGCCGAGGTGCCGCCGGTGTACGATGAAGCGGCCACTGCGTTCTCCGTAGTCGCGGTGGAGGATGCAGGCGGAGTAACTTCACCGAATGCCTGGCAACCGGTGCAGCTACCCTCGCTGTAGGTCGGCGAAATCCCGCCGCCGCTCTGTGCGGTCAAAAGCGGAGAGAAGGTCCAGCCGCCCAGAATGTGGCCCAGGACGCCGCGCTGACTCTTGAATATCTTCGGCTGGTAGTACATGGCAACGTTGTAAATGAACTTGATGTCGAAGTTCTGGATGCCATAGTTCGCCTGCATGTTCCAGACGTCGAGAGCGGTATTCGAGCTATTGGCTTGTCCTAATGCTCCCGTACCCAGGGAACGGCCCCAGGTGAAGTTACTGGTGGCGGTTACGCCGTGGAAGTCGCGCATGCGGAACGTGACGAACAGGGCGTTGTAATTGCCATAGCCGAGGCTCGTGGTGGTGTTGACCGAACCGGTGATCTGGCTGGTCAGGCCCGTTCCCAGCGCCCCGCTCAGCATGCTGCGCGCCAGCGTCCAGGAGGAGGTCTTCGAAAGCGTGCTCCACAGGTCGGACACGGCGGTGTTTCTGAGCAGTGACAGGTTCTTCGAGGCCACGGCAGAGGCGCAGTTGGGCGAACCGGTGCAATAGGCCGACCCGGCGCCGCCCAGCACGTTCTCAAAGAACGGCTGCGCCGCGACGTTGGCCGCAGCCACGCCGTTGTTCACGACGGCATTGTAGATGGCGGAATAGGCCTGCGCGAACGTCTGGCCCCCGAGAGTCGTCATGTAGGGAACAGCATCCAGGTTGATCTCCTGGAATTCGTTGCGGATGATGCGCCCGATATAGCCGACCTCGAGGGTACTCTTCTGCGAGATCTGGCGCTGAATCGTAATGCTGACGTTATCCGTGCGCTCGGGCCGGTAGCGCGGGTCGAGCACGGTGGCATCGCCCGCGGCCGCGTTGCCGTTCACGCCAGGTACGTAAGGCTGGGCCAGCGTCTGCGAAATTCCGGGCAGCGGAGCGGTCATGCCATCCGTGCCGATGCGGAAAGCGGTGGCCGGGTCGACGTTGCCGGCGCCGAGGCACTTACCATCCTTGCTGGCGCCGGCACAGTTGACAGCCTGCAGCAGGCCGGGGCCAAGCAGCGGAACCAGAACCAGGTTGACGCCGTTCAGACGGCCGTAGATGCGGCCGTAGCCGCCGCGGATGACGGTCTTCCCCTGTCCGAAAATCTTGCCCAGTATCCCGTCGCTGTAATTCGGATTCCAGGCCGCGGAAACGCGCGGGCTGAACCCGCCGTAGAACGGGTAATACGGATACTTCAGACCCTTGCCCACGTTGGGGACGGTGGCAAACGCAATCAGCGGATTGTAGACCTGTCCGGCCAGGGCTGCGCGCTTGCGCTGTGCCAGATAATCTTCTGTATCTACCAGCGAACCGTCGGCATAGGTAAGTTCGACCTGTTTTCCGCCCAGTTCGTAGGGAGGCATTTCCAAACCGTACGAGAGGCCGTAAGTCAGGGTGAACGACTTCTTCATGTGCCAGGTATCGCTGAAGTAAGTGTTGTAATACGGGATGATGCTCTGATCGAAGGCTACGCTGCCCACCGGTTGGATAGCCAGATTGGCTCCGGCGCGCGTGTAGGCGACCTGTGGCTGATTGACCAGACCCAGCACTTCCGCATAGGCGACCTGATAGGCCGACGCCTGGCCGGAAGGCACCGTGGTCGGAATATAGGGCGAGTTAGTGAAGTTGATTCCGGAATTGGTGATCTGGTAGACGATCTGATTGTTGATGCCCTGCCCGTTGTCGGTGCGCATGTGATAGTTGAAGTTGCGCTGGTAACTACCGCCGAACTGGAACAGGTGGTTGCCCTTGATCATCGTCAAGTCGTCCTTGAGCGTCTTGTCCTGGCCGTCCCAGAAGCGCTGGCGCGTGCTCTGGGTATTGACATTGTAGGGAATCAGTGCGTTGGCGCTTTCGCCGCCGATCTCGACCGCGCCGCCCAAGCCCGGGAGCTGCGGGGGAGAATTGGCGCCGCCCCACTGCCAGAAATTGCGCGTGTAGTTGAAGACCACGGTATTGGTGACGGTAGGAGTGATATTAGTGGTCAGACCCGTAGCCCAGAACGCGGGAATCTGCGGACGAGGGGCAACCGCGGCGGGCGTCCCCAGGGTGTTGCCGGGCAGGACGCCGCCGATATCCACCTGGTTGGTGGTGAGACTGATCAGCCGCGTGTACCGGTAAGTGGCATAGAAACGGTTCCGGTCGCCGAAGTCATGGTCGATGCGAGCAACGTATGAGTTGCTGGTGAGAGGTGCGCGAATCGTCGACAAATAGCCCTGCGTATTATACAGATCGCCCTGATTGAGAAACTCGTTGGCATGGGGCATCTGCTTGTCCCAAATCTGCTTCACGATGGGATTGATCCCGATGCCGCGCGGATCGCAGGCGCCGCCCGGACAAACTGCCGGCTGATAGGTGACACCGTTCACGGTGACGGCGTTGGGATTGAGGTTATACGCCGTCCATACGCCGGCCGCGTTCGGGATCTGAATTACGCCCGCGCGCATGAGTTCCGAAGGCACGGTGCGCTCGTAATTGGCAACGTTGGGGAACCGGCTGCCTTCGTAGTTGACGAAGAAGTAAGTCTTGCCGCCGAGAATCTTCGGAGTCATCGGCCCGCCGAGTGAGCTACCAAAGCGGCTGCGGTGGTTGGACGGGAGAGGCGTGTACGGCGTGCCGAATGCCGCCGACGGAGTATGGTTATTCGTCCAGCTATTGGCCGCGCCCACGTTGGTCGCGAAGTAGTAACCGTAGAGCGAACCGTGGAGTCCGTTGGTGCCGCGCTTCGTCACCATCTGCACGTTGCCGCCGATGGAGCTGTTGAAGTCCGACGTCTGGTTGAACGTCTGCACGCGGAATTCCTCAATGCTCTCGACGGGGGTGGGGACCACACCCGAGGGGTTGCCGTTGGTCTGCGTGCCGCCGGTGCCGGTGAAGTTGGTCGTGTAACTGGTGTAGTTGCCGGCCATGTCATCGGAGTTGTTTCCGCCGTCCAGCGTGTAGGTGTTCTGGTCGGCGTAGGCGCCTGCAGTGAAGCCGCCCGGCGTGACGCCCGGCTGGAGCACAGCCAGCGTGGAGACGTCGCGGCCGAGGTTCGGCAGCACCATCAGGGCTTCGGAGTTCAGCGTGGTGCCGACCGCGGCATTGGTGACCTGCAGTTCCGCGCCGGCGTGCGCCGACACTTCAACGGTGGTCGAAGTCGAGCCGATCTTCAACGAAGCGTTGACAGTGATTGTGGTGCCGACCTCCACCTTCTGTGCGTTCACCTTGTATACGGTGAAGCCTTCCTTGTTGACGGTGATCGTGTACGTCCCGGACGAGACGTTGACGAACACATAGCGGCCCGTGTCATTACTGAGCGTCGCTTGCGTACTGCCGGTGCTGGGGTCGGCGATCTTGACCTGAGCTCCGACTACGGCGGCGCCGGATTCGTCTGTGACGAGGCCAGCTACGGTACTGGTTGATGTGGCTTGTGTCCAGGCAGGCGTTGCGCCGAGACAAAAGAGAATCGCCAGGCAGACTAACAGCCGGCCGAAAGAAGAATTACCCCTCATGTTGACCCCCTCCTCAAAATTACGTAGCCTAAAAAACACCGATTCCGCGACAGTGTGGCCCGCGGTCGAGTTGAGATTGAAGATTGGGGCAATTCTAAAGCGTTACGCGGGTGATGTCAAGCGTGGTCCACACGGTTCCTGGGGTCGCAACAGGTGTGACGGGCGGCGGCCCGGAAGTGCCGCCGAAGTACTGGCCGTACCCGGCAACCTTGCGTTAACGGCTCACCGCAACTTCGGCTTCCGCGGGCTGGGGAGTCTTGCCGCCGCGGTACCATTCCTGGAAGCTCTCCAGGTAGAGATAGATCACGGGCGTGATGTAGAGCGTCAGGAACTGGCTCACCACCAGGCCGCCGACCACTGCCAGACCGAGCGGCTGGCGCGCGTCGGCGCCTTCGCCGTAGCCGAGGGCGATCGGCAGGGTGCCGAAGAGGGCGGCCACCGTCGTCATCATGATGGGGCGGAAGCGCAGCAGGCATCCCTGCCAGATGGCGTCGTATGCGGTCCGGCCCTGGCGCCGCGCATCCACCGCGAAATCGATCATCATGATCGCGTTCTTCTTCACCACGCCGAACAGCATGATGATGCCGACGAAGGCGTAGAGATCGAGCTGCCGGTGGAAGATCACGAGCGTCAGCAGCGCACCGAAAACCGCCGAGGGCAGGCCGGAGAGAATCGTGATCGGATGGATGAAGCTTTCATATAGGATCCCCAGCACGATGTAGATCACCAGGATGGCCACGAGCAACAGCACCGTCAGGTTGGCGAAGGAGCTTTGGAATTCCTTGACCGTGCCCTGGAAGCTGGCGCTGATGGTGGCGGGCATGCGCATATCGCGGATGGCGTCGTCCACGTGCTGCGCGGCGTCGCCGAGCGAGAACCCCGGGCGCAGGTTGAAGCCGATGGTGACGGCGGGCAACTGGCCGAAGTGGTTGATCTGCAGCGGTCCGGTCTGGCGCCTGGTTTTCACCACTGTGTCGAGGGGCACCAGATTGCCCTGCGAGGAGCGCAGGTAGAGCTTGGATAGCTCGTCCGGATTGCGCTGGTATTCGGGCAGTACTTCGAGGATCACCGAATACTGGTTGGCGGGCGCGTACATGACCGAAACTTCGCGCTGGCTGTAGGCGCTGAAGAGCGCGTCCTGCACTTGCTGCGGCGTAATGCCGGCGGCGAGCGAGCGGTCGCGGTCGATATCCACCATCAACTGCGGGCTCGCGATGAGCAGGTCGTTATTCACGTCGACGAAACCCTCGAGCTGCCTCATCTTCGCGGTGAGCTGCGGAGCCCAGGTGTAGATCTCCTGTAAGTTGGCGCTTTGCAGCGTGAGCTGATACGAGGTGGCTGCAATGTTCTGCCCGCTGATGGTGACGGGCGGCGGGTTCTGCATGAACGCGAAGATGCCGGGCACCGACAAAGTCTTGGGGCGCAGCTCTTCGATAATCTGGTCCACCGATTTCGTGCGCTGCTTGAGCGGCTTCATGCGGGCGAAGATGATGCCGGAGCTGGGGCCCTGCGGCCCGGGCACGAAAATGCCCGTGTCCTGAACGTCGGGGTGGTGGGAAACCAGGTCGCCCACCGCCTTGGTGTGCCGCGCCATGCTATCGAACGACATGTCCTGCGGGCCGACCGTCGCGGCGAACATGAAGCCGTTGTCCTGGCTGGGAATGAAGCCGGTAGGCATGGTGCGGAACAGATACACGGTTCCCACCAGCATCAGGATGGCGACGGTCAGCGTGACCAGCCGCATGCGCATGGCAATGCCGAGCGTGAACTCATACCCTCGTGTCAGCCGGTCGAATCCGCCTTCGAGGAAGCGGTAGAGCCAGCCGTGCTTCACCTCGTGTTCCGATTTCAGATACCGGCTGCCGAGCATCGGAGTAAGGGTGAGAGAGACGAAGCCGGAGATCAGAATGGCTGCCACGATAGTGACCGAGAACTCGTGCAGCAGGCGGCCCACGATGCCCCCGAGGAACAGCACCGGTATGAACACCGCTACCAGCGAAACCGTCATCGAGATAATGGTGAAGCCGATTTCCTGGGCGGCGCTGATGGCGGCTTGCATGCGCGACTTCCCCAGCTCCATGTGGCGCACGATGTTCTCCAGCATCACGATGGCGTCATCCACTACGAAGCCGACGGATAGCGTGAGCGCCATCAGCGAGAGGTAGTTCAGGCTGTAGCCGAGCAGGTACATCACGGCGAAGGTGCCGACGATCGAGTAGGGCACGGCGCAGCCGGGAATCAGGGTGGCGGAGACGTTGCGCAGGAACAGGAAGATGACCGCGATCACCACGCAGATGGTCAGGACGAGAGTGAACTCGACGTCGCGGATGGAATTGCGCACCGGGGCGGAGGCGTCAAATGCAACTGTGAGGTTGACCGAGGGCGGAATCTCGCGGCGGAATTGCGGCAGCAGCGACAGAATGCTGTCGACCACGGCGACGGTGTTGGTGCCGGGCTGGCGCTGGATGGCCAGAATGACGGCGTGCTTATTGTTGAACCAGGCGGCGAGCTTGGTGTTGTCCACGCTGTCGAGGACGTTGCCGAGCTGCTCGAGGCGCACCGGCGAGCCGTTGCGCCAGGCGACGATGATCGGACGGTAGGCGGCCGCGTTGAGCAGTTTGCCGGAGGATTCGATGGTGAAAGACTGCTTGTCGCCATCCAGGCGGCCGGTGGGCAGGTTGGTGTTGCTGCTCGAGATGGCGTTCTTGACTTCGTCGATGCCAATGCCGCGGGCGGCGAGCTGTTCGGGATCGATCTGCACCCGCACCGCGTATTTCTGCGCGCCGAACACCTGTACGCGCGACACGCCGTCCACCATCGAGATGCGCTGCGCGAGCGTGGTATCGGCGTACTCGTTGACGGAGTACATCGGCAGCGTTTCGGAATCGAGCGCTAGATACAGCACCGCCTGCTCCGCCGGGTTCACCTTCTGATAGGAAGGCGGACGCGGCATGCTGGTGGGCAGACGGCCGCCGGCGCGCGCGATGGCGGCCTGAATGTCCTGCGCGGCGGCATCGATTTTCCGGTCGAGCGAAAACTGCACAGTGATCGAAGTAATGCCGAGTTGGTTCGTGGAGTTCATCGCCGTGATGCCGGCGATGGTCGAGAACTCGCGCTCGAGCGGCGTGGCCACTGAGGACGCCATGGTTTCGGGGTTAGCTCCGGGGACGGCCGCCGTCACATTGATGGTGGGGTAGTCGACGCTGGGCAGCGCGGCCACCGGCAGTCCGCGAAACGCGATGATGCCGAACATCACCACCGCGAGCGTCACCAGCGCCGTCATCACCGGGCGCTGAATAAAAATGCGGGACAGGTTCATAACGCCCCCGAACCGAGCGCGCCCGGATCGACCGTACGTACCGTGGCGCCCGGGAACAAGCGCAACTGGCCATCGATCACGACCGTCTCGCCCGGTGCGAGACCGCTTTCGATCACCATTCTCTTGCCGAACAAGATACCGGGCTTCACGACGCGGATGGCAACCTTGTTATCCGCCTGGACCACGTAGACGAACTGTCCCTGCTGTCCGTTCTGCACCGCCTCGGCCGGCACCACGGCGGCGGCGTTCAAGGCGTCGAGCGCCAGCATCACGGTGACGAACTGTCCCGGCCAGAGCAGCCCGTCGGCGTTCTCGAAGGTGCCCTTCAGGTGGATGGTGCCGGTGGTGGAATCGACCGTGTTGTCGATGACCGAGAGATAACCGGCGGCGGTGCGCTGTTGATTGTCACGCGGGACGGCGCGCACCTGCAGCTTGCGATTCGCGTTGATGCGCCGGATGGTGGCGAGGTGCTGCTCGGGCACGCTGAAGGTGACGAAGATGGGGGCAAGCTGGTGAATCACCACCAGCGGCACGTCGTTGGCCTTGACCAGATTGCCGCCGTGTACCAGCAGGTTGCCGGCGCGGCCGGAGAGCGGCGAACGGATCTCGCAGTAGCTGCGATCGAGGCGCGCCTTGGCGAGCGCCGCCTGGTCGGATTCGAGCGCGGCGCGGGCGGTCGAGATGGCCGCCTGGGTGGCGTTTGCCGATTCGCGCGAAACGTCGGCCGAGGTCTTCGCCTGGTCGTATTGCGATTTGGAGACGACGCCCGCCCGCTGCAGTTGTTCGTAGCGGCCGGCGTCGGTACGGGCGAACTCGGCTTGGGCGGAATCGCGAGCGAGCGCGGCTTCCTGCTGTGTGATGGCGGCCTGGTCGCGCGTGATAGCGGCCTCGGCCTGCCTCACGGCGTCGTCGTAAGGACGGGGATCGATCTGAAACAACAGGTCGTTCTTAGCCACGTTCTGGCCTTCGGCGAAGGCCACGCGCATCAGTTCGCCTGCCACCTGAGACTTCACCTGCACGATGGAAGATGCCTCGACCGTTCCGATAACCCGCAGCTCCGTAGGTACGGATTCCTGCGAGACCTTCGCGACCGAGACGGGGACCACCGGGGGACCGGCCGGACCGCTTCGGGCCTGCTGCTGCTTGCAAGCGGACAGAGCGAGAGCGGCGGACACTGCGACGGCAAGAATGGCGTTACGAGACACGGGAGCACACTCCGATAAAAATGGGGGCTTGAGATTTTAGACGTGCAATTTACCTAAAAGATGCGTTGAAAAAATGCCCCGATGGGTTTGAGTTTAACAGAGAAGGGAAAGCGAAGAAAGCGCCGGCCTATTTCTTGACATATTTCTTCAAATCCTTCTGTTGGACCTCCGCACCGTAGATGTTCCCCTGGGCGTCGGCGGTAACGCCTTCCGATCCGCTGGTGGAGGAATTCTCGGGGTCGGCGTAGGTGTCTGGAATGAATGCGGTAACGGTGCCGTCTTTGGCGCTGCCGATGCGAATGCCCCGTTTCCAGCCGGGATGGTGGCCGTAGCCGTCCTTTTCCCGCGACTCGGAATCGGAGACGTATAAGATATCGTTGCGATCGATGGAGAGCGCGCTGGGCCGGCTGAACTGCGTCCACTGGTCGAGGAACTTGCCGTCCTGGTCGAAGATCTGGATGCGGTCGTTGGCGCGGTCGCCGACGAACAGGCGTCCCTTGGAATCGAAAGCCAGGGCGTGCGGGGTGTCGAAATCGCCCGGCGCCGTGCCTTTCTTGCCCCAAGTCTTGAGGAACTTGCCGTCCTTCGAAAACTTCACCACGCGCGCGTTGCTGTTGGCGCCATGTCCATCGGCGACGAAGATGTCGCCATTAGGTGCGATGGCGACCGCCGACGGCTGGTTGAAACTGTCGGGACCATCGCCCGCCACTCCGGCCTTGCCGAGTGTCAGCAGCACCTTGCCTTCGGGGCTGAACTTGAAGACCTGATTTCCCTTGCCGTCCTGCGCGCGGCCATCGGTCACCCAAACGTTGCCATCTTTGTCGAGCGTGAGACCGTGGGGAAAGATGAACATTCCCGCGCCAAAGCTCTTGAGCAACTTGCCGGAGGGATCGAATTCGAGGATGGGGTTGTCGGTCCGGCCGGCGCAGGAGTTCTGCCCGCATCGTTCCCCCACCCAGATATTGCCGGCGCGATCGATGGCGACACCACTGGTGGATCCCCACGTTCTGCCCTCGGGCATCTTGGCCCAGTTCTCGATGGTGCGATAGGGATTGGGTTGCGAGTTGGGCTGCGCCGAAGCGAGTCGTGCGGTGGCCGAGAGGACAAGGACGAGTACAAAGCGGGAGGTGCGCAACATAGCGATTAGTTCGAGTGTACTCCACACGGCGGAATCCGGCTGCTCTCTCCGGCGCCCCAGCGGGCCGGGGAAACGGTGGAGGAGAATCCTGGATTCATTGCTCAAGATCGGCTTTTTTGGTAACGTGCTGATTCTAAAATGGCGGAGAGAGAGGGATTCGGTACCTTGATGCGCCTTTGGAATCTGTAAGTTGCGGATTCTACGTTGCGCCATCTGCCGTATTTGCTATTCGTCCCACCGACCATTGCACGTTATTGCACACTGACCGGGCCAACGGATTCCGGTACGCGCTTTCAAATCGCCTGAGGCCCGATCTGCACCGTTTCCAAAGCTTACCACTTGGCTTTGAGTTCTTTGAACGCCTTCAGCATGAGGCGTTTCGCCACCGGCAAGTACGAGAACCGTACCTGCCCTGTGACGCGTCCAGTGTTCCGCACGGTCGGATGCGAAAGCATGCTTTTCAACCGTTGATTGTGAACGCTGGCGACCAGTGAGAGAATGGCTGGGTACCCGCTCTTAAGCCTCGAACTATTCAACACGCTTCCTATTTTGCCGAGTGTGTAAATCCCCAGGCTTGTGTCGTGCTGATAAAGCCTGCTTAGAAGCCATTCGTTAAATACGTCCAACGCATTGACAAACGCCGTCATGTCCGTGAGCGAGTATGCCCGACACCAAATCGCTTGCCGTTCTGCCGTGGTGTATTCGGGTCCAAACACCTTTCGCCAGTTGACCTCAGGAGCCGCCTTGCCAATCAGCCCGGTCATGCTTGCCGACACCCCACAACGCCCACGGGGTATGGATGCGATCACTCCGAACGCGTTAAGCACAATCGCCCCGCTTCGGTTCAGGTCGGCAATCGGTGAGGTTACCGGCAGTCCGCGCTTAACGATCTGGGTAGCAGCGCAGATCCCGATGTCATTGGATTCGCTCTCCAAACAGTGGTTTTGAATTGCAGTAATCTGTCCGCTCGAATAGTGCCAATCGCTGACAGCTTCGAGCAGCCGACTAACTACCCACCAGTCACAATCCCGATGGAAAATCGCATCGGCCTGCTTTGGTGTGAATAGTCCTTCCCGCAATAGCCAAGAACCCACTTGGGCGGCTAGACTGGGGGGCAGATTCTTGGGCCTCCATAGGGCCTTGATGACTCTGTTGGAGGTTGCACCGAGCGCTGTGGGCAGGCGGCCTTCTGCGGTAGCGATCAACCCGCAGGTTACGGCAATGTACAAAGGACTCTTCCTAATCTGGGTGATAACCTCCTTTGCGACGACTTTCGGCAAGGTCTTATAGCGGCGAAAATACCGGAAGATGCAATCGTATAAGTCGGGCCGCTGCTCTAATATTCTCCAGAGACGCCCGTTTAGTTTCGAACTTGGGGATGCATGAGCAAGCAGGTACTTAAAACGCGTGTCGTTCACCACGCGGAATCGGGGCGAGAGTTCTGTCAACCGTCCTCGCAGCTTTTCTTGATTCACTACTTTGCGCTTGATAGCCTCTTCGGGTGGACGGCTCACAGACTTTAGTTCTGCCTCAATGTCCTCCACTTCATGTATTTCGATTTTGCTGTTCTGAGGAAACAGACCAACGTCCTTGCTCAGCAGATCAAGGTTAACAATCATTTCCCGAAGCTCTCTGCGTGTCGCGGCGAACAAGCGAATATCGTCTACATTGCGTAGGTATCGAACTCGCTTCGGATCACCATAGTTGCTATCGAAGTGCTGAAGCACGACTTCCGACAGGAGCCCCGAACCAAGGGGACCCTGCGGTATCCCATGGTTGTGGTAGACGCGACGCTCTGTCGCTGTCCATCGACTGAGGTAATCGGTCAAAGCAAAATAGAATTCCTGATCGCACCCTATTGCGGCGAGAAAGTGACGCAAAACACCGTGATCAAGGCTATCATAGTATGCAGTCAAGTCGAAGCTCGCCGTGAACGTCAGCCCGCTGTTAAAGGCCTGCCGTGCTGTCTTGTTGAACGCCGCATAACCATCTGACCATTTCCTGTAGAACCAGACACTACTCTTCCCGGCGTACAAATGTCCGAATGCTTCCGTGAGATACCGCCCCTTCACGTGGGGGAATAATCGTTCAGCAACAACATTGACGAGTGCTTGGTAGACGATTTGGTCCTCGACTGTCAGAAGCGTGTATGGCCGTAGGATACCGGATCGTTTTGGATAAAAAATCTTGCATGCGTGTGATGGTTGAAAGATGCCCCGCTTCAACCGCCTTCCAAGATCAGCAAGTAACGGTATGTCGGCTAATGCAAATTGTGAATACGCACTACGAAAGTACGATTTGTATTCAGAATCTGGATTACTTCTGATCCATCGCGACGCTCTCTCCAAATTCGTGGGATCGTATGCGTCTTTGAGCAAGCCCATCTATTATCTGCGCCGCTTCGACTGCTCGCCCGGGGGTACAGCGACAGACGATATTGTGCGTGTTATCGCCCATGCACACGGTTAGGTTGCGCCGCATTGCCTGCGATATAGGGTGAGTGCCATTTCGTACTGCCTTCATTCTACCCCCTTGCACGCTATTGCGTAGAGCCAAGTTGTTGATTAAGTTATGGCGGAGAGAGAGGGATTCGAACCCTCGATAGAGTTTCCCCTATACACGCTTTCCAAGCGTGCGCCTTCAACCACTCGGCCATCTCTCCGGTTCGGGAAAGGACGGCAGCCTCGAGGCCTCAAGACCGCCTGATCTCTCATCAGAATAACATGCGGCGCGCCGTCGGTCCTCCGGCAGCGCCTTACAATAGGGTAGGTGATCCACTCCCCCATTTCCCGGCGCGCGCTGCTCGTTTCCTCGGCCGCGGCACTGGGCGCGTGCGGCCGGCGGAAGGCCACGGGCATCCAGGGCTATTGCTTCGTGGCGAACCAGGGGTCGCGGTCGGTGGCGGTCGTCGATCTCACGAACTTCCGCACGCGCAAGCAGATCCCGCTGGAGGCGGCGCCGGCGGCGGTGCTCTATCCCTACGATCCGAAATTGCCGGCCCCATCTAAGCCGAAGGTCTTCGTGCTCGCGCCGGATGCCGGTACGGTCTACGAAATCGACGCCTCCACGCTCGCGGTCGCGCGTCAGGTCCGGGCCGGCAATCAGGCAATCGGCATGCAACTCTCCCCGCGCAACGACGCCCTGTGGGTGCTCTATCGCGACCCTGCTTCGCTCGTCGAAGTGCCGCTCGCATCGATGAAGACGCGGCGGCGCATCAAACTTGCGCTGCCGCCGGACGGCTTCGACCTGAGCATTTTAGGGCAAGCGGCGGTCGCCAGTAGGCAGCAGCGGAGCATCGCGCTTCTGTCGCTCGATTCGGGTGCGGTGGTGCGGACGGTCGCGGCGGGGGCGGAGCCTTCGATCGTGCGGTTCCAGTTCGACGGAAAGCAGCTTCTCTCCGCCAGCGGGCCGGATCGCGACATCACCATCTTCGACGTGCCAACGGGGAAGACCGTGGTGCGGCTGCCACTACCCATCGAGCCCCGGCAGTTCGCGTTTACGTCGGACGGCGGGCAATTGTTCCTCACCGGCGAAGGCATGGACGCCGTGGTGGTGGTCTACCCGTACCAGACCGAAGTGGCGCAAACGCTGTTGGCGGGCCACGCGCCGGAGGCCATGGCGGTCACGCCCTCGGACGTCTCGCCCCAATATCTGCTGGTGGCGAATCCGCAAAGCAACGGGCTCACGGTGCTGGATGTCGAAACCGGCAGGCTGGTCGCCGTGGTGCAGGTGGGGCAGCGGCCGCGGCGCATCGTGCTCACGCCCGACGGGCAGTACGCCCTGGTGCTGAACGAGACCTCGGGCGATCTGGCGGTGGTGCGGATCTCGGCGTTGACGCCTAAGCAATACCGTCCCCCGGCGCCGTTGTTCACCATGATCGCGGTGGGCGACCGGCCGGTGGATGCCGCGGTCGTCACGCTGTAATTACCGGATCGACAGGACTGCGGGGTTGGCACTGACGCCGCCGATCGCGACTCGTAGAGGCTGCTCGCCGGGGGCGACGTCCGGGATCACGATGTTCACTTGCAACACGCCCACGAATCCGGGGGCGAGACCGGCGAAGACGACACGCGCCGCCTGTCCTCCCACCCAGATTTGAACCGGCGCGAGCGGAAGCGCCAGCGGGTCGGCTGGCGCCGCGGCACCCGTGAGTACGGTGCGATCTACGGCGCCCTGGCCCGTCAGGTACAGCGTGCAATATCCGCCCGGAGACGCGCCGGCTTCGGGAGAATTCAGCGTGCCGCCGGGCCAGTTCTGCGCCACGGCATGATCGCTCCGCGGGTTGGTGACGACGCCCGGACCGGTCAGCGCGACCTCGAATTTCACGGGCGCACTGGTGGCGGCGCCGGCCTGCACGGTGAGGGTCGCGGTGCCCGGCTTGATTTCGAAGGGCACCTGCGCGTTGATCTGCGTATCGCTCACGAAGAGGATGGGCGCACCGGCGCCGTTAACGAGCACCGACGTTTCCGCCAGCGTGAGTGGCAGTGGCGTAGCCTTGGCTTCGAGCGGTGCGCTGGCGAGATGTTCCCCGAAGATCGAAATCAGGGAGCCGGGCGCGATCGAAGCCAGCGGCGACGCCGCATTCGCCACAGCGGCAACCGCGATCGCGGGGGACGGTAGCGAGATCGTGAACGTCGCCGCGGCGGAACTCATGCCCGCCGAGATGGCCTTCACCGTGGCGAGTCCGGGGCTGGCAATTCTTGTATCCGGGATTTCGGCGGTCAGGTGCAGCGCATCCACGAACGTGGTGGCGAGCGCCGCGCCGTTCCACTCGACGACGGCGCCGGGGACGAAGTTCTTGCCCGTGACCGTGAGGGTGAAATCCGGCCCGCCGGCAATAGCCGAGGCGGGAATGAGTCCGCTGACGACGGGGGCTGAAGCTGTAATCGTGACGGTGGCGGAGTTGGAGTCGAGCCCGCTGGCGTTGAGCACGGTGACGGCGAAAGCACCGGGGAGTGCCAATCGAGACGGTGGCACCGACGCGGACATCTGGGTGGGTCCGTCGAATGTGGTCGCGAGCGGCGATCCGTTCCACCGCACCGTGCTGTTCCAGGCGAAATCGGTGCCGGTGACCGTCAGGGTGAGCGAGTCAGTTCCAGCGGCCGCCGAGGTGGGACTGACCGTTGCCACGGTGGGACGCGCCGGGTCGATGGTGAAGCTGAGCGCGTTGCTCGATGCGCCGCCTCCGGGATTCGATGCGGTGACGGCGGCCGATCCGGCGGCATCGAGCAGATTGGCCGGCACGAGCGCCGTGAGCTGGCCGGAACTGACGAACGCGGTCGCTACCGGCGAGCCATTCCACCGCACTACCGCGCCCACCAGGAAGTTCGCGCCCACGATCGTCAGAGTGACGGCCGTGCCCGCGGTTGCCGACGAAGGACTCAGCGTGCGCAGCGAGGGCGGCAGACCAATGCTGAATGACAGAACGCTCGACGACGCGTTCGCAGTCGCCACCCAGACCGCGGCAGTACCCGGATTGGCAACCAGTGTGGCGTTAATAGTCGCCGTGAGCTGAGTAGCGCTGAAGAACGTCGTGGACAGCGCCGTGCCGTTCCACTGGATCGCCGAGCCAGGGACATAATTGGAGCCCGTGACCGTCAGCGTAAATGTCGCTGCGCCCGCTGTAATCGTGTTCGGGTTGATCGCGGTGACGGCCGGGGCCGGCGGATCGAGGCGGAAGTCGATTGCCGCGGAACGACCGCCGCCCAGGACGTCGAGGACGTGAATGGTCGCGGGCCGGACCGTGGCCAATATCTCGGCGGGGATGATGGCGGTGAGCGAGGTGCTGCTCACAAAGTTCGTGGTGAGCGATCGCTGCACTCCGGCAGCGGTGAAGACCAGGACGTCGTCGCGAGTGAAACCGATGCCAGCCGCAGTCACGGTCGCCGCCGGTCCGGCCGCGCGCGCCGATGCCGGGCCGATCGTCGAGAGCACAGGCGAGACCACCACCGCGTAGGAGTTCGAGACGAAGCTGTTGGGGTCGGAGATGGTCAGGTTGAACTTGCCCGAGAGCGCCCGCAGGCTGGGCTCGACCGCGGCCGCGATCTGCGTGGGGCTCACGACCGACGTGCCGAGCGGTGTCCCGGACCAGTTCACCACCGACCCAGTAGCGAAGTTGCTGCCCACGATCGTGAGCGTGAAGGCGGGACCGCCCGCATCCACTGGGTTAGGGGAGGCGCTGACGATGGCAGGCGCGCTGCGAACCGTGAAGGCGAGCGCCGCCGACAAGCCGCCGCCGGTGGAATCGAGTACTTGCACGGTGCCGGTCCCGGCGGCGAGCGCGTCCGCGGGCACGACGGCGGTCAGCGTCAGGGAACTGACGTACGTCGTAGCCAACTGACGCTGCTGTCCGGCGGCGGTGAAGACCACTACGCTGTTATGTGTGAAACCCAATCCCCCCGCCACGACCGTGACCGCCGCGCCACCGGCGGATGCGACCGACGGGCTGACGATGGACAGAACCGGCGCCACGGCGATCGGAAACAAATTGGACTGGGCGCCGCTCCGGTCCGTCACCATCAGGTTGAACCTGCCGGATAGGGCGCGGAGCTCGGGGAGAATCGCTACGCGAAGATGCGTCGCGTCGACGTAATCGGTGCCGGCCATGGTCGCCCCCCAGTAAGCAGCGGAGTCGGCAACAAAACCGGTGCCTTCCACCGTCATGGTGAAGAATGGGCCACCCGCGTCGAACGCCGCGGGCGCCGCGGAAGTGATGACGGCGGCTGGGCGGATAGTGAAATCGTGGGCCGACGAGGTGTCGGGGCCGATCGAGTCCACCACCTGAACGGTGCCTCTCCGCGCGATGGTCAAGGCGCTCGCAGGAATTACGGCGGTGAGGGCCATATCACTCACGTAGGTAGTCACCAGCGGTATCTCCTGCCCGGAGAACTGCAGCACCACGATGTCGTTTCGCGTAAATCCGGCTCCTGGAGCAGCGAGGGTGATTCCCGGGCTGCCGGCGGTCACGATGGCCGGGCTGATGGGAAACAGGACCGGATTAATATAGTAATCAAACGGGCTCGACACCGTGCCGCCCGGTCCGTTGACTACTGTTAGGTTGAATCTTCCGGACAGCATACGATTAGCGGGTGTAATCGCGGCCCGGAGGAAAGTGGATCCGAAATAGAGAGTTTCGAGCGGCACTCCGTTCCATTGCACGGAGGCGTTCACGGAAAAGCCACTGCCATTGATTTGTAGCTGGAAGTAGTCACCGCCGGCGTTGACATGATCCGGCGAGACACTGGTGATGACGGGGGTGAGGGCTACAGCGGTGCCAGCCATCGCGAACAGCAGCGGAAGAGTGACGATGTAAGCGCGCATGCGGCCCTCGATAGCCAGGTGAAAGTAAGTGGCGGCATCGGGGGGCGCTTGCCGGGTAGAGGGCCTGGGGCGGCAGACAGATCCTGAAACTACATATTAGCATCACTACCGCTTCACCGCGATGTCGATCGATGCTGAAACCCTCGTGTGCTCCGTGCCTTCGGCGGTAAGGGTGTAGCGAGTACTCTGCGCCGGATGTACCTCGAAGCATCGGCTTACTGCGGGCCACACTCTCTCCACCGGGGGATCTAATCGCACCGCCGCGGCGTTGACCACGCCGTAGCAGACGAGCGCCTTCCCGTCCGGAGCAATTTCGCGCGGCCCATAGAACTGGAGAATCTTCACGCTTTTGCCGTATGCGGCCATGGGGTCGCGCTCCACGAGGGCGGGTTGGGCTCCGGAGTGGCGCTGCCAGAAAATCCAGCCCGTGTAGAATACGGCCAACAGGACCGGCACCCACATGATGCGGACGAGCTTGGCCATTTCAGGCGGCCTCCAAGAACTCAGTACGCGCCACACGTTGTCGAAGTTCCTGGGAGGCTACGGAATCAAAACGAAGCGTTCGATCGAGACGCGCGCGCTGTGCGCCGCGTAGCCCAGCGGGCGCCGGAAGATTACTTTGATCTGGTCGAACTGCTCGATTGGGGGAGACGGCGGGAACGGAAAGTCTACGCTCTCGGCGGCAGGAGCGTCGGCGGTGCCCGAAGTCCGCAGGGGCTGCAAGCCTAGACTCGCGGTAAGGTCTCCATCCACCAGCAGCATCTCCAGCCGGATAGCGCCCGGAGCCGGATCGGCATTCCGGATCTCGATCCGGATCTCGCGGCAGCAGCCGGTGCCGATCGCTTGTACCAGCTTCTGCCGCGCCTCCATATTGAGAGGCGCGCGATCCGTCGTACTGAAGGAGTTGCTGACCGGCGTGCCGCGTTTGAAGAACGAATTTCGCGGCGGACGCCGCAGCGGAAAGCGGTACATCCAATATTCACCGCCGAAAGGAATTGAGAGAGGGTGCGCAGGTGTGGCGTAGCCATTTCCGCCAGGCAGCGGTGGAGCGATCAGCACGGTGACGGGCTTCACTTCGGGCCACAGGATGACGCCGGGATAGCTGCCCGGGACCTTGTACTCCGGACCATAATCGGGGGACTTCGAGAAATCCGGCGCGCCGGCGTATCCCTGGGGTCCGGGCGGCGGCGATGCGGCCGAGATCGTACTCTCGCCGTCGCCCCCGCCCAATCTCCATCCCCAGCCGCGACCGCCGGGCAGGCGCTGCGTCAAGAGTGCGAGAAGCACCGTCAGGACCAGACCCAGCACCGCGCGGGGCAGGTTGGGCGCGCGCCGTTCGGCCCAGACCCCGATGCCGATCGCCACCGCGATCAGGATGGCGACGCCCAGTTCGAACAGTCCGGCCGCCTGCGCGCGATGGCGCATCATCAGGGACACGGCCGCGGCCTGCAGGGTGACAGAAACAGCGAGCGCCGGAAGAAAGTGGCGGGAGCGAATCCCGGAGGTCGAGGTCCCCCACGGCGCGCAAAGCAGACGCGTCGCGATCCCGAGCAGCACCACTCCGGACGTGATGGGGATGAGCGAGGGTTGCATCAGCAGCAGGATCGACGGGGCATACCAGACGGCCACAGCGGAAGCGCGGAAGCCGCCCGAAGACGTTTCGGTACGGCCCAGATACTGGTTTACAAGCCGCACCGCCGCACCCATGACGATGCTCCAGCCGAATGCGCAAGACGAGATCCACCAGACTCGCACCAGCAGGAGAGGCAGATAGCCGCGTTGCAGAGACGGCGCCACCGTGGTGGCCCAGACCAGCCAGACGGTGGCCAGCAATCCGGCAGCGCGTGCCCAGAATTCGAGACGGTTGCGGACTACTGCCACACCGTTATGGTACACCCCGGAGGACAGGCGACGAGAAGCACGCCGGTTCACAGCGATATAATTCACTGCATGCATACACCCCGCCTGGCGATCCTGGTTTCGATCTGCGTCGCGCTCGCCGCGGCTGCCGCCTATGACCCCACGGTCTTCGGCTCCCTGCAATGGCGTAGCATCGGCCCTCCCCGCGGCGGGCGCTCCATCACCTGTGCCGGCAGCACCGCTCGGCCTAATGAGTACTATTTTGGAGCCACCGGCGGCGGTCTCTGGAAAACCACCGATGGCGGCCTCACCTGGCGGCCCGTCACCGACGGCCAGATCGAGAGTTCCTCCGTGGGCGCTGTCGCCGTCGCGCCTTCCAATCCGGACGTGGTGTACATGGGGATGGGCGAAACCGAACTGCGCGGCAACATCATGCAGGGTGACGGCGTCTACAAATCCACCGATGCCGGCAAGACCTGGCTGCACGTGGGCCTGGATGATACACAGGCCATCTCGCGCATCCGCATCCATCCCACCAATCCGGATATCGTTTATGTGGCCGCGCTCGGCCATCCCTACGGCCCCAACGTGGAGCGCGGCGTCTTCCGCTCGAAGGACGGCGGCAAGACGTGGGAGAAGATTCTCTACCGCGACGATCGTGCCGGCGCCGTCGACCTCTCGATGGATCCCAACGACCCGAAGGTGCTCTACGCCGCCATCTGGGATGTCTACCGCACATCCTGGACCCTGTCGAGCGGCGGCTATCGTAGCGGCCTGTTTAAATCGGAAGACGGCGGCGATCACTGGGTCGAGATCACGCGCAACCCCGGCCTGCCCCCGGGAGTGATCGGCAAAATCGGCGTCGCCGTCTCCGGTGGCGATTCGAAACGCGTCTACGCCATCGTCGAAAACGAGGACGGCGGTGTTTTCGTTTCGGACGATGCGGGCGCCACCTGGAAGAAAGTTTCGGACGACCGCCGTCTGCGCCAGCGCGCCTTCTACTACAGCCGCATCTACGCCGACCCTAAGGCGAAGGACACGATTTACGTCCTCAACACCGGCTTCTACAAATCGATCGACGGCGGCAAGACCTACCGCACCATCGCCACGCCGCACGGCGATAATCACGACCTGTGGATCGACCCCGCAAACCCGCAGCGCATGCTCGAAAGCAACGACGGCGGGGGCAACGTTTCAATCAACGGCGGCCAGAGCTGGACGGGTCAGCAGTACGCCACCGCGCAGCTTTACCACGTCGCCACCACTCGCGATATTCCGTACCACGTCTGCGGCGCGCAGCAGGACAGTTCCACCATTTGCGTTTCGAGCGCGGTCGCGGGCGGTCGCGGGAGTGGCGGAGGCGGCGGCCGCGGCGGCGCCCCCACCTACTCAGTGGGCGGCGGCGAAAGCGGCTACATCGCGCCGCATCCCACCAACCCCAACATCTTTTATGCGGGCAGCCAGGGCGCCCTGCTCACCCGCTTCGACCGCCGCTCCGGTTACACGCGCGACGTGCAGGTCTACCCGCTCTTTTTCTCCGGCGAATCGGCCGGCTCGCTCAAGGAGCGCTGGCAGTGGACTTTCCCCATCGTTTTTTCGCCGCTCAATCCGGACGTGATCTACACCTCGTCGCAGCACCTCTGGAAGACGACCGACGAAGGCCATAGCTGGCAGATGATCTCGCCCGACCTGACGCGCGCCGATCCCAAGACGCTGGGCGATTCGGGCGGCCCCATCACGCACGATCAGAACGGCCCCGAAATCTTCGCCACGATTTACACCATCGCGCCCTCGCGAAAAGAGGTCAACACCATCTGGACCGGCTCCGACGACGGCCTGGTCTACCTGACGCGCGATGGCGGCAAGAACTGGACCAAGGTCACGCCGCCCGGCATGCCCGATTTCGCCCGCGTCAGCCTGATCGACGCATCGCCGCATTCCGCCGGTGCGGCGTACGTCGCCGTGAAGAACTACCAGAACGACGATCGCAAGCCGTACATCTGGAAAACCAGGGACTACGGCAAGACGTGGACCAAGATCGTCGCCGGCATCGCGGAAAACGATTTCGTGCACGCCGTGCGCGAGGACCCGGTGCGTCCCGGCCTTCTCTTCGCCGGCGCCGAGCACGGAATTTACGTTTCATTCGATGACGGCGACAACTGGCAGTCGATCCGGCTCAACCTGCCGGACACGCAGGTGCCGGATCTGACGATCGAAGGCAACGATCTGGCGATCGCGACGCACGGCCGCTCGTTCTACGTGCTGGATGACATCAACCCGCTGCGCCAGTTGAAGCCCGAGATTCAGACCAGCGAGGCATTCCTGTTCCACGGTCCGCCGGCGGTGCGCAACGTGAACGCGGCGCGCATCGATTACTTCCTCAAGCAGGCGGCCGACAAGGTGACGGTCGAGGTCCTGGATGGCAAAGGGCAGGTGATCCGCACGTTCACCGGCAGCGCCGAGGATGATAAGCGGGCCGGCGGGCGTGGCGGACGCGGCTCGGCTAGCGCGGACGAGACTCCTGTCGAAGAAGGGGGAGGCGGCGGGGGTCGTGGCGGCCGCGGCGGCGGCAGTCCGCCGGTCCCGCGTAAGGCAGGGATCAATCGCTTCCAATGGGACGGCCGCTATCCCGGCGCCAAGATTTTCGAAGGCATGATTATGTGGGGCGCGCAGCCCGCGTCCGGCCCCACGGCGGTTCCCGGGCAGTACACCGTCCGCCTCACGGCCAACGGAAAAACCCTCACCGACAAAATCGAGCTGCAGAAAGACCCGCGCATCGATACCGTAACCATCGCCGACCTGCGCGAGCAGTTCGATCTGGCCGCGAAGGTCCGGGACAAAGTGACCGAGGCCAACGAGATCGTGATCGTCATCCGCGAGTTGAAGAAGCAGATGGAGGAGCGGCTCAAGAGCAACCAGGATAGCGTGCTGAAGGCGGCTCTCGACCAGTTCCGCGAGAAGCTCAACCGGATTGAAGAGGATGTCTACCAGGTCCGCAACCGGTCGGGTCAGGACCCGCTCAACTTTCCGATCGAGTTGAACAATAAGATGGCGGCGTTGGGCGGGAGCGTCGAGCGTGGCGACGGCAAACCGACGGCGGCCTCGTACACGGTTTTCAAGGATCTGTCGGACCAGTTGGCAGCCGAGAAGACGGCGCTCGATCAGGCGCTGAAGACCGGGTTGCCGGCAGTGAATAGGCTGCTTACGGAGCGCAACTTGAAGGAACTGCTTCCGACTACGACCGAGACACGAACCACGGAAAGGCCGGAGTAAGAGACATGAACCGACGAACGTTTCTTCAAACCACCGCGGCCGGAGCAATGGCCGCCGCGCCAGCGCCCGCGGTCTCGAAGACGATCGGCATCCAGGTGGGCGCGGTTTCTTTCGCCGACGAGGGCGTGGACCGCGTGCTCGACGAATTTCAGCGCGACGCTTCCATCAACACGCTGTTCGTCGCTACCTTCACGTACGGCCGCGGCATCGCGGGGCGGCAGGTCCCGGGGCAGCCGCTGCCCGATCACGGCAAACAGCAGTACGACACCGATACTTTCCGCGGCGGTAGCTACACCAAGACGCACCCGGAATACTACAAGGACACCGTGCTGCAGGATTTCCGCGCCACGGACCTGGGCGATTTCGATGTCCTCGAAACCGTGCTTCCCGCCGCCCGCAAGCGCGGCATGAAGACCATCTGCTGGTTTGAGGACGTCTGGTCGCGGAACGTGCCGCACGTGGATCAGGCTTCCGAAAAGCAACTCGACGGCAACACCCCCGCCACGCTCTGCTTCAACAATCCGAACTACCGCAACTGGCTGCTGGGCACGGTGGAGGATTATGCCCGCTCCTACGAAATCGACGGCATCATGTGGGGCTCGGAGCGGCAAGGCGCGTTCAGCAATATGCTGAGCGGGAATAATCCCGGCGCCGTCACCTGCTTCTGTCAGTTCTGCGAGCGCAAGGCCCGCGAGCGCGGCATCAACCCGGACCGCGCCCGCGAAGGCTTTCGCGCGCTGGCGCAATTCGTGCAGGGCGCGCGCCAGGGCCGCCGCCCCATCGACGGCTACTACGTCCAGGTGTGGCGCCTCATGCTGCGCTACCCCGAACTGCTGGCGTGGGAAATGTTGTGGACCGACAGCCTGCGCGAAACCTACGCCGCCATGTATAACAAGGTCCACGCGGTGAAGCCGTCACTCGGCATCGGCTGGCACATCTGGCACCACAATTCGTTCAGTCCGATTTACCGCGCCGAGCAGGACCTCTCGGAGATTTCGAAGTGGTCGGACTTCCTCAAGATAGTGATGTACCACAACTGCGGCGGCGAGCGCATGGCCAACTTCGTCCGCGGCATGGGACAGACCATGTTCGCCGACGTGCCCGCACAGGAGTTGCTCGACTTCCACTACCGCGTGCTCGATTACAAACAGGAAAAGCCGCTCGCCGATCTGGCCAAGACGGGCTTCTCGCCGGATTACGTCTACCGCGAAGCCAGGCGCGCGCGGGAAGCGCTCAACGGCACGAAAACGCAGCTCTGGCCGGGCATCGATATCGACATCCCGACCGCCGCCACGTCGAGCAAGTCGACACCCGATGGAACTAAAGGGGCCGTGCTCGCCGCCTTCCGTGGGGGCGCCGACGGCGTGATTCTCTCGCGCAAGTATTCCGAGATGAAGCTGGCCAATCTCAAGGGCGCGGGCGAGGCGATCCGGGAACTGGGTTTCGCGTGAGCCATTCTGAGGGGCACTTCAGGCACTACGAAGTATTGACCTGATTCAAACGGACATGAGAGCATTGGGACGTCTCACTGACACATAAAATTTCGATGCGGAACCAGCTACTTATACTTATCCTTGGATGTTCCCTCAGTGCATTTCGCCACCCCGATTTTGATTACCATCAGTACGACCGGTAGCGGCACGCTCAACGGTAGCGCCTTTACTGATGCGGCGTTCACGATCACGGCAATCGGTGTCACTCTAAATGTTAGTCACCCAAACCGTGGCTTATATCTGATCAATCCCATCCCGCAACTTTAGATATCTCCGAGATGCAGCCCGCTAATCTCAAGGGCAGGGGAATCTTGAGGGAACCCTCGGGTAGGATTCTCGCTTTCTAGAGACTCTGGAAGAGCTCAGTCGATGGCAACTTCGATTTGCGGACGGCTCAGACTTTGGCTGCACCCGTTTTGGATCAGGTGATTCGATAGCAACCGACAGTGGAGGTCAATGTTATCCCGCAATGCCGTGAGGTGACCAACAGGCACTACAACCCACATTGCGAACTGAAGACCCCATCGCCACTTGACAAGCACGAAATGGAATCCCGCGTTGTGGAGCTTGGCCTTTAGAGCGGCATAGCCGTTTCTGACGAGCGTCGCAGTGCCGTCCAGATCGCCGTCCGCGATTGGAAACGCTCGGCCCCAGGTCCAGAACAGAACGAGTGAAGGAGCATCGGGGCCACGGTTGACCAAGCCCTCAATGATCGCACAGTAGCGATTGCGCTTACGCTGGTCCGCGGGCTGGCGCCACATCGCAAACGGATCGAGCAGCACAACGTTCTGCTTTCCCAAGCGCCCAATATTTCGCTCGATGTATGCCTCACCATCAAATTCGCGGCCTTGTTGCTCTTCCGGTAGAACGCTCCACGATAGATGGGGCTCCCGTTGCGCGGCAGCGAGAACAGACCGAAGGATTTGCCGTGTTTCAGGCAGCCATTCGTAGAGTTCCAATTTGTGCGAGTTACTCTGAATGTCGCCAAGCGCAATAGCATTGATGAGCGCTGATCCAGCGTACCAATGGAGTCGCTCTGCACCTGACTGCCAACAGCCCAATGCGTCCAAGGCACTCCGCTGGGCACTCTGAAGCAGAACCTGGCTACTGCCGGTCGGATCTGAGTACAGGCAGGAGAGCAACCGGGACCGCGAATCGCCGTCAGCGATGAGATAGACACCCTGCCCGGCGTGGCACTCTCTCAAGAGTAGACCTTCGCTCCACGGCTCGTGTGCAAGTAGATAGCGAAGTAATGCGAGATACACTGTATGCTTCACCAGATCGCCGCCGTTTCCAGCGTTCCGGTTTTCAATGTTCGCCGGGTCATCCATCAACTTCCAGTCCACCGCACCCTCACAGAGAGAACATAGCACCCTTATTAGATGACTCGCGCTGTGGATGCCGATTCCGCCCCCTCGCGACAATGCTTCGGCGCCGGCGTCGACTGGGTGTGGCCGACTCGCACACGTATTCTGAGACAACGCCAGCCAATCTCAAGTCGAAGCGATACGGAATTCGGTTTCGGGCGCGCACCGTCATGGTAGAAGTGGCAGTTTACGGCCTCCCCACAGGAGATCTTACAACCCTCGATTCTCTGGAAAATGGGCCACGCGGCGACGGGTAGAATCGCGCTAGTCCTTTGGAACCTTGCCCGTTTTTGCCTTCACCGGTGTGCGTTGAAAGTCCGAAGCGCTGGTGCGCCGCGCGACCCAAACCCGCCTGGCGACCGGCGCACCCAACTGGACCCTCCGGCCCTTCATCTGAAGGGTGACGGTCTCATCATAATTGCGGCCCACCCACGAGAATGAGACGCCCGGTCTAAGTTGCAGATTGTCGAGAAACTCCATCATCTGACGGTCCCGCTCATACACGCTGACCAGTTGGAATTCGTCGGGAGACCTCACCTCATCGAGTAGAATCCAGCCTCGCTTGCGGCGGTCCTGCTGGGTGTCGGCCCGTACCGAATTCCCGTGCGGGCAGGTCTTTCCGGTTCCAAGCACCGCGACCAGCCTCCGCTCGAAATCTTCGGACACCGCGTGTTCCAGCCGCTCCGCTTCGTCGTGGACCTTGTACCACTCCATGCCGAACATCTCGGTGAGCATGCGCTCGATCAGGTGGTGACGATGCAACAGCCGGTCCGCGATGTCACGGCCCGGCTTGGTCAGCGAGATTCTCCCCTCCTTGCCGACCCGGATCAGACCGTCTCGCTTCAAGCGCTGGACGCCCGCCGTCACTGCCGGCGGAGTAATCTGCAGCCAGCGCGCGAGGGTCGCCGCGATGACGGTCTCCCCCTCTGACTCCGCCTCGGCAATGGTCTTCAGGTAGTTCTCTTTGGAAATGGTGATCTTCACGCTTCATCCTGTACTTCACTATGTTTAATGCTATGATCTTCACTATACCTTACATAGGGGATCACTCCATGGTGAAGTATAGAGTTGCGCTGCACTGCCTCCTCGCCGGACTTCCCTTCCTTACTCAAGCTCAAGGGCCGAGCCCGAGCGACCTGGAGCGTCGCATCGCCGAACTGGAACAGAAGATGCAGCTCATCGATCCGGCTTTCGGCCGCGAGAACCGCGCACAGGATCTCGTAAGCCGTCTGGACTCGCTCGAGAAGAAGATGGCCCAGGTTATCGAGGGAAGGCCCGCATCGGAAATTCAGCCTCCTGCTCCAACGCTGCAGCCCGTTTCCGTCGCAGGCAATCAAGCCTCGCCCGAGGCGGAGACGCGACTGCCCGTCGCGGGCTATATGGATTTCCATCTCAACAAGGATGCCGGGCAGCCTTTCCGGCCCGACTTGCACCGGTTTGTCCTGCTGTTCGGGCACAGCTTCTCAGACCGGATCAAGTTCTGGAGTGAACTCGAGGTGGAGCATGCGATTGTGGAAGGCGGCGAGGAATCGGGCGAGGTAGCCGTCGAGCAAGCCTATCTGGACTTCCTCATCAAGCCCGCGTTCAACCTGCGAGCCGGCCTGATGCTGACACCGGTCGGCATCATCAATGAGCGGCACGAACCGCCGGCGTTCAATGGAGTCGAGCGTCCCTTCGTCGAGACCGCCATCATTCCCACCACCTGGCGTGAATTGGGCTTCGGCTTCACCGGCGACATCGGCCGCGGCCTCCGCTATCGCGCCTACCTGACGTCCTCTCTGGATGCCAGCCGCTTCGATGCGGCGACGGGCATCAGCGGCGGCCGGACCGCGGGTTTCAATTCCTCGTTTCGGAACCCAGCAAAAGTGGCCCGCCTGGAATACGCCGGGGTGAGGCGGATGACGCTGGGCGCAAGTATCTACTCCGGACACGCCGGCTTCAACACGCCCGGCGTGAATCCAGGCGTGACGATCGCCGAAGTCGACGGCCGTTACAGCTTCCGCCGCCTCGATTTCCGGGGCTTGTTCGCGAATACCTGGATCAGCCAGGCGGGCGAGCTCAACTGGCGCCTCGAACAGCAGTCCGGCGCCAATCCGAACGTCGCCAGCCAGATGCGCGGATATTACTTTGAGCCCGGCGTCCATGTGCTTCCGCGGCGGACCCGCAACGATGCGATCCTCTTCGCGCGGTACGAGAAGTACAACACCCGGCACCGCATGCCGGACGGCTACGTGCCGCTGCCCCAGTTCAATCGCTCTTCATGGGTCACCGGCGTGACCTTCAAGCCGAACGCCGACGTAGCCATCAAGTTCGATTACGCCTTCAACCGCAATGCGAGCGCCGTGGTTCAAGCGATCGACGGCATCAATCTGGGCATTGGATGGTGGTTCTGATGAGACTTCTGGGGTTTTTTCTGCTCTGCGCGTCATCCGTCGCGCAGCAACCGGCGGATCGCAAGCCGGACCGCGTGATCTCGATCGTTGCCGAGCGTTTCACTTTCAACCCGTCGAAGATCACCGTAAAGCAGGGCGATCTGATCGAGTTTGTATTGACGAGCGACGACACCGGCCATGGGTTCCGGATTCCGGGCGCCGGCATCGATGTGGCCATCCCGCAGTCTGGCAAGGGTGAGGTGCGGGTCCGATTCGTCGCCAAGGAAAAGGGACGCATCACGTTCGAGTGCTCGCGCCCATGTGGAGCGGGTCACAATCTGATGCGGGGCACGATCGTAGTCAAGTGAGGGTGTAATGAAGATGCGACGGGCCGCTGCAGCGAGATAATGCTGTGAATCGCCTGGATCTGAGCGTTCGTGTCAGCGGCTTCAGATCCTGCTTCTTTTCCTGGCCCGATTCGCTGGCATCCTGCTTGCGAAACCGTGGCGAAGAGAACTGCCCCGGCCAGGGAAAGAAATGCGATTCGGCGTTTGCACCTGAAGCGGAGATCCTCTCTGGCAAGTGGGCTCGGATTTCGCCTCATGCTCATTTCAATATCTTCTCGCAAGTTGAGCACAGCGGGCCGTTCGCGGCGCGCACCCGGCGACAATCCAGCCGCGAAACGGAACAGGACAGCCGTGGCGGAGAGCAGCCGGTGTGACAGAGGCGGGGCCGCCCCATACGACAACGCTATATTCTGATAATCAGAGCTTCTTGCCGAGCAGCGCGGGGAGATTCGCCACGCTCGGCAAGATGTGGCTGTGGGTCTCGCGGCGAAGCACGTCGAGGCGGGAAGCTCCCGAGAGCACTCCGACCACAGCACGCAGACCCGCATTGGCGCCAGCTTGAAGGTCGAGGGGCGTGTCCCCGACGGCCATGACTTCCGCCACGCTGTTCACACGCGCCGATTCCATGGCGTGAAAGATCATGAACGGGGAAGGCCTTCCCTGGACAACATCGTCGCTGCAGACGGTGGCGACGAAGTATTCTTCCCAACCGAGGCGGTGAAAGATTGAGTTGGTGATTTCCCGATCGAAGCCCGTGGTTGTGGCCAGAAGATAACCCCTCTGGCGGAGATTACGAATGGCGTCTTCGGCGCCGTCGATCGGCGGCACGGTCCGGTAGATTTCGATCGTACGCGCCCTGAAGTCCTGGTATATGGCGGCGGCCAGGTCGTTCCGATCGACAGCGAGCGGCTTGTTTTGCCGCTCGACGAAATGCCGGACGGTCTCACGTTTGGAAGCCCCCCTCCATTGGCTGATCTCAGCCGGAGTAACCGTGACCCCGCGATCGGCCATGGCACTCCGCAACGTTTCGGGGACGTCTCCGCGGTCCGCGACGATGGTTCCGCCGACGTCGAGAACGATGAGCCGGATGGCGGCCGAATTCCGGTCACGCCTGGTGGAAGCGGATGCGGCGGCAGCAGTGGACTGGAGAGTAGCCGCCGCCAGCGCTGTCAAGGTGTTTCTCCTGGAAAGTTTCAATGCATCCTCCAGGCGGAAGGAGAATTGTGAGAGCCTCTTTTCCGCTCCCTCTATGTTAGCGGGCCGGCTTCGATCCCAGAGCCTCCCGAATCAGGCCGGCCGCTTTGTGGAGTCGAACCCGGGCCCAACGAGAGCCTGGCCGAGACGACCGCACGGGCGTCGGGGATCGCATCAGGGAGTTGCGAGCGTTAGCGCAAGCTCCAATTTTCGGAGCGGCCGATGATACGACCGGAGCGGGCCGGATGTCAGGGCAGTTCCTTGAGGCGGATGTTGCGGAACTCGACAAGGGTCCCGTGGCCCAGGAGTCCGATATGGCCGGCGGGGCGAGCGAGGCCGGGGTGACGGGCCAAGACTTTCGGCTCTTTAACGATGCCGAGATCAGCGTCGAGAATGATCGCGCCGTTCAGCGTCACTTTGATACGGCGGCCGTCGGCGACAATTTCCTCTTCGTTCCACTCGCCGAGCGGTTTGCGATAGCCGGTACGGGCGGGGATCACATCATAGACGGAGCCATGATACTGTTCCGGCCGGATCTTGCCTTGGTACACCTGGTCGCCATCGTCGAGAACTTGAATTTCCATGCCTTGGTAGGCGGCGTCCCCGTCATACGGCGCGCGAATGCCGATGCCATTGTTTGCGCCGGCAGTAAGCACAAACTCGAAGCGAAGCACAAAATTGCCAAATTCCTTTTCAGTAAAGAGATTGCCCCCTCCTGCGGCAGGGCACACGATTTTGCCGTCCTGCACGACGTAGCCGGGGCCGTGGCCGCCGACGAGTTTCCATCCCCTCAGGGTCTTCCCGTCGAATAGGGAAGTGAAGCCGGCCTCGTCGGCAGAGAGTCCGATCTGAAGCGTGAGAAGCAGCGCAATTGCGACTTTGTGCACAAGATTGAGTTTACCGCCGCGCACGGGTTCGCCGCATCAAAACGCCTAACCAAAGGCTACCGGCTTTGTGACGCCAGCGCCGAGAACTGCTGAGATTTCCGAGGCCGTAGGGATCCGAGACCGACGCTGAGCCGCATGATTTCCTCGGGCGGCCGATTGGAAAAGGGGGAGATGGTCCAGAAGCCCCCACGTAACCTGGGAACGAGTCACGGGCACTGGGAAACAGGCGGCGTGCCGCCAAGGGCACTCGGTCAGCTACACGTGGACATCCAGTGCTTCTACCAGTTCAGTACGGTTATTTTGGCGGCGGTAAGGGTGACCGGGCGCGTCTCGTTGGCGACTTTTACCGAGTAGGTGCCCTCGGGGAAGGCCAGCGGAGCGTTGAGCTTGTTATGTCCAAGCTCGGTGCCGTTCCGGTCGAGAACGTAATAGTATTGATCTCCGGCGCTCTTCACGCTCAGAGTGGCGGTCTGGTATTCATTGGTCTTGCCGGCTTCGACTTTCACCGGCACCGCGGTGTTATTGACCTTGACCGTGTAGTCGCCTTCCACGAAGGAGAGCGGACCTTCCAGTTTGTGGTGCGCCAGTTCATTGCCGGCGACGCTGAATACGTAATAGTATTCATCCGTAGTCCCATGCATGAGGAGCGCACCGGTTCTTAACTCCGCCAGGGAACCAGCGGCGATCCGAACAGTAGCCGATGTGTTATTCACTTTGACGGTGCGCGCGCCCGGCATAAAGGCCAGCGGTCTTGACAGTTTCTGGTGGGCGAGTTCCCTGCCTGTGGAGTCCAGAACATAGTAGTATTCATCCGTGCTTCCGGGAACCGTAAGGATACCTGCCTGGACCTCAGTGACGGCGCCGGGCTTGATTTCAAATTCCTGGGGTGTGTTGTTTACTTGAAGCGTGTATTTGCCCGGGAAAAACGCCAGGCCACTCCCGAGTTTGTTGTGCGCCATCTCATGGCCGGTGGAATCAAGCACGTAATAATACTCATCCGTGCTTCCGCGAAGCAGGACCGTGCCCGCGGAGCATTTTGTCAAAGCTTTCTCTCGAACCTGTACCGGGTGAGTGGAATTGTTGACCTTGGCAGTGTAGTCTCCAGGCTTGGCCGACGCGGACATGTTGAGGCGGCTGTGGGCGATCTCCTTGCCAGTCTTGTCCAGAATGTAGAAGTATTCATCCGCCGAAGCCGCGATCTGAACGCCCCCCTGCCCGGCGGGAATCCCCGAGCTCGCCGGCAGCGGCTCGTAACGACAGAAGGGATCATCCGGCGCCTTAGTGCAGGAGAAAGTCGCCAGCAAAGAGACTAGTCCGATGAGAACACTCTTGAGCTTCATGTTTGGCTCCTCCGCCTATCAGCGTTCACGACGCCATCGGCCTGGACCAGAGCGGAGAAAACGATTGCGAGAACCACCGGCGCGTCCGGGTGGATGGGCTTAGATCGAAACGGAACCGGGATTTCCATTGGACTGCTGAACTTATCATGGCATCAAGTGGCAGGACGTGGAGGAACATTCGGGCGCAAGAAGGAAATAGCCATCGCGGCACTGCGCTCAAAGTCGGCCCGTAGCCTCACTGCCACCCTTTTTGCCGCCCAACGACAAATCCAACCGTTCATCGGGAAAACGATGGAACCGGTGAGTTGCGCACCCTATCATTGAGTTCGTATGAGAGTCCTGTTGCTGCTCCTCGCCTGCCTGCCGCAGTTGACGGCAGCCGACCCCGCCCGCGATGCGCGATGGCAGCAGGATCTGGATACCATCGCCACGCAACTCCCGGTGCTGCACCCCAACCTCTTCTTCCAGACGCCGCGCAGCGTCTTCAATCAGGCAGTCAGCGATCTGCGCAATGCCATTCCTCAACTGAGCGATCCCGAGGTCCTGGTGGGGATGGCGCGTATCGTCGCCCTGCCGGGCGATGGGCACACTAACCTGTATCTCACCCAGGCCGGCGCGAGCTTCCATGTGCTGCCTTTGAATCTGCGATGGTTTGAGGACGGATTCTTTATCACCGCCGCTGGAACGGACTATCCAAGGGCCGTGGGAGCGCGCGTCTTGCGCATCGGCGACCGCTCCATCGAAGATGCCTATCAGTCAATTGCTTCGATCGTGTCCCACGAGAACGATTCGTGGGTCAGGGACTTCAGTCCAACCTACCTCATCGTCACCGAGATCCTTTAGGCGTTGGGGATCGCGCCGGACATTTCCACTGTGCGTTTCGAGCTCGAGGACATCGCCGGAGCGCGCTTCACGCTCGACATCTTTTCGCATGCCTCCGGCGTATCCGTAAAGGGCATTTTCGCCCCCGACGGCGCCGGCTTCGCGCCACTCTGGCGCCAGCACACGGATCAGAATTACTGGTTCACCTATATCGATTCGTCCCGCACTTTATACTTCGCCTACAACGTCTGCGCCGAGCGTACGCGTGCCGGACAGTGCGGCACTTTCCGGGCAGTCGCCCGTCTTTGTGGTGATTGGTTCCAACGCAAGCAACGCGGTCACCATGAAAGTAGGCAGCTCCCAGTGAAGGAATACCGCTCGCCGTGTCGGCTGCACCACCTTCGCAGGCGACCGCCGGAGGTAGGCCCTTCAGCGCTGCCGGCGATTTTGCACGATTCGCCGGCGGTCATCGTAGCCGGGCGAACCGGATCCTGCAAAAAGGGCTTGACATCCAGGCTCGAAAGGCTTAAACCTCATACAATTGCCTCAGAGAACTGAGTTTACAATTTGTGCCCTAAAGAGGGGGGAAATGCACATGAAATCTACGCGTACCAGGTTTGTCTCCTATTGGTTACCCGGGCTTCTGCTAGTGGCACTGCTTCTCGGCGCCACGACGCGCCCGGCTGTCGCACAGGTGCTCTACGGATCTGTGGTTGGAACGATCGCCGATCCTTCCGGGGCTGTGGTTCCGGGCGCGACGGTGCTGCTAAACAGCAAACAGACGGGCGTCGAACGGACCGAAAAGACGGATGAAGGCGGACGTTATTCTTTCGTCAATGTGGCTCCGGGCAAGTACGACGTGAAGGTGACCGCAACCGGCTTCCGGGCTTTCGTGGCCACGGAGTTCGACGTGACGCCGAACACCATTCAGCGTATCGATTCGAAACTCGAGGTTGGCCAGGCCACCGAACAGGTGACCGTGGAAGGCACGACCGTCGCGCTGCAGACCGATAAGTCCGACACGCACTCGGAGATTACCAGCAAGGCGATCACCAGCCTGCCGATCGGCGGG
Source organism: Bryobacteraceae bacterium (assembly GCA_041484525.1). Classification (GTDB taxonomy): domain Bacteria; phylum Acidobacteriota; class Terriglobia; order Bryobacterales; family Bryobacteraceae; genus JBGPHT01. The sequence continues at coordinate 13,087 of JBGPHT010000021.1, read as the reverse complement.
TATCGCAACTACCAGACGCTGATCAACCTGGTGCCCGGCGCGCTGCCCGCGGCGCTCCAGAACTCGATCACGGATACTCCCGGCCGCGCCCTCAACACTCACATCAACGGGGGCAACGCGCAGACCAACATTACGCGAATTGACGGCGCCACCAGCGTCAACGTGTGGCTGCCTCACCACGTGGGCTACGTGACGCCGGAAGAGAACGTCGACGTGGTCAACATCACCACCGGTGCGGCGGACGCCGAACAGGGGATGGCGGGTTCGTCGGCGATTACCGTGGTGACCAAATCCGGCACCAACAATATGCACGGCAGCGCGTTTGAGTTCAACAATAACCAGCATCTGAACTCGCGCGCGTTCTTCCAGGCCGCCGGCACCACCAAACCGCTTGCCATTTACAACAACTTCGGCGGCACCATCGGCGGTCCCATCAAGAAGAACAAGGCGTTCTACTTTTTGAGCTTCGATGGCACACGCCAGCGCCAGGCTTCACCGGGCTTCTACACGGTTCCGACCGATGCGTTCAAAGCCGGCGACTTCAGCGCCGTCCCGACGGTGATCTACGACCCGACCACCGGCAACGCCGACGGCTCCGGCCGCTCGCCATTCGCCGGCAACAAGATCCCCTCCAACATGATCGATCCGATCGCGCAGAAGATTCAGGCCTACTACCCGTCGATCAACCTCGTCGGACCGAATCCTTTTACGAACAATTACTTTGCATCCGGCGGACCGATCTTGAGCCGCAACTATCTCGATGCCAAGGTAAACATCGTCGAGAGCGAGAAGGAACAGATCTGGGGCAAGTACGGACGTATGTGGGCCCTATCGGGCGGCAAGGCCGTATTCGGCGTCGCCGGCGGTCCCGGACTGCCCGGCTCCGATCCAGGCCAGGGCGATACGTTGATCCAAGTCGCCACCATCGGACACACTCGCATTCTGACTCCGACTCTCCTGTTGGACGGCGTCCTAGGTTACGAACGCCAGGGCCAGCACCTTCTGCCGAACGACTTCGGCACGAACTACGGTCAGCAAATGGGCATTCCGAACGTCAACGGTGCGGACCCGCTGCAGAGCGGTTTTATCAACATCAGCATCACGGGTTACACCGGCTTCGGAGTGCCCAACTGGATGCCGCTGACACGCGTGGAAGAGAGCTTCACGCATAGCGACAATCTCACCTGGACCAAGGGCGCGCATGAAGTGCGGTTCGGCTTCGACCTGGTTCGGCATCACCTGAACCACTGGCAACCGGAGATCGGCAACTTCGGTCCGCGCGGCGGACTTGGCTTCAACGGTCAGGAGACCGCGCTGCGCGGCGGGCCGGCGCAGAACCAGTACAACGCCTATGCGGCCTTCCTGCTAGGGCTCTCGGAGGATTCCGAGAAGAGTCTGCAAAATATTCTGTCGACCGGACGCGAATGGCAGTTTGGCTTCTACATCCGCGATCGCTGGCAGGTCAGCCGCAACCTCACCATCAATATCGGCCTGCGCTACGAGTTTTACCCGCTGATGACGCGCGCCGGCAAGGGCATCGAACAACTGAATCCGTACACCAACCAGGTCGCCCTGGGCGGCCGCGGCAACACGCCGGAAAACGCCGGCATCGGTGTCAGCAAGACCTTGTTCGCTCCGCGCATCGGTCTCGCCTATCGTCTGGGCGATAGCACCGTGATTCGCGCCGGATATGGTCTGAACTTCGACCCGATACCGTTCTCGCGTCCGCTGCGCGGCTGGTATCCGCTGGTCATTAACGCCGCTGCTACGGCGAGCGGTTTCGGTTGGGCCACCACGTTCAAGAACGGCGTTCCGAATCCGGTGGGGCCGGACCTGAGCTCGGGCGTCGTCTCGCTGCCGAAGGATGTATCGGAGCGCAGCCCCTGGAGTTACATTCATCGTGGATATGTGCAGAGCTGGAACTTCACGCTGGAGCGGAAGCTGCCGCAGAACATCGTGACGTCGATCGGATACGTTGGTTCGCATTCGGTCCACCTGCTGGCCGACTTCGACATCAATGCCGGCTTCCCGGGCTCGGGCACGGCCGGCCTGCCGTTTGCCGCGCAATTCGGCCGCACCATCGCCACCAACATGTGGGACGGCTACCTGAGTTCGAGCTACCATTCGCTCCAGATTGCCGTGAACCGCTCATTCGCGAAGGGCCTGATGTTGAAGGGCGCCTATACGTACGCGAAAGCCATCGACTACACTGACGACGACGGCTGGGCCGCTGTAGGTTGGAATTGGGCTCCCGTGTTCCAACGCAACCGCGCCACCGCCGGCTTCGACCGGACCCACGTTCTGCAGATGGGCTGGGTCTACGAACTCCCGTTCGGCAAGGGCAAGACACTGGCGAAATCGGGCCCCGCGGCCTGGGTGCTCGGTGGATGGCAGGCGAACGGCATCCTATCGGCCTACACGGGCACGCCGTTCACCGTGGGTGCGCCGGGTTCCTCGCTCAATGCACCGAATAACACCCAGACTGCCGACCAGGTGAAGGATGTCACTCGGATAGGCAATGCCGGACCGGGCCAACTATACTTTGACCCGACGGCGTTTGCCGCCGTAACCGCAGTCCGATTCGGATCGAGCGGACGAAATGTCCTGCGTAACCCAGGCCTCTTCAACACCGACCTGGACGTCACGCGCGACTTCGCCATTAAGGAAAGAGCTAAGTTGCAGTTCCGGGCTCAATTCTTCAACCTCGCCAACACGTCGCATTTCGGCGGTCCCGCCACCAGCGTTACCTCCGGCACCTTCATGCAAATCACCAGCGCGTCTGGTGAGCGCAATGTCCGCTTCGGATTGCGTATGGAGTGGTAGCGAAGGTGTGTCGTTCCCAAGGGCGTGCGGCTTTGCTGCCCGCCCTTTTTCTTTTTGCGGCCCAGGTTGCCCGGGGGCAGTCCGATGACCTGGCTGCAAAATCGGCGCAGGCCAGGCAATTCATGGCAGCGGGCCGCTTCGAAGAGGCCATCCCGATCTACAGCCAGCTCGTGAAGGCCGTACCCGGAGATTCGGGTTTGCTTTTGAACCTCGGGCTGGCGCAGCATATGGCGGGGCACGACCGCGAAGCCGTTCCGGTACTGGAGGCGGTTCTCAAGGCGCAGCCCAATTCCCTGCCCGCGCTGATTTCACTCGGCTCGGCGCGGCTGGGCATGAATCAGGCCGGTGAAGCCATCGCGCCGCTGCGCAAAGCTGTCAACGCCAACCCTGGGGACAGCGAGACGCGCGGAATGCTGGCGAGCGCGCTCCTCGACGCCAAGCGCCTGGATGAAGCCGGCGAGGAATATCGCAAACTCACCGACGCCGTAGCGGAAGATCCGAGAGCCTGGTATGGCCTCGGAATGACCTATCAGGGGATCGCGGCGGCCGCGTTCGATCGGCTGCAGCAAGCCAATCCAACGTCGGCGTATGTGGCCGCGCTGGTGGCGGAAACGCGGGTTCAACGCCGGCAGTTTCGTAGCGGTTTCTTCTTTTACAACGAAGCCGCGAAGCAGTTGCCGAACCTGCACGGCATCCACGCGGCGCTGGCCGATGTCTATCGAAAGACTGGCCATGCCGACTGGGCGCTGGAGGAGGATGCCAAGGAGCGCGCAATTCCCGCGGCCGACTGCAAGGCTCATCCGGAGGAGTGCCAGTTCGCCGGCGGACACGATTTGCAGATTGTCACGCAGGCTCGCCGCGGCGCCTTGCCGGCGGAGGCTCTGTACTGGCGGGCGAAAGCCGCCAATGAGCTCTCCATGCAGGCGCTGTTCCGGCTGGGCCAATTGCCGCCTTCAGCCGAGCTGCACCAGCTTCGCGCAGAGATCGCGCGCGGCCAGGGCCAGCATCTCGAATCGGTGCGCGAGTGGCGCGAGGCGCTGGCGCTGATGCCGAACAATCCACGTATCCGGCAGGAACTCACCGCCTCGCTCTTCATGGCGCAGGACTACAAGGCGGCGCTGGCGGAGGCCGAATCCATCCTGAAGCACAATCCGGCGTCGCCCGAGATGAACTTCATCGCCGGTGACAGCCTGCTGCGCACAGAAGAGCCGCAGAAAGCCCTGATGTATCTCAAGACCGCGCTCAGCTCCGACCCGAAAATGCTGTCTGCCGACGCCTCGCTGGGACTCGCGCTCGCGCGGCTGGGGAATCACGCCGAAGCGGTCCCCCATCTGGAGAAAGCGCTCGAACTGGATGAAGACGGCAGCCTGTATTATCAGCTCGCCCGCGCGTACCAGGCAATGGGAAACCGGGAGAAGGCCACTGCGGCCATGGCAAAATACCAGGAGATCCTGAAGAAGAGTCAGGAGCAGAAGGAAGAAGTGGCGCGCGAGGCTCAAATCGGCCCGCCGCACTGACGGTGATATCCATTCGGATGCGCGGATTATTCCCGGGGAGCGCGTTGGCGGGCCTGTGCGTATTGGCGGCGGTTGCGGCTGCGCCCCTGCTTCCGATCCGGTTCCGCGATGTTGCCGCGGCCGCCGGCGTTACTTTCGTGTTGGAGAATCATCCCACCGAACGCAAGCACCTGATCGAAACCATGCCGGGCGGCATCGCTGTGTTCGATTACGATGGCGATGGCCGGCCGGATATCTACTTCACCAACGGCGCCGACGTTCCTTCGCTCGAGAAGACATCGCCCAAATACTGGAACCGGCTGTACCGCAACGAGGGCAACTGGAAGTTCCGCGACGTCACGGAGCAGGCCGGCGTCGCCGGGTCAGGCTACTCCATGGGCGCCGCGGTGGGCGACTTCGACAATGACGGCCATCCGGATCTCTTCGTAGCCGGCGTCAACCGCAACGTTCTGTATCGCAATCTGGGAAACGGCCGGTTTGAAGACGTCACCGCGAAGGCGGGAATCAAGAGCGGCGAGTGGGCCGTGGCGGCAGGCTGGTTCGATTACGACCGCGATGGCAAGCTGGATCTGTGGGTGGTTCATTACGCCAAATGGTCGGCCGACGACGACCGCTACTGCGGCGACGCCAGTCGCGGCATTCGGATCTATTGCCACCCGAAGTATTTCACCGGCCTTGCCAGCTCGCTCTATCGCAATCGCGGCGACGGCACGTTTGAGGATGTGACCGCGAAGGCGGGTCTGGCGAAGTTTCCGGGGCGCGGGATGAGCGTCGCGTTCGCCGATTACGATGGCGACGGATGGCCGGACGTGTTCGTCACCAACGACAACATGCCCAACTTCCTGTTCCACAATCTGGGCAACGGCACGTTTGAAGAGGTGGCTCTGCCGGCCGGTGTGGCATTGCGCGATGACGGCAAGCCGGTAGCCAGCATGGGCGCCGAATTCAAGGACTACGATAACGACGGTCTGCCCGATATCCTGTTCACTGCGCTCGCGGGCGAAACCTACCCGCTGTTCCGCAATGCCGGTAAGGGCAACTTTATCGGCGCTTCGCTGAAGTCGCGAATAGGAGCCCTGACGGTTCGGCACAGCGGCTGGGGGCTCGGCATGTTCGATTTCAACAACGACGGCTGGAAGGACGTATTCACCGCCAACTCGCACGTCAATGACCGCGTGGACATGTTCGAGGCGGCGGTATACAAGGAGGCCAACAGCGTACTGGCCAATGCGGGCGGCGTGTTCCAGGATGTATCGAGCGAGGCCGGCCTCACGGCGGTGAAAGCGCATCGCGGGGCCGCGTTCGCCGACTTCGACGGCGATGGCCGCGTGGATGCCGTGGTGTCGTCGCTCGGGGCGCCCGCGGAACTCTGGGAAAACATCAGCCCTGAACGCCGCCATTGGCTGGTTCTGCGTTTGCACGGCTCGAGGAGCAACCGCGACGGCATCGGCGCGAAGATTCGGATCGCTGACCAATACGCGGAGATGACCACGGCCCTGGGCTATGCCTCGTCAAGCGACTGGGGCGTGCATTTCGGATTGGACAAAGCGGTACAGGTGTCGAAGATCGACATTCGCTGGCCGAGCGGAGCCTTGCAGATTTTGCGGGACGTTCGCGCAGACCAGGTGTTGACGGTTACCGAACCGGACTGAGCGAACTACTTCCCCGTGGCCTTGCGTCGCGCAACGATGGCGTCGATCGCCTCCCGGGCAATCGAGGACTTTGGATCGATCCTTAGGACCGCCTCGAATTCCGCCTGCGATTCATCCAGACGCTCCTGGCGCGCGTACGCCATGCCGAGCCGGAGATGGACGCCGGGATTCGACGCCAGCTCCGGCATCGCCTCGCGATAGAGCGCGATCGCCTTGTTGTCGTCGCCGGCCTTGGCCACCCGATCGCCCCACAGGACCATCGCTTCGGCGCGATGCTGTTGCGCCTTCAGGTTGTCCGGCTTCTCGGCGAGCACCTGCCCGAATTCTCGGACGGCCTCCTCGAACTTGCCGCCGCTGGCCAGAACAATGGCGAGATTGAAGCGCGCATCGGTGTATGCGGCGTCGATCGCGAGGGCATGCCGGAGCATGTCTTCGGACTCCGGCAATTTCCCCGCCGCGAAGAGCGCGACACCGAGTTCGGTAGCCGCGAGCACGCTGCGCGGATCGGATTGCGCGGCGCGCGCGAAGTAAGGGATCGCTCCCGCCGCCTGGTTCCGCGTAAGTAACAAGTCGCCCATGCGGAAGTTGGCGGTGAAATCGTCGGGGTACTTCTTGATCTGCTGCGTGCTCACCGATTCCTGGAGCTCGGCGCGATGATCGCCGTCTGCCACCGGAAGTACCTGCAGCCAGAGGTGGCCCATCTCGGAGGCCGCATCGGGGCCGCCGGTGACCCGCTTCGGCGGATTGTTCGGATTGCGCACGTTGCCGGCCGTGTTGTCGTACTGGATGCGCATCGTGATCGTCGAGTCCTTCGGGATGAGCACCGGACTCTTGTAGCGGAATACGCCCTGCCAGTTGAGGTCCCAGTCGGGAATGCGGATCAGCCACTTCTTCGAGCCGTCTGGCAGAGTCGCATATCCTTCGACGATCTTGGCCAGGTAGTGCGCGTGCGGATAAACCGCCAGAACGTTGAGGTCCATGGGCGCGCGAAACTCGTCGGTGACCTGGAAATCCTTTTCGCCGGGAGGAATGTCGAGGGCGCGGTCGTGCTCGAGTTGGATGAGCATGGGGAACCGCGTTTGCGGCTTGTCGGTGAAGTAAACGCCGATCGTCGGATTGACGGTTTCCTCTTTGCCGGTCGGCTTGAGGTGGACGTTGAGGATGAGGTCCATGCCAGGGTCGGCGCGCCAGGCCATACCGTCGGGCTCGGCCACCGGATTGCCGCCAGGCTTCCAGGAAAGGAACTGCCCGTCGGGTTCGAAGCTCTCTTCTTCGAAAATTACGTCCATGCCGGCGAACCCCGAGCCGGGCGCGCTCTCGCGGCGCCGCGCTGCGTGGGACCGGTCGAGGATGACATTGGCATGGTGAAACACCCGCGGATTGCCGGGCCGGATCTCGATCGCCCGTACCCAGCGCGTGCTGGTGATCGGAACCGGCATGATGAAATTCCAAAAGGTCTCGCCGGCCTCCGCAGGCACCGTGTAGGGCCGGGCGGCGCGTAGCACCAGATCCGGCTGCCCCATCAGCCAGCCTGTGCTAAACTGCGGCGCGTCGGCACCCTTTCGCTGGCTTCCAGCCGGTGTGCCCTGCTTCACCCAGTCCTGGATGAGCTGGATCTGGGCATCCGTGAGACGGCGTTCTTCTTTGAATTGCCCGTAGCCCGGCTCAGGCAACCACGGCGGCATGAACCGCGAGCTGGTGACCTTGGCGATCTGCGCCGCGTGCTTCTTGACATCATCGTAAGTGAGCAGAGGGAACGGCCCCGATTCGCCCGGGCGATGGCAGGGTGCGCAATCCTGAAGGACGATGGGAGCGATTTGCCCATAAAAGGTGACGGCGCTGGCAGCCGCACCCTGCCCCTTGGCGGTCGTGGAGAGGCAGGCCAGCACACACGCGACAGCAGCGAGACGAAAGGAGGGCGCCATCTCTACGGGGAATCTTAACACGCGCGTCACTCTGCGCCGCGCTCCTTTAACCTGTGCGCCCGCGCAGCGGAGCACGTGGCCCCGCATTCTCACTTCCCGCTCTTTTTCGCTTCCGTTCCTTTGCTTCGAGGCCCATCGGAGTACTGAAAGCGCGCGGCCATACCGGTGTAAGCCGTTCCCCACTTCTGTAGCTGATTGACCAGTTCGGGACTTACTCCGGCGGCGCGGAACAACGGCGCGGATTCCCATACTTTGCCGCCGGAGATACCTCCGTAACTCGCCGGCGGAGTGTAGTTCCCCTCCGACACGCCCGGCGTAAAGAGCCGGGCCAGCGGAAATTGCTGGCTCTTGTCCAGCCAGGCCCCCAGCAGCGACTCGGTAATGGCGCGCTTCGCGCCGCCCGGAAGCGTTTGGAAGATCGGCGCCCACGCTTCACTGACCATGATGGTCGGATCGACGGTCTCCCTGGGGCGCCACCCTTGCGCGCGGTTCTCCGGTCCAATGCGCGGATCGGTCGACTGGATCGCCTTGATCACGCCTACCAGCAGCCGCGCCGGTTCCGGCATCCGGCTTTCCCGATACAGGTCCAGGAACCGGCCGATCGTGTAGACCCAATCGACGGGCGTGCGGTCGCGGTGCCGGTGGTTGCCGCTGTTCAGGATGATCTGCAACTCATACCAGGACGCGTCGAAGTACTCGTTGGTCAAGGCGCTGCCGCCCATTCCAGACGAGCCGTCCGGGATGTTGACGGTGGCGGGAGCCGTGGCCGCGGGAATCGAGTTGAACCACGTACGCGGTTCCCCGGCCGGCCCAAACAATTCGCGCCCTCGTGCTTCCAGGCCAAACTCCTGCGTCATCTCCCACGTCTTGACGAGCTGCCAGAGCTGAGTGGAATACGCTTTGACACCCAATTCGGGCGTCCAGTTCACAGCTTTGCCCTCTACGTAGGGTTTCAGAAATGCGCGCCGCGCTTCACGCCACCTATCGAAATACGTTACGATCCGGCCGGACGAGATCGATGCGGCAAGATCCGGTGACGCCAGAAGAGTCCGCAGAGAGAGTTTCGATGCGCCGGGGGGCGCTTTCCCGCCGGCAGGCGCAGGGTTGCCGATGACCTGGTACCATTCCGAGAATTCACTTTTCTGAAAACCCGATCCCCACGCGTCCATGGGATGCACCTGGGGGAGCCAATGGTTCCAGTCCGGCAACTGCAACGAGATCGGGATCTCGCGCGGATTCAGATTTCCATCCGGTCGAAAAGACTCGCGCGTGATTCGCGGTACGATCGCACTCCAGTCGGGTTCCTTGCCGGAAGCACCCTGGGCCGGCGGCATGGCGCGATCGATGTTGGCGCCGAAGAGGAAGGGCAGCGTGCCGCTATCGTCGTCCAGCACCCATGCCAGACCAGCCCCGGCTGCCCAGTTGGCGACCGGCTGAACATCCAATCCGGGCCCGGGCTGGTAAGGGGGATTCCACGGACGGCCCGGGCTCGGTGCCGGCAGGGAGCGGATGTAGCTTGCGATCTGCTGGCCTTCTCGCTCGGAGAGGCCATGGAAGCGGGATCTGGCGATGATGGACGCGTTGGAGAAGCAGAAGTACTTGAGATCGCGGCCATCGTGAGCATGGCAGTCCGAACAGCGGGCGCGAATCAGCGGGGAGGTCTGGAAGCTGCCAGGGCTGAGCCGCGCATTCTCCCAATGCTCCTTCCCGGCCAGGATCGAAGCGGAATCGGGCAATAGCGGCGCCCACGTGCCGGGATCTTCCTGGACGAACAAGCTGGGCTCCAGCACCGCGCTCGAATCAGTAAGAAGATTGAAGGCAAGGACTCGAAAGCCGCTCACAATCCCATTGGTGTAGTTGAAGCGGAACCGAATGGTGTTGGCGCCTTCCACTATGGCGTTCGATGGGAGCGGCAGCGTCATCTTGAGCGTCGAGAAACCCCCGCCGATTCCGCCAAAGCTCTTGCCGGGTTCGGCGACGGCAACCGTGTCATTGTTCAGCGGTAACCAGTCGCCTGAATTCACTCGAACGCTCACCATGTCGCGGTAGGCCAAACCATGGATCTGCATCCAGAGCGACCGAACCTCGCGCGCCTGCCGGGCCGGAACCTCGATCGTGACGCTCGCGGTTGTGCCGTTCTCACCCACAACCTCGATCGGTAGTGTCAACGTCGCGGCGTTCGTCGCGGACCACGAGAAGAGAGCCGCCGCGAGAACACGGGAAAAGCGGCCTGCCTTCTTTCCGGGCGGACTACCGCTGTGGTTGCTCTTGTCCGGGATCCGCATTTGGCCTCCGGCTGCTGACAGTATACACGGAGCCCCTGTCGCGAAAGGGTGACAGATGCAGCGGAAGTTCGCCGCCGCGAAAGTCCTGGCCACCGATATCGCTCGTTACGAGCAACTTTGCGCACGGGCGAGGCAGGAGAACATTGACCGTCTCCGCTACCGCATTTCCAGACGGCCGTTACAAACCCAACCACAAAACTCACGCGAAAAAACGGGGGCCATAAACTAATGACCCCTAAGGAGATATTTTGGTGCGGAGAGGGGGACTTGAACCCCCACGAGATTGCTCCCGCTAGCACCTCAAGCGACTTGACAGCGTTTCCTGTAGTATCCCGATTTTGCCCTGTCTAGAACTTGCGCTCGCAGTCGTTTCCTCGCGCATCCCCGAACTTCCTAAACACCGTTGCAAAACCGTTAGCACGTCCCTTAATTTCCCTACTGCGTCGAGAGGAGTTCGGCCCGCTCTCCTTTCTGGACTTCCAGTTCTTCGCGCCACTTTGTTCTTAGTTCCTGAGCCCGCCGCTTTACCTCTTCAATCACTAGGTCTTCTGCCGGTGTTGAGGGTTCCTCTCCTTTTAATTCCGGCGCAATGTTCAGTTCATCTAAACGACGGAACACCGGACTCATGGCGCGAGCTTCGTCCCGGAAAAACAGACTGCCGCGAATGCGCACAAACTTCCATCCCAGACGCTCGAGAATTGCCTGTCGGGCCATGTCGTCTTGAAGTTTCTCGGGGCCGTGAAACCGCTCTCCATCACATTCAATTGCTAGACGTTTGCCGTTACCAATCACTACGAGATCGATCCGGTACGCTCCGGCCTGAAACTGCGGCACAACATTGTAGTTGCCTTGCATAAGCTGCTTCAGCACCCGTTCTTCAAAAACCGATTCCGTTCGTTCCACCCGTTTCCGCAGTTCTCGCTCCCACGCTTCAGGATCCAAAGCATGTTCGATGAGTCTCCGACGGTAATCTCCTGGTTGAAGATCCACTTCGTGGTTGACGCTATAAACGACCCACATCTGGTCACGTGCCCGGCTTGCAGCCACATTGAACCGCTTCTTGAGAATTCGCTTAGGGCCTTCTTGTCGCATTGATAACGGAGACTTCTCCGGAGTCGAATCAACGACTGACAGAAACATTACGTCTCGCTCATCGCCTTGAAACTGAGCAGAATCGCCGCACAGGATTTGCCGCCTTTGGTACTCCGCAGGTTCTATTCGTTGGCGAAGGATGCTATCAATCTTAAGAGCTTGTTTGTCGCCGAGGAGCGAAACCACACCAAAAGTAACCGGTTTGCCGAGTTCGTTCTTTGCATATTGCTGGTGCTCGGTGGCTGCACAGATAAGTGCGGCAATCGTTTCGGCCTCGTTCTCATTCACGTTATCTTTACGCATGTTCCCGTCTGATACGCGGTAGGGGACTACATGCGTTTTCAGCGGAATAGCCGAACTTTCCCGCAGCGGCTTGATATCTCCGTACGACAGTTCATTACTGAAAGCAATGATGTTAGGGGCGCACCTAAAGTGTTCTACCAAACGAATTACGCCGCCTCCAAAGGCCATCTGCGCGAGTTCGTAAATCGAGGTTTCTCCGTCGTATAGCAACTTGTGAGGGACGCCTTCAAGGTGAGTATGTATCAGCTTGATCATCTCCTCTGAATCTACGCCAACAGCTACCGGCGTAACCTGTTCATCGTCACCGACGATCACCGTTTGTCGTCCCAGATAGAGCGCAAACATCGAACATGGATCGCACTGGCTGGCTTCGTCGATGATAACGACGTCGAACCTGGCCTTTCGTGGATCAAATGCGTCAGCAACCTCTGTTAGAGGCATGATCCACACTGGAACGGCATCCTTTGCAGATGCCAATTCACGTCGTGCAGCAGCAAGCCGTACCTGATCCAAGACTCCTTTGCCAGTTTTGGTCAATTTATTGCGCAAGGTCACATATGCGCCGAGCGCCTGTTGCTGTTCGGGATTCGTGTGATGTGACGAATCTGGTTCATCCACGTCTGTTTGTCTATAAGCTGCGCCGTCACATCGAGAAGCTGTTCGGAAATGTCCTCAATGCGTTGTTGCAACTCCTCGAATGAGACACTCGCTCGTCTTTCCAACTCATCGTGAAATTGGCGCCATTCCCAACCAAGAATCGCGTCGCCCGGTGTCTCAGAATTTCCGTGCTGTCCAAGACGATTCTGCACAGCAGATGCCCAGCTTGGAGCCGACTGGCCCAACCGCTTCAACAACTCGTTGCGGCGAACGGCTTCTGGCTCCAGTTGCTTGAGGCGGATTAATTCATCGTAGGCAATTTGGTAATCATTAGGGGCCACGTCGCGAAGTGCCTGTCGAAGTTTTCGTGTGACAGAGGCGTCCGTCTCGGTGGGCGCGCCCAGGAACCCCTGCCAATCACGTAATTGGTTAAGGAGTTGCTTCTGGCGCAATAGGCAACTGCGCGATTGCAAAACTGTTCCAAGGTCGCCGACGACGGCTTTGCGTACTCTTCTCAATTCGGCATTCGCTCCAACCTCCGGCTGTGTGGATTGGAGAAACTCAGCCCATCGAAAGCCTAGTCGTTCAAAATCAGCTTCCATTGGATGCCACGTCATGGCGTGCCACTCTAAGCAACTGCGAATCTGCGGGACGAACTGTCGACAAACCTGTTCAGGTTTGTCACCTAAGGTCGAGGCCGCAGGTGCGCCTTGGCAAGCCATTTGGCGCTCCCACCGTTCAAGTAACTGTTCCGTGTCCTTTCGGCAAGCCTGCGTAGTCGTGACGACGGGATTAACTCTTGGGAGCTTTGCTCTGGCGGCGTATTGGTGTGAGCACCCGATTGACCTGGTCAACCGAAAAGGCTTGGGGTTCAAAATCATCGCCGATCCAGT